>CALEWY010000025.1 GCA_937925335.1 uncultured Acidimicrobiales bacterium
CCAACAACGCTCTTCCCATTCAGCTCTGACGACCCGAATGGCGTTGCGGTTCGATGTGGTGAGAAGTCTCTGACCTGGGATCAACTCGAGACCAGCGCAATCCGGTTCGCGAACCTGCTGATCGATGCTGGCATCACCGACAGCGCTCGTTGGGCGCTGCTGGCGAAGAACCGGATCGAGTGGCCGATCCTGATGACGGGTAATGGGCGTGCCGGCAGCCGCTATGTCCCGCTCAACTGGCACCTCACCGCTGGCGAGATCGCTGACCTGCTCACCGACTCCGAATCGAAGATGCTCGTCACCGACGAGGAGAACGAGGCAAAGGCTCGCGAGGCTGCGGCGATCGCCGGCATCGACGACGTGCGAGTGCTCGGCGATGAGTTCGATGCCTGGCTTGCGACTGGATCGACCGAGCCGCCAGCCGAGCGCCCGATGGGTTCGGCGCTGCAGTACACCGGCGGAACGACCGGTCGCTCGAAGGGTGTGACCCGAACGGACTTCGCCGGCCCCGTCTCGATGTGGGCACCCCGCTTCGCAAACTGGGGCACCCTCGCAACCGCACCCGAGAGCGGTGTGATGTTGCTGTCGACCCCGGCCTATCACGCCCTCGGCGGAGCCTGCATCACGATGTCGCTCGCTCGGCAGCACACGCTCGTGATCATGGAGCGGTTCGAGCCTGAGGCTGTGTTGAAGGCGATCGAAGACCACGGCGTGACCTCAACGCCGATGGTGCCGACACAGTTCATCCGGCTGCTCAAGCTCAGCGATGCGATCAAGAATCGCTACGACGTCTCATCGCTTCAGTGGGTGCTCCACACCGCCGCTCCATGTCCACAGTGGGCCAAACGAGCGATGATCGAGTGGTTCGGCCCGGTGATCACCGAGCTCTACGGATCGTCGGAAGGAACCGGTCCCGTGATCTGCTCAGCTGTTGAATGGCTGGAACGGCCCGGCACCGTCGGCCGAGCCCAGGGCACGCTGGCGCTGTCGATCGTCGACGATGACGGCAACGACCTTCCCGCCGGCGAGATCGGCACGATCTACGCCCATCGCCCCGACGGCGCACCGAGCTATCACGGCGCTCCGGACAAGACCGAGGCGAGCCGACTGCCCGATGGCCGGTTCACGGTCGGCGACGTCGGTTGGCTCGATGACGAGGGCTATCTCTTCCTGGCCGACCGCCGGGTCGACCTGATCCTGCGCGGCGGAACCAACATCTACCCCGCCGAGATCGAGGGCGTGTTGAGCGCACACCCCCAGGTCGGCGACGTCGCCGTGTTCGGCATCCCGGACCCCGACCTTGGCCAGGCGATCAAGGCCGTGGTCGAACTCATCCCCGAGGCGGTCGAGAGCGACACCTTTGCCGCCGACCTCATCGCCTACGCGGGCGAACAACTTGCGTCGTTCAAGCTCCCGCAGAGCGTCGACGTCGTCCACGCACTCCCCCGCGAAGCCAGCGGCAAACTCAAGAAACGAATACTCCGCGACCCCTACTGGCACCAACCTGCGTAAGCCGTGGGGTCAGACCTCGATTTACGCAGGTCTACTGGAACGGGATGCCGGGGCGGCCGACCCAGGTCTGGGCGAGTGCATCGCCGGAGAACTGGCCGGGGACGAACACGATCGACCAGGTGACGGCGTCGTCGACGGTGACCTGCATGAAGGTGTTGCCAACGGGCAAGAAGCCGGCGTAGAGGCGGTTGGCTGGCTCAGCGTTCTCGGTGGCTGGCGGAGCTCCCGGCAAGATGTTGCCAGCCGAGTCGATCGGGTGGATGAAGGAGCTCCACGTTGCACCAGCCGACGGCTGCATAGGCAGTCCGAACCATGAGGTTGGAGCGACCGGAACCGGGATCACGACCGAACCGCGGCCGCAGACGAACTCGGTGCCGAGTGGCAACGCCGACAGGTAGCCGGCCGGCGGCAAAGCGGTGCCGGTCTTGGCGACGTTCTCTTGGCTCTCAGAGAAGTTCCGCATCACGCGGCCACGGGTCATCAGGCCTTGATCGAGCTGACCGACCCAGAAGTTGAAGCCCTCTTGCTCCGGAGCACGGTTGAGGACGTTCTCGTAGATCAGCGTGACGAACTCGGCGTTGCTCTTGTCTCCATACAGACGCTCAAACTCTGCACCGCCGGAGAAGAATTGCGACATCGTGTCGAGGCTGAACGAACCGCTGTCCATCGCCTCGACCCAGAAATCGAAGCCCTCTTGCTCCGGCGGACGAAGGAAGTAGGCGGAGTAGAGCCGCACGATCGGGTCGGTCAGCCAGGGGCATTCCGACAGCTCGAGCGTGTTCGCTGGTGTCTGGGCGGCAGCGGGCGACGGGCCGATGCCGGCTACGACCGAGGTGACGGCGACAACAAAGCCAGCGATGATCCGGAAACGACGCATTGGAAGACAATCCCCTCACGATCGAGCCCATGCTCGAACCGCCGGAGAGAATAGCGGGACCGCCGCGTGCCCGGCCACAACGTCAAGAAACCAATCTCGCCGGCCGGCGCAACGAAGCCGATGTTTCGATTCGATTCACTCGTTGCGCCGTATGCGAAACCCTGCGGGGGAACTACTCGGTCGGTGCCGGTTTCGCGAGATCCTCGACCACCTCGACGAGCGGGTGGCCGGCGAGTGTGGCTGGCGGAACCAACAGCTTTCGATCACGACTTCCACCGCCGATGATCAGCTGCTCACGCTCCATCACTCGGGCATCGATCCACAACGGGAGGTCGGTCGTGGTGCCGAACGGGGTGACCCCGCCGATCTGCATGCCGGTCAACTCGATCGTCGTCTCGCCAGACGCAAACGATGCCTTGCGGGTTCCCAGCTTCTTCCGCACCACCTTGTTGACGTCGAGGCGAGTACTGGCCAATACAAGACACATGGCATGCGGGGCTGGGTCGGCCTTCCCCGCGACGACGATTGCGTTTGCAGAATCCTCGGCGGCATAGCCGTAGGCCTCGCAGAACGCTGCGGTGTCAGCCAGATCCGGGTCGCACGGCACCACCTCGTAGGCCAGACCGAGTGCATCGAGTTGGGAAAGAACAAGATCGGTCACCACCCAAACCGTATCCGTGCCCACCGCAACGAACGAAGGGCGACAGCGCCCCCACCGGCTCTGGCGCCGACATGCGTTTTTCAGCACCCTGCTAGTTTCGAGAGCGTCGAGAATCTGCGATGGTGCTCGAGCCGGACAGCGGAGGGAACCCGAGATGTCGACCATGGTCGATCAGCTGGTGCGCACGTTCGTCGAACCCGCGCGCTCGCTCTGGGGCCGACGAGCTCGGGCGATCAGCCTCGCCTATCTCTGGCTCGGCCTCGCGGCGGCGTCGGTCACCGTTGCAGGTGCCTTCGGCTCGTCCATCCTCGTCCTCATTGCCGGCGGTGCGCTCTTCGTTGCCCTCGTCCGGCTCGGCCGCGTCATCCGAAACGATCATGACCACGACGGAGCAAACGCCAAACGATCTCGTTGGTGGACTCGCGTGGTCCTCGTCGCGATTCTGACCCAGCTCGTGACCCTCTCCCAGCTGATGCCAGCCGTTGCGGACGAGCTGGAGTTTCTGGCCCTCGTGACGGGGTTTGTTCTGCTCTCGTCGTCCATCAACGAGCTCCGCTTTTCGCACTGGCCAAACGGCTGGCGCGGGCCGGTCGTCATGGCCGCGACGGGTGCATTGATCGTGGTTGCCCTTTGGCTCGTGCCAGCCACCTCGGCCTCGCTCGCTTTGAAACTCGTCGCCGGCGCCATGATGCTCGGACACCTCGGCATCGTGATCGGGTCCGAAGACCGCATCGACCAGCTCGTCAACAACCCATCACAACGAGCGCTGTTCTGGCCGGTCACCATCGCCGGGGTTGCCTTCCTGATCGCCGGCTTCGTGTTGTTGCGCGGCTCCGGATTGCCGGTGAGTTATGCCCTCGGAACCGTCGCGGCCTTCGTGCTTCTCATCGCCACCGCAGCCTCGAAGGGCGACGGCGACCTACTCGCAATCATCGTGGCCATCACCCTCATCTGGGCTGCCGCCCCTCGAACCGTCGCTCCCCCGGAAAACCTGGTCGACAAGGCCCCTTTCGCTGCGGTCGGTGCCGAGCCAGGGGCCAATCCTGATGCCGGAGCGTCGCCCGCTGTCTTAGTCGTCGGCGACTCGTTCATTTCGGGAGAGGGAGCGCGCCGATTCATCGACGGCACCAACGAACGCAACGGCAACACGTGCCGCCAAGCCTCCTCGTCGTGGGCGGTTCGTGTCGCCGAAGAAAGCGACGTCGTTCCAAACACCGTGATCTTCCGTGCCTGTTCGGGCGCTCGGACGCCGGCGATCGACACGAGCGATCAACTCGCCAACCTTGACGAGTTCAACATCGAACTCGTCATCGTCAGCGTCGGCGGAAACGACGCTGGCTTCGCTCGGCTCGGCCAGGCGTGCCTCGCCCCGGGTAACTGTGCCGATGTTGCGCAGTCGCTGCGAGACCGCCTGGCGCTCGGCAACGCCCCGCCCGGTGTCGACCAGGCTCGCATCCCGGTGGAGGAAGCGGTCGTCGGGGCTTACCGGCGCATCCGTGCGGCTGTCGGCGACGATGCGGTGATCGTCGCCGTCCCCTACCCACGAGCCATCAAGTTGCCGGGCTGTGACGCAACGCTGCTCCGAACGAACGAGCATCACTTCCTCGATGCGTACACCGGTGAACTGAATGCCGTGATCCGGTCGGCGGCGGCTCGCGAAGGTGTCATCGTCTTGGACGACATGGAGAACGCCCTTGTCGAACCCGGGCTGCAGCTGTGCGAGGGCGGCCAGGTGAGCGACCGCGGGCTCAACTTCCTCGCAGCCAGCCCGATGACGGGATCGATCCAAGACACGTTGAACCCGTCGAACTGGTTGAACAACAGCATGCATCCGAACGAACGAGGGCATGACGCCATGCTCGATGCTGCCGTGGCCTGGTTTGATCTGAAGGCGCCACTGCACACCCCGACCAGGGTTGATCAGCTCGCGTACGAGGTGGCGTCGGTTGCCGACCTCACCGATGACGCCATCACCTGTGCCGATGTCGAGACGGCCGATCTCGACTGCACCGACTCGAACGCTCCGAATCGCTGGTTGCTACGCCAGACAGTGCTTGCGCTGCGTTCGATGTGGTGGCGTATCGCGCTCGTTGCGCTCGGCGCATGGCTCGCGACCACACCCGCCATCGCCGAGGCTCACCGCCGCGAATGGACCACGGTGCGCGTGACGGATTGGGTCCGAACCCGCTTCATGCAGTTGTTCGCTGGCAAGACCTGACCGGCAGGACTGCGGCAACGGCTCCCGAACGAGCCGGATGCCTCACCGCACAACTCAGGCCGGGGTGAGTGCTTCGATCACGTCGGCCGGCGCCTGAACCAGTTCGATCAGCACACCAACACCAGACAGCGGCGATTCCTCGTTCCCTTTCGGGTGCATAAAGATGATGTCGTGGCCAGCAGCACCGGGACGAATGCCGCCCGGGGTGAATCGCATGCCCTGCTCGGTGAGCCACTCGACCGCCGCTGGCAAGTCGTCGACCCACAGCCCGATGTGGTTCAGCTTCGGATCGTGCACCTTTGGCCGGGCATCCGGATCGAGCGGCTGCATCAGGTCGATCTCAACCGCATGAGGGCCTTCACCAAGGCGAAGGATGTCTTCCGCGACGTTCTCTGACTCGCTGGTGAAATCGCCGATCTTCTCAACACCGAGCGTGTCGACCCAGAGGTTGCGAAGCGCCCCAAGATCGAGTCCGCCGATGGCGATCTGTTGAAGTCCGAGAATGTTGAAGGGTCGAGAGGTCACTGCATCTCCGCGTCGGTGAGGAAGGGTGGCCGATTGGCCGCTTCAAGGTAGCAAGGCCGACCGTCCGGCTCATCATGCGTGCGCCAGCCTGAACCGGGGGTTGACCACCGACGCACTGGCGGCCCTACGCAACCTTTCGAGCATGTGACACCACGATGGCCTGACACGAGCACCGTTGGTGCGTGCCGTACTCTCACCGCCATGACGGCCACACGATCGATCCGTGTGAGTCGACCTCGATGGGCGGCTCCACTTCTAACACTCGCGATGATCCTTGCGTCGTGCACGAGCAGCGCTGGCGACGAAACGGCGACCGACTCGCCGATCACCACCGTCGACGAAACGCCGGAGACGACGTTGCGGAGCGCTCCGGTCGAGACCTCTGCGCCGGACGCGCAGGAGGCCGAGGGCACCGACGACTCCGAAGACGAGCCTGCCGAAGAGCCAGATCCCGAGCCGGAGCCTGACCCGGAGCCGGGCGATGACGACGTGCTGGAGGATTGGGAAGTGTCTCCCTTTGCCGACGCCGTGTTCACCGAAGCCGAACTGACCGAACGTCTGGGTGGCACATGGAACGGCGAGACACCCGAGATCGTTGAGCCGCGCGAGCCAACCACGGACACCTGCGGCCGCACCGATCCGGCGATGGTCGACGGCTTGAGCGTCACCTTCCAACGCGACGAGGACCTCGAGTTCAACCAGATCATTCAGAACGGCGACAGCGTCGGCGAGTGGATCACTGCGTTCCAAGGATTGGTCGACTGCGAAGAGGACGACCAACTGAACCTCGAAGTGGTCGACATCGCGGTCGCCGGAGCGGACGACTCGATCCTCGTTTTCTCGTTCGCCGATAGCGAAGAAGGATTCGCGTCGGGCGGCGCCGCGTTGCGTAACGATGTGCTCATCGCAATCGTGGCGTTCGCCGACACACCTGACCTCTTGCCAACTCCCGAACAAATGGCCGACCTCTTGTCGACCAGCCTCGGTGAGGCGATCGTCCTTGCGAACACCGATGAGGTTCCCGACGGCCCGCCGATCGCACTCGTCGAGGCTGATCTGATCGACGCAGGGCTCGGCACAGACTTCGAACGAATTCGTTACCTCGAGACGGTCGCCGACTCGTCGATCGCGCAATATGGCGGCGCGCCGTGCGAGCTGGTCGATTCCGGCCGTTACGACGGCTTCAACACGGAGTTCGTCGGGCCCTTCGGCGATCCGCGAATCGTGCAGATCGTGAGCTACACCTCCGAGGCATCGGTCTGGGTCGAGTCCTTCGCCGGACAAGTTGGTTGCGGCGAACAAGATGGCATCCCAGCGGTGCTCGCCGATGTCTGGATCGAGGGAGCCGAAGACGCCGTCGTGCTCAGTCCTGATGGCGCGGACGCTCAGGGCACGAGTTACGCACTGGCCGCTGGTGTCGTCGGCGACGTCGCCGTTGCCATCATCGTGTTCGCCGACACGCCCGACGACCCAGCGCTCGACCCGCGCATCGTGTCCGAACTCGCAGCGATCGCTCTCGCACGCCGGTGACGAAGAGACTGGCGATCGCCATCGTCACCATCGTCGCCGCATTGTTCTGCGCTGGATGTGTCGCCGATGAAAACCCTGGTGCCGCTGGGCCACGCACCTTCGATGCACAGGCGGTGGCGATCACCGTCGATACCGACGGCACGATTCTCTGGGCATCGATCGAAGGGGCGATCGCCGACGAGTTTGGTGAATCGATCGCCGAAGTCGAGGTGAGCACGGAGGGCCAACGAGGCCTCGTCGGGCTCGCCGTTGCGCCCGATGGCCGCCTCTTCGCCGGCGCGATCGATGCCGATGAGCGGCTTGTTGTGCTCGAGATCAACCGATCGGGAGATGACCATCGAACGGTCTGGTCGGGGCCGGAAACGGTTCGGGGCGGTAACGGCGGCCGCATCATCGCACTCGACGACGGCGATCTGTTGCTCGGTGTCGGGCTCCTCAATGATCGAGACGGTCAGGCCGACCCAAACGACCCGACCGGCAAGCTCGTCCGCCTCGACCCCGATGGGCCGGCCGATCAGATACCGGCCATCGAGTCCGGCCCCTGGAACAACCCGTTTGCGTTCGTCGAACGAACCGACGGCTCGATCTGGGTTGCCGACAACCACCCCCAGGATGGCGATGAGCGGCTCGCTCGGGGCGATGCCGGGATCGATCCGGACGTGGTCGCCGTGATGCCTGCCGACTCGGCGCCAACGGGGATGGCGAGCGTCGGTGACGAACTGATCGTGTGCGCCTACAACACGGGCGCACTCCATCGCTACAGCACCGACGGCGAGCTTCTCGGGTCGCTGGCTGACGACTGCTTGCTCGACGTCGAGCTCGTCGCTCCCGGCTTCATTGCCTACAGCACCGGTCAAACCGTGGTGGTGATCGAGGCTCCCTGACCAGGCGCTGCGACGAGCAACCAAGTCGTTTCAGATCGGGTTCGAACCGTAGGATCCCGCCATGCATTTCATTGATGGCGAGTGGATCAGCGGCTCGAGCACCTTCGACGTGACCAACCCAGCGACCGGCGAGGTCATCGGCTCGGTGGCCGACGGTGGCGCCGAGGAAACAACAGCCGCGATCGCTGCTGCCGACGCCGCGTTCGATTCGTGGGCCGGGCTCACCGCCTACCAGCGAAGCGACGTTCTGTATTCGGCGTGGCAGTTGATGGTCGAGCGCCACGAAGACCTGGCGACGCTGATGACCACCGAGCAGGGCAAGCCGATCAAGGCCGCTCGCAACGAAGTGAACTACGCCGCCGACTTCCTTCGTTGGTACGCCGAGGAAGCGAAGCGCGTCTACGGCGAAACCATCCCGTCAGCTCGCGCTGATCAGCGATTCCTCGTGATGCGCCAACCCCTGGGTGTTTGCGCTGCTGTTACCCCGTGGAACTACCCGATCTCGATGCTCACCCGAAAGCTGGGACCGGCTCTTGCCGCGGGTTGCACGATGGTGCTGAAGCCTGCCGAGCAGACGCCGCTGTGCGCCAAGGCCGTGTTTGAGATCTTCGACGAGGTTGGGCTGCCGGCCGGTGTCGCCAACATGGTGAACGCGTCAAACCCGGTTCCAGTCGGCGAAACGCTCCTGTCCGATGACCGAGTCCGCAAGCTGACGTTCACGGGCTCAACCGAGGTTGGCAAGCTCCTCGGCTCGACCGCATCGGCCGGCGTGAAGCGAGTGTCCATGGAACTTGGTGGCCACGCCCCGTTCATCGTGTTCGACGATGCCGACCCCGTCCACGCCGCCAAGGGTGCGTCGCTCGTGAAATTCTTGAACACCGGCCAAGCCTGTATCTCACCAAACCGGATCTACGTGCAGCGGTCGATCGCCGAGCCGTTCCTCGACACCCTTTCTGAGCGGGTTGCCAAGATGCAGGCCGGAGAAGGGTTCACCGCCGGCGTCAGCATTGGCCCGCTCGTCGACGAGGCGAGCGTGGCAAAGGTTGAGCGCCAGGTGAACGACGCGAGGGCCAAGGGAGCAACGGTTCTGACCGGCGGCGATCGCCTCACCGCCGATGGGCTCGACGCCGGACACTTCTTTGCCCCAACCGTGCTCGCCGACGTCACTCCAGACATGACGATTCACAACGAAGAGACGTTCGGTCCGGTTGCCCCGGTGATCGTGTTCGACGACGAGGACGACATCTTGACCAAGGCAAACGACACGTCCTACGGCCTCGCCGCCTATCTCTACACCAGGGACGTCAGCCGAGCCTGGCGAATCGCTGAGGGACTGCGTTTCGGCATCATTGGAATCAACGACATCAACCCAACCTCCGCCGCGGCGCCGTTCGGTGGCATGAAGGAATCTGGGATCGGTCGAGAGGGCGGACACGTCGGCCTCGACGAGTACCTCGACACGAAGCTGGTTGGCTGGTCCGTTTGACCCGTCTCGGCGTCGACTGTTGACGCCGCTTGTCGATCAAACTCGAACCGGCCGTTGGGTATTTTCACCCCGCTGGGGATGGTCAAGGAATCGTCACATCGTGTCGTAGAAGGGGCATGTCCGCTCGCCGTATCTGCTCTCTGCTCTTGGCAACCTGCCTCGCAAGCGTGGCGTTCGTGACCGCACCGGCATCGGCGCAGTGGACCTCACAACCCGTCATGCTCGGCGACAACGACGTCTCGATCGTGCGGGGTGAGGACACGTGGATCAACGTCGCATGGACCGCCCCGACCACCATGGAGAACTTCCGTATGGTCGTGCAGGAATGGCAGGTCGGCACCGAAACGGCCTACGCCGAGGGCCGCGAAGCCGCCTTCCTCGAACAAGACCTCACCCTTTCCGCCGGTGAGATCGACGTCACCCGCTTCAAGCTCACGACGAGCGATGCCACACCCGAACGCTTCTTCATCCAAGTTGTTGCCGAGTGGGAGTTCGAAGGCGAGACCTACCGCTACTTCCCCGGCGGTCTCAACCTCCGCCTCGTCGACTTCGACGGTGAGCAGTACAAGCTGCTGACCGACGACGCCACCGTCTCCAGCCGAGGCGATGGCGCATCGAACTGGGTCGAGCTCGACTTCCTCGGACTCGCACCGATGACGAGCGACATCAGCGTCGCCATCGAGGGCGACGTGCCGATCTACTACCCGCAAGAAACCTTCACGAGCCTCCACCACGACGCTCGCCTGCGGGCCAACGAACGAGACGTCGCCCGCTTCTGGGTTGACCCCACAACGGTGAGCGAAGGAAGCGAAGAGGTCATCCTCGTCGTCCAGTGGCTCGACGCCGACGGTCAGCTCCAGTCCGACCGCTTCCCCTTCGTCCTCGACATCCTCTAAAGGTTCCGGCTCTCGCCGCCGGCCTTTCCCCGGTCGGAGTGCAACGCCGCCCAAAGAGCGGCGATACGGCGGCTCGCTATTCCGACCCGCACAGGTTTGGGATGCGGACGGGATTCTTCGTTCTGAGCGGGCCGGGCTACCTTCCCGGGCCATGAAGGAACTTCAGGGAAGAACCGCCGTCATCACCGGAGCAGCGAGCGGAATGGGCCTCTCGTTCGCCGTCCGTTTTGCCCGCGCTGGCATGAACGTCGTGATGGCCGACATCGAAGAGCCGGTTCTCGCCGAGGCCGAAGCACAGGTCGCCGCCGCGGCTGTTGCCGCTGGCCAGACGATCGGGACGATGACATCGATCACCGACGTGGCCGACGCCGATGCCGTCCGAGCTCTTGCGGCCGCGTCGATCGAACGGTTCGGGCAGGTCAACGTTCTGTGCAACAACGCGGGCGTCGCTGGCAGCACGCTCGGTTCCGATGTGATCGATCTGCAGAACTGGAAGTGGGTTATCGACGTCAACCTCTGGGGTGTTGTCCACGGCCACGAAGCGTTCCTCCCCCACATGCTCGAACATGGCGACGGCCACATCATCAACACGGCATCGATGGCCGGACACTTCCCGGGCCACAGCGCGTACTCCGCTTCGAAGTGGGCCGTTGTCGGCATCACCGAGGGACTCCACCACCAGCTTGCGGCATCAACGATCGGCGTGTCGTGCCTCTGCCCCGGGTGGGTGCAAACCAAGATCGCCGACAGCGACCGCAACCGACCCGAGTGGGCAGCGCCATCGGCCCTTGACGAACCGAGTGAGGAAGCCGAGGTTCGCTCAGCGTTCGTACGCGAGCTGCTCGCGTCGGGCATGCCGCCAGACGAGGTCGCCGATCTCGTGCACGACGCAATCATCAACGAAACGTTCTGGATCTTCACCGACCAAACGATGGTGCAGGCAATGGCCCCTCGTTATGACGCCGTGTTGAACAACACCAATCCGGTCTCGGTCATCGACGCTCTCATCGACCCCGACTGACCTGAGTCCGTTCGTGCTCCTGAGTGCTGACACCTGAACGACCGGCCGCAAGCCTGAGCGCAGACCGACCGATCTGCGCTGACAGGTCTAGCTGATCTGCGCTGACTCGACTAGCGGCCTGGTGGCCGATGGTGGCGAATTGGATGGGTCGTGCGGAACGGCTCCGGCCAGTCCTCGAATCGTGGGCCAACGTTCATGCCGCCGTCGACGGAGAAGTGCTGTCCGGTGATCCAGGCACCGTCGTCCGATGCCAGGAATGTCACGGCGCCAGCGATGTCGGCCGGTTCACCGACTCGGCCGAGCGGGTGCAGTGACGCGTCGCGTTCGCGCACCTCGGCGAGCTGCTCATTGGTGGCGTTGGGGTTGCCGACGTAGAGCGGCGTTGCGATCAAACCCGGGCAGATGGCGTTGCACCGGATCTTCGATTCAGCGAGCTCGAGCGAGGCCGTCTCGGTCAACGCAACAACGGCCGACTTCGCTGCGGAGTAGAGGTGAGGACCCCACCCGGGGCGCTTCGCACAGATGGACGCCGTGTTGATGATCGACCCACCTCCACGTTTCGCAATCTCTGGCGCGCCGTGTTTGATCCCAAGAAAGACCGACTTCACGAGGACGTCGAAGGTCAGATCGAAGTCTTCCACCGACGCTTCGACCAGCGGACCGAGCGCTCCCCCGAACCCTGCGTTGTTGAACACGATGTCGAGGCCACCGAAGAGGTCGACAGCCTCGCTCACCGCAGCGGCAACATCGCCTTCACTTGAAACGTCAGTGCGAAGTGACGCCACGCGTTCGCCCAACTCATCGGCAAGCGCAGCCGCGCCATCACCGTCGAGATCGGCGATCAGAACGGATGCCCCTTCCTCGACGAATCGACGGACCGTTCCCGCGCCGATACCCGACGCACCACCGGTGACGATCACGACTTTCTCGTCAAAACGAGCGCGGTCGACATGTGGGCCGGCGTCATCGTTCTGCGCAGGTTGAGCCTCAGCCATAGGAGACTCCGAGACCAGCCCGTGCATCTTGTTGCACGCCGTAGTTCGGGATTGGGTAGCGCAGACCGTTGCCCGACAGTGCCTGCAGACCAGCGATCGCTTTCGGCACGAACTGCGGCGGCATCGCCATCAGAAGTTCGTCATCTTGCACACCGCCGTATCGGCGCTCGGCGAAGCAGGGAATCGAGAGGCTTGGTTCGCCCGTCGACAGTGCTCGACCCCACGAGTCTGCACAGGCGGACTCACCGACGCAGCCCCACTCGAAGTTCTTGTAGCCGCTCCACTGGAGACCGTTGATGAGCAGGATCATCTGCGCGGGGTTTGCGTAGATCATGCAGATGTCGGGCGGATCGAGTCGACCGGCGACGAGCGGTGACACGGCCATCGCCTGGTACTTGCCGAACGGCACGGTGTGCATGGCGTGCTGATGCGCCGAAGAGTCTTCGATCGTTTCGAACCAGACCCCGGCCATCTTGTCACCGCTGAGCCAGTCGTCATCACGGGGATGCAGACCGATCACCGCGCCACATTGCGGCCCAACCAGATCGTCGTTGGTAATACCGACGGTCCAGTTCAAGCGACTGGCCATACCAACGATCTGATCGGTCGTGTGGATGTCCTTCGGACGTCGAATCCGCGGGATGGCTTCCATCTCCTCCACGGTCGCAAACATCGACATACCGATCGGCGTCGTCCGAAGGCGGAGAAGGCGGTTGAGCGAGTCGACGAGGCCCGGCCAGTCTTCACCACGCGGAACGGGTCCGATGGTCACCTGTTGTTCGGAAGCAGTCGTGTTGTCGGTCGATTCCTGCGTGGTCATGTCGGCGACGCTACTGCTCGGGCCGATTTCATTCACTTCCGGCTCAAGTGGAGGCCAATCTGCCCCGAAGAAACGGAGGTGAAGATGATTGCGCGTGTGACAGCAGCTGCCCTTGCCTCGACCCTCATGCTCGGTGCATGCGGGACCGGATCCGACGAAGCAGCACCAGATCTGGCCTTTGCCGACTCGACCGAGTTGACCACCTTTGGCACAACAACCACCCTTCTCATCGCAGAGAGGCCGGACGTTGATCTGCCAGACGACGAAGTCACCTTCGTGAAGTTTGAAGCCACGTGGGTGTGCGAACTTCAGCGCCGCACCTTCCCAACCCCCGAAGCGTTGCAGGTCGCACTCGACGAGCAGCTATCGGCAACCGGTCTCACCCGGGCTGACTACGACACGTTCCGCTCCGCCGTGAACAACAGCCAGGACCTGCGCGATTCGATCCTGTTCGAATACCAGGAAACCTGCCAGCCCTAACGCGGCTCACTCCGATCTGTACGTGCTGACCGGCAGACATCGCCCGCGCGCCCTCGGGAGCGATCGGACGAACGTGCGTTCCCGCTTGGGTGGTGAGGGCATAAGCTCTCATCGTGCAATCCGGGACGAGCGAAACGAGCGATCGCCAGATTGGCGAGGGCGATCACGCCACGCTGGTCATCGCTGATCCTCCCCGGGCATCGTGGTTCGCTCTTTGGCGCGATGACGAAGGCACGTCACTCCTCGATCTCGTCGCTCCTGACGACCATCTCGAACGCCGCTCGGTTGCCCTCAACCGCCCGGGCCCTGGCGGCACGATCGCAACCACGACCGCTTCCGTTCGTGCACTCCCGGTTGCGTCGGCGATCAACGAGTTGGCTGCTCTCGAAGCAAGCGACGACGTCACCGCGTCCGTTCGAGCGTGGTCGGTTGGTGTTCGTCTCGCGCTCGATCTCGTCGCCCGAGGCCGACTCCTCCCAACACTCAGCGATGAGGGCTTTGATGCCTGGCGTCTCGACCCGCTCGACCTCATCGATCGCGAACGGTTCGGCCAACTGGCCGACGCACTGCCGACCGAGGCGTTCTGCATTCCACTTGCGGCGGGCCAGCCGACCACCGAGTTCGCCGAGCCAACAACGATGGTGCGAGGCCTGTACGACGCCATCGCCGATTCGATGGTTCGCACCAGTTCAGCGTCGGCGATCATCGAGAGTCCCCCCTTCGCCGACACCGATCGGCTTCGGCTCCCCCATCTTCGTTCATGGGTCGACGACATCGCGTCGGTTCACTGCGCTGGCGCAGTGCTCGCGCTTCGGGTGTTCCCTCCCGGATCGTTCGATCACTCGTTCGACTCGAGCCTGATCCCCAACGACAACCAGGGCGAGCGGTGGCGGGTCGTCTTTCAGCTCCGCAGCCAACGAGATCCGTCGCTCGTCGTCGATGCCGGTCAGCTCTGGACCTCGCCACGAGAGGTGATGGAGCGCCTCGGCCGAGAGGTTGAGGTCGATCTCCTCTCCGGGTTGCGCCGAGCGGCCGATATCTGCCCGTCGCTCGCTCCCGCGCTCGATCGCTCGGCACCATCGTCGATCGACATCAGCGACACCGAACTCGACGAACTGCTCGACAACCTCGACGCACTGTCGGCCGCGTCCATCGAGGTGAAGTGGCCATCCGATCTGGTCTCGCCAACGATCGAACGCAATCTCATCGTGTCGGCGTCTGCCCCGGGTGGAGCGCTGCCGACGATCACCGATCTCGACAGCCTCCTCACGGTCAATTGGGAGTTCCTGCTCGACGGTTCGCCCCTCACCCAAGCCGAACTCAAGATTTTGGGCGAAGCGAAACGAGCGATCGTCCCGATTCGAGGTCGCTGGGTTCGCCTCGATCAACGAACTCGAGATCGCCTCAAGGAGCGGGCGCCGTCGATTTCCGCGGCTGACGCTCTGGCCGCTGCTTTGGGCGATGGCCTCAACATGGCGGCGCTCGACGCTTCGCCGACCGGCACCGACGCACTCGTTGGTGCACTCAACGAGCTCGAGGTGGTCAAGGTCGAAGTTCGAGGAGCGGTCGGCGATCTTGCAACTCGACTGCGGGCCCTCACTGGCGAGCGTGAGGAGCCCGAGCCCGCCCAGCTCCAGGCCGAGCTGCGCCCCTACCAGAGGCGGGGCCTCGCATGGATGTCCGACCTGTGCGATATCGGGCTTGGAGGCTGCTTGGCCGACGACATGGGACTGGGCAAGACCATTCAGCTCTTGTCGCTCCACGCCAAGCGAGGCGGCGCCACGCTCGTGGTCTGCCCCACGTCGCTTGTTGCCAACTGGGAGCGCGAAGCCAAGCGATTCCTGCCCGGCACCATCGTTCACCGATTCCACGGGTCGAGCCGCTCGCTCGGCACTGTCGAGCCGGGCGATCTCGTCATCACGACCTACGGCGTTGTTCGCACCGACGTCGACACGCTCGCGACCGTCGCATGGGATCTCGTGGTGGCAGACGAAGCCCAGCACGCAAAGAACCCTCGCTCGCGCACCGCAAAGGCGCTTCGACAGCTACCGGGGCGGGCTCGGATTGCGCTCACGGGAACCCCCGTCGAGAACCGCTTGAGCGAGTTGTGGTCGATTCTCGACTGGGCGGTTCCCGGCCTTCTCGGCCCGCTCGAAACCTTCCGCCGCAACACCGCAACGCCGATCGAGAAGGACGGCGATCCAGAAGCCACCGCCCGTCTCGCCTCGATCGTCTCTCCGTTTCTGCTGCGCCGAAAGAAGACCGACCCGGGGATCGCTCCGGAGCTGCCACCGAAGAACGAGCGCGACGTTGTGGTGCCGCTCACCGACGAGCAGGTCTCGCTCTATCGGGCGACCACCGAAGAGGTGCTGGCCGATCTGAAAGACAACGAGGGCCTCGCTCGCCACGGCATCGTGCTCCGGCTGCTCACTGCGTTGAAGCAGATCACGAACCACCCGGCCCAGTTCCTCGGCGAGACCGAACCACTCGAGGGCCGTTCAGGCAAGCTTGCCGCCTTCGATGGTTTGATCGACCTCGCCATGAGCAATGGCGAGCAAACCCTCGTGTTCAGCCAATACGTGGCGATGGGTGAACTGCTCGAAACACACCTGGCCAAGCGCGGCGTGAAGGCTGCAATGTTGCATGGCGGCCTGTCGCTCAACAAGCGACAAGAGCTCGTCGATCGTTTCCAGGCCGGCACACTCCCCGTCTTGATCCTGTCGCTCAAGGCCGGCGGTACCGGCCTCAACCTCACCGCGGCAACCCACGTCATCCACTACGACCGTTGGTGGAACCCCGCCGTCGAGGATCAAGCGACCGATCGCGCCTACCGCATCGGGCAGACTCAGACCGTCTCGGTTCACCGTCTCGTGACCGAAGGAACGGTCGAGGATCGTGTCGCCGAACTGCTCCGAGCGAAACGAGCATTGGCCGACAAGGTGGTTGGCGGTGGCGAGAGCTGGATCGGCAACCTCGACGACGACGATCTCGCCGCGCTCGTCCGCCTCGACGACAATACGATCGACCTCACCGATGGCGATTCCGAAGGCTCGAGCGACGCCAGCGGCTCGTCGAGCGGCAACCCGATCGAGGCCGCCTGATGGCGAGGCAGTTCGGTGACACGTGGTGGGGGCTCGCCTGGGTCGATGCGCTCGAAACGAGGGCTGATGGCGACGACGGCCGCCTGGCTCGCGGTCGAACCTACGCTCGTAAAGGCCACGTGCAAACCGCTGAAGTCCTCCCAGGCCACGTGAAGGCCGTGGTGCTCGGAACCGACGACTACCGCACCGACGTGTCGGTTCGCCCGTTGAGCGATGCGCAGTGGGATGAAGTCATCGATCTGATCGTGAGCCGGGCTGCTCACTCCGCTTCTCTCCTCACCGGCGAATTGCCGCCTGCCCTTCTCCACGAGTGCGAAGACATCGGTGTTGAGCTGTTGCCGGGTGCGTCCGACCTCGTGCCTGACTGTTCGTGCCCCGACTGGGGCGACCCGTGCAAACACGCTGCGGCGCTGTGTTACCTGATCACCGATCTGATCGATGCCGACCCGTTCACCGTGTTGTTGCTTCGTGGTCGGAGTCGGCCTGATCTCCTCGACGAGATTCGGCGCCGGCGAAGCGACGGGGCGACCGCTCCCGACGAAGCCACTCCGGTCGTTGGTATGCCGGCAGCCGAAGCGTGGGAGCGCGAGCTCGGTCGGCTCCCGAAGGTGCCGGTCCCGTCACGGCCACATCGCCCCGTCACCATTCGTCATCGCCCGCCAGTCGATGCCGGCGTCAATCTCGCATCGCTCGATCTGCTGGCTACCGATGCTGCGGTTCGTGCATGGGGTGTTGTCGACCACGGCGCGTCAGCCGGGCTCGAACATCCGCCGATCGTCGACGGCGCACGCCGCGCGGCCAACGCAGCGCGAGACATCGATCTTCTCAACGACATCGCCGACGCACTCGATCTCGATACCGATGAGCTCGCCACGCTCGCCGTTGCATGGCGCGTTGGCGGGGCTGACGGCGTGCTCGTGGCCAGCGAACCGTGGACGCCAGATCCGGTCGATCTCGCCCCGGCCAAGGCCGCGCTCCCCATTCCGGCTCGCTCCCTCGACAACAGCGTGACCAACGCCGACGTGCAGCTACGCCTCGACCCTGACGGCTTCTGGTGGCGCTTCGATCGCCACCGCTCACTCGGCTGGGTCCTGTCCAGCCAAGGCCACCGCTCTCCGGTCGAAGCCCTCGAAGCCGACGCCTCCACCTAGCCACATCCCCACCGAAGCGGAGCCAATCCCCGCAAGAACTTGCGGCATATCCCTCCGCAAACCACCGAGCGCTCGAAGCGGAGCCAATCCCCGCAAGAACTTGCGGCATATCCCTCCGCAACGTGGGACACGCGTGGTCGATGAGCGCCCCGGTGGGCGGACACGTCCTACTCGGGGGCGGGCTTTTTCCAGACGGTCTCGATGAAGAGGGTGATGTCGGCGGCCAGGTTCTTGCTCTTCTTGAGACCGACCTGGATCTCGCCACCCTCGGCGCCGTATTCGCTGGCTTTGAAGTGGCCATCTTTGAAGAGGCGCTCGAAGCGGACCTCTTCGGAGTCCTTCAGCGTGACGGGGCCCATCTTGGCAACCCAGTCGGGTCCACCGAAACCGGGGCCCTTGACGACGACGAGCTCACGAACGCCGATACGAGAACACTCGGCACGCAACGACGCGACGTCGAGCAGGCGCTCGGCCACCTCGGGAATCTTGCCAAAGCGGTCGACCCACTCCGAGCGGATGTCTTCCACTTCGGTCTCGTCCGACACGTTGGCGAGCCGGCGATACGCCTCGAGCCGCTGGGGTTCGGTGTCGATGTAGTCGTTTGGGATGTTGGCGGCGACGGGGAGATCGAGCTTGATCTCGACGGGCTCCTCAATGGTCTGGCCGTTGAGTTCGGCCACCGCTTCGGTGACGAGCTGGCAGTAGAGGTCATAACCAACCGACGCGATGTGGCCGGACTGACCAACACCCAGGAGGTTGCCGGCACCACGAATCTCGAGATCTCGCATGGCGATCTTGAAGCCAGAACCGAGTTCGGTGGCCTCGCCGATGGTGCGGAGACGTTCGTAGGCCTCTTCGGACAAAGCCGCATCGGGGCGCGTGAACAGATAGGCGTAAGCCCGCTGGCCGGACCGGCCGACACGGCCGCGCAACTGGTGAAGCTGGCCAAGACCGAGCAGCTCTGCTCGATCGACGACGAGCGTGTTCACGGTCGGCATGTCGATGCCGGACTCGATGATGGTCGTACAGACAAGGACGTCGTACTCGCCCTCCCAGAAGTCGAGCACGACCTTCTCGAGCGACCCTTCATCCAGCTGCCCGTGAGCGATCGCTACGCGGGCTTCAGGCACCATGGCGCGAATCTCGCCAGCGACCTTCTCGATGCTCTGCACCCGGTTGTGGACGTAGAAGACTTGGCCCTCACGAAGGAGCTCTCGTCGGATCGCCTCAGCGACCGGGCGCTCGTCGTATTCGCCAACGTAGGTCAGAATCGGTTGCCGATCGGCGGGCGGCGTGTTGAGCAACGACAGGTCTCGAATGCCGGTGAGGCTCATCTCGAGCGTGCGCGGGACGGGAGTCGCCGTCAACGTCAGCACGTCGACGTTGGTCTTGAGCTGCTTGATCGACTCCTTGTGCGTCACACCGAAGCGCTGCTCCTCGTCGATGATGAGAAGGCCGAGATCCTTGTAGGTGATGTCGTCGGAGAGGATTCGGTGCGTACCGATCAATACGTCGACGTTGCCCGCCACGACTTCAGCGACGACCTTCTTCGCCTGAGCATTCGTGAGGAAGCGACTCAACACCTCAACCCGAACTGGATAGGGCGCATACCGTTCGCTGAAGGTCTGATAGTGCTGTTGAGCCAGAAGGGTGGTCGGCACCAACACCGCAACCTGCTTGCCACTCTGCACGGCTTTGAACGCAGCCTGGACCGCAACCTCAGTCTTGCCAAAGCCCACGTCTCCAACGACCAGGCGGTCCATTGGGGTGACCGCCTCCATGTCGTCTTTGATCAGCGTGATGGCCTCGGCCTGATCGGGCGTGAGTTCGTAGGGGAACGATTGCGCCAGCTCGGCCTGCCACGGTGTGTCCGGCTGCGCAACCACGCCTTCGGTCGCCATACGTGTCTGATAGAGCACGACGAGTTCTTGGGCGATCTCGGCAACGGCGGTTCGAACCTTGGCCTTGGACTTTGCGAAATCGGCGCCGCCGAGGCGATGCAAGCTCGGCGAGTCTCCCCCGGTGTAGCGGCGGATGAGGTCGATCTGATCGGACGGGACGTAGAGCTTGTCGTCGCCTCGATAGTCGAGCATGAGGTAGTCACGTTCGTGCCCACCGATCGCTCGTTTGACCATGCCCGAGAACCGGCCGACACCGTGCTGGTGATGGACGATGTAATCGCCGGGTGACAAGTCGTCGAAGAAACCCTCGCTCTGACGCTTGCGAGGTTTGGCCCGGCGGTGCGCTCGGCGCCGCCCCGTGAGTTCAGCTTCAGAGATGACGGCGAGGCCGACGTCGGCAAGCAGGAAGCCACGTTCGAGCGGCGAGACGACCAGGTGGCCGCCAGGGGTGAAGCTCTCGGGGATGGATTCGCCGTGGTCGGTCGGGTGGATTCCCCACTCGGCCAGCAGATCAGCGACTCGGCCCGCCGACCCTTTGCCGTCGGCGCAGACGATCAGTCGGGCACCGTCGGCGAGCACGTTGTGCAGGCGAGCGGCGAGCGCTTCACCCGGCTCGTCCCAACCTGAGGCTGCGACGACGGCGACCTCGGGTGATTCGGGCACCGCAGTCGCGGTGACGATCGGGGCGGGAGTTTTCGCGAGAAGGCGCTCGAAGTCGAGGTGAAGGCGAGGAAACTCATGGCTTGTCGCCTCGTCTTCATCCGGCAGTGCACCCCATGTGCGGGCCAAGGTGGCGGCGAGGTCAGCTTCTTCCGCAAGGAGATCCGCACCCCGGTCGCGCATACGCCGGGGCTCGATCAGCACGACAAGAGCGTCTGGGCCGAGCAGGTCGGGAAGCACACGTTCGTATTCGCAGAGCCACGGCAACCACGACTCCATACCGTCGAAGTGCTGCCCTTCGGACAAGCGCTCCCATTGCTCGCGGCCCCATGGCGCTGAACCGACGAGTGCCGCGGCTCGTTCTTGAATCTCTTCGGTTGGCAAAAGCTCCCGGCACGGGAATATCTCAACCTCGGCGAGGTCGATCGTTGAACGCTGATCAGCGATGTTGAAGAACGTGAGGCGGTCGACCTCGTCACCCCAAAGGTCGATTCGGACCGGGCCCTCGGCCGTAGACGGGAACACGTCGACGATGGAGCCACGGATGGCGACCTCACCGCGGTGTTCCACTTGGGGCTCTCGGCGATAGCCGGCCATCACGAGGTCAGCGACAAGCTGTTGCGGGTCGATCTGATCACCGCTGCCGACGATGATCGGTTCGACCTCTTCGACATGAGGCCCGAGTCGCTGGATCAGCGCTCGAACAGGGGCGACCACAACCTGGGGCCCGGTTTCGGGGTCAGAGATGCGGTGAAGTGTCTTCAGACGATGCCCCATCGCTTCGATCGACGGGCTGACCCGCTCGAACGGCAGCGTTTCCCACGCAGGGAACGAGGCAACCTGATCATCACCGAGGTAGATCGCAAGATCTCGGGCGAGACGATCAGCTTCGTTGGTTGTCGGGACCGCAACGAGCACGGGGCGGCGCGAGGCACCGGCGGCCAGGCCGGCAATGGAGATTGCTCGAGCGGGTTCCGGAACCGCCAAGACCGAGGCGGAACGCCCAATGATCCGTTCGAGCGACGGATCGGAGGCGACGAGGTCTGGGAGACGGCGGAAGCTCACCGAGCCAGGCTAGGGCTGCCCGGCCGTCGTGGGTCAGGTTGGAGCAGCGACTTTGGGCGTCAACTCTTCGAAAATGAGCGGTTCGTCACGAGCCGACCGAATGCTCCGACTGCACCACCGAACATCACGGCGAACGACACACCGAACAAGATGCCCGCACCGTTGGCAACAAGATCGAGCAGGTCTGGGCTTCGGCTGGTCGAGAGGTAACTCTGACCAACTTCAACACCGGCTGAGATCGTGAACAGACAGAGCGCCAAGAACACCGGCGAGGTCCGGCGGCTGAACGCCCACCAGCCGATCACACCAGCGATGAACCACAAGAACAGATGGCCCGCGGTGTCAAAGGCGAGCGGCACGTCGCCTCGATCGATCACGTCAAGCCCCGACCGGTTTTCGACCTTCCGCCCCACGTCTTGCACCCGTCGAAGTGCTGCTTGGGTTGTGCCGGGAGCTCGATCGGCAAAGGACAAGATTCCGAGCACGACGGAGAAGCCAGCGAGGAGAACCGCTGGCATCCAGCGGGTGCCGCCAGATTTCGGGGAGCGGGTCGTGGTGGTCATCGATACCCACGGTAGGCGCCCAACCACTCATCAGAGGTGCAGGCGATGTGTGGAGTTTGTGCAGATGCCCGTTCAGGCTCGCCGATTCACGTGATTCATGGCGATGTCGATGCCGTCATTCAGCACTAACTCGACCGCTTCGAGCGATGCATCGAGCGCGCCCTCGAGCAGCGTGCCGTCGGCTTTTCCCGGGCGGCGAAGGACGTAGTCGCGCCCAGCCTGTGACGGAGGAGGTTTGCCAACGCCGATCCGAAGTCGAATGAAATCGGTTGTTCCGACGTGCTGGGTGATCGACTTCAGACCGTTGTGGCCGGCCATTCCACCACCTTGTTTGAGCTTGATTCGGCCTGCGTCGAGATCGAGCTCATCGTGGATCACGAGAAGCTGGTCACCGGACTCAATGCCGTAGCGCCTGGCAAGAAGACGAACCGACTCGCCGGAATTGTTCATGAAGGTCTGCGGGAAGGCGACCACCACCCGCTTGCCAGCGAGGCGGATCTCAGCGATCAGCGCTCGCTCTTTACCCTTCTTGAGCTGCTCACCGTTGCGGTGAGCCAAGAGCGCGACGGCGTCGGCGCCAATGTTGTGACGCGTGCCGTCGAACTCGGTCCCGGGGTTGCCGAGACCAATGACCAATAGATCGGCGGGGGTTCCCCGTCGACGTGATTCTCCGGGCCGCCTCGAGAGCAGGGCCATGGAGCGGGCGGAACCTACTCGTCGCCGCCAGCAGCGTCGTCGCCACCGGCTTCGCCAGCGTCGTCGCCACCCTCGGCTGCCACGATCGGGTTGCCGTCTTCGTCGAGCTCGGCTTCTTCTTCGTCACTCTTGAGGCCACGAGGCACAACAGGAGCGGCGACGGTGATGTTCATGCCGACCTTGGTGGTGACACCCTCGCCGAAACTGAGGTCGCCGAGGGCAAGACGACGGTCGAGCGTCATCGGTGTGACGTCGGCGTCGATCTGGTTCGGGATGTTGTACGGGTTGCACAGCACCTTGAGTGAGTGCATCTTCTGCTCGATGATGCCGCCGGCTTCAGCTACGGCTTCGGAGCGGCCGGTCAACACGATCGGAATCGTGATGGTGACCTTGGTCTCGTGGTTCACACGAAGGAAGTCAGCATGGCGCACGGTCCGCTTGATCGGATCGCGCTGAATCTCCTTGATGATGACTTCTTCCTCGGTGCCATCGACGTTGAGCGTCAAGATGGTGTTCAGGCCAGCCGCACCCTTGAGCGCATCGCGCAGCTCGGTGTAGGTGACGTTGACGGAGACGGGGTCTTTCCCGAGTCCGTAGACGACACCGGGCAACTCG
Organism: uncultured Acidimicrobiales bacterium; assembly: GCA_937925335.1. Classification (GTDB taxonomy): domain Bacteria; phylum Actinomycetota; class Acidimicrobiia; order Acidimicrobiales; family SZUA-35; genus CALEWY01. Next base: position 23,658 of record CALEWY010000025.1, read on the forward strand.
CCCTCCTCGCGCAAGCGATTGGAGTTCCGGCTCCCGGTGGAGCGTCCGGTTTTGGCAGTGACGGTCGACATGGCAATCCTCGAGAAGGTTGGGCACAAACAGATGCCCGTGATCAACCCGGCAGGGTATCGGCCTTAGTTCTGGTTTTGGCCGTCGAAAATCGAACTCACCGAGCTGTCTTCAAACACGGCGCGAATAGCGTCGGCGATCAGCGGTGCAACCGACAGGACTTCGAGCTTGTCGAACTGCTTCTCGGCGGGCATTGGCAGCGTGTCGGTCACGATGACTTTCTCGAGAACTGAGTTCTTCAGGCGGTCGATCGCTGGGCCGGAGAACACACCGTGAGTGGCCGCTGCGGTCACGGACTTGGCGCCTCGCTCCATGAGCAGCTCGGCGGCCTGACAGATGGTGCCAGCGGTATCGATCATGTCGTCGATCAACACACACGTGCGGCCTTCGACCTCACCGACGATGTCTTTTGCCTCGACCTGGTTCTTCACACCCTTCAACCGACGCTTGTGCACGATGGCGAGGTCGGCGTGGAGCTGCTGGGCGTAGCGCTCAGCGACCTTCACACGGCCGGCGTCTGGCGAAACCACGACGAGATCGTCGCCGGCATCTTTGAGGTAGTCGACGAGGATCGGCATGGCGACCAAGTGGTCGAGTGGGCCGTTGAAGAAACCCTGGATCTGTCCGGAGTGCAGATCGATAGCCACCAGGCGCGATGCGCCAGCCGCGGCGAAGAGGTCAGCCATCAGGCGGGCGGTGATCGGCTCGCGGCCTTCGGACTTGCGGTCCTGCCGGGCGTAGCCGTAGCACGGCAACACGGCAGTGATTCGCTTCGCCGACGCACGGCGAGCAGCGTCGACCATGATCAGGTGCTCCATGATCGAGTCGTTCAACGACCGACCATCGAGGGAGCCGTGGCTCTGCAGGATGAACACGTCCGAGCCACGAACCGACTCGGCAAAGCGGCAATGGGTCTCGCCGTTTGCGAACTGGCTCAGGTGAGCCTCGGTGACTTCGATCCCGAGCTTGCCAGCGATGTCGTCAGCAAGTTCTCGATTGTGGCGCCCGGCGAAGAGATGAAGAGTCTTCGTCGTTACGGCTTCCATTGGTTCCACCCTGTCGCTCCTCGTTGAGCCGGGACACGCAAGCGGCCAAAGCCGCGTCAACGTGACAACTGTTGCCCCTACTTACTCTCCGGCACGAGCAGCATAGAAGGGTCCGGTCGAGGTCCCGTCTGATAGCTCAGATCCAGGCTCAAGAACGGCGAACGGGCCGACTCTGCAGTTGTCGCCAATCGTCGAAAGGCGAGCCATCGCCTTCTCGACGACGGAGTCTCGACCAACGGAACATCGGTCGAGACGAGTGTCTGGTCCGATCTCACAACCGTCGCCAATCACCGTGTTTCCTTGCAGAATTGTTCCGGGGAAGAGCGTGACGTCCACACCAAGGCGGACCGTGGCGTCGATGTAGGTGCGCTCGGGGTCGATCATCGACACGCCGTGGTCGAGCCAGCGAAGGTTGGTCCGCCGACGCAACTCAGCTTCGGACTCTGCGAGCAAGCGGCGATCGTCGACCGGTCGAAGGTCGGTGAGGTTCGTGACGACAGGCGCGCTGTTGGTTGGATGGCCGGAGTCGGCAAGCACGCCGACGACGTCGACGAGGCGGTGCAGCCCGTCGACGGGGTCTGGCTTGGTTCGGCGGATCGCCGGGGCAAGCAGCCCGCGGCGAACGATGTAGACGCCAAGGGCGATCTCGTCGCTGTCTCGTTCATCGCCGACGAGTTCGATCTCTCGAGTGACCGAGGCGACCTTGCCGTGGCGATCACGAAGCACACGAGGGTGCTCGCCGGGATCATCGACCGTTGCGGAGAGCACCGTACAAACCGAGCCCGACGCTCGATGCGCATCGACGAGACGTTGCAGCGTGTCGGCTTCGAGGAGCGGGAGGTCAGCCGGCAACACGATGACGTCGCCGTCATCATCAAAGTCATCGAATCCGGAGAGTCCAATGAGTGCGGCGTCGGCCGGCCCACGTTCGATTCGTTGCTCGACGAAGTTCAGCGCAACGTCTGGTGGATCTTCGAGAACTCGCTTGGAGACCCAGTCGACCATCGGTCCGGTGACGACGTTGACGCGATCCACACCAACCTCGGCCAGCGCATCGAGCGTGTAGCTGAGCATGGGCCGCCCACACAGAAGGTGAATGGGCTTCGGCCGTTCCGACCGCATCGGCGCACCGGAGGCGGTGGCGATGACGAGAGCGGAAAGCGGAGCCGACAGGGGGTGAGTCGACGTCATGGAAAAAATCTAGCTGCTCCCTCGGCTGGACTCGAACCAGCGACCTACGGATTCAAAGACCGGTGTTCTACCAACTGAACTACGAGGGAAGGTCGCCAATGAGAGTATCGCCGCTAGTCTCTAACGCCTTATGGGATCGTTGATCAAGAAGCGCCGCAAGCGCATGCGCAAGAAGAAGCACCGCAAGCTCCTGAAGCGCACTCGTGTGCAACGCAGGAACAAGAAGTAAGACTCATCACCCGCTCGTCGGGTGCGTCATGTTTGACCGTCTGGAAACCACCCCTTCGGGGTGGTTTTCGTCGTTACAAACCGCCCGCCGAGCAACTCGTGGTCTGCGAGATCGTGATGACCCTGAACAAACCACGTCGACCCACTGCCCGCTAGGGACGGGCGGATTCCCGTCGCTTCGCCAAGAGCGTCTCGCCACTGAGCGAGGTCGGGGGCCACAACGAGCGCAGCCGGTTCGAGGTCGTTCTCACCGTCGTCGTTGAACGGGCCACCAAGGTCGTCCCACGCCCGAAAGACTGCAGGCGTCGGGCAAGCGATCGGCGGCGTGACGAGCGTGAGATCGCGTTCAACGAACGGAAGTTCTTCAAGAATTTCGCCGATTCCGGTCACGCGGGCCCGGCCGCCGAGCATACAAAACGGGATATCGGCGCCGAGCGCTCCGGCTTCGTCCAGGTTGTCGAACTCCGCCCAGCGCAGAACGGCACCAGCATCGGAGGATCCGCCACCGAGCCCAGCTTGGGAAGGAATCCGCTTCGTCAACGTGATTGCGGCAACCTTGCCAGCGAGCACAAGCGCACGATTCGCAAGATTCGACGGCCCCGTCGGGATGTCCTCTCCCCCGCCAACCAGCCTGAGCCCAGACCCCGACGGGTCGATCACCAGCGTGTCAAAGAAGTCGAGCGTGACCATCTCCGCATCGATGAAGTGGAACCCGTCGTCCCGAAGCCCCGTCATCCGCAACGACAGGGTGAGTTTGGCCGGCGCAACAAGGGTTTCAATCACAGCCAGATCCTACGCACCGCTCCATGCACCCACTGCGGTCTCTGAGACGACAGCGGGTGAGCAACGGGGCTAGGTGTCGGCGAGACGGCCCCAGGCTGGAAGGTCGAGGGCTTCGGCTCGCAGGGTTGGGTCGACGTCGGCGGCGGCGATCTGTTCTTCGGACAACAAGGCGGCGAGTGATCGGCGGATCATCTTGCGGCGTTGGTTGAAGCCTGCTCGGACGAGTGCGACGAGTCGGTCGTAGGGCGCATCGACATTCGGGGTCGGTGCACGGACGATCCGCACGAGCACGGACTCCACCTTGGGAACCGGCAGGAAAAGCTGCGCTGGGACCGACCCGACCACCGTTGCCTCGCCCCAGTACGCAACGATGACAGACGGAATGCCAGCCGTCTTCGAGCCCGGTCCTGCAGCAAGACGCTCGCCGACCTCTCGCTGCACCATCACGACGTAACTCTCGAGCTCGGGCCGCGACGCCAACAAGTCGAGCACCAGCGGCGTCGCAACGTTGTAGGGAAGGTTGGCGATGACCTTCCACGAGTGATCGCCAAGATGGGCTTCCCAATCGAGTTCTTGCGCATCGGCGTTGACGACCGTGACGTCGAGACCAGCGGTGACTTCGCTGAGCGGATCGATCAGGTAGCGGTCGATCTCAACCGCGAGAACCGACGCTCCAGCATCGGCGAGACCGAGCGTGAGCGAACCAAGGCCCGGACCGATCTCGACCACGTGATCGCCCGCTGCGACGCGTCCGAGCCGCACGATCTTGTCGATCATGGGTCCGTCGCACAAGAAGTTCTGTCCGAGCGCACGCGATGGCTCGAGCCCGTGCCGATCAAGCAGATTGCGGACGTCGGTCCGAGTGAGCCGATCGGCCACCGTGGTTCGGCTCGCTCTGACTACGGCTTCGGCGGAATGTGCTTGCCACACACGGGCCAAGGCTGGTTCCCGCGCTGGGTCCAGAGCACGAGGGCCATGGCATCTTGATCGGCTGGATCAGCCTTGCTCGGTGCAACACCGTCGAGATCGCTTCGGCCCGCAGACCGGGCGACACCGTTCCAGGTGCTCTGAGCGAACTGATACGCACCGTGGTAGAGGCCGTTCGCCGACACGACGTCGTAGCGGCCGCCGGATTCACACTGGCGAAGGGCGGCCCACTGCTCGGCGGTCGGGGCTCCGTTGTCGGTCGGTGTTGTCGTCGACGGCGTCGGCGGAGGTGGTGGCTCGGTCGTTGGAGCAGCCGTGGTCGGCGCAGCGGTGGTGGGTGCTGCCGTCGTCGGGGCGGCAGTAGTCGGCGCTGCTGTTGTTGGTGCCGCCGTCGTTGGAGCGTCTGTTGCTGGTGCCGCCGTGGTCGAAGGGGCGTTGGTCACCGTTGGGCCCTGCGGCGCAGGAGCTGGACGGGTACCGACCTGGGCTTCAGCAGTTGCCGACGCACCGCCGGCGGTCGTGCCTCCCGTGGATGCTGACTCTTCATCAGCGGACTCTGCGCCACTGTGGGACGCACGGTCGGGCGCAAGGTCGCCGGCTGCGGTGGAGGCAGTGTCGGCTTGAACAGCCTCGGCTTCATCGCTCGGCAGGTCGTCGCGAGCACCGGCTTCGAAGAGCTGGGCCCCATCAACATCGTCGAGGAGTGAACTGGCCGAGGACTCGGTGCTGCCATCGACATCGGCAGTCTGCGATGTGGAGGCTGCGAGCTGATCGGCAGCGATCTCGGTGCCGTTTGGCAGGTCGGTGCTGGATTGACCGACAGAGATGACAATGACCGCAATCACCGTCGATACAGCGAGAGCAATGAAGCCGCCCCGGCTGACATTCGACGCGGAGGCGTGAACCGTCGTCCCACTACGCACGGGGGCGAACACTACGGGTCGCGTCACAGAACCGCAACATCCGCCGTGTGGTCAGCCAATCACGCTCCGTAGAGGGTTTTTCCGTTTTCCCAGCTCAGCGTTGCCATGTCTGCGAGCGAAATTTCTTTCAAATCAGCACACATTCGACCAACGGTGCTCACAAGGGCTGGTCGATTGGTCTGTCCCCGGTACGGGATCGGCGCCAGATACGGGGAATCGGTTTCGACCAGGATGCGATCAAGTGGTGTCAGCTTGACGGCTTCTCGCAGGTCGTCCGCCGTCTTGAAGGTGACGATGCCACTGAACGACAGATACGTGCCGCGAGCAAGGGCCTCGGTCGCTTCGTCCGGTCCGCCGGTGAAGCAATGGAAGACCGTTCGAGGCGGAACACCAGCCCGATCGAGAATCTCGAACGTGTCATCCCACGCCGAACGGCTGTGGATCACCAGCGCAAGATCGTGCTTGTGGGCCAGCTCGATCTGGCGTTCGAACACCTCTCGCTGCTCCGCCCGAGGTGAGTGCTCGTAGTGATAGTCAAGTCCACACTCCCCCACCGCGACGACGGGACGAACCTCATCGTCGGGCGAACCGAGCATCGCTTCGAGTCGAGCCAAGCCGTCGTCGCCGAGCGCGAGAAACGGCTCAGCTTCGTGCGGGTGCACACCCGCCGTGGCCCAGACGTTGTCGAACCGCGACGCGATCTCGATGGCGTTCTCACTGTCGTCAAGATCACACCCGACGGTGAGCAGATAGTCGATGCCGGCACCGTTTGCCTCGGCGACAACCTCAGCCGGATCTCGCTTCAGGCTCGTGAGGTGGCAATGGTTATCGAACCAGCCCGTCCCGAAGTCTTCCTCGATCTCGGCGACGTCTCGATCAGCGCTCGTTGCGTTGCTGGACACGCCGATCAGCCCTCGCCGAGGTTCAGCTCATCGAGGTCGATCTTCTTGAACAACGGCTTCGGCTTGGCGATCTCCGTGCCGGTGACCAACGGCAGACGCTGCCAGCCCTCGGTTGGGCCGAGCAGATCATCGAGAGCACCGCAGGTGAACGGCAGGAACGGAGCGAACAAGACTCGAACACCGTTGATGGCGCTGAGCGCCGTGTGGAGCATCATGCGCCCCTGCTCGAGGTCGGCCTTCACAACCTTCCAGGGCTCGGTGGCGTTGAGATAAGCGTTCACGGCCTGAGCGCTCGCCATGGCAACACGCAGTGCGGCGCGCAGTTCAACCGCTTCGAAGTGAGCAGCCGACTCCGCGAAGGCTGCGTCGATCGTGGCGAGCAGCTCGGTCTCTTGTTCCCCGAGCGGGCCTGGCTCAAGCACTTGGCCTTCGCAGTTCTTGTTGGTCATCGACAACACGCGGTTGACGAGATTGCCCCACGTCGCAACGAGTTCTTCGTTGACTCGACGGGCGATCTCTTCAACGGAGATCTCAGTGTCGGACTGCTCGGGGAAGGAGGCAGCCAGAGCGAATCGGATCGCGTCCGGCTCGAACAGGTCGAGGCCTTCTTGGATCGTGAGGCCGATCCCGCGGCTGGCCGATGCCTTGCCGCCCTTGAAGGTGACGTACTGATTCGCCGGCACGTTCGTTGGCAGGTTGAGATCGCCGGCCCCCATGAGTTGGGCTGGCCAGAACAAACAATGGAACGGGATGTTGTCCTTGCCGACGAAGTAGAAACTCCGGGCGTCGGGGTTCTCCCACCAACGCTTCCACGCATCGGGATCGCCCGCCGACTGCGCCCATTCCTGAGACGCCGACAGGTAGCCAATCACCGCGTCGTACCAGACGTAGATGCTCTTGCCCGGGCCGAGATCGTCGACCGGAACCGGGATGCCCCACTCGATGTCGCGCGTGATGGCGCGATCGAGGAGACCTTCGTCGATCCAGCCCTTCGCAAAGTTGAGCACGTGCGGTCGCCAACCCTCACGAGAGTCGAGGTACTCGCCAACGCGCTCGGAGAAGTCGGAATATCGGTAATAGAAGTGCTCGGTCTCACGCAGAACCGGCGTGGCACCGCTGAGCTTTGAACGTGGATCGCGGAGTTCGGTGGCGTCGAGCGTCTTTCCGCAGTTGTCGCACTGATCGCCTCGGGCGTCGACATAGGAACAGTGCGGACACGTACCCTCGACGTAACGATCGGGCAGGAATCGCTCGACTTCAGGATCGAAGAACTGCTCTGAGACACGGCGATCGATGTGGCCGTTCTCGAGCTGAGCCAGGAACATCTCCTGGGTGACCTTGGCGTGGTTCTCGGTACCGGTCGTGGTGTAGAGATCCCACGAGATACCGAGTTCGCCCCATTGGCGTACGAATTCGTTGTGGTAACGATCGACGATGTCGTCGGGCGTGACTCCCTCATCGTCGGCACGAACCGTGATGGGTGTGCCGTGCACATCGGACCCACTCACCATCAGCACGTCGTGGCCTGCCAAACGTTGGTAGCGGGCGAAGACATCGGCTGGGAGGTAGGCCCCAGCCAGGTGTCCGAGGTGCCGTGAGCCTGACGCGTAAGGCCAGGCGACGGCAACGAGAATTGGGTCGCTCATGGCGCATGAGGTTACCGATCCTCAGACCACCTGACGGAGGGGCTTCGGATCTTCGAGTGCGGCGACATCGAGATTGAGTTCGGGCTGCGCATCTTCAGCATCGGCCAATCGTCCATCCCGAACCGTTTCGAGGGTTGCCAGCTTCTTCTCGAACTGACGGCTTCGGGGACCCTTCAGATCGTCGACAGCCTTTTGCGCCGACTGCAGACCACGCTCGACCTTCTCGACTGTGCCGCCAAACTTCTGCCACTCGTCACGCAGGCCGCCGATTCCCGACAAGATCTCATCGCTGCGTTTCACGACGAGGAAGTTGTCGACCGCCTGACGGATGACCGCCAGCACGGCGAACAGGCTCGTCGGCGAGCACAACACCACCTTCGTTCCAAGGGCGGCGTCGATCAGCTGAGGATCGTGCTCGTGCAGGAACCCGTAAACGCTCTCATTCGGGATGAACAACAAGAGGTAGTCGACCGTCGAGGCCGGATCGATGTAGGAGCGATCGGTGAGCTCCTTGATGCGCTGCCGCACATCGCGCCGGAAGGCCTTCACGAACGCCTCTTGGTCCGCCGGATTGTCGGCTTCGAGCCAGCGCAGGTAGTTGTCGATCGGGAACTTCACGTCCATATGCACCACGTGGTTCTGCGGCAGGAAGAACGTGTAGTCAGGGATGCCGCCTCCCTCGAGCTTGGTTTGGCGTCGATAGTTGATGTCTTCAACAAACCCAGCGAGACGCAGCACGTCTTCAGCCATTCGCTCGCCCCACTGACCTCGGGCCTTCGGAGACGCAAGCGCATCGCGCAGGCTCTGTGTCGTGTCGGCCAACGCCGAGGTGACAGCCATCGCCTGTTCGATTCCGGTCGACAAGCGGCCGTTTTGTTCCGCACGTTCTTGCTGGAGTGTGGAGACGAGGTCGCCCACACGCCGTAGTTCGGTCTGCAGTGTTTCGACCTGGGAGGACACCGCCGTGTGCTCACGATCGATCACGTCCTTGCCCGCGGCCAGCTGATCTCCCAGCTTTGACGATGCAACCGAGACCAGCGTGTCGACCGATTGGCGCATCGACTCGCTCCGCTCATGGCGCATGGCGGACACCGCCGCATTCACGAGTGCATCGCGCTCGGCTGCTCGATCAGCAGCCAAATCCGCGGCTAGAGCGGCCGAAACGGCTGCGTCGGGAGCTGGCTGAGCCAGTTCTCGACGACGAGAGACGACGATTCCGGCGAAAACTCCCGCCAGAAGTGCGATCGCGGCCGCAAGAAGAATGATGATCAGAGTGCTGAGGGGCATACCGACGACAGTAAAGATGGCCTGTGACAGTCACCGGTGATGGGGGCACCACCACCCATCGTCACGGTCTTGCCACCGAGACAGGTCGCCACCGAGACAGGTCGCGTGACGGTGAGCCATGCGAGACTCCACGGTGTGACCAACCCGCCGACCGCACCACCTGTCATCGAGTCTGAACGGCTGATTCTCCGAGGGTTTCGAGAGAGCGACTTTGAGCCGATGGCCGAGTTCTACGCGGATCCCGTCTCCTCGTTCTACGGCGGACCGTGCGGCCGTGAGGATGCGTGGCGCAAGTTCGCCGTCTACCCCGGCCACTGGGCGCTGCGCGGTTACGGGCCGTGGGCGATCGAAGAGAAGTCGTCTGGCGAGTTCGCTGGTGTGACCGGCATGTGGTTCCCCGAAGGCTGGTTCGCTCCGGAGATCACCTGGGCGTTGGTCCCCAGCCACCACGGCAAGGGGTTCGCAACCGAGGCAGCCGAACGATCACTCCGGTCCGCCTATCAGGACTTTGGTTGGACGACAGCCGTCAGCGTGATCGCCAAAGCGAACGAAGCATCGGCGCGAGTGGCGACCCGTCTCGGGGCAACATTCGAACAAGAAGCGCAGAATCGTTATGGCACCGTCGACGTGTTCCGGCATCGATCACCGGAGTCATTCGCCGACTAACGCTCAGCAGGTTGTGCCGGGTGGTGGCGGAACCAGGTTGACCAGATAGTCGATCGCAAAGGCATCGATGCACGGCTCACCGGCAACGATCGTGTGTCCTGTGCCTTCGTAGGTGAGCAACACCGAATCGGTCAGCAACTGATCGAGCTCTTCGGCCGATTCATACGGCGTCGCCGGGTCGAGCGTGTTGCCGACCACGAGGATCGTCGGCGCTCCCGTGCTGTCGAGCTCTGGCAAGCCGACGATCTCTCCTGGCCACAGATCACACCGGATGCCCTCGTTCAGCTGACCAAAGCGAGGTGCAGCCGCCGAGATGTCGTTCATGTAATCGATCGAGTCCTGTTCGGATGTGATGTCGAAACCATCCGCACAATTGACGGCCTTGTAGATCGCTGGAGTTGACGTGTCAGCGTTTGATTCCTCGGCCGAGACGAATCCGCTCGGGTCACCGTCGTCGACATCGGCAATGTTGGCGTCGAGCGCCGGGAGGGCAAAGCTCACATCGCTGTAGAGCGAGGTGAGCACACCTTCGAGAAAGTCGTCGGCATCGAACACGGAGCCATCACCGAGGTCGATCGGCTCAACGCGCAGTTCGTTCACGATTCGGTCGACTCGAACGCCGAGACCTTCATCGCTCGACGAACATGCTGCGCTTCCGTCGCACTCTTCTTCGAATGCGGCGAAGGTTCGCTCAAATCCTGCGTATTGCTCGATCAGACCTTGGCGGCTGAGCGAACCGGGAGGGACGGCACCGTCTAAGATGAGCGCCCGCACGTTGTCGGGGAAGAGCGTTGCGTACACCCAGCCGATCTGGGTGCCGTAGCTGTAGCCGAGATAGTTCAGGCCCTCGTCACCGACCGCCTGGCGCAACAGGTCGAGATCCTTCACCACATCGACCGTGCTGAGATTGTCGATAATCGGCCCGGTCGCTGAGGCGCAATCGGCGATGATCCCAAACGATGCTTCCTCGGTTGCCAATTCGTCATCGAGCCCATCGGAGGTGTCGATGATTCCAACGCCAACGTCGTCGACTCCACGATCGTCACAAGCAAGGCGTGCGGTCGCCCCGGTTCCTCTCGGGTCCCACACGACAACGTGGAACTCGTCGCCGAAGACCGATGCGAAGAACTGGCCGGCAAAGTCGAAGATCTCAGTCGATTCCGCGCTCGGTCCGCCGAAGTTGATGAACAACGAGCCGACCGGATCGGGGTTGCTCGATGGCACCCGCCGCAGCGCGATCTCGATCGTTTCCCCGTCCGGGTCATCGTGATCCAACGGAGCGTCAAAGGTCCCGCATTCGACCGACCCACATGCTGTCCAGTCGATGGCGCCAGCGGCTGAATCCTCCGCCGGTGGTTCCTCGCCCTCATCAGCCTCGCCGGATTCATCGTCGGGTTCCGCGGGCGGCGCGGCGTCTGGCGTTGTCTCCGGAGCGTCGGACTGCAGCGTTGTTTCTGGGGCCAGATCTTGCTCTGCCACAACATCGGCAGGGCCGCTCGAACAGGCGGCGACGACCAGCAAGAAGACGACCGAGAGGGAACGTACGACACTCGACATGCATGAGGTGTAACACTTTGCAGCGTGAGCACGGAGTCATCAGCCGACGAAACCGGCAACGAACAATCGATCGAACAGCCAAACGAGGCATTCCCGACCGAGGCTGTGAGGTTCGGCGGGCTCAACAGCGTCCGCCGAATCGGCGACCAGATCGAGCGCCAATCGGGACCACAATCAGCAACGGTTCATCGCTATCTCCAGCACCTGAGAGACGAGGGATTCGACGGCGCACCTGAGCCGATTTCGCTCGCCGGCCCAATCGAAACCCTTTCGTTCGTCGAGGGTGAAGTCACCGCAACACCGGTGACGATGAGCTTCCGGACCGACGAAGCGATGACCACCGCTGCTGCGCTCCTTCGAGCCATGCACGATGCGAGTGAGAGCTTCGAACACCACGACGATGACGTCTGGGATCTTCCAACCCGCGAACCCGTCGAAGTGATCTGCCACGGCGATTTCGCGCCGTACAACTGCGCGCTCAACCTCGGTGTCGTCAGCGGTGTCTTCGATTTCGAGACCGCCCATCCGGGGACTCGTCTGTGGGATCTCGGCTACGCCGCGTACCGCTGGGTCCCGCTCAGCGCCCCGGCCAACCCGGACTACTTCGGCAACGTGAACGAGAACTGGCGTCGCCTCCGGCTCTTCGTCGATGCCTACTTCGACGAGGGTGAAGGGTCCGATGACCCGAACCAGCCGGCGAATGCTGCCCCCGTGTACCGAGGCGTGATCCAAGCCGCGATCGATCGGCTCACCGAACACATTGATTTCATGCGGGCTCGCGCTGCCGAGGGCCACGAGGGATTTGCCTCACACATCGAGGCCGGCCACGACACGCTCTACCTCGCCGACATCGAACACCTTCGGTTCTTGCTCCGATAGCGACCGGCGCCGCGGATTGGCCCCTCAGCCCGCCGCAGCGGCTGCTTCGGCGAGATGGTCAGCCACGACTCTGTCATTGCGTTCGTGCACGTCAGCATCGAGCGACGGCAGGATGAACCCCCACATCGGCAAGTTGTAGCCGCTCAACTGCCACGCGCCTTTCGGCCGACCGAGGAACCACACGTGGAAGTGGGCGCCGCCATCTCCCCAGCGGTTGATGTGCACCCGGCCGATATCACCAATCGCCCGAATCGCCTTCTCGATTCGCACCGACATCACGCCGAGCTCAGCCCCAAGTGCTTCGTCGAAATCCTCGAAGTCCATGTGGTCGACGGTCGACAGCATGTAGGCGGGAAAGGGTGAGAGCTCACCTTCGTTGAAGTGCAGCCGGGCTACCTTCCACCGGCCATCGGTCCACACGGTGCGCATCTCGCGCTCTTGGTCTTTCTCGTCGAGCTGACACTCACAAGGCGGACCGCCGGGATCGCCATGACGAAGATGCTCCTCGCCACGAAACGGTTGGACGGTCCGAACGTGGATATCTCCCTTGAACGGAAAGATCGGCCACTCAGCCACGCTCGGCATCGGCAAATCTGCGATGTGATCAACTCCGAGCACGAGCTCCTTCGTGTCGGTTGGTTCACCCTGGTCCGTCGCGTCGCTCATGGCGACGAGCTTGGCACGCTTCGACAAGGGTCGCTTCCGAGATTCGGATTCACACGAGCGGCAGGCGGAACCTGATCATGAACGCGCCGCTGGCGACACACCCGGTGCTGGTCGGGTGTGTCGCCAGAGCGACGAATCGGATTCGAGTTGTCGGTGGTCAGCTCGTGCCGGTGATGGTCATGTGCTCCGGGCTGTTTGCGAAGAACGACATGACCGAACCTCGGGTGTGAGCACCGTTGTTGAGGCTGTCGATCCAGAAGGTACGGCCGGCGCCTTCAGGTGCTCGGCCCAACACATTGACGTAGATGGTGTCGACGAACTCCGTGTTGCTCACGCTCTCGCCGTAGAGCGACTGGAACTCAGGCGACGTTGCGAAGAACTGCGCTGCTGCTTCGGCACCGTTCGCATCGTTGTTCAGGCTGCTCACCCAGAAGTTGAAGCCGGATCGATCGGGAAGGCGACCGAACGTTGCGGCGTAGTACCGGGCAACGATTGCCTGGTTGCCGCTGACTCCGGCGTACTGACCCTCAAAGGCCCAGCTGACGTCGACCGTGGCGGTCTCCGTGTGGGTGTTCCCCGCAAAGTCGGTGGCCGTAACGCTCACGGTTTGGCTGCCGATTCGAGCGGTCGAGATTCGTTCACCATTGGTGTGGGTGCCTTCGCAAGTGTCGACCCCGAAGTCATCGGCGCAGGTGAACTGCACCACACCGGGGCGGCCGTAGCGGTTGACCGTCGAGGGGACGGTCAGGTCGATCGTCGGCTTGGTCTGATCGTCGATGGTCGGAGGGTTCGGCGTCACGACGGGGGCATTCGGATCGACCAGAGGGGTGGTGATATTGGTCGAGCCGGTGCCGAAGTCGTAGTTCGCCACAACCTGAACGGAGTAGTTCCCGTGACGAGACAGCCCGTTGAGCACGGCGAAGGTCGAGTTCCCCGTCACGTCAACGGAGATGACCTTGGGTGGGGCACCAAAGCCGTCGACAAAGTCTCGGGTTGTCACCGTGTAGGAGTTTGGCGAACCGAACGCCGGTGGAGCCCATTCGATGATGAGAGCTTCACCGCTCTGTGCGCTTCGGCCAGTGACGCTGCGAGGCGGTCCGCCGAGCGACATGGGGATGGAGTTCGTCACGACGTCGCCGCCGATGTAGGTCTCCTCGATGACGAGGTTGTACCGACCCGGCTCGGTCGGAGGAAGGTCGACCGTGTACCGGTTCGATCTGTCGGCCACTGCAACGACCAGAACTGCATCGCCGTCACCTCCACCGACGGGATTGAGCACCACCAAAAACGTCCGAGCTGCTTGAGACTGGCGCTCCTGCACGAAGGAGATCCGAGTGTCGACGAGGCCATTGAAGCCAGTGCCGAACTGGGAGGTGACCGGCTCGCGGCCTTGCGCTGCTGCTGGTGAGACACTCATCGTGAGTGCGGCGAGCAGAGCCAAGACGAGGGCGACCGCCCGCACTGTCGCAACACGCCCGACTCGTGGCTTCGGGGTTCGTGGCTTCGGCGCTCGTGGCGTCTGAGCGGAGGATGGGTGGGCGATGGAGGGCATGACGTCGGTCCTTTCCGATTCGTGTCACGTCATCGTCGCCAATGACCGGCGTCGAGTCTGTGAAGCGGTTCACACAAGCCGCTTTTGGGCGTTGAACGCAAGTTCGGATACCGACGACGCCCGCTTCTGGAGCCACCTTGCGTCGGCCAGACGAGGCCGTGAGATACTCCAAGGCGATGGAACGACGAGAGCTTGCAGAGCAAATGGGCGCGGTGTCACAACTCGAAGGTGCGTTCGTTCTTCGGTCTGGTCAGACCTCCAATACCTACTTCGACAAGTACCAGTTCGAGTCCGACCCGACGTTGCTCGCTGCCATCGCCGCGGAGCTCGCTCCCCTCATACCAACAGACACTGAACTGCTGGCTGGCCTTGAACTCGGTGGGGTGCCGGTTGCCACCGCCCTCTCGCTGCACACCGGCATCCCGGCGCTCTTCGTCCGCAAAGAGGCGAAGAGCTACGGCACCGCAAAGCTCGCTGAGGGTCCACCGATCGACGGCAAGCGGCTCCTGATCGTGGAAGACGTGGTCACCTCTGGCGGCCAGATCGTGATCTCGGCTGGCGATCTGCGAAACCGTGGTGCGCTCATCTCGACTGCAGTCTGTGTGCTCGATCGAGAGCAAGGTGGCAACGACGCCCTGGCCGCGGCGGGCATCGAGCTGCGAGCGGCCTTCACCCGAACGGACATCGAAAGGTGAGTCAACGCCGCGGCGGATCGTTCTACGACGATCAATCGGCGTTCGACGCCTACCTCAACCATCGCCACGCTGCGGTTTCAAGCCCCAACCTCGTGATGGAAGATCCAGCGTTCACCCAGGCGGTTGGCCCACTCGCTGGGCGACGAATCCTCGATCTCGGATGCGGCGATGGAACGTTCGCAGCGGTGGCGGCAGACGCCGGAGTTGCGAGCTATCTCGGCATCGACGGATCACAACGGATGATCGAACGAGCCCGTCACGCAGTCTCGAGTGAACGTGTTCGCTTCGAGCAGGCCGACATGGAGGACTACCGGAGCGCTGATGAGAGTTTCGACCTCGTCACCTCTCGCCTCGCTCTGCACTATCTGGCCGACCTGTCCCCCGTTCTCACGAATGCTCGGCGTGCGCTCGTCGACGGCGGCCAGTTCGTGGCAACGGTGGTGCACCCCGTCGTGACCGCAGCCGCCACCGTGCCTGACGGGCCACGCCAGGCCGTTGAGGTGGACGACTACTTCGAGCCTGGGCCACGAACTCGTTCGTGGTTCAATAGCGAGGTCACGTGGTTTCACCGGACCGTCGAGCACTACATCGATGCAGTGCTCTCCGCTGACTTCAGCATCGAGGCCGTGCGCGAATGTGCACCCGTCGAAGCGCTGTTCGACGGTGACACGTCGGAGTTTGAGCGCCGCAGACGAGCGCCGCTGTTTCTTCTCCTCGCGGCGACGCCGTCATGACCGAATCGGATCGGGTCGAACGCTTCCCCGTCGGGGCATCGATCACCACCGAAGAGCTTGAGACCGAGCCCTACGCCGCGTTCGACCGACTGCGGGAGACCGAACCCGTCTCGTGGCTCCCGGCCTACGGCGGCTGGTTCATCACCCGACGAGATCTCGCCGTGCAGGCAATGCGCGATGCCGAGGCACTCACGGTTGACGACCCTCGCTTCACGACCGCCGCCATCCTTGGCCCGAGCATGCTCTCGATCGATGGGCCGGATCACGCCTCCTATCGGGAGCCCTACTCCCCGAGCTTCCGCCCATCGTCGTTGAACTCGACGATGGGCGAGTTCCTCGACGCTGAAGCCAAGCGGCTGGTCGCTGCCCTTCCCACCGGTGAAGCGACCGACCTGCGAACCAAACTCGCTGGCCCGATGGCGGTCGACTCGATCCTCACCTTCATGGGTCTCGATGCGCTGACGAGCGACGAGGTTCTCCCCTGGTACGGATCGATCACGGCGGCCATCACCGGGCTCACTCTTGGCGAAACCGTGAGCGCCGAAGCCGAAGAGGCAGTCGCCGAGATGAAGGCTGTGATCACGAAGGCGGATCTGCGGCCTGATGCAATCGTCGTGTTGTTCGGCGCAATCGAAACCGTCGAAGGCATGATCGCCAACGCTCTTTGGCATCTGCTGTCGACGCCAGGAGCATGGGCCGCCGTCGCTGCCGACCGCAC
>CALEWY010000026.1 GCA_937925335.1 uncultured Acidimicrobiales bacterium
CTCCACGGCTTTTGCACCAAGGACTACATCACGAACCAGATCCTGCCCCGTATCGAGGAAGGTATGGCTCGCACGGGACGACGCCGAGAGCACTTTCAGATCTCCGGCGGGGGTTTCATCGCAACCGGCGAGACCGACGAAGAGGTTGCGACGGCCACCGAATGGATCCGGACCCGCGTCGGGTTCTATGGGTCGACCAAGGCGTACTGGCCCGTTCTTGCCGAGCACGGTCTCGAAGAGCTCGGCCAAGAGCTCCTTCATCTCTCGCGCAACGACGGCTGGGATCAGATGGCAAGTCTCGTCACCGACGACGTCGTTCGGCTTTTCGCCGCGGTCGGGCGCCACGACGAACTCGCGAGCGCCATCACCGAGCGGTTTGGCGGCTTGACCGACTCGGTCGCAGTGGGCTCAGGACTTCCGCCCGATCTCATCCAAGACTTGAAGACGATCGGCTCACCGTTCACCGCTTACGACACGGACAACCAGCCCTCCTAGTCCCTCCGTTCGAACAAGCGAGGCCGCGCGAGTCGCTGACCAGCTCGTGAGCGTGTTCGACGACGTGATACGCCTTCATGAGCTGATCAAAGGAGTGTTCGTGAGCAGATTCGAAGGCAAGGTCGTGGTTGTGACCGGCGGCGGGGGTGGGATCGGCGGAGCGCTCTGCCGAAGCTTCGCGTCCGAAGGAGCGGCGATTGGTGTTCTCGATCGAGACGAAGCCGCTGCCCAAGCGATCGCTGACGCTCTCACAAGCGATGGCGCTCGAGCTCTCGCCATCGGGTGCGACATCACCGAACGGACATCCGTCGACGCTGCCGTCGAGCAAACCAATGCCGAGCTCGGGCCAATCGACGTCCTCGTCAACAATGCCGGTTGGGACCTCTTCGTTCCCTTTCTCGATACCGCGCCGGAGGACTGGTCTCGCCTCATCGACATCAACCTCGTCGGCTCGCTCAACATGCATCACGCAGTGCTGCCCGCCATGGTCGAACGAGGTGGCGGCCGCATCGTCAACATCGCTTCGGACGCCGCACGAGTCGGCTCATCAGGAGAAGCGGTCTACGCAGCCTGCAAGGCAGGGATCGTTGCGTTTTCCAAGACACTCGCCCGCGAGCACTCGCGCCACGGCGTGACCTTCAACGTCGTCTGCCCGGGCCCCACCGACACGGCACTGCTCGCGACCGTCACCGACGCTGCACCCAATCCAGAGAAGTTGCGAGAAGCGTTCCGCCGAGCGATCCCAATCGGGCGGCTCGGTCAACCCGAAGACCTCGCCGGAGCAGTGCTGTTCTTCGCCAGCGACGACGCGGCGTTCGTCACCGGGCAGGTGCTGAGTGTCTCTGGCGGCCTCACCATGGCTGGTTAACTCAAGCCGTTCCGCGTTGACGGCCAGCTCGGTGCAACGTCAACCGATGGGCACGAGTCGGCCGTCATCACACGCCGAGGAATCGTCACCGATGCAGAGCGAGTGGATGGGAGGCTGTCCCTCGTCCAACGTCGTGCTGAGGTAGCCGACTCGATGTTCGTCCAACCATTCGACGGGCGAGTTCTCGAGCAGGTCGAGAATGTCATCGGTATCGAGATCGTCGATCGGGGTCTGATCGAATTCGATCGACGAATCGATGTATCGACGCAGTTCACGACCGTCATCGTCAAAGAACTCGATCGACAGATCGCCAGCCGCGATCCCTTCGTCAGACTGGGCGAGTTCGGTTGCGATCCTCGTGAGCTCATCGTCCGATACCTCTTCGTCAACGACCACAAACCATGACGTCGTTGTTCCGTTCCCATTGAGATAGGTGTCAACGATCTCCGCACCTGCGACCTCGCTGCCTACTTCGTCGGGCAGATCCGATTCCCAGCCGATTGCAACAAGAAAGGCTCCAAGCCCGACGAACGCCGCAAAGCAGCCAAAGACGACGAGGACAATCACCGCGAAGGGGTGCACCTTGCGCGTTTGTACGACGCTCGGCGGCCCAGGCTGCGGGGACTGAGCCGCCGCCCCACTCGGAGTCACAGCGCGATTCGGAGTCACAGCGCCGTTGGTGGCGAGCGTCCCAACCCAAGCAGCTAATGCCTGATGCAGGCTCTCCGCATCGGATGCGACCTGGCCTTGCCGGCTGACCTGATCGGTCCAGACCGAACCGTCGTACCAGCGATACTCCCAGACACCGGCAGGGTCGGCATACCAACCGGGCTGCTCGGATGGCGGGATGAACCGGTCACCGGATTGGTCAGGCGAGGGAGCCACGGGGTGCATGGTTCGTTCGACGGCGAAATCAACGCGCTGGTTCGAACAATCCGAAGCCCGCCTGCGTCGACGATCACTCGATCGAGGTACGCCGGTCGGATGAAGGCACCAATGTCGCCGCGTTTGGCGGCGCTGTACTCCGACCCTGGACGGAGCCTGCTGGCTCGATCAGTTGATCGAGTAGGGCCGGTTTTCGGTTGGGCGTGCAGCTTGGCTCACGTCTGGGATAGCGGTCGCTTCATCAACGTGATCGGCGAAATGCCGCAACACGCCCGCTCGTTCGAGCACCGCGTCGAGCTCTGGCGATCGAGCCTCCACATACCGGGCGAGCATCACCCCACGGGCAGCGATGAGGAAGGACGACGCTTCGATATCGGCCGTGCTCCCATCGCCGAACTCCACGGTTGCCGATCCCCCGACAGCCGCTTCGGCAACCCATGGCAGGTAATGACGCCCGGCCTGAGCGATCACATCGATGAGCGAGCCCGGCAGCTCACCGTCGTACCATTCGCCAAACGTCTGGTCCTGTGGCTGGAGTAGGCGTTGCGTGTGAGCGACCACTCCAGGCCCATGCTCGTCGACCAGATCCCGGCAATACGGATCGCCAATGAAGTGGGCTTCGTTCGCGCCGAACAGAGCGAAGTCGGCGATGCTCGGTCGATCACCGAAGAGGTAACCCGCGCCGAGGTGAGCATCCAACGCAGCCACCCACGGAACGAGCACTTCCGCCATCCATGCCTCGATGTTCTCCGCGGTCACGCCAAGTCTCGGAAGACTCGCCGTCATCGCAGCAACCACATTCGGTCGAACGAACGCACCGGGCATTCCTATGGCCGCTGATAGCTCCTGCGCGATCTGCCATCCGGCCGTGACCGTATTGGGCTCGTAGCTCCAGCGGCTTCCAACGGCCGGCCGGTAGAACCATTCGTCCGAGAAGTCATCGAGCAAGTGGGCGAGAAAGCGCAACGTCGGGTCGTCAGGCAACACCCGACGCCCTGGATCGGTCACCAAATCGAGGTGCTCGATGATCGTCGTCGAGTCCCACATGAGCTCGCCGGTATCCGTCGTGACGACCGGGATACCGCCGGTCCATCCAGCTTCAGTCGCTGGCTCATGTGTCGTCGGCGTGCAGGGTTGAAGCCGCCACGGGCGATCGGTGTAGTCGAGGTATCCCGTGACCTTTCTCGTGAAGTACGAACGAGTCAGGCCATGCACAATCCACGGTGCAGTCATCATGGTCTCCAACGGTTGGCGCCGGTTCGGGTCGGAGTACTGAGCCGCCAAATCCGTCGCAATGGGCGGCGTACTACTCCGACCTGAAGGGGTCCATCAGGGTCAGAACTCGACGACCATCTTTCCGGTGTTGGCGCCGGCGAGGAGGCCGATGAATGCGTCGCCCGCGCTCTCGATGCCCTGCATCACCGTCTCCTCGGCTTTGATCGTGCCGTCGGCGAGCCAACCACCGACCTCTCGGACGAAATCATCACGCATGTCTCCGTGATCGCTCACGATGAAGCCGCGCATGTTCAAACGTTTGCCGATCGCGAGCGTGAGGTTGTTCGGGCCGGGAGCCGGCTCGGTGTTGTTGTACATCGAGATCGCCCCGCAAAGCGCAACTCGGCCGTGCACGTTGAGCGCATGAAGCGCAGCCTGCAGATGATCGCCGCCGACGTTGTCGAAGTAGACGTCGATGCCGTTTGGCGCAGCAGCGAACAGTTGCTTCGCCACCGGCCCGGACTTGTAGTTGAACGCCGTGTCGTAACCGAGCTCGTCGGTCAGCCACGCCACCTTCTCGTCCGACCCGGCTGAGCCGATCACGAGCGATGCGCCCTTGAGTTTGGCCAGTTGGCCGACGAGCGAACCAACCGCTCCGGCGGCGCCAGACACGAAGACGGCGTCGCCTTCCTTGAATGAGGCGACGTCGAGCAGGCCGGCGTACGCGGTCATGCCTGGCATACCGAGCACGCCGAGGTTGGCGGAGAGCGACACACCGTCGACGTTGGCTGCCGGCTGGGCCTGAGCCGCCGGCAGCACGGCGACTTCTCGCCAACCGAGACCGTGAACAACATGATCACCAACGCTGATGTTTGGTGAGTTCGATTCGACGACTTCACCAACAGCTCCGCCCTCAAGCGGCTGGCCAATCTGGAAGGGCGGCACGTATGACTTCACATCGTTCATCCGACCCCGCATGTAGGGATCAACCGACATGAACCGGTTCTCGACGACGATTTCGCCATCACCAGCGGCTGGGACTTCCGCCTCCACCACCTCAAAGTTCTCCGGAACCGGCGCTCCATTCGGACGTGAGGCGAGGTTGACGTGACGTGCGGTGCGGGTCATCGACAGACCATACTCAGCCGCTTCCATGCGAACGAGTTCGGGCTGCGTCTCGACGCGCTGCGTCTCGCCAATCTGGTGCATTGTGTCTTCACCCGGTCTGCACTGAACGAGCCCAGCCGTGTCCTGACACCAGGCCGATAGTGCCTCAACCGAACATGCCTCAACCAGACAGAGGAGTCAGGTGCGCTTTCAAGCTTTCGCACCCGAACCCCAGTGCGTCGGTTCGTTCGATGAACGCTGCCGACGCGTCGGCGACGACGGTCGCTCCTGCCGGAACCATGACTCGTTCGACGACCACGTCGACCTGGGCGGCCTGCTGCGCTTCCCCAGGTGCGGGTCGGTTCCACAGAATACAAACGACTCGCAATGCACGATCGACCGAGCTGTTGTTCGAGAGTTCGACCGCATCAAAGACGTCGGACTTCGTCACCTCCACGCCGTCTGCAATGGCGAGCGGCTGCTCCTCGAGTGGGGACCCACGCGTCTCGAGGACCTCCGACTCGACCGCTGCACTCCTCACGTCGACCACATCGGTCACCCGTTCACCGGAGAAGACCAGGATGTCGATCTCCCCGTCAGGCGTCACGACGAGTTGGCCCCGGTCACTGCCGTAGATCGTCGACACATCCACACCTGGAACCTCATCACCCGACTCGTCGAGCGGCGTGTACTCCATGGTTGGGATCACGTCGTTGCCTGCGCCGTGCTCGAGAAACACGGTCTGATCGATGAAGCCCAGTTCAGCAACGTCGACATAGTCGGCGGTGACCTCATCGTTCGCGCCAAACGAGCAGGATGCGATCAGAACGGACCCTGCAAACAAGGGAACCGAAGATCGCCGGTATCGGCGCAACGCGTTCATCTGATGTCGGCTGGCGGGTTTCACCCGTCGAACTATGCCACGGGACCACAACGGCCGAACCGCAGCGGTCGAAGACGCAGCTGCTGAAGATGCAGCTGCTGAAGATCCAGACTCAGCCGGTGAACATTCCTCCGGCCGGGTGGAGGATCTGTCCGCTGAAATACGACGACTCTCCACTTGACAAGAACAACGCAGTGCTTGCGATCTCCTCGACATCGCCAAGTCGACCCATCGGAGTCATGTTCAGCATGACTTCCTTGGATTCGTCCATCGACGCCATTCGCGCCGTCATGGGTGTCTCGATGAACCCCGGGCCGATTGCGTTCACTCGAATCCCGTGTTCGGCGACCTCAAGAGCAAAGGCCTTCGTCAACATCCAGACCCCTGCCTTCGAGACGCAGTAATCGACCGCCCCGCGAAGTGGCACCTTCGCGGCCACCGACGCGATATTGACGATGGTCCCGCCGTGCCCGGCTTCGATCATCGCCTTCGCGGCAAGCTGATTTGCGAGCATGACGCCGGTGAGATTGACGTCCAGAACGCGGCGCCACTCGTCCACCGACTGCGACAACATGCCGTCGTACGCACGCTCACCCATCTCACCGCTGACATATCCAGCATGGGACAACCCAGCGGCAGCGACGACTGCATCGACGCGCCCGTACTTGTCGAGTGCAGCCTGAAACATCGCTTCGTTGTCGGTCAGCTCTGACGCATCCGCCCGAACGGCGTGTGCTGTTCCACCGTCACCTTCGATCTCAGCAACCGCTGTTGCCAGGAGTTCCTCGTTGAGATCGCCCAGCACCACCGATGCGCCTTCAGCGGCGAAACGTTTCGCCGTCGCTCGGCCAATGCCGCTCGCTCCCCCGGTGATGACCGCAACCTTGTCCTGAAGCTGACGCTCGAGTTGCATGCCTGTCTCCTTCTCAAACCGCGAGAGATTCGCTGAACGGTCAGACTGCCCGCGCCGAGCGCCGCTGTCGAAATCGACGGACAAACAGGCCTCAGCTGCAGGCGGCCGTCCGGCGGGAACGGTGCACACATCTTCAATGAGACTTCGTGCCCGCCGCTCCGGTGCCCCAGATGAACCGGTGCCCCAGATGAACCGGCCGACCAGCAGCCAGAAGAAGCTCGGAGCCGAAGATGGCCGACCCACAGCCCAGCGGTTTTGGGGTGCGGTCGCCGGCCGCGAGGCTTGCCCCTTCAACACATCTTGACCGCTGGTATCTATTTAGATACCATTGTCGACATGGATTCCGCAACACTTCTTCGCTCAGCCCGCCTTGAGTCCGGGCTCACGCTGCGGGAGCTCGGCGAACGGGCAGGCACTTCCCATTCGACACTGGCCGCGTACGAGTCCGGCAGAAAGTCGCCGAACGTGTCCACCCTCGATCGGGTATTGCGAGCGGCCGGTTACGCAGCGGACGTCACGCTGCATCGCCGACACCGCACAGCTGATGGACTCTCTCGGGGCGACGAACTCACCGCCGTCCTGGATCTGGCTGCTGCCTTTCCCGCTCGTCACGCTGCACAACTCGAGATGCCGGTGTTCGGTCGCCGATGAACCTGGTCGAGCAGATCGCTCAACTCCATCGGGACCTCACCAAGGCCGACATCGCCCATGCATTCGGCGGCGCCCTTGCACTCGCTTGGTGCACCGAACGAGCCCGAGCAACGATCGATATCGACATCAACGTCTTCGTCGACATCGATCGGGCCGAGCACGTTTACACCGCCCTCTCGAACGGGATCGTGGTCACCGATGCCGACCGCGAGGCGATCCAGAACGACGGCCAGACCCGGCTCTGGTGGGACACGACGCCGGTCGACATCTTCTTCAACACCACCGACTTCCACGTGAGCGCGGCAAGCCGAGCCCGCGTCGAGCAGTTCGGCGGCGAAGACGTTCCATTCCTGGCATGCCGCGACCTCGCGGTCTTCAAGGCGTTCTTCAACCGCACGAAGGACTGGGCTGATCTCGAGGAGATGCACGCGGCAAGGTCTCTCGACATCGAAAGTGTGCTCGGGGTGCTCACCCACTACCTGGGCGCTGACGACGAACGAATCGACCGCCTCCGGTCGCTGTCGACCTCTTCCAACTGAGCTCGCTGGCTACGATCCAGATCGTGCTCGGACTCGCTGCGCTCAAAGACTGGCCATCACTGCGGTGGTGGTTCGCCGTTGCGATGGCAGTGTTGAGCGCGTTGGCGATCGGGCTACCAACCGACGTGATCCCAAACCCTGTCTTTGGACGTCAAGGGACGCCGGTTGAACCCTGGGCCGTTCCGGTTCTCGCCATCACCGCGGTGCTCAGCGGGTTGCTCGCCGCGACCTACTTTCGACCAGTCAGCGACGCATCCATCGCGTCAGACGATCTCGATGGACCTGGGCGCTTCGGCGGACTCGGCAGCCTGCTCTCGTTCTTCGCTGTTGGTTGCCCGATCTGCAACAAGCTGGTGGTCATCGCACTCGGCACATCTGGTGCCCTGACGTGGTTCGCCCCCGTCCAGCCCTATCTGGGAGTCGTCGCACTCGGGTTGCTCTTGTGGGCCTTGCGGGTTCGGCTGCGAGGCGAAGTCGCCTGCACGATTGCGACGGCCTGAATCAGTTGCCGCGGTCTGAATCAGTTACCAAGGGCTGAATCAGTCCCAAGGGCTGAATCAGTTGCCAAGGCCGAAATCAAGGCCGCAGCTCGAACCAGCACGACCGGACGACCGACGAGACGGCCGACGTCTCCCGACGGCAGACCCAACCAGACGGCAAATGCGACCAAGGCTGACTTAGCGTGCGGGTGCGCTCCAGCGAGCCGACACCCCAGCATCGAGTGCGCGTCCGTCTAAGGATTCAAGAACCAACGGGCGGCTCGTCACCCGACCACCGGTCGAGGCGGGGAGAACGTCGACAACAGCCGCTGCCGCATCGTCGGACCCGAAACCAGGAGCGTGGCAGCTGAACAGGAGGAACCGGTTGCCATCGTCTGCTGATCCAAGCAATTCCGCGCACAACGCCAACAACTCCCCCGCATGGGCCGAGAACTTGAACGGACGACCTTTCGGGCCGTGCCCGTAGGTCGGAGGATCCAAGATGATGCCGTCGTAACCGTTGCCCCGGCGACACTCACGAGCTGCGAATTTGATCGCGTCTTCGACCAACCAGCGGATCGGCCGATCGGCAAGACCCGACGCCTCCGCATTTCGTTTCGCCGCTGTCACCGTCGGCCCCGAGGAGTCCACATGGGTGACCTCGGCTCCTGCGGCAGCGGCCGCCAAGGTGGCCCCACCGGTGTAGGCGAAGAGGTTCAGCACCCTCGGCGGCCGAGCGGAGAGACCGTTGCGACATCGGGCAACCTGATCGGCGATCCAATCCCAGTTGCTCGCCTGTTCGGGAAACAGGCCAACGTTGCCCGACGCACTCAGCCGCATCAGCAGTGTGGCTTCGCCGTGCCGCACCGACCACGACACGTCGTCGTCGTCGGGTGACGATCCAAGCGTGCGGTCACCCCACGTCCCGCTGCCGCCCTTCACGATTTCGAAACGGGCCGACGCGCTCTCCCATAGAGATGGGTTGACAATCGTGTCCGCTTCGGCCGCTGGGCTTGGCCGGTCCAACACCTCGGCGCCGAAACGCTCGAGTTTGCGCCCACCACCAAAGTCGAGGAGCTGATACTGGTCTGTGTGGAACATCAGGTCGCCGTCGGGTCAAGTTCGAGCATCGCATCGACAACGCGCTGCGCTCGCGTGTCGTCGCGCTTTGCGGAGTACACGCGATAGAGCATTGCTCGCTTGGCCGACGCCGACAGCGCTTGGTAGGCCTGGCGGGCGGCGACGGACTCTTGCAACGCTGCCTCCAAATCGATCGGCACGATGAGATCGTCGATCGGGTCGAGGAACGCCCATGCGCCGTTCTCCTTTGCGATCTCAATCGCTCGCTGACCCGCTCCGGTCATCAGCCCTGATGCCGCGAGTTCGTCGACGTGCTGCTTGTTCACTTTCGACCACACGCTCTTGGGCTTGCGTGGCGTGAAGACTTGTTTGTAACGATCGTCGTCGATCGGCTTGACCTTGCTGTCGATCCAGCCGAAACACAGGGCCTCTCGAACCGCCTCTTCCCAGTCGAGCCGCCGCTTGCCGGTCGATGCCCGAAAGTAGATCAGCCAGACACCGTCGGATGTTGTGTGGTTCTTCTCGAGCCACGAACGCCACCCGGCCGGCGTCTTCGGGTGGATCTCGCGCAGTCCCGATTCGACAGAAGCCATGTCAATTCCCGCGGACGCTCAAGTAGAGCTCTTGCAATCGGAGTGCGAGCTCATTATCGGTTGCGAAGAGCACACCTCGGTGATTCATGAAGGTGGAGTCTGCGCGGTTCAGCTCGAGCGGGTTGCCGTGGATATCGGAGGCGACGAAGCCGGCCTCATTGAAGAGGCACGTCGTTGCTGCGTAATCCCACAGACACCCACCGCCGGCGGTCTTGGGATACTTGAAGTAGCAAGCAGGAGCGGCCCCGAGTACGCCACATGCGTTCATGACGGCGGCACCGCTCGTGTGAAACTCAAGCCCCGCCAGCCCCCTCTCACCTGCGATTCGGCCCAACGCTTCAACGATCACATCGTGATCGGGCCAGTCGAGGAAGCTCCGATCGGCGAAGACTGAAAGTACGTCCTGCCCGGAGCCAGCCTCGGACAAACGATCGGACGACGACTCGATCGACCAGGGTTGGCCGTTTCGGACGATTCCGCCTCCTGCGATCGCATGCATCACGGTCGACTCGACGGGGTCGAACACCACACCGATCAGCGGCGCTCCCGATCGGTCGACCAGAGCAATCGACACGGCGTAGCCCGGGACACCTTCGATGAACGGCAGCGTCCCATCGAGCGGATCGATGCACCAGAAGTTGTCAGCGACGAGGCGACCGCCATCATCATCTTGCTCCTCGGTGAGCAGTCCGAGCTCGAAGCGATCGAGGGTTGGACGCAGGATGTCGAGAATGATGTCTTCACTGCGCCGGTCGATCTCGGTCACTACCTGGGAAGCAAGACTGTCCGCCCCAGCTTTGTGTTCGACCTCGATGGGGCGCGACGCCGCAACCATCGCCCCGGCATCGGTGGCGGCAGAGATCGCGAGGTCGGTAAGAACGTCGAGGTCAGACGTCGAGAGCTTCATCGTTCGTCCGCTACTTCGATTGCGGCCAAGACCTCACTGGCGAGCCGTTCGCTGTAGCGGTGCAGCTTCCAATGACCAGGGCTCCACCCTTGCAAGAACCGATAGAAGTCGGTCCAAGCCACGGGATACAGAGCTCGCCAGTCCTCTTCGAGGGCCGCGACGTCCATGTCGTTGCCGGCTTGCTCCAGCGCCTCGCCCAGCATCACGAAGTATCGATCGAGCAGTTCGGGAGCCTTCGCCTCGCTCTCGTCTTCATCCAGACAGCTGCTGATGAAGTAGGCGACATCTTTCATGCCACAACCCCCGCCGACGTATTGGAAGTCGACCGCAGCGGCCACACTCCCCTCGGCGTCGAAACAGAAGTTGGCCAGCTTGGCATCGCCGTGCACCAAGGTTTGGAACGGACTGTTGGCGAGCCGTTGATCGATGACCGCGGCGGCCGATTTCAGAGGGCCGTCCTCGAGAGCATCGAACTCGTCGGGCCGAGTTTCGAGGTGCCAATAGGTTCCCGTCTTCCAAAGGCCAGCGGGCTGCCTACCCATGAACGCGGCATGAAAGCTGGCCAACCACCACAAACAGGCATCGAGTTCTCGATCGGCCACCCGGTCACGGCGACCGGCGAAGCCGGCGACATCGAGATCTTCCATCACCATGATCACCTGGTCAGCTGTCGTCTCGAGCGCCAGGCACTGCGGCACTCGGCAGGTGTCCGAGCAGGCTTGCGCGTAGTGCTCGTACCACGCTGTCTCGACTCGGTACGACTGCAGCTTTCGCTCATGCGATCGATCGGACACCCAGCCGTAAGGGTGGTTGCGCTCGTCGGGCCACCGAACGTGCTTGACGATCACACTCGACTGATCGCCGCCATCAACGTC
>CALEWY010000027.1 GCA_937925335.1 uncultured Acidimicrobiales bacterium
GGAGGACAACACCAACGGCAAGCGACACCGAGATTGACGCAAAAAGAGCAGCCACCACGATCGAGCCGGTCATGTGGCGTCTCCCGGCTGGCCGATCAGGATTCGATCCTCACCAGGAATCCGGCTGAGGCGAGAGATCACCACAAGTCCGACGAGCGAGCTGACACCGCCGATAGCAACGACGAACCATCCGGCGGGTGAGGAGTAGAAGTCTCGATAGCCAGGAGCTGTTGCACAGAGGAACGCCAGCACGACGAACGGCAGCACCGTTGCTCCAACCGATTCGATGCGAGTCTCGAGCTGTGCTGTTTCGATCTCTTCGATCAGCTGCAGATCGTTGGTGGCCGACCGAGCGAGATCATCGAGGATGTCGACGACGATCGACGACCCCTGCTCGAGAGCAATGAGGAGCACCTCGATGATCCGATCCGAGAGCGGATCGGCCAGCTCGTCACGAACGGCTTCGAGCGCACTTCGCTGATCGAGCGCCGCCGCCAAGTCTCGATAACGAACGAAGTGTGATCTCAGCGGAACCGGGCCGGTTCGACCAAGCTCGACAAGGCCGGCGTGGAGCGACATCGCCGCCCGGAGATGGGTGACAAGATCACGAATCGCATCCGGCCAGGCGGCAACTCGTTCGGTGTGCATCTGACGACGCCGCCGAGCGAAGAGGGTGCGGGGCCCGGCCAAGGTGGCAAGCCCAGCCACCATCCCGAGTGGCGCAACTTGGGTGACCGCCTGCACAGCAAGGCCAACCAGCACCGCTCCGAGCGCCGACACGAGAACGAATTGCGCTGGCGCAACGGCGACACCGGCTTGGGTGAGCCAGTCCGCAAGTGGTGACGCCGGACGGCTCGCGCTCGAGCGGCGCATCAATCTCGGCCGAACGCCGACGATCAAACCAACACCGAAGTAGATGAAGGCGGCGGCACTGAACCCTGCAAGAAGAGTCATACGAGCGACACCCGTCCTTCGAGGATCTCACCGCTCGTCATTCCGAGCGGGCGAAGTGCGCGGTCGAGTCGGGTCTCCAGCTCGATCGGGAGCGGTGTGCCCGTCCAACGAAGCGGCGAGCCAAAGTCGTCACGCACGAAGATCGGTTCGACCGTGATGTCATCATCAGCGCCCTGCATCGCCGGGATGGCGAGCACTTCCATGACCTGGCGTCGACCACCTCGGCCATCGCTCGTCGAAGCAGACGGTTCCTTCGCCGTATGCACGACAAGGTCGACGATCGAACTGAACACCGCTCGCACCTGTGAAGCGGCGACGTTTGGCCCGGCCATCACGGCGGTGGACACGAGCGCTTGCAGACCTTGCCGTCCGCTGTTTGCGTGAATCGTTGAGAGCATCCCGCAGCCGGCGTTGCCCGCTCGCGTGAGCTCGTAGGCCTCTTCGCCTCGCACCTCACCAACCACGATCAGCTCGGGCCGCATGCCGAGCGACATCCGAACGAGGTCGCGCAACGACACCTCGCCACCGCCGTCGAGCGACGCTTGGCGGGTTCGCCATCGGGCGGCGTGCAGATGATCAACCGACAGCTCAGGCGTGTCTTCGCACGCGATCACTCGCAGGCTCGGAGGAGCCGAGCGCAGGATCGCGTTGACGAGCGTTGTCTTGCCCGAGCCAGGCTGACCAGTGACGATCAACCCGGTTGGCGTGCGCAGGCTCAGCGCCAGAAGCGACGCTGCGGCGGGTGTGATCGCATCCCACCCGATCAGTTCGTCGAACGTCTCGCGCTTGGCGAGATAGCGACGAAGGGTGACGTCGATTCGTTCGGCGACCGGCGGGATGACAACACCGAGGCGAGCCTGCCCCTCAAGCACCTGGGTCTGCACGACCGGCCGGCTCTCATCGACCGCGGCGCCGACCGTGGCCAGCAGCTTGGTGACGACGTGGGTGACTTCGTGCTCACTCACGGGTTCGCCGTGTGCGATCAACTTGCCACCGTCGTCGATGTAGGAAACCTGGTCACCGTGGATGATCAGCTCTTCGAACTCGATCGAACCGTCGAGGAACGGCGTGAGCGGCCCGTAGTGCAGAACTGATCGTGCGAGTCGGTCGATCATGGACGACGGGTCGTGAAGGGGACGGCCGGCGCCGCCGCTCGTGGCGTCGACTTGATAGCGGTCGACGAGCGTGCGGATCATCGCCACAACGGCGCTCGAATCAGACGTGTCGATCCCGCGTTGCCTCAACTCGTCGAGGGCGGCAAATCGAAGGGACTCGTAGGCGTCGGTCATGCCAGTGACTCCACGACCGTGGCTTCCGAGGTCGGCCCTGCTGCATCATCGATCGCCGAACTCCCGATGGCCGAACGCTCGGTCGCCGAGCTCTCGATCGCAGAGCAGAGTGGAGCGAGCGCTCGGTTGAACGCCCCACCCGTGGCGACGTTGCCTTCCCACGCAGCTCGTTCGATCTTGCGGTCGGTGGGAACGGTCACGATCTCGCCGATGCGATCACCGGCGATGTCTCGAAGTTGTTGCGTGATCTGGCCGCGGATCGACGCCGAACGCGGTGCACGATTGAGGACGACGTCGACGGGAGTGTCGCCGATCAGTGTGAGGGCATCGACCAACCAGTCGATGAACCGAAGCACACCGGTTGCGGTCGCATCGCACACGCCGATCACTCGCTCCGATCGCCGGGCGACGGAGCGGCTCAACTCATAGCGGTCGACGTAGCGCGAGAGATCTTCGAGTTGCGGACCGAGCCGGGCGATCACGACCGGCCAGCGGGCGGATGCCTCGTCGAGCAACTCCCCAAGCTCGTCCGGCCGCACGAGCGACCAGTCATCACGGCTGGCAAGCCCGGCGATGACATCGAACGGGATCGGCGGCCCATCAACCGCTCGACGAGCCACACAATCGGCAAGGGTTGCCCGCTCGAAGATGTGATCATCAGCCGGGGCGGTCAGCGCGGAACGTTCGCCGCGCAGTGTCTCGATCGCGGTGATCAGATGTGGGTGAATGCCGAGACCGAGTCGGCGAGCGAGTGTTGGGTGGGTCTCATCGATATCGATGAGAAGCGGCCTTCCAGCAGACCACAGTCGAGCGAGGGCCACGGCAACTTCGGTCGCACCGGCACCCGCTGGCCCGCCGACTGAGACGAGTCGCCGACGATCCGTCGGCAATCGAGATGACTCAACCGACGCAAGCGCAGCGAATCGGTCGTCGAAGCCGGCGAGCGGACGGATCGATCGAATGAACTCAACGAGGTCAAGACTCGATACGTCTGACCCTTTGATGTAGTCGACTCCAAGACGTTGGAGATAGTTGTGCCCGTGGCCATCGGCCTCGTCCGGATCGAAGAGGCCAACGACGACAGATCCAGCCTCACGAGCCTTGGTGAGGAACGGCACGGAGAGCCAGCTCGTGTCGTCGTCGAGGAGGATCACGTGTGGCGAACGGTCAGCGCAATCGATGCCATCACGAACTGGAACGACGACGAGATCAGCGACGTGATCGCGAACGTGGCGTTGCAGCTCGCCTCGCCATGTGCGAGAGCTGAGGCTGACGGCGATGACGATCGGATCAGCCACGAGACAGCTCCGGTGCGCCGGTGGAGCGGACGATCTCGATGTCTCCGGCCTGGCGTGCGCCAGCGAGCGCCAACGCATCCGCCTCGCCAACTTCAACGGTGACGAAGCTCTCCTGGCGAACAGCGAAGGCTCCCCCGCTTGCCACGGCCGTCGGCAACCGAGCCACCCGCACGTCCGCAACGACATACCCGAGTGCACCGTCCTCGAACGAGCCGATGATGTCGACTCGATCACCAACCTGCAGACCGAGACCAACGAGCGTGACGTCGTCGATGTTGACCGTGAACGTACGCGCCCCGGTGCCGGTGCTGGCATCCACCACGTCGGATCGCAAGAGCGGTTCGCCAGCGGCGAGGGATCGACTCAGCTGCCCGGATGGGACGGCCTCGGGGTCGGCGATGCCGGCAAGCATCGGCGAATCGGCACGGACCGAGACGACATCGAAGCTGGCTGCGAGGCTCGATTGATCGAGCGGGCTGCCAGCCGGAACCTCGGCTCGGGCGATCGCAACCTCTCGCATTTCGTCGCGCTCGCGAAGAACGGACGTGACCGACACGAACGTGACGAGGCCTGCGATCACCATGACGAGGTGTGCAAGCGTGAAGCGCATGGAAAGTCGACGCATCAGAACATCCAGTTGTTGGACGATGAGCGGCGAGTCAGCCTCGCGAGCAGGTGCGGTTGAGTACGTTCAAACCAATCCTGGAGTAGACGAGCGTAGCTGGACGCTGTTGAGGTTGCCATTCCTCCATCGAAGCCAAGCGACGGCGCCGGGTCGATGGGGACGGCTCCCCTCGGCATACCGGCGACCCAATCCGCACACCCGCCTCCTGACCTCACTGGCGGTTCAAGCAGTTGTACGATCGCCGGCGTGCCGTTTACCCCTCAGGGCTCCTCGAGCTCGGATCCGATCACCGCGAGGCGCCGATTCATGGCCGCCATCGCGCTCACAGGCGCGCTCGTGGCCGGCGCATGCGGAACCGAGAGGGACGCCGCCGACACAACCAATGCAGCCTCATCGGACTCCGCTTCCGACACCACGCCCAACTCCGAGTCGAGCTCAGATTCCGACGACGGCGATTCCGGGAGCGACACAACAACGTCCGATGACGCCTCTTCTGAAGGGGCCACATCCGAAGAGAACAACGAAGCACCAGCTTCGGCCGCGTCAGGACTCGAGGGTGAGTTCGCGCTGATCGATGGCACGACCATCGATCTTGGCGACTTCGCCAACCAAGATGTCGTCTTGTGGTTCTGGGCACCCTGGTGACCGTTTTGACGTGCGGAAGCCCCTGCGGTCGCAGAGGTGCAGCAACAATTCGGTGACCAAGTCACCATCATCGGCGTTCCAAGCCTGGGCCAAGTCGACTCGATGGAGTCGTTCATCAGCGACACGGGCACGTCATCCGTTCCCCACATTCCCGATCTCGAGGGAGTGCTTTGGGATCGCTTCGGCGTGACCGAGCATCGCACCTACGTCCTCATCAACGACGACGGCACTCGGCGAACCACCGGATACGGGTCGCTCGCGGCCCACGTCGAAGACCTCATCGCCGGCTAACGAACCGATCGTTCTTCCTGCTCGAAGCGGCAGGACCGATCGGCCCACTCCGGAGAGGCTCATCACCCTGTCGCCGAGGCAGTGACGGAGGGCATCATTTGGGCGTGGAGTTGATCGTTGGAGTCCTGAGCGGGTTAGTCGCGTTCGTTGGACTGGGGAGAGTCGAAGGAATCCTGCGCAAGCGTCGTGATGTCGACGCGTTGATCAGGCCGGGCCATGACCGTCGTCGAACCGACCGAAAGTTCACCGATCGCGAGGCGATGGGATACCGCGTCGGGATGGGCGAGGATCCCGAAACGGTGCAGCTCCGACGAGGAACAACGACGACTCAGTAGAAGTCGAGCGCAAAGAAGCGCTAGTGTTGATGGGATGACGGAAGCAAACGACGCCTTTGAAGGTGTCCGGTCGGCCTATCCGCCCATCCTCACCACCGCCCAGGTGGCTGAGTTGCTCGACCTCAACACACGAACAGTCTTGACGATGGCCAAGGACGGGCGCCTTCCGGCGAGCCGGCTGAAGGACTCGCGCAAGCTGCATTTCCTCCTCGAGGATGTGATCGCAACGCTCAAGGCAAACCCGGTCACCATCGACGAAGAACTCGGCGTCGACGCGTAATCAGCGTTTCATGATCGAACCATTCACTCGGCGGCAGCGTCTGACTGAATGTGAGCAACGAAGCGGCGCACGAAGCAACAGCGCGTGGAACAACGACGGCCGGGATGAGAGCGCCCGAGATCACCGCACCCGAGATCACCGCACCCGACATGACCGCGCCCGAGGTCACGGAGCAGACGAGAGTCAGCCGCTTGAATTCAAGGTGGCTTGCCCTCGTCGGGCTCGGAGCGCTCGGCGTCGCAGAACTCGGCCGCCGATCGCCCTGGTTGGCCTTTCAGGAGATCGACAGCCGAGTCGCTGACCCGTGGTCTGGTGCTGCGCTGCCAGAAACCTCATCCTTGGTGTGGCTTCTTTTCGCCGCCGTCGCCGGTGTCGCAATCTGGGCACTTGGCCATTTCACAACGACTCGCCGCGTGACGTTCACCGGTGCATGTGTCGTCGCTGCTTCAGGACTCGGGCTGAGCGTGGCTGGGCTGCGAGCGCTTCGCTCGTTGCCATCGGGCTCACCGATCAGCGCCGACCTTCCGCTCGGCCCTCCCGTGTTGATTGGCGCAGCGCTCACCGTCGGCATGATCGGCGTTCTCCTCCTACTCCAGACTGGCGACCTCAATCCTTCGCCACCTCGTCGACCACTGCTGGGAGCCGTTGCGCTGCTCGCGCTCGCCACCGGTATTGGCGCTCCAACGCCTGGGCCTGGGGAGGCAACCGACGACGACAACTTCTCCTACTACGACGGCACGGCCTACCGAATCCGTTCCGGCCGCGCCCTCGTCGAGGCCAGAGCTCCGGGTCCGGAGCTGATCATCAACGACGGTCGGGTCTTCGTTTTCGGATCCGACAGCCTGTGGGAGCTTCGCGATCATCGAATGTTCCGCGTGCTCGGTCGCACCCCGATCGATGAGGGCTACAACTTCGTCGCCGACACGGCACAAAGCGGTGACTCGCTCTACGTCTTGTTGCTCGTGGACGACGGGGTGCAATACCTCGAGCACTACGACCTCGTCTCCCGATCGTTGGTCGGTCGATACGAAGCCAACAACGTCGGCTCCATCGATGCCGACCCGACGGGACAGTTGATCTACTCGACCTACACGAACGACGAGATGCCCGGGATCTTCGTCGTCGACACTCCAGCAGACATCGCCGAAACGCGCGGCACTCAGCTCTTTGACGAGGCTCGCCACCTCAACGGCGTTGCGATCGTCGATGGCGAAGCGTGGATTCTCGTCGGATCGAACCCCTACGAGCTATGGACCCCAACCGGCCCGAGAGTTCTGCTCGAAACCCGATCGGCCTGCGACGATCGGCGGAGCTGGGGCCTCATCGCAGCGACGGCCGACATCGATGATCAAGGCCGAGTCCTCATCACTGCTGGTGAATGGTCTGGCGAACCCGACGAGATCGAATTGTTCCTCATCGAGCGAGACGGCACGACTCGTTCACGCACGCTTCCGAGCGGTGACACACAAGCCGTGCGGTTCGTCGATGGTGGAGCTGTCGTGATCGGCGACTCGCTCATCGAGATCGATGACCTCGATGCCTTCTTCGCTGACGCGCCACTCCTCGAACGTGAGTCCGGATGCTCGCTGAACTAGGCGCTGATCGCCACAACCGCCGAGATTGGGATGATCGACTGCGATGACCCTGCGACCAGCTCGACATTGTCTGCCGCAACCGCTCGGACCACACCGGTGATCGTCGTTCCGTCCATTCGCTGGAGCATCGCGACAGATTCGGACTGAAGCAGCTCGCGCAACCGAGCAACCATGGATCCTGGATGGCCAGTGCTCACAGTTGCGGCTCGGCCGATCTGACGGTCGCTCGAAACTCCGAGAATCTGAGCGAGCGCAACATCAACTCGCTGACCGTCGTTGGACGCCACCGTGAGGAGATCAGCTCCGACATGAACGATTCGGCCACGTCGTGGTCCAGCGATCGTGTCGACGATGACTTCAACGCCGGACGATCCGAGATCCAGACATGCGTCGGCGAGCGATCGGCGAGCAGCATCGAGCTCTGCTGAGGCCTCTTCTTCACCCTCTCGCTGTTCACGGCCCATGAGCCGGAACTCGCGCTCGCGTCGTTCTTCGGGAGTCACCCTCTCTTGAGTCGGCCCAAGGTGACCGCTTGTGACCCGGCCTGACGAGAGGTCACTTCAATTAGCTCTTGACAACTTCTATTTACATCTGTTTACGTTTATGAGATGCGAATGACCTGGCGAGCGTGGCGGAGTGGTTTGACGAAAGCGGTGCCGATCGGCGTGCTCGGCGGTGCAACGATGTGGGCGACGGCTTTGCTGGCCGAACCAATGAGCACGCCTCCCACCGTGGATGCTGCCTTTGTCTCCGCCACGTGGTGGGTCCTCGCAGCGCTCACCATGTGGCTCACGTTCAGCGTGTTCGTCATCGGTGCCGAACTCGCCCACGACTCGATCGGCCCGTCGCGATTCGAACGATTCGCGATGCCGGGTTCACGAGGGATTGCAAAAGCGATGCTCGCCGTTGGTGTGATGGCGGCGAGCGCCTGTTCCGCCGACAGCGGCGATGCGCCGCGGTTGTATGCCATCGATGCACCGGTGGGAGCACTCGACGTTGAGCCAGCGACCGAGCCCCTCAATGCAGCCGGCGGACCAGTCGGCGCAGCCGGAGAGGGTTCAGCTGCACGTCAGTACGGACCGGTCGTGGGCGAGGAGGCTCCGCCAGCGAGGTTGTTCATCGACGAACCCCGGATCGAGATCGACCTCACCCCGCCGGCTCCAACCGAGGAGGTCGCTCCTGCTAACAGCACCTCTGCCACCTACGAGGTCGAAAGCGGCGACAACCTCTGGACCATCGCGCAGCGCCACGTCGAGGCGACCAACCCGAACGCCACCACCGCAGAGATCGCGGGCTACTGGCGTGCGCTGATCGCATCGAACGAAACCACGCTCTGGTCGGGGGAACCCAACATGATCCACCCGGGCGAGGTGCTCTCGCTCCCGTCGACGTAGACCGCGACGAGTCCAGCCGAAATAGGACGGCCAGATGTAGTGTTCGAGCCCTCATGGCATCCATTACCGCAGAACTGCTTTCGGACTTTCGAGTCGACATCACCAACGGCACGCACACGTGGCGCGCAGACGAACCAGTCGACCTCGGCGGCGACAACACGGGGCCGAATCCGTACGACCTGCTCCTCGGTTCGCTCGCCGCGTGCACGTCGATCACGCTGTCGATGTACGCGAAGCGCAAGGACATCAATATCACGTCGCTGTCGGTTGAGTACTCCTACGACAAAGTCCACGCCAACGATTGCGAGCAGTGCGACGACACGCACTCCGGAATGGTCGATCGAGTGACGTCGCGCATCTTCATCGACGGCGACTTCGATGACGACACCCGCAAGCGGCTCGAGCAGATCGCGCAGCGCTGTCCGGTCCACAAGACGCTCGAAAAAGGCATCGTCTTCGACGAGACCGTCTTCGCTGGTTAACGAGCGACTGGTTCACGCGCGATTGTCTGGTCGAGGCTCATTCGTGGGCTCGACCAAACAACCGCGTCGCCAAGAGCCCGTTCAGTCGACGTCGATGTCGGAGACGGTTGCGTCGTCGACATCAACGTCAACAACGTCTGCTGCGACACTCACGTCCGCATCGACACCGTCGTTGTCGGTGAAGCTGTCGTTGGTGCTTTGATCGTTGACGATCACGGTCACCGTCTCGGTGTGAGAGGTCTCGACCACGTCTGTGTTGCCTGAGTTGACCGTGGTCTCTTCGATGGACACGTCGTTGTCCTGGACCGTCCCACCGTCGCCGAAGCTCACATTCGATCCGGAGATGTTTGCACCCGACAGGTCCGT
This sequence comes from uncultured Acidimicrobiales bacterium, assembly GCA_937925335.1. GTDB lineage: Bacteria > Actinomycetota > Acidimicrobiia > Acidimicrobiales > SZUA-35 > CALEWY01. Next base: position 9,555 of record CALEWY010000027.1, read on the forward strand.
GACATCACCCGAACCAAAGGCGGCGTTGACATCACTCGAATCCGAGATCGTGGCGTTGCCATCGCCCACCGTCGCGGCACCACCAGCGGTCGACACCTCAACATTGCCGTCGCCAACGGTGTTGTCGATTCCTTCGACGTCAGTGACGTTGTTGTTGTCGCCCGAGACGACGGTCTCAGCCTGATCGACGGTCGTGTTGTCGTCACCGATCGAGACATCGGCGACATCACCGGTTGCAATCACGCCGCTATTCGTGCCGGTGTTGATGACGCCACTGTTGTCACCCGCGACCTGCACGGCGGCATCGGCGGTGTTGACCTGCGTTGAAGCGACAGGCGTAGCGATGTACTCGTCGTCAAGATCGACGTCCTCGTCGTAGGGAGCCTCCTCAACAACCTCGCCCACTTCGTCGTACGGAGCCTCCTCACCAACCTCACCGACCTCGTCGTAGGGGGCTTCCTCGCCCACTTCGTCGTAAGGCGCTTCCTCAACAACTTCACCGACCTCGTCGTACGGAGCCTCCTCACCAACTTCACCGACCTCGTCGTACGGAGCCTCCTCACCAACTTCACCGACCTCTTCGTACGGAGCCTCCTCACCAACCTCACCGACCTCGTCGTAGGGAGCTTCCTCGCCCACTTCGTCGTACGGAGCCTCCTCACCAACCTCACCGACCTCGTCGTACGGAGCCTCCTCGCCAACCTCGTCGTACGGAGCCTCCTCGCCAACCTCACCGACCTCGTCGTAAGGCGCTTCCTCGCCAACCTCACCGACCTCGTCGTACGGAGCCTCCTCACCGACCTCACCGTACGGAGCCTCCTCACCGACCTCGTCGTAGGGAGCCTCTTCGCCTACCTCGCCGATCACTCCATACGGCGCTTCCTCACCTACCTCACCGATCACTCCATACGGCGCTTCTTCGCCCACCTCGGCGATCACTCCATACGGCGCTTCTTCGCCAACCTCGACGTAGGGACCTTCCTCGCCGACCTCACCAACCTCGCCGAAGGGAGCTTCGGCGTAGGGCGCCTCTTCGAGAACTTCGCCGTACTCACCAACCTCGTCGACGCCAAGACCGTTTTGGTATGGGGCTTCTTCACCCACCTCGCCATACGGGGCTTCTTCGCCCACGGGCGCGTTGTTCGGTCCTGATGTCACGGGTGTCCCTCCAAGAACATGTTCAGCTGTTCGATCGCCCTCGCTGCCGCCAAGCTGCGCAGATCGCTCGAAGACTCTCGCGCATTCTGCGCCTAAATGCGAGGCAGGCCTCTATTCCCGGGCTTCTCAGCGTCGAACGCGTTGGCTAGTGTGATCGCCGGTGGGAGGGAATCAGAGGCAGGAGAACGGTTTGCCGGAGCGCGTTGCACTGGCCTCGGTGCCGGTCGACGCAACACCGTTCGGTGAGCCCGTCCGTCCTCACTTACGCAGTCTGATCGCCGCCAGTCTTGAACGCTGCGGTGTCCACGTCGTCGACACTCCTCTTCGCTCATTGGCAGACATCCAAGCGCTCGACGTCAGCACCGATTTGGTCTTCAACCTCTGTTACGGACTGCGGACTAGCGAGCAGATCCTCAGCCAACCGGATGTGGCCGAAGCGTTCGAAACGGCCGGCCATCGGCTGGTCGGATCGGATGCCGCAACCCAGCGGCGCTGCCAAGACAAGCGCCACGCCGGGGAGCTCGCAGCAGCCGTCGGAGTCTCAGTGCCGACCGAGTTCAACCTGACGAATGCCGAGAACGCCGAGGGACCGCTGCTCATCAAACCGCGGGAAGGCGCAGCCCATCGCGGCATTCGAATCATCGACGATCCAACACAGCTGACCGTCGCCGACGAGAGTCCGGATGTCTTGATTCAGGAGTACCTCGACGGGCCCGAGTACACGATTGGCGTGGTCGGAAACGGTGCGACGGCGCGGCCCTTGCCGTTGATGCGGGTGCGCTACGGACGATCGTCCACGCCTCGTATCTACGAGTGGGGCGGCACGTCAACTGCACCAGATAGCGCCGGCCGATTCGGTCTCGCTGATGCGGCGGTCGCCCTGTTCGAGGCACTCGGGATGAGCGACTACGCCCGGTTCGACTTCCGAGCAATCCCTGGCCGCGGCCCGGTGCTCATGGACGCCAACGCACTTCCAAACCTTGCCGGTCGACAACTACTCGCAACGTCAGCTCGCTGGGCCGGCATTGATCACCCAACGTTGATCAGGTCAATCGTGGCGAGTGCCCACACCCGTCACTCAGGCTGAGCATTCGATCGTCTGATTGCATCGAGAACCAGGGCTTCGTCGGTCGGGAACGGGTGCGATCCTTCATCGTCGACCAAGAAGTCTTCGTCCGCTCGGCCAGCGAGCACGATCGTGTCGCCGGCTTCTGCTTGATCGACCAACCATTGAATCGCCTCGACTCGATCGGCGATGTCAGCCGCTCGGGGACAACCGAGCCGAATGCCATCGCGAATGCGTTTCGCGTCACTTCGGTGTGGGCTCTCGTCGGTGACAACGATGATGTCGGCGAGCACGTCGGCCACTTCGCCCAGTGGTTCCCACCGCATGGGATCCGATGATCCAACGCTCGCGACCAGCACGAGGATTCGACCCGGCGTGGAGCGACGAACTTCCGTGAGTGAGGCCTCGAGTGCGTCGGCGTTATGGGCTGATTCGACGACGACGGCGAAGGGCGCCTCGGTCGGGATCTTCTGAAACCGACCCGGCGCGCCGTGCAACCCGGCCACGGCTGTGACCAGCCCTTCCGGTTCGAGACCGAGCGCAAGGCTGCAGCCGATCGTCACTTCGAGGTTCCGATGCATGACCGGTTCGTGCAACGGAAGGTCGAGCGGCCACGTCGTGTCGCGAATCCGAATCGAGTCGGGCTTCACCTCAACCACCCCGCCCTCACCGACGAGCATGACGGCAAGCTTGCGGTGCCGGGCAATGTCAAGGATGCGATCGGCTCCGTCGGTGGTCGGATCGATCACGACGGTGCCGTCATCGCGCAGCACGGTTTCAAACAACCGCTCCTTCGCTCGCCAGTAGCCAATGAGCGATCCGTGGGCGTTCACGTGGTCCATCCCCATCTGGGTGAACCCCGCCGCGTCGACGGGAAATCGATCGAGCAGCCCAGCCGACAATGCGTAGCTGAAGCCCTCGGCCCACACATGGTCGATGCCTCGCTCCCACAGACGTTCGCTGAGGTTGGGAAGTGCCTGGGGACCCAGATCCATTCGGGGAGAGCGCGTTCGTCCCGCGGCGGTGACAACCCCAAGCGTTCCGAACGAGGCCGACGGCGAGCCTGCGGCCTCGCCGAGCTGCCGGCCGAGCTCAACACACGAGGTCTTGCCGTTGGTGCCCGTGATCACGACATTTCGAGCTCGTTCACGCACGTCGACGGAATGCAGCCGCTCGCCATGCACACGGGACCGGCTCGCAACACCCGAGAGATCGGCGGCGCCGTCGATCACACTTCTCGTCGGTGAAAGCGAGCGCAACGAACGATCGATGATTCGAGCAATCGGGTCGTTCTCGTCGCCACCGTCGTCGCCGCCCTGATCGTCGTTGTCGCCGCGGCTTCCGTTGGCGTCTTCCGGCGAGTGCACCTCGACGAGGTGGCGAGGCTCCTCGGTGACGAGCACTCGGAGCAGGTGACCAAAGAGCCCCTTGTTGCGATGATCGGCAACAACCTCGAAGAGTTCGACGGACCACATCGCCAATCCATCGCGGGAAGATTCGTTCGCCACGATGATCCCGAGCGGCCGATCGACGTCCCACGCGATCACGAGGCGGTCGGCATCGGCCAATCGTTTCCCCAACCCCGCCGCGAGTGGAAGGTGATCGTCGAATACTTGGGCGAAGGCGTCAGCGATCGCCGGGTCGGGGAATGGTCCGCGATAACCCGCAACAGCGGCATCTCGACGGCGACGGTCGACGTAGTCAGCCTCCCACTCGGTCAGCTTGAAGAAGTCACCGCGTGCGTTCACAACGCATCGTCCGCTGCCGGCGTCGCCTCTGTGGAAACAGACGAACGAAGCCGAGCCACCGAGAGAATGTGTTGGGCAATCGGGTCGAGCTCGGCGTTGCGTTCAATCGTTGGAACGCCGAGCGCCCATCCGTCGGCGAGCGCTCGGGCTGCTGCCGAGGCGCTCAGGGCCGACGTGTCGAGAACAACACCGACCAGGGTCGACCGGACACCGACCGCTCGGTGCGCGGCGACAGCCCTGGCGGCGGCCTCGACGAGCACGTCAGAATCGTCGTCACTCGTCGCCGCGTGACAGAGCAGGTGGAACTGAGCTCGAGTTCCATTGATCGCACCCGACGTGCTCGCCGGTACGAGCGGCGCAATGAGTTCGCCGCCGCCATCGATCACGACTGCTTCAGCAACGGACTCGAGCGACTTCACCCCTCTCTCGAAGGCGGGGGTCACCGACGACGATCGAAGCGTGCTCAGATCTCGTCCCGCTCCTCGAAGGAGCATTCCCAGCCAGGTCGTCGCCAACCAGTCGGTGGTCGCCCCACCGTTCGCCATCGATCGATTGAGCGAGACCGCAGCATCGGTCGCCAGCACCGCCGCCCCGGTTGCCAACGTGATGACTCGGCACGCTCGCGCTCCGTCGCCTTCGTCCGAGGTTGGCCACACCTCAAAGGCAGAACCAGGGCGAGCGCGAAGCTCGACCATTCCTTCGTCGATCGAATCGGCGAGACCATGGACGACGACGCGGCCTGCCTGCGATGCAGCGATGAGCTCGTCTCGATGGCGAAGCAGTAACTCGGTGCCCGCTGGAAGATCGAGACCGAACACAACCGACGCTGGCGTTGAGCCGAAGTCGGCCATCGATCCAACGATCGGAATCGGGGGCGCCCATGACCAACGGGGCAGGTCCGAGAGCACCGGCTGGGCGCCCATCGAATCGGCCTGCTCATCGATGACGGCCACGATGTCGGCCGATCGATGCCGAACGAGCAGCTCGGCGGGAGTGGTGAAACGCTGCGTGCGCAGACACCCGCCGGTCAATACGACAATTGGGCGTCCGGGCGCCGTGGTTCGAAGCTTGCTGATCAGGTCCCTCGACATGCGAGCACGGTTGTAGCAGTTCGTTCCGGCGGGAGCGATCGGCGAGCGACCAGAACTGCCGAGTGGAGAGACCTCAGGCGACGTTCATGACCACGTTGTCGTAGCCGCGCAACACGAGGCGAGCTCGCACGTCAGGATCCGATGCAAGCTCGATCGAGTCGTAGCGTTCGATGAGTGAGCCGAGCGCGATTTGGCCTTCGACGCGAGCCAACGCCATTCCTAGACAGTGATGAATGCCACCGCCGAAGGAGAGATTGCGAGCCGCGTTTGGTCGTGTGATGTCGAGCGTGTTGGGATCATCGAAGACTGCGGAGTCTCGGTTGGCTGAGCCCAGCATCGTGAGCACTTGATCCCCCGCGGGGACCTCAACACCACCAAGCTCGGTCGGTTCGACAAGCACACGCATCCCGAGTTGAACGGGGCTGTCATACCGCAAGAGTTCATCAACAGCGGACTTGCGGATCGCCGGGTCAGCCTGCCAGCGAGCGAGCTGATCGGGGTGACGCAGGAGCGCCACCATGCCGTTGCCGATCAAGTTGACGGTGGTCTCATGCCCAGCCACGAGCAGCAGAACCACGAGCTTGACGAGCTCGTCCTCGGAGAGCCGATCCTGCCCATCACGAACGGCGAGCAGCTCAGAGATCAGATCGTCTTCGGGCTTGTTGCGGCGTGCGGCGAGCAACTCGCTCGTGTACGCCATGAGCTCGTCGCGCCCCACCTCGATGCGTTCGTTGTCTTCTTCACTTCGAAGCACGCCAGGGTCGAGTCCCTGGGTGAGAAGGTTGGACCACTCGCTGAAGAGCGGCTCATCAGACTTCGGAATGCCGAGCATCTCGCAGATGACTGCAACGGGAAGCGGGTGAGCGAAGTGTTCGATGAGCTCGAACGACGACTCGCCAGCGACCGCATCAAGCAGCTCATCGGTCAGCTTTTGGATCCGAGGCACGAGACGTTCAACCGTTCGCGGCGTGAACGCTGCGCTCACCATTTTGCGAAGTCGGGTGTGATCGGGTGGGTCGAGGAACAACATGATCGGTTCCTCTTCGGCGAACTTCAACATCCGCTCGTCGACCTCGAGCATCTTCTTGAAGAACGTGCTGTTCTGCTCGTTGCTTGACGTGCCCTTGGCCCGAAGCAACGAGTTGGCGAGTTCGTGACCGAAGATGAACCAAAGGTTGTTGCCGGCGTCGAAGAGCGGACCCTGCTCTCGCATCCGCTCATAGAGCGGGTAGGGATCGGCGCGATTGGCCGGATCAAACACCTCTGCGAAGAAAAGGTCACCTGCGGTGGGTTCAAGGGCCTCAACGTTGGTCATGGGAGTCTCCAGTGCAGGTCGATACGTTCGTGTATCGAATACATTGGTGTATCGTGTTGCGTATGTCAAGGGAACGGAGGCGACCAACTCGCGAAGAGACCCATCTTCGATTGCTCCGTGGCGCGGCGATCGTGTTCGCCGCCAAAGGCATTGGCGCCTCGACCATCGAAGATGTCTGCAACGAGGCTGGCTTCAGCCGCGGCGCCTTCTACTCAAACTTCGAGTCGAAGGATGAGCTGGTTCTTGCACTCCTTGATTTCAACCTCGCGGAGAACACCGAAGACCTCGAGCACTACATCGAGACGGTCGACATCGCGGACTTTCTGGTGGCGCTCGACTCAGGTGAACGAGCGAGGACAAGTCCCCTTGTCGGGCAACCCGCCCTCTACGTCGAGCTCGTGATGCATGCCTATCGCAACCCGGAAAATCGGGAGCGATTGGTCGACTATCAGCGCCGATCGTTCGCGGCGACGAAAACCCTTCTCGAGCGAATCGTCGAACTGGAGGGCAAGGACTTTCCCGGCGGCATCGACAACGCAGTTGCGTTGATCTTGGCCTTCGACATCGGCCTATCGTTCAACCAGTTGCTCGATCCCGACTCCTACGAGCAGGGCCAATACGGCAAGACGTTGGCAATCCTCCACCAGCTTTGGACGCAGTCACCGTAAGCTCGAACGCATGTTCGTGGACGATCTCAGCACCGATTCCAAGCGAAACGATCTCAATCCCGAACAACAACGTGCGGTCTTTCATCGAGGTACACCGCTTCTCGTCGTCGCTGGAGCCGGCACGGGGAAGACCAAAACACTCGTCACTCGCGTCGTCGAGCTGATCGAAGAAGGCGTCGATCCGAATCGCATCTTGTTGCTCACGTTCACCCGTCGAGCGGCGAGTGAGATGCTCAGCCGAGTAGCGGCCGCGAGCGACGACCGATCGGCACAGCGAGTGTGGGGCGGCACATTCCATGCGATCGCCAATCGATTGCTTCGGAACTTCGGCCAGAGCGCTGGGCTGTCGCCGTCGTTCACCGTCCTCGATCACGCCGACTCAACCGACCTCATGGGCATGGTTCGCACCGAGGAAGGGTTCGGCGAACGGTCAAAGCGGTTCCCGAAGAAGGAAACCGTGGCTGCGATCTATAGCCGGACGGTCAACAGCCAGGCGAAGCTCGCCGACGTGCTCGACGTTGACTATCCGTGGTGTGCTGAGCACCTCGATGATCTCAAGACGATCTTCACCGCATACACCGCTCGCAAGCGCAAACATCAGGTGCTCGACTACGACGACCTCTTGCTGTTCTGGCGTGCGCTCACCACCGCACCGGGCGCCGGGCCGGCGATGCGGGATCTGTTCGATCACATCTTGATCGACGAATACCAAGACACGAACCCGATCCAGTCCGACATCATCCGCGGTATGGCGGGCGCCTCCGAACGGCCCCCGGAGGGAGCAACAACACCAGGCCTCCGTGGCCATGAACGACCCACGGAGGGAGCAACCGTCTGCGCCGTCGGCGACGACGCCCAGGCGATCTACGGATTTCGATCGGCGTCGGTCGAAAACATGTGGGCGTTCACGGAGCACTTTCCCGGCGCGTCGGTGGTCACGCTCGAGCAGAACTATCGGTCGACCGAACCGATCCTGGCGGTTGCCAACGCCGTGCTCAATCACGGCCCGTCGACCACGAGCGAAGAGGACCGTGCGGGTTCCGATCAGAGCGGGGCAAGCCACTTCGGCAAGGAGCTGTGGTCAACCCGGACCGAGGGAACAAAACCTCGGCTCATGACTCATCACGACGAGGGTGCGCAGAGCAGCTCGGTCGCTGATTCGATTCTCGATGCCCGCGAGCGGGGCATCGACTTGCGCGAACAGGCAGTGCTGTTCCGCGCCGGCCACCACTCCGATGGCCTCGAGCTCGAGCTGACCCGACGCGACATTCCCTACGTGAAGTACGGAGGCCTCAAATATCTCGAGGCGGCGCACGTCAAAGACCTTCTTTCCCTCCTGCGCATTCTCGACAATCCCGCCGACGTCCTCGCATGGCACCGCGTACTGTCGATGATGGAAGGTGTTGGGCCGGCCACGATCCGGCGCCTGTCGGACGAGTTGGATCTGGAAGATCCGGAGAAAGCGCCGCTTGCGCTCGCTCGATTCATCGACTCGACCGGCAAGGTGCCACCCGCCGCAGCAGCAGAGGCCGAAGAGCTGCGAGCGGCCTTCGCCGACTGTCTCGGAACAGGACCCGACTCAACGGCCACTCCCCCGCCCGCCGACCAGGTCGAACGGCTCGGTCCGTTCTGCGAGATGGTGTTCCCGAACCGATACGAGAACGCCGCTGCTCGGCTCGCCGACATCGGCCAGCTCGGCGCCACCGCCGCCGCCTACCAGAGTCGGCAGCGATTCTTGGCCGAGCTCACGCTCGACCCACCCGGAAAGACCAGCGAGCGGGCGGGTCCACCGCACCTGGACGACGATTGGCTCACCCTCAGCACCGTGCACTCGGCGAAGGGTGGCGAGTGGTCCGCCGTCCACGTGCTGCACGCAAACGACGGCAACATGCCGAGCGACATGGCGCTGGGAGACAAGGCCGGTATGGCGGAGGAACTTCGCCTGCTCTATGTGGCGCTGACCCGGGCCAAGGATGAGCTCACCGTCAACGTTCCACTTCGATTCCACGTCAATCGGTTCGGCCAGGACGACCGCCACGTCTACGCCCAGATGAGCCGTTTCATTGAACCGGTTCGTGAGCTGTTCGATGAGGGAGCAAGCTCGGCCACTCCAGACCCCGAGCAGATCATCGAACTCGACGGCAAGGTCGGCGTGGCCGACGAAGTCGACACGCTCCTCGCTTCACTCTGGGATTAGCGCTCGCTTCGCTAGGAGTCAGCGACCGACACCCAGAACGACGTCGACCGAGCGACGCAACGACCGGTCGAGTCGAACGCCGCCGAGGCAGCGGTCCGCTTCCGGCCATCCCAACCCGGCGCCCCATCCCCGGGCCACGCCACAAGTGCGTACGTCTCGGAACGATCGATTGGCTCGATGATCTCGACGGCCAGCTGCACCGTGAACGCCGTTCGGGCGCCGCCGTCGGTGCAGGCGAACGTGGCTGCTGTGCAATCGAGCGCTGCCCAGGTTGCGGCGTGCAGATCGGAGTCGGATTCGGCCCACGTCGGTGGTGTCCAGGGTGATGCGTAGCGACCGTCCGGCATCACACCGACGTGGACACCCATGCTGTCTGGCTGTAAGCCGCAGGAGAAGCAGTGCGGCACCGGGTGATCATCCAGCGTCCAACCAAAGTTGGATTGGGCGGCGATCGCGTGGTCGAGACCGACTGCGTCGGTCTTTGGAAAGACTTCGTCCCACGATGTCACCTCGAGAATCGTGACCGGTTCGTCGGCCGAACGATCGAGCACAGCGTGTCGGCGTTCCCCTTCGACGGTGTCGAGTTCAACGGTGTCGAGTTCAACGATGTCCAGATCGGTCTCGAGCGGGATCGGGGCTCGAATCGCCACCGTGGACGGCTGGCCGACAAGTTCGACGACCTTGCCGGACGTCCACCCACCCTGGCCGCTGCCCGTCGGCCCTTGAAACCACTCGGGCACTCGAATCTTCATGCGGCGACGCTAACCCCATCGACGGGTGCAGGGTAATGGCAGCAGGTAGCGTCGAACGATGCTGCGGGAGCTGACGTGACCGATCCGATCACACGCAAGGTCGACTTCCCTGGGACGATCGATCTCATCGAAACGGTGCGGGGAGCGAAGAACCCCGTGCTCGTTGGACCGACCGAATCGTGGTGGAGCACCCGCACGCCCGACGGTCTCGGCACACTTGCGATGAACCGCATCGCTGACACGGTGGTCGAAGCGCAAGCATGGGGTCCAGGCGCCGAATGGTTGCTCGATCAAACGCCGAAGCTGCTCGGTGCCGACGATGACGTCTCCGGTTTCAAGCCCGAAGGTGAGCTTGGACGGCTCTGGCGCAAGAAGCCGTTCTTGATGGCGAGGACCGACCGTCCGTGGGATGCCATCGTCGGCGCCGTGTTCGGTCAGAAGGTGCAGACCTTCCACGCGAAGAAGAGCAGAAAAGCACTCGCTCGCAAGTATGGCGACCCTGCGCCCGGCCCGAAGGCAGGCTGGATCCTCCCGCCGCCGGAGACCGTCGCCGAGATGGGCTACGCCAACTTTCACCCACTCAACGTCGAACGCAAACGAGCAGAGATTCTGATTCGGGTGGCGAACGAACTTCGCCGAATCGGCGATCTTTCCGACCGGACGCCAGCACAAGCACAAGCTCGCCTGCAACGGATTCGGGGCATCGGTCCGTGGACCGCGGCGATGATCACCGCCACCTCCATGGGTGATGCAGATGCGGTTCCCGTTGGCGATCTCCACATCCCAAACACGGTCGCCTGGCTGCTCGCGAAGGAGGAACGAGCGAACGACGATCGGATGCTCGAACTGCTCGAACCCTACGCAGGGCACCGCTGGAGGGTCATTCGTCTTGCGAAATCCAGCGGACCGGCGCCGAGGCGGGGACCCAGGCTCGACCTGTATGGAAGCGGTCTCGAAAAGGGTCGGTAGATGTGCCAGACGACCTACCGCGGAGGATCGGACCGCGCCGGACCCTAGGCTGGAGTCCTAGGACTCGTCACGTTGGCGAATTCGCAGCGAAAGTGATCACAATGCAAGGCACCGTAAAATTCTTTAACAGCGAAAAGGGCTTCGGCTTCATCTCCCGCGACGGCGGCGATGATGTCTTCGTCCACTACTCCAACATCGCCGGCGAGGGCTACAAGTCCCTCGACGAAGGTCAACTGGTCGAGTTCGACGTCGCTCCCGGCCGCAAGGGCGAAGAAGCGCAGAACGTCCGAGCCATCTGATTTGGTTCTGAACAGGAGCCGCCGGCCTTCGGGTCGGCGGCTTTTGTCGTTTTTGGGCCAGCTTTTCCGGCCTGATCTCTCTGAAGAGTCAGCCGGATTGATGATTCGGCCAGCGACGCATTCTTGTCTCCAGACTCCTCGTCCGTCGCGGGTCTGGCGATCGTGCAACACCCGAACCTACGAGATCGGGCCAAGTACTCGATCGACATAGGCGTTTCGGAACGTGCCAGTTGGATCCAACTTCGCCCGAGTTTCAGCGAACGTGTCCCACTCGGGATAGCGGCTCTCGAGCGTTCGGTGATCTTGGAAGTGGAGCTTGCCCCAGTGCGGTCGACCCTCGTAGTCGTCGAGGATCTTCTCGATGCCATTGAAGTAGGTGTCGTACGATGTGTTCTTGTAGACGTGGGCGGCAATCCAGGCTGAGGTGCGACCGTTTGCGGTCGACAGCGGAATGTCGTCGGCAGCGGAGACCCGGCACTCGATCGGGAACATGATCTGCATCCCGAGCGTCGAGATGAACTCACGGACGCGCCCGAAGGCTTCCGGAAGCGCCTCGATCGGGATGCCGTATTCCATCTCGTAGAACCGCACGTGACGAGGTGACGCAAACACTTGGTCGCTTCGACCAACGAAGTCAGCCTCGACACCACCGGGCAGGTACTTCGCAACCTTGCGGACTGCGCCAGGGCGGCGCCGGTTCACTCGGTTCAACATGTCGAAGGCGATGTTCTCGCCAACGATCTTGTTGGCGAAGTGATCGAGCTTCCCCGGAGGGTTCGCCGCTCGGAGCGTTCGATTGTTTCGCTTCACATGCGCTCGCCGGGCACCCGGCATCCAGAAGAACTCGAAGTGATCGTTTCCTTCCGCGTTCTCAGCAAAGCCATCCAGCAGGTCGTCGAGCGGTTCGACCGTTTCGGCAACGTGCAGGTTGAACGCTGGCACGCACTGGATCATCACTTTCGTGACGGCCCCAAGAGCGCCGACACCAACTCGGGCGACACGCAAGATCTCTGCGTTTTGCAGCTCGTCACACCAGATCGTCTCACCGGTGCCGGTGACGATTTCCATGCCCACAATCGCCGTTGCGAGGTTGCCGAGCTTCAGGCCTGTGCCGTGGGTGGCCGTGGCGATCGCTCCGGCCACCGACTGATACGCAATGTCGCCGAGGTTCGGCATGGCGAGGCCAACCTCGACGAGTTTCTCGTTGAGCGCGCTGAGCTTGATCCCGGCTTGGACGAGAACCCGGTGATTCTCCTTGTCGACCATCTCGACTCGGTCCATGCGATCGAACGACATCAACAGACCGTCGGTGAGCGCAGCAGCGGTGAACGAGTGGCCAGCGCCGACGACTTTGACTCGCTGACCCTGAGCGTGGGCGCTGCTGATCAGGTCAGCAACTTCCTTCGTCGACGACGGCCATTGCCGGTCGGCCGGCATACAAACCTGGTTTCCGGCCCAGTTCCGGAACTCGGGGCGTTTCGATCGCAATGCCATAGCCAGCAATTCTCGCACCACAGCTCGCCACATGCTCATTCGGTTGAGGACGACTCGATCCAACCTCGCCATCGAGTTCGCTCGTCTGGGACTTCGTCGAGTTCTGAGTCCGAGGATCGTCAGCTGCACGAGCTCAATCGCTACACCGCCCACCTCCTAAAGTGCTGACCGTGGCAGGGCGCTTGCGAGTTGGGTGTGCGATGTGGGCGAACCGCGCCTGGGTAGGCCCGTACTTTCCGTCGACCACCGCCGCCGGTGACGAGCTCGCGGCCTACGCAACGTGGTGCACCACTGTCGAAGGCAACACGTCGTTCTACGCCGTTCCTCCAGCCGAGTCGGTCGCTCGGTGGAGCGAACTCGCGCCGCCTGACTTTCGTTTCTGCTTCAAGGTTCCTCAGCACATCACCCATGAACGGCGCCTCCGGAACATTGCCGAACCGCTCGATGAGTTCATCGACGCGTTGAGCCCCATCCACGATCGCCTTGGCCCGATTCAGATTCAGCTGCCAGCGTCGTTCGGGCCGGATGACCTCGCCGTCTTGGCAGACACGCTCGATCACCTTCCATCGGGTTTCGACTGGGCCGTCGAGGTCCGTCACCTCGACTTCTTCGCTGGCGGGTCGAGCGAGATGCCGCTCAACGAACTCTTGGTGTCACGTGGGGTCGATCGGGTCACGCTCGATAGTCGAGCGATGTTGACGGCTCCGCCAGTGACGCGGGAAGAGATCGAGGCGTGGGAGCGCAAGCCAAGGTTGCCGGTGCGGCCGGTCGCTACAGGATCCCAACCAATCGTTCGGCTGATCGGGCAACGGGACAGCGATCGCAATATCGAAGAGTGGGCACCGTGGGTGCCCAAGATCGCCGAGTGGGTGCAGGCAGGTGCGACTCCGCACGTGTTCACGCACACACCCGACAACGCCGAGGCTCCGGAACTCGCTCGACGAATGTGGGCGCTGGTCGCAGAACTCGTGGATGACCTTGAACCGCTGCCAGAGCCTGAGGTCGATTCCGAACAGCTCGGCCTCTGGTAGACGATCCATTCGCGGATAGAACTATCTCCGTGCATGTCGTGATCATTGGAGCAGGACTCGCCGGCCTCGCCGCCGCGATCGACCTCGAGGCCGCTGGCCACGATGTCGAGCTACACGAAGCATCGGATGGCGCGGGTGGTCGAGTTCGCACCGACGTCGTCGATGGCTACCGGCTCGACCGGGGCTTTCAGATCCTCCTCGAGGCCTACCCCGAAGCGCAGGAGCTTCTCGACTACGGAGCGCTCGATCTCAAGCCGTTCACCGCCGGTGCACACGTGCGAGTCGACGGCGAGTTCCACCAGCTTGGCGATCCAATCCGCGAACCGTCGCAGCTGCTTTCAACCCTCCGTGCGCCAATCGGATCGCCGATCGACAAGGCGAAGATTTTGGCGCTTCGACTCTCGGTGAGCCGAGGCCCGGTCGAGTCCCTTTGGCGCGGCGTCGGCACGACCGCAGCGAGCCGCTTCGAGAAGGCCGGCTTCAGCTCATCGATGGTTGAGCGGTTCCTTCGCCCACTGTTCGCCGGCATCACACTCGATCCAGAACTCAACGGATCCAGCCAGGTTGTCGAGTTCGTGTTCCGCATGCTTGGCGCCGGCGACGCGGTGGTGCCCGCTCAAGGAATGGGCGCCATCTCCGACCAGCTCGCCGCCCGACTGAGCGATGGTGTTCTGCACCTGAACAGCCCTGTCAGTGCCGTCACTCCAACCTCGGTCACACTCGCCGATGGTTCGGTGGTTGAGGCGGACGCAGTGATTGTCGCAACCGACGTCTCCTCTGCCGCACAACTCACCGATGTGGCCGATCCGGGTTGGAACAGCGTCACGAGTGTGTGGTTCGGCGCCGACAAAGCGCCCATCGACGAACCCGTACTCGTCCTCAACGGCGACGGAACCGCTCCGATCAACTCGTTCGTCGTGATGAGCAACGTCAGTTCGGCCTACGCCCCGAGCGGCAAAGCACTGATGGTGGCGTCGTCTCCGACCTTGGACGACGGTGCTCCGGCGGCGATGCGCGCCCAGCTCAGCGAGTGGTTTGGCACCGAGGTTGACGACTGGACCGAGCTCCGCGTCGACCGCATCGAGAAGGCGCAACCAAAGCAGCTGCCCGGTCACGATGCTCGGGCATCACTCCAGACCGACGACGGCGTCTGGCTCGCTGGTGATCACCGACGCGACGCGTCGATCAATGGAGCCATCGCGTCGGGCCGGGCGGTTGCCCGGCAAGTCCACGCAGCCTTCTAGCAATCGAAGCTGGGCGCCGGATCTTTCGATCCGAATCCGGCAAACGACTAACGAGGCGGCGCTTCGGCGGCTGGGCGTGAACGCTGGATAGCGCGGGCCATCGAGTTCATGAGGTCGATCATCGAACGACCGCCGACGATCATGGCGCAGCCGATGGCGATCAAGACCATGACCTCGTTCGTACCCGTACGGGGCAACTCTTGAACGCCTTGATCCTCGTCGTCATCTTGGGTCTGAGCGATGCCTGCGACCGCAACCTCGCCATCACCGGTGTCGTCAGCGGCAGAGGGTGATGCGCTGACCTCAGCGGCCGCCGTCGTGCTTGGAGCTGCGGTCGTGGGGGCTGTTGTGGGGGCTGCCGTCGTGGGAGCCGCGGTTGTTGGGACTGTTGTCGGGGTTGCCGTCGTTGGAGCCGCGGTCGTTGGGGCTGCCGTCGTGGGAGCTGCGGTGGCTGGAGCGGCCGTCGTTGGGACGGCTGTCGTGGTTGACCCGTCAGAGCTCGGTGCATCGTCCAGACCGGCATCGTCCAGACCGCCATCGGGCGTGCCGTCGGTGTATTCGGGAACCGAAACCGTTTGGTCCGGGAGCGCTCCACTCGCGATCACGAACTCGCCCTCTTGCAAGGAACCACAGGCGGTCAGCGCCACACATGCTGCGCCTGCCACGAAAAATCTCGTCATCGCACTTCTTGCATTCTCCACGTACTCATCATCCCCGCCCGGCTCAGGACCTGAATGAGCGGAGGTTCCGGCTGGTGTGGTTCATGTGGCCCACTAGCGTGCAGGCGACCATGCCCGAGCTCCCCGAAGTTGAAACGATCCGCCGGCAGATCGCGCCCAGGCTCGATGGGGCGCTCGTGCTCGAGGCGGGATCACACCCGTCGGCAAAGTTCACGCCAGCGACCGAGGCCACAGGTGCGCGCTTCACGATGGCAGGCCGACGCGGCAAATACCTCCTGTTGCCACTCGATGATGGGCGAGAGCTCGTCGTCCATCTCGGCATGACCGGCCAACTCCGCTTCCGGTCGGGTGAGCCCGACGACTCCGACCCCTACCTTCGAGCTTGGTGGCGGCTCACCCATGCCGATGGGGCGCCCGAAGTCCTCGAATTCGCCGATGTTCGTCGCTTTGGCCGCCTTCGAGTTGTGCCCGCGGGCGACTACTCATCGATCCCGACACTCGCTGCCGCAGGTCCAGAACCGTGGGATCCCGAGCTCACACCACACCGATTTTGGGAGTTATTGGGAAAAAGTAAGAGGGCGTTGAAGACCCATCTCCTGTCCCAACGACCGATCGCCGGGGTTGGAAACATCTACGCCGACGAAGCACTTTGGCTCTCAGAGATCAATCCGAAGAGCACCCGGCTCGGCAAAGAACGTGCGGCGCGATTGCTCGATGCACTGCGCTCTGTGCTGCAGCAAGGCATTGATCTCGGAGGAACAACGCTCCGCGACTACCGAAACGCGGAGGGCGCCAGCGGTGGAAACCAGCATGAACTGCTCGCCTATGGGCGAGGCGGTCAGCCTTGTCTGCGATGTGACGAACCGTTGCGTTCGGCCCAAATCGACGCTCGAACGACGACGTGGTGCCCGAGGTGTCAAGCGAGGTGACCCCCTAGTATCCGGGGTATGGGTGACGGGCTCGACGAAGAGCAATTGAAGGTTTGGCGCTCTTTTCTCGATGTGAACACGAGGATGGTCGACGTCCTCGACCAGCGGTTGCGGCGCCGCCACAGTCTTGCGCTTACGGACTACGAGATTTTGACGATGCTGGCCGAGGCGGATGGTCACCGGCTGAGGATGAGCGACCTCGCATCGCGAGTGCTCGTGTCGCGATCACGCTTGACCTACCGAATCGATCAGCTCAGCAAACGTGGCGTTGTTGAACGAGTCGAAGACCAAAACGACGGTCGAGGCACCTTCGCCTCGTTAACCGACGACGGTGTTGCACTCCTCGTAGAGGCGACACCACTTCACGCGGCCGACGTGAAGTCGATCCTCTTCGATCATTTGAGCGACCTCGACCTCAAGGCGTTTCAGCTGGTGCTCCAACGGATTCAGGTCTCGCTCGCTGGCTAAGCCAAGAATCGCCGGACTGATTCGGTGGCGAAGTAGGTTGCTCCACAATGCCTCGCCTCAGACTTCGTGCCCCACATGCCTTCGAACAAGGGTTCGATGCGATTCGCACCGAGCTCGATGTTCCTCCGTCGTTCCCGCCGGAGGTGCTTGAAGCTGCCGCCAACGCCCATGCCGCGCCAGCCGATCGAATCGACCTTCGCGGGATCGAGTTCATTGCGATCGACCCGCCCGGAGCGACCGACCTCGACCAAGCCTTCGCAGCCGAACGCCGCGGCGACGGGTTCCGTGTGTTCTACGCCATCGCCGACGTCGGCGCATTTCTCGAACCAGGCGGTGTGATCGATCTCGAAGCGCGCGGCCGAGGCACGACGCTCTACAGCCCGGACATGCGCACACCGCTCCACCCGCCGATCATCAGCGAGGATCGAGCGAGCCTCTTGGCCGGCACCGAGAAGCCGTCACTCGTCTGGACGATCGACCTCGACGAATCCGGTATGCCGATCGACGCTCGACTCGAACGAGCGACCGTGCTGATTCGAGAAGCCATCCCCTACGTCGAGGCGCAACGACGCATCGACGCAGACGATCCGGCACTCGGGCTTCTCAAGACCATTGGCATGTTGCGCCAGGAGCGCGAAGTAGAACGAGGCGGGGTCAGCCTGAACCTCCCGGCACAAGAGGTTGTCGAAACGAACGGCACCTACTCGCTCGCCTACGACACTTCCGTGCCCGTCGAGGGCTGGAACGCACAGATCTCGTTGCTGACCGGCATCGTCGCTGGCAACGCGATGTTCGACGCAAAAGTCGGTATCTTGCGCACTCTCCCGCCAACCCGGAAGCAGGATCTGCGTCGCCTCCGTCGACAGGCGAAGGCGCTCAACGTCGACTGGCCAGACCACCTCGCATATGCCGAGATGGTGCGAACGGTCAGCCCTGACACACCGGCCCGCAACGCATTCTTGTTGCAGGCCGCTCGATCCTTTCGTGGCGCCGGCTACCTGGGATTCTCAGGCGAGCAGCCAGAACACCCGGAGCACGGCGCGATCGCGTCGATCTATGGCCACGTCACGGCGCCACTTCGACGCTTGGTCGACCGGTTCGCCAACGAAATCCTTCTCGCTCTCTACGCCGGAGAAGAACCACCGGCGTGGGCGGTTGAAGCACTCGAAGATCTGCCATCACACATGGGCCGGGCGAAGTCGAAGGAGTCCGCTCTCGAGCGAGCGATGGTCAACTTCAGTGAAGCCTTGGTGCTCGAGAAGTCGGTCGGCGCGCGCTTCGATGGTTTCGTCGTCGACCTCGATACCAAACGAGATCGGGCCGTGATTCAGATCGCAGAGCCGGCCGTCGTTGCCAACGTTGACCCGTCCGGCCTCGAGCTCGCTCAACAGGTTTCGGTCAGGCTCGACGCGGTCGATGTGACGCGCCGAACGGTCGACTTTACGGTCTGACCCGTGATCAGTCGCCCAACTCGCCTCGATCCTCTTCGCCCACAACCCGACGGTGTCGCGTGGCCGACGGGTGATTGGCAGACCCAAGAGCCGGGCGAAGGCGTCGACACCGCTCGCCTCAACGAACTGCTCGACACGGCGTTCGATCCCGACAGCGGCTCACCGATGCATCTGTCCTTGGCCACCGTGGTGATTCAGGGCGGCCATGTGGTCGCCGAGCGCTACGGCACGACCGCCAGCGTCGACGAATCGTTGATCTCGTGGTCGATGGCGAAGAGCGTGACCCAAGCGATGATCGGTCTGCTGATCTCGGACGGTCTCTTGGCCATCGATCAGCCCGCACCCGTCGCAGAATGGGCCGACGACGAGCGCAGTTCCATCACCATCGAACACCTGCTGTCGATGACGAGTGGGCTGCGCTTCACCGAGGACTACGTCGATGACTCCGTCTCCGATGTGATCGAGATGTTGTTCGGAGCGGGGAAAGGCGACACGGCTGGTTACACAAAGCAGCTGCCGCTCGATCACGAACCGGGCACGGTCTTCAACTACTCGAGCGGCACGACCAACGTGCTCGCATCGATCTGTGGCGACGTGATCGCGCCAGGAACAAGCGGGGATGAGCGAGCCGAAGCCGTTCGCGAGTTCATGCACATGCGCCTCTTCGATCCGCTCCACATGGCGAGCGCCGAACCTCGGTTCGACGATGCCGGGACGTTTGTCGGTTCGTCGTTTCTCTACTGCAACGCTCGCGACTTCGCCCGCTTTGGTTATCTCTACCTGCGAGATGGTGTTTGGGACGGCGATCGAGTTCTGCCCGAGGGTTGGGTCGACAAGGCTCGCACTCCGCTCCCCGACGAGCTGACCGGCCTCAACGATCAGAACTTTTGGTACGGCAACCAGTGGTGGTTGTGGGACGACCAGACCGGCGCCTTTGGCTGCCACGGCTATGAGGGGCAGTACATCCTGGTGTGCCCAGCGCGAGATCTTGTGGTCGTTCGGCTCGGCAAGACCTCTGACGACTTCGCTCTCGAACGTCGCCAATGGCTGACCGACATCATGAGCTGTTTCCCTGAATACTGATGTGATGCGCCATCGCCTGATCGCCCTCAGCATCGCCTGCTTTGCCCTCCTCGCCAGCTGCTCCAGTGAGCCCACCACCCAGGCTGCGACCGAATCCAACAGCGGTGAGACAAGCGCTGTTGCTGAATCCTCTGAAGAGACGACCACCGACTCGACCCAGCCGACCGACGAGACAGGGTCGGCTGAGGCTGCGCAGGAAGCCGACGACGCAGCTCCTGCTGGTGACGCCGAAGAACTGTTCCCCGATGTCATCAATGCGACGGCCGAACTCGATGGTGATGGCACGTGGACGATCAGCGCAACGTTGAGTTCGCCCTATGACTCCCCCGAGCGTTATGCCGATGCGTGGCAGGTCATCGGCCCCGACGGCACCGCCTACGGCGAACGATTCCTCACCCACGATCACGCCGGCGAGCAGCCCTTTACTCGTAGTGAGTCCGGCATCGAGATCCCCGACGATGTCGACGTCGTCACCATCCAAGGCCGAGATCAGGTGAGCGGCTGGGGCGGACAAACCTTCGAACTTGTCCTCAGCCGTTAGGAGACGAGTCGGTCGGCCAAGGAACGAGCCCGGACGACTGATCGCCCAACAACTCAGCGCGGTACTTCGACGACGAAGGAGGAGAATCGCACTGAGATGTCCGCCTACCGGTCTTCTCTGGCTGAGGCGTCCCTGGCGAAGCGGGTGATACTGGCGGCATGACTCGTCGCCCCATGGAGCCAACCGATCTTTACGGCCTGCAGGCCGTGTCAGCGGTGGTCGTCCACCCCGCCGGAACCAGCGCGGCCTACACGGTCGCATGGCCTGATCAAGCCTCGGACGAGAACCGCAGCCAAGTCTGGATCTACGACATCGCCGGCGATTCACACCGGCTCCTACTCGACGGGCACAACGAGCTCCGGCCTCGCTTTTCGCCCGACGGCAGCCGTCTTGCCCTTCTGCGTTCCGAGCCGAAGACTCCCCCGACACCCGTCGTCGTCGAGATCGAAACGGGAGCGGTCTCCGAGATCGAAGGCTTCGGCCAAGACGGCGCAACGGCAGTCGAATGGGTCGACAACGACCGACTGGTGATCGCCGGTGCGGCCCGGCCCAGCGATCAAGACGGCATCGAGTCTGAAGAACTCGCGAAACGCATCCGCGTGTTCAAGACGACCGACTACCGATTCAACGGCAAAGGTTGGACGCATGATCGGCCCGGCCAGATCTGGACGACCTCGATCAGCTCAGGCACGACCACACGGCTGACCAACGCCGAGCGAAACTACGCCGGCCTCGCCGTGTCCCCCGATGGTTCGTCGCTCCTCTCCACCACGTCGGTCACAGCCGATGGCGACCTCACCGGCGAAAACGTGGTCGTGCACATCTCCCTTGCCGAGTCCGCAGCAAGCGAATCAGGCGAACAGGTCCTGACCCAAGCGGGCGGACGATGGGCGATGGTGGGCTGGGCGGCCTCAGCCGATGGGTCGGTGCCGATCGCCGACAGGTCGGTGCCGATCGCCGTTGGCTCAACCCGGGCCGGCACCGTCACCCTCCAGCATCCTCACCGTCTCGACCCCACAGGTGCGGCCGCTCCGGTTCGTATTGGAGACGCCGACGTGAGCGCAGCCTCACTCGTCGGTGATGGGGGCCGCATGGTCGACATCGGCGGCTCACTGCTCATGCCCGGCGTGCGCCGCGGCACCGTCACCGTCGATCGGTATGAACTCGATGTATCCGCCGACGCCGCAGTCGATGGCGCCTGCTCCATAGTCGCTGAGACCTCCGGAGTGATCGGCTCGTTCGACACCAGCGGCGACGGCTCAACGATTCTGGCCGCGGTCAGCACACCGACCCGGCCCGCCGAACTGTGGGAGTTCACCAGCACCGGATCTCGCGTGATTCGTTCGTTCAATGACGAGTTGCTGGCCACGCTCGATCTCGTCGAACCCGAGATCGTGCAGATCCCGTCGACGGACGGTGCCGAGGTCGAAGCCTTTGTGGTTCGTCCACCGGCATCAGCTCCCAACCTCACGAATGGCGGCGCAGCGGGGCCCGGTCTCGTCTACGTGCACGGTGGTCCGATGTTCGCCTACGGCTTGGCCTTCTTTGACGAGTTCCAGCTGGCAGCCGCGGCCGGCTACACGGTGATCGGCGGCAACCCCCGAGGTTCGGACGGCTACGGCGAGGAGTGGGCGGCAACACTGCGCGGCAGACTCGGCACGATCGACGCCGAAGACGTCACGGCGATCACCGACCATCTCGCATCGCTCCCCGAGGTGGATTCCGAACGCATTGGACTCGGCGGCGGTAGCTACGGCGGCTTCATGACCTCGTGGATGATCGGCCACACCGATCGCTACAAGGCTGCGCTGGTCGAACGAGCTGTGACCAACTGGGAGTCGTTCGCTGGAACGAGCGACATCGGCCCGTGGTTTGGCCCGATGCTGTTGGACGCGTCGGTCGAAAGTGACGTCGAGAAGCTTCGACACATGTCCCCGCTGACGTATGCGCCGAACGTCTCGACCCCCACGCTGATCGTGCACTCCGAAGAGGATTGGCGATGCCCGATCGAACAGGCCGAGCAACTCTTCGTGGCCTACCGGCGCAACGGGGTCGACGTCACGTTCGCTCGCGTGCCTGGTGAAAACCACGAACTCACCCGAAACGGTTCACCCCAACACCGGGTGGACCGCTTCGAGCTCGTTCACGAGTTCTTCTCACGCCACGTCTAAGCGTGCTCCGCTGAACTAGTCAGCGAAGGTTGCGCGATGGGCGTCCCAGGCTTCGAGGCTGGCCTCGCACATCTTGGCGTGCTCGCCCGCGATGGCTGCGGTCTCCTTGTTGGGGAGCCGTCCACGGATCGCAAGCGCTCCGAACCTATTGCCACGGAAGTACGTGCCGTAGTCGCTTGCTCGGAAGAATCCACGCAGGTCATCGCTGACCGACATGCTCGGCGAGCTCGGTTCGGGTGACACGGCGTCGAGTCCGAGTCCTTCGAGGGCTTCGAGCACCTCGTCATCAGTCGTTCGATCGGCGAAATCACGTCCCTTGTAGCGATAGACCTCTTCACCCTCAGGGCTGATGACGAGCATTCCCGGCAACGCGATGCCGCCGCGCTCGTCCGGATTGAACAACTCCATCGGCACGAGAAACTTCTCGCCGCCTGGATCGCTGATGAGCTGCATCGATGACAGCCCCCAGCGTTCGATCATGCCGGCCTGGCGCTCTTCTTCGTTGACCGAGATGGCGATGACTTCACCGCCAGCACCGTTGATTCGATCCATTGCCGTAGCCAGCCGCACGAGCTGGGCGCAGCAATATGGTCACCAATCGCCTCGATACGTCATCAAGATGATGGCCCCGGATGTCTTTCGGGCGGCGAGCAGGTCATCCATCACGGTCATCGGGCGATGACACCACCCGCCAGCCAGACCGTCAAGCCTGGGCGATCGGCGACTCCGGTTAGGACGAGAAGTGATCCGACTCGATCACCTGCCGTTCCTGCACGACGACGTCGACGTCGAGTGCGGATGCAAGCAGTCGGGAGCGTTCGGTTGCCGCATAGATCTGCAGGTCGAGATCAGCGGAAGCATCGGCGGCAACGGGTTCGATCGTGAGCACACCGTCAGAGCTGAACACCCGCAGCGATTGCACCATCTGGCGGTGTCCACGATCGAGTCCGATCGCGATCCGCAGGAGCCCGGCGAGGACTCGAACGAGCTGCTTGTCGTCGTCGCGGATCGCCATGAACTCGGCGTGTTTCGACGACGGATGACTCTTGCGGTGATACCGAGCAACCAGCGCCATGATCTCGATCTCATGCTCGGTGAAACCCGTGAGCTGTTCGGAGTTCCGCACGACGTAATAGCTGTGCTTGTGGTGGCTCGAGTGGCTGATGAAGAGCCCAACGTTGTGCACGATCGATGCCGCTTCGAGTAGCTCTCGATCTTCCGGACCAAGGCCGTGCAGGTCGGCCGTGCGATCGAAGAGCATCGTCGCCAACATCGCCGTGTGGTCCGCGTGCTCAGGATCGGGGTCGAGCTGTTTCGCAAGCCGTCGGACGTTCGCTCGGCGAAGGTTGGCCACTCGTGACCCCGATGCGGTCGCCGACGCTCCAACGCGATCCAGCAGCGCACCCTCTCGAAGCGCGAACTCCGAGATCGTCATTTCGGAGACGTCGAACGCTCGGAAGATCTCGCTCAGCAGCAGTCCGCCAGCCGCGATGATGTCAGCTCGTTTGAGGTCGAGACCGCGCAGTCGTTTGCGTTCGCTCGGAGCAGTCTTCAAAACGAGATCGACCACGGCCTCGAGTTCGTCCGCCGTGAACCGAACGCCGTTCATTTGGCGAAGTGATTCACCTCGAAGCTCCGCTGCCATGGTGGCGATCGTTGAGATCGTGCCAGAGCTGCCGATCGAAACTTCAGGCCGGTGGCCACCAAGTTCGTATGCAACCGGGGCGAGCGCCGCACGCACATAGTTGCGGCATTCTTCAACCGCTTCCGGTGTGGTTTCCCGCTCGGGGAAGAAGCGTTCGGTCAGTCGGATGGCGCCGAGCTTCATGCTTCGGGCCTCGACCACCTGCTCGCCGTCACCGATCAGAAACTCGGTCGAGCCGCCACCGATGTCGACGAGCAGCACTCGTTTGTCGAAGACGGGGAGGGCGGCCAGCACACCGAGGTGGATCAAGCGGGCTTCTTCGAAGCCCGAGATCACCTCGACTTCGATACCCACTTCTTCGCGTGCCCGATCGAGAAACACGTCTTTGTTTGTGGCCTCGCGCACCGCGCTTGTGGCGACGGCGACGAGGTCGACATCACCGAAGCTGCCGGCGACCTGCTTCATCCGCTCGAGCGCGGCTATCCCCCGATCGATGGCGTCCGGGGCGAGCTCTTTCATCTCGCCCCCTCCACTTCCAAGGCGGACCATCTCCTTCTCGGTCGTCAGCACGTCGAACCCGCCGTCCGGGTCGGTTCGCGCCACGACGAGATGCATCGAGTTCGTGCCGATGTCGATCGCCGCGCGCAGTTCACTCGTGCTGTCGCTCGTCATGCCGGTCGCCGCCTCATTCGTTTGCTCAGTTGTCGATTCGTTCACGAAGCACCAGCCGCTTCGAACACCAGGTGCACCGACGCGCTCAGGCCTTGTTCGGCGACAGGCAGAGACTGCAACGACATCGTTCGCTCCTGGCCGCCGATCATCGGCGCGTGGCCGTCGCTCATCGAAACGAGTCGTCCGAGGAACAGACCGGCCGCCGAGGCATAGCTTGCAGCCTTTGCCCTCGCATCGCTCACGGCGAGTTGACGAGCTTGGTCGTGAGCCGGGTTCGATGCGGCGACGTCGAAGTGGGGCCCGGTAACCGAGACCTTGTCGATGTCGGCAAGCGTGCTCATCACATCGAACGCTCGCTTCACCTGATCGACGGTGATGGTGATCGAGTGGTTGGCCTCCCAGCCTTGCGACACCTCGCGCTCCCCATCCCAGGTGGTGCGTTCGTGAACAGACGCATGGCCGATCCCATGTGTGTCCTCAGCCACCCCAGCAAGTCCATCGATCGCCTTCAACACCTTGCGAGCCGTGGTGGCTGACGCCTTGACGGCCGTTGCCGCCTTCTTGCCGGTTCCGGATGCCGATACGAGGAGCCGTGCAGAGTCGGGCGATGTCAGCACGCTGCCCACCCCTGTCACGTTGATCACCACGGGTTGGAAGGGCAGCTCTGCCATCAGCGGATCGTATAGGTTCACGCTCGTGAGTTGGATTGTGCGCATCTCGTTGGGCGACCAGGATGCAGACCTGCTGTCGAGCGAGCTGTGGGATGCAGGCACCAACGGGGTTGCCCAGATCGATTCGCCAGATGGCGAAGTGTTGCTCGCAGGATTCGAAGAGGAAGCAGCGGCCGACGCGGCAGCGCAGCGATTCTCAGGAAACGTCGAGCCAGTTGATACGAGCGTGTGGGCCCAGACCGAAGCGTCGACCGTCTTCATTCGGCGGGACGGTGCGCGCCAGGACGACTCAGCGCCGATCGAACTCACGCTCGAAGTCGGAACCGCTTTCGGCCACGGCGAACACCCAACGACCAGCCTGATTCTTCGTGCGATCGAGAAGCAGCAAACCAACGGCTCGGTTCTCGACGTCGGCTGTGGAACGGGTGTGCTCGGCCTCGCAGCTGCAGCGCTCGGAGCATCGAGCGTGCTCGGGGTCGACATCGATGCCGAAGCCGTGGCGATCGCCAACCGAAACGCAGCAGCGAACGATCTAGCGTGTGGCTTCACAACCATGACGCTCGACGAGGTCGGCGGCTCCTTTGATCTTGTGGTGGCCAACATCTTGTTGGCCGAGATTCGGCCGCTGCGATCCGACATCCTCGCCCGAATGAACGACGGGCCCCACGCCCGTTTGATCCTCAGCGGCAGCTTGATCGAGCAGCGAGACGAACTGCTCGATCTGTTCTCGCTCCTCCGTGTGATCGAAGAAGACACGGCTGACGGATGGCTGTGCCTCATACTGGCGAGATGAGCAATCTCGATCAGCCCGTTTGGTACGCCGCGTACGGGTCGAATCTCTCCAGCGAACGTTTCCGCGTGTATCTCGAGGGTGGCCCCGTCCCCCATTCACCCGACGGGCGGGTGCAAGACGGCGCTCGTGATCCTGCTCCACCGACGGGCAACGGCCCGTGTGAAATCGATCGAGAGCTCGTCTTTGCGGGGTCGGCCAAAACCTGGGGTGGTGGCGGCGTTGCGTTCCTCGATGCCGACACCGACGCCGATATCCCGACCCTCGGCCGAGCATGGCGAATCACCCTCGGCCAGTTCGAGGATGTCTTTCGCCAGGAGAACGGGCTCGATGAAGTCATCCCGATCGACCTTGCTGCGCTCAACGACTCCGGTTCGATCACACTCATTCCGCAGCGCTACGGCCGCGTTGAACTGCTCACGATGATCGAGGGTGACCCAGTGCTCACCATCACCTCGCCCCGCCGGCCCGAGCAGCTGAGTGCCGCCCACGACTCCTACCTCAAGGTGATCGGCGAAGGCATCGTCGAAACCTGGCAGCTCGACCCCTACGACGCCGCCCGATATCTAGCCGCGATGCCGGGCAATGACGGTGTCGTCGAACTTGAACACCTCGCCGGTGTGCTCGGAGTCCCCGAGGCTTAGTCGATCCAGGCTCGGATCTTTTCGATCACCTCGAGCGAACGATCGCCGCGAGGATCGATGTTGAGGTGGGTCACGCCGACGTCGGCATAGACCTGGATGCGTTCCCGCACGTAGCCCTCATCGCCACAGAGCATGGAGAGGTCGAGGTATTCGTCAGGCACCGCGGCGGTTGCTTCGGCGCGCTGGCCGGAGAGGAACAAATCCTGGATCTTCTCCGCTTCCTCTTCCCAGCCGTACCGCTTGAAGAGGTCGTTGTAGAAGTTCTTCGACTTGGCTCCCATGCCTCCGACGTAGAACGCAATGTGCGCTCTGGCCGATTCGCGAGCCTCAGCCACGTCGGGGCCGTTGCCGAACGCGACGGGGCCTCCGGCGATGATGTTGAGCGGCGGGAGATCGTCGGATCGTTTCGCCTTGCCCGCCTCGAGTGAGTCGCCCCACACCTGCTCGAAGCGATCGGGCACGAAGTGGATCGGCTGCCACATGTTTGCCAGTTCGGCGGTGAGTTCGACGTTCTTCGGGCCGATCGATGCGACAGCGATCGGGATGTCGGAACGCAGTGGCTTGGCGGCGAGCTTCAGAGGCTTTCCAAGCCCGGTGCCTTCTCCCTCAGGGAGCGGCAGAGAGAACGCCTTGCCTTCATGGGTGACACGATCACCGCTCCACACCTTGCGACAGATCTCGATCGTGTCGCGGGTTCGAGCCATTGGCTTGTCGAACGCATAACCATGCCACCCCTCGATCACCTGTGGCCCCGACGTGCCGAGCCCGAGGATGAAGCGACCGTCTGAGAGTGCGTCGATCGTGGCGGCGGTCTGAGCGATCAGCGCGGGGCTTCGTGAGTAGACGGGCAAGATGCCCGTCATGAGCTGCACTCGCTCGGTCTGACCAGCGAGGTAGGCGAGCGTGGACACGAGATCGAACCCGTAGATCTCCCCGCCCCAGAGCAGATCGATACCAGCCGATTCAAGATCGCGAGCGTGTTGGGCGAGGCGTTTCGGGTCGCCGTCGAACCCGATCGTGGTGGAGAGCTTCATGGCTGCCGACGCTACTTCGGCCTGTCGTTCGGACTCCAACTACCGTCGTGCCGTGACCGACTCCGCACCAGCCCCACTCGACAATCGACTCACACGGATGTTGGGGGTCGACTACCCGATCATTCAAGCGCCGATGGGGTGGATCGCTCGAAGCCAACTCGCCTCAGCGGTCTCCAACGCTGGCGGCCTCGGCATCATCGAAACCTCCTCCGGTGAGCTCGACAACATTCGCGCCGAGATCGAGAAGATGGCCGATCTCACCGACAAGCCATTTGGCGTCAACATCGCTCAGGCGTTCGTTCGGGATCCGGGAATCGTGCAGTTCGTGATCGACCAGGGTGTCCGGTTCGTCACCACCTCCGCCGGCAACCCAATGGCCTACACCGCGCAGCTCAAAGAGGCAGGGCTCACCGTGTTCCACGTGGTGCCAACCCTCAAGGGCGCCTTGAAGGCCGTCGAAGCTGGCGTCGACGGCCTCGTGGTCGAGGGCGGCGAGGGTGGCGGTTTCAAGAACCCCGACCCCGTTGCGTCCATGGTGCTTTTGCCGCTCATTCGATCGAAGGTCGACGTGCCGATCGTCGCGGCGGGCGGGATGCTCGACGGATCCACGATGGCTGCCGCCTTTGCGCTCGGCGCCGAGGGCATCCAGATGGGCACCCGCATGGTGTCCGCTGCAGAAAGTCCCGTGCATGACAACTGGAAGAACGCCATCGTCGAAGGAGCCGAAACGGGAACGGTGATGCTCAACCAGCGTCACTCCCCCGCACTGCGTGCCCTCAAGACCGAGCGCAGTCTCGACCTGCAGTTCAGCGAGGACAACGTCTTCGGACAGTTCGGCGACGCCCAGGCGCTCTACTTCGGCGGCGACATGAACGCCGCGATCGCACTCACCGGCCAGGTACAGGGCCGCATCGAATCGATCGAACCCGTCGGTGATGTGATCAGCGGTTGTGTCGAACAGTTCTACGCAACCCTCGACACCATGACGGATCGGTATCTCCGTGGCTGATCTCAACCTCCCGCCGATCGTCGACGTGGATTGGCTCAACTCCAACTACAGCGTCGTCATCGTCTGTGACGTTCGGTACTACCTCGATGGCCGAGACAACTGGGCCGCCTATCTCGACGGCCACCTTCCGGGCGCCCGATTTGTCGACATGGACACGGTGCT
>CALEWY010000028.1 GCA_937925335.1 uncultured Acidimicrobiales bacterium
GGCGTTTGCATCGACCGGCAATGCCGGGATCATGTCGGCCTCTCGCTACCCCTACGCCATGGCGAAGGACAAGCTGATTCCCGGCAACCTCGCCGACCTGGGCCGCCACGGCACCCCCGCCAAGTCGATCGTGATGACCGTTTTGGCGATGATCGTGGTGCTGGTCGTGTTCGACGTCGAGGCCGTCGCAAAGCTGGCATCGGCGTTTCAGCTCGTGTTGTTCGGGCTCATCTGCGTCGCCGTGATCGTGATGCGAGAGAGCCGCATCGACAGCTACAAGCCCGGGTTCCGTGCGCCCTTCTACCCATGGCTGCAGATCGCCGGAGTCATGATTGCGTTGTGGCTCATCAACCAGATGGGTGCGCTGGCGATTCTCTTCACCGCTGCGCTGCTGATTGGTTGTGTGGCCTGGTATCGGTTCTATGCGGCGGGCAATCTCGAACGTCGAGGCGCCATCTTCCACGTGCACCAGCGGTTGGGCGAGCAGCGATACGTCGGCTTGGAACGTGAGCTGATGACGATCATCCACGACCGGACCCAGTCGGAGAACCTCAGCTACGAAGCGCTGATCGCGCGGTCGGTTGTTGAAGACGTGCACGATGGCAGCTACGGCAAAGGGCGCCTCACCGACCTCATCACCCAGATTGCGACCGACCGCTTCGACGCTGGCGAAGAGATCGCCGCCAGCTTTGGTGACGAATGGGCCTTCCAACCGATTGGCGACGGTGTCTACCTGTCGATCAAGACGGTCAAGGATCTCGAGCAGCCCGAACTCGTCGTCTGTCGGTTCGGTGCCGATGCCGAGCTGTCGATCGGTCTCGAAGATGAGCCTCACACGCTTGGGTTCCTCGTCACTCCGGCCCGCCCGGTCGGTCTCGACCTGCGCCTCGCTGGCCACATCGCCGAGGTGGTGCAGAGCGACAACTTCACCGAACGCTGGCTCGGAGCGGCCAATGAGCGTGCGCTCAACGCGATTCTCATGCGTGACGACCACTTCTACCACGGGCCGATCGAGACGCTTCCGTTCCTCGTCGACCAGCTCGGCGTGCCCGTTGGTGAACTTGAGATGCCGAGCTCATGCATCCTCGCCGTGATCGAACGAGACGGTGAGCTGATCATCGCAACGCCGGAAGTCAGGCTGCTCGCGTTCGACGGCGTCGCGATCATCGGCGACCCGGAAGACATCGATCTTCTGAATCAAGGTTTGGATCCGTGGGAAGTCGAACAGACCGCGATCGCGGCGGCGAAAGAGTCGCTACCTCGCGAGCTCGAAACTCCCTAAGTGGCGCGATAGTGAGCTGGGAGGTTTGCTCCTCACTCAGCTCGTGCATGCGCTCGCCTGCTCGTCATCCCCGCGGTATGGGCATGCGTCAAAAGGGTGCGTCAAGCTGTGTCGGCTTCGCTTGGAGCGTGATCTGGACGGCGGATCTCGATCTCCGGCAGTCTGGGCCCCATGGCTACCCAACCAGCACTCAGCGATCTCTTCACCGACAACCATCGCTGGGGCGACCTCGATGAGTGGAACCGAACGGCGCTCGCCATGCATGACCAGGGCGGGATCCATCGCATCGAGCGTGACGGGTTCGATCCGTTCTGGGCGGTGATCGACCACGCCGCCGTGCTCGACATCGAACGCCAGCCAGAGCTGTTCACCAACGGTCCTGAGCCTGTGCTCGCCGACTTGAACAGCATCGAGGCCCGCGGTCTCGAGATCAAGACGCTCATCCGCATGGACGCACCCGATCACGGGAAGTACCGGCGTCTCACGAACGACTGGTTCAAGCCGGCGAGCGTGCGGAGGCTCAACGATCGGTTGGCCGAGCTCAGTGAGGAGGCGATGGCGAAGCTCGAATCGGCTGGCGGTCGATGCGACTTCGCCGTCGACATTGCACTCCCGTACCCGCTTCAGGTGATACTCCAGATCCTGGGTCTGCCCGAATCCGACTACCCCCGCATGCTGCAGCTCACCCAGCAACTCTTCGGCGGGCAAGATCCCGACCTGCAACGTGATGAGATTAGTCCGGAAGTGATGAAATGCGAACCGCCACTGAGGACACGGTCGTCGCTGGGCAGGAGATCGCCAAGGGCGATTGGCTCTACCTCTCCTACAAGGCGGCGAACCTCGATCCGAAGGTGTTCGACGATCCGCTTACCTTCGATGTGGCCCGTTCAAACGCCGACCGAAACGTCAGCTTCGGCTACGGGGTGCACTTCTGCCCGGGCGCCCAGTTGGCCCGCAACGAGATCCGAAGCCTGTTCTCGACCATCCTTCCCCGCATCGAAACGATCGAACTCGATGGGACTCCGGCGACGATGAAGACCACCTTCGTCGGCGGCCATAAGACACTCCCCATCCGGTACACCCTCACCTAGCCCCGAAGGTGGCCGTCGTCAGACAGCAGCCGCTGCCTGAACCGACCCCATCTCCTCAACGGGCGGCAGTCCTGTCGCTCTACTCGGTGAGTGAAATGAGTTGTGCGGGTAGTCGGGCGTGCATGGTCTCGTCTCCGGGGCTCACATCAGGGTCGGCGCCCACGACGATCGGGACGGTGCCCCACAGTGAGTAGTCGTCGGCTCCGAGGCGATGCCCGTCAGCGGGATCGCACGAATCGGTGCCGATCAGTAAGGGAATCGTGGCTGAATCACCGGGCCGAAGCACGGCGACATTCAAGGGCAGGTTTCGCGGCCCGTTGAACGCTGAGCGGGAAGTGGTTCCGGCTCCGAGGTGAGCAAGAACTTCCGCGCCCCACCAAATCGTGAAGGTGTCGCTTCCCGTGTTGGTGACCGCGATGGTGCCGGTGGGTGCTGCGCCGGCTTCGACCCGAGCCGGCAGATCGATGCTGATGTCGAGGCCGAGTGAGGCAGCATCGACCGTGTTGGCGGGCTCCTGCCGGCAGCGACTCGGTGGAAGCGGGTTGGGCATCGGGAACGGGAAGGAACCAACAGTGAGCGTTTCGATCGCCTCGCCGTAGTCGTCCACGATCTGGGGAGCGACATCGAGCGCCGATCCGGACAAGGTCACGTTCAGTCGGCCGCGACCACTCCCGATGCTCCACCAGCCACCCCGCCCCACGCGTTCCACGATGTCCTGCTGAGCTGCCTCAAGCTCCGACGTGCGTAGCGGTGTCGGAGCGAATCGGACCCGATCCGGCTGAGATGACAGGGCGAGGATCGGGAGGCACGCCTCTTCGAGGACCGGCTCATACACGCCGACCACAAAGACTGACGGGGCGGGGGAGTCGTCGATAATGCGAGTGGTGACCTCATCGGGGAATCCGTCTTGGTAAAGGGCTTCGGACAGCTCGATCGAGACGTCCTCGATCGCTCGGCGCTCGTCGTCGGTTTCCGATGACGGCCGGTCAGCCCAATCGAGCGCCTCGTCGAGCGAGATCGTCCGGCACCACAATCCTCGCAGCCGTTGGGTGTATTCCGGCCCGTCGATGAACGCATCGATCGTGGAGGACAGCGGTCGTCCGTTTGCGAGTTCGTCGGTCCAAAACGAAAGCCCGACCGGTTCAGCGGCCCGGCCGAGCAGGCCGCTGTACATCAACGAGGCCTTCAGCTTCGGGTCGAACGCTCGAACGAACTCGGGGGATTCGGAGAACCCCAAGACAATCGATGCCGGAGAACGACCGGCGCCTAGTTCGGCCAGCCAGAACGTTCGGCCCGCATCATCAGGTGGGCGCTCGAGCACGTTGCGATACAGCGCGTCGATCAACGCGTTCGGATCGCCGCCACCCAATCGGTCCATCCCCTCAGGTGTGTTGATCAAGGCCGCCGCTAGCCCGTCGAGCGGCTCGCCCGCAGCGAGCCGGCGGGCCCAGAACGTCCAGCCCTGTTCCTCCGGCAAGCGACCAAGCGCCGCCTGGTAGAGCCGAGCAACCGGTGCTCTCGACTGACCGAACTCGGGCGAGTCGATGAACTGAGCGATCATCTCCCCGGGCTCGACGCCAAGGCTCAGCTGCTCCACCCAGAATCCGACGCCTGCATCGTCGGGCGGCCGGCCGAGAAAGTCGTCGTATTGCTGCGCCACGAAGTAGGTGCCGGCAAAGGCGTCAACCGGAAGCGGCGGCACCCCGCCCGATTCCTGGGCTCCACTCGCTGGCACAGACACCACCGCCACGAGGGCGGTGACGATGAGTGCGACAAGGATGCGCATGGAGCCAGGTTGCCAGACCGGAGGCTGTTTGTCATAGGCCCGGACCGGAGGCTGTTTGTCATAGGCGAGGGATTCCGTACTCAACGACCGACCCGCGAGCTCGTGGTCTCCTGTACATGTAGCTGACCTTTGATCTGGCTTGTTTCGCCAGGCCTGGAAGGATGTTGCAATGCCAAAGCCCCATCCCTGCGAGTTCTGCGATGACGTGGTCAGTTTCCCATGACCGACACCTTCACGATGACACCCATTGGCCACGTCGAGTGCGAGCGCACCGAACCGATCGACGACGACTGGGGCAGCATCGAGTCCAACATCCACATCGACTCGGACCAGTTCACCGCCGATGTCCTGGCGGGGCTCACCGACTTCTCTCACATCGACGTCGTCTACTACTTCGACCGGGTGGATGAAGCCAAGATCAACCTCGGAGCGCGCCACCCTCGCAACCGGCCCGATTGGCCGCTCGTCGGAATCTTCGCCCAACGGGCAAAGGCGCGGCCCAATCGCATCGGGGTCACGACCTGCGAACTCATCGGTGTCGATGGTCTCTCTATCTGCGTGCGGGGGCTCGATGCCATCGATGCCACCCCCGTGCTCGACATCAAACCCCACGTACGAGAGTTTCAGCCCCGCAGACCCGTGACCCAACCTGACTGGATCGGCGAGCTCATGGCCAACTATTGGTGACCAGAGCTATTGGATGCGCACACCGGAGATGGCTCGGCTGATCACCAGCTGCTGGATCTGCTCGGTTCCTTCGAAGATGTCGAAGATCTTGGCGTCACGGTGCCAGCGCTCGACCGGGTACTCACGGGTGTAGCCGTAGCCGCCGAGAATCTGGATGGCTCGCTCGGTCGAGTGGACGGCGATTCGCCCAGCCTTGAGCTTGGCCATGGAACCTTCGGCGTTCTTGAAACCCTTGGCCTTGCCGAGTTGAGCGGCACGCCAGGTGAGGAGGCGAGCGGCTTCGATCTCAGTGGCGATGTCGGCGAGCATGAAAGCGATCGACTGGTTCTCGATGATCGCCCGGCCGAAAGCCTTGCGCTCTTTCGCGTAGTCGAGCGAATACTCATAGGCAGCTCGGGCGATGCCGAGAGCCTGGGCGGCGACGGCGGGGCGGGTTGCCTCGAAGGTCTGCATCGCAGCCTGCGAGTTGCCCTTCTTGCCTTCACGGATGCGGGCGAGACGCTCGTCGAGCTTCTCTTTGCCGCCGAGCAGGCAGTGGCCGGGAACACGCACGTCGTCGAGAACGACCTCGGCGGTGTGGCTGGCTCGGATGCCGTGCTTCTTGTACTTCTGACCCTGGCTGAGGCCGGGTGTGTTCGGCGGGATGATGAAGCTCGCGTGGCCCTTCGACTTGAACTCGGGCTCGACCACGGCGACGACGACGTGGATGTCGGCGATGCCGCCGTTGGTGATCCATGCCTTGGTGCCGTTGAGGACCCATTCGTCGGTGGCCTCGTCGTACTTCGCACGAAGGCGGTAACCACCAACGTCGGAGCCGGCGTCGGGCTCAGATGCGCAGAAGGCGCCGAGGGCGATCTTGTCTGCGGTGCCGTAGCACTGCGGGACCCACTCCATGACCTGCTCGGAAGTACCGCTCGCAGCGATACCGGCAGCTGCGAGGCCGGTGCCCATGATCGACATGCCGAGTCCGGCGTCACCCCAGAACATTTCCTCGAGGGCAACCGGCGTTGAGAGGCCGGTCTTGTCGTTCATCATGATCTCAGCCATGAACTCCCAGCCGTAGAGACCGATCTGTGCGGCCTCTTCGACGAAGGGATACGGGAACTCTTCGCGCTCGTCCCATTCTTCGGCGATGGGCCGCATCGAGTTCTCAGCGAAGTCATGAATCCACTTCTGAAGCTGGAGCTGGTCTTCGTTGAGCTGGAGTGAAAATTCAGTCATCACGCTCTCCTGGAGAGGTCGGGGACAGGCTTGAGTTCTTCGGCCAGGCGTGGCCACATGCCTAAGTTACCGCGGAGTAACACGGTGAGCAACACCGAACATACAACAAGTTACTCATGAGTAGCAATGGCCTATTGTGACCATCGTCATGTTTTCGCGGGGACTTGAGAGAGTTGGCGGGATCTTCAGCGCAGCGGAGGTTCACCGAGCCGTCGGTGCTGAGCGAAGAGTCTGACGCCCGAGTCAGCGGTTCAAGAAGGTTCGGTTTCTCGTCGATACCTCAGTGGTGTTCTGGATTGGAGTGTTGCCGTGGAGCGATCGTTCCCAGCGCTTATCCGGGCCTCGCGATTCGGTTCGTTGGCGACGCTGGTTGTCGTGGTTGGTGCTGACGGTGGGCTTGCTAGCGGCGATCGCGTTGAGATCTGAGGCATGGCTGTCGCAGCTTGACTTCTTTGGAGTCGCAGGAAGCCGGGGTGACCGGCTTGAGTTCGAGCGGGCGACGAAAGTCGCTTGGATCACGCTCGGAATGGCGTGCTTGATTTCGGGAGTGATCCGCGGTCGACGCTGGATCGGCGTCGTTGCTCTCGGAGCTCTGATCTCGGTCGTCAATTTGAACGCCATCAGAACCGTGCAAACCGAGTTGGAGGCGTTGACGGCGCCCTATGACGAGTGGGCGACTGGTGCGACCGCCACGCTCGATGCGATCGACTTCCCAGGGGGGTATGAGCTCAACTACCAGTCGGGCTCGGGTGTGGCTGGTGCCCACGACTCATCAGAGTGGAGGGTCTCGCAGACCTTGGCGATCGCAAGCGACGCACCGCCATTCTCGCTCGCTGAGGATCTTGGTGCTCGGTTTCTTTGGTGCTCCGTCACTGACACCTCCCGCTTCTTGGTCTACAAGACAGGCGAGGATCAACACTTGATCGTCGATGAGGCGCTGTCGCGAGATTCGATCCGCTTGACGGTTCGATTCGACGAGTCAGACCAAGCCCAGTTCGCCGGGGAGCCGTGCTCTGGCTAGGACTCCGGTCGATGCCAACGGTTTCGACGTCGGAGCGTCGTTGTGCGAACCGGGCGTCGCCGTTCTGGGGGCTCACGTCGCTGAGCGAAACGCCGTGACCAGGGCCGGCCCTGGCCCTTGCGATTGGAACGGGCCCAAATGGTCCCAGCCCGGCGACCGGGAAATGGTTGGATCGTCCGAATCCCACTGGGGTCGTGGCGCTCACACGTGAACGAGGAGTTCGGCGAAGACCTCTTCGGCATCCACATCCAAGCCTCGCTGGACGAACCAGGCGCACGCGTTCTCAACGTCGCGGTGGAGATAGTTGAGGCCGTTGGGGTTCGCAGCGAAGTCGAGCGCCTGGGGAAAGTCGATGAACCACAACTCGTTCTCCCACCACAAGACGTTGAACGCTGAGAGGTCCCCGTGGACCCAGCCGGTTGTCGTCATGATCGTGAGTCCGTCGACGAGTTGGTCGAATGCCGATCGCAGCTCGGCCGGGTTGAGCCGAGCACGGGCGAGGTGTGGCGCTGCCCCCTCGATCGTCCCGATGTATTCGAGAAGGAAACGATCGTCGCCATAGCTCACGGGATAGGGACAGCGAAGGCCGGCAAGCCAGAGCTTCTTCATCACGTCGTGTTCGTGGCCCGTCCAGCGATCTTGCATGAGCTTCTTGCCGTAGGTCGACTGGCGCTCGACGGCACGCCGATCTCGAGTCTTGCGAAACTGCCGACCCTCTCGGTATTCGACGTCGTTGCGAAACGTCGACGCCTTCTGCACGCCCATCGCTTCGAGCGTCCCCTTCGATTTCACCTCCCTTGGGAGATAGCGCTTCTCGGCGAGCAGGCAGCTCTTCGTTGCGTCGGCGGATGATCGACGCTCGATGAGGTTGATCTGCGCCTCCTTGCCGGTGCGCAGGACGCCGAGATCGGTGTCGGAGTAGGGCGACGCGATGAGCCACGTCGGCTCAGCATCGGGTCGTGGATCAAGCTCTGGTGCGTCAAACGCGGGTGAATCAAAATCTGGCGAATCAGACATTCTCTGGTGGTTCTTTCGTGCGAAACAGGTCGGGTGAGACCGGTGGCGCGGAACCAGAGCTGGGTATGAGACCTCAGACGTTCGGCGCGACCGATGGAGTGGGGCTCGAAACAGCAGTCATGAGGCGCACTCCCTTCGATCGCAGGTGTTGGCGAGGTTATGGGATCAGGCTGGGCCTGTCATCCGAATTACGCAGGCACCGTTGGTGCCGACTCCAACGACGATCCGGTCGCGTCTCGGAACTCGGGGGAGTCGGAGAAGAAGCGCATCACATCGCCTCGGTCGAGATCGGTCTCGAGGCGATCGAGCCAGTAAGCGCTGCCGATCTCGTCGGCGTCTCGGCACAGCACGTTTTGGTAGGCGAGGTCGATGAACTCAGCGTCGCTTGTTGCTCCGTAGATGGCATCGAACTCGGGGCTCGCCACGAAGAAGTCGGCGGCCGTGTCGAGCGTGAGCGACTCGGATTCGAGGGAGCGCACCCAGAAGTCGAAGCCCGCAGCTTCGGGCTGGCGAGTGAACACGGCCATGTAGAGGCGGGCGATCGAGCCGGCGTCCGCGTCCAGGCCTTGGTAGTCGGCGGTGAGGGTGCGCTCGCACACGGGGCCCGGTTCGGGCAGCGGAGGAGCGGCCTCGGAGATGTCGATCGAGGTCTCGCGGATTCGGGCGTTGTTGGTGTCTGAGACGATGAGCCGACCGACGACGTCGATCGCGATGCCTCGAGGAAGGTCGAGCTGGATGTCGGTGGCCGGGCCGCCGTCTCCGTTGAAGCCGCGGTCGCCGGTGCCGATGACCGTGGTGATCACTCCGTCAAGGCCGACTCGACGAACCAGTGAATTCGACGTGTCTGCGATGTAGATCACGCCGCCCGGGTCGACGGCGATGGCTCGGGGGAAACGAAGCTCGGCGTCGACCGCTGGGGCGCCATCACCGAGATCGCCATCGTTGCCGGTTCCGGCCACGGTCGTGATCGCTCCGTCCGCATCGATCTGGCGAATGCGGTTGTTGCGAGTGTCGGCGACGATCAACGACCCGTTCGGACCGGTCGCGATTCCGAGCGGGGTATTGAGCGTGGCGTCCACTGCCGGTCCGCCGTCTCCAGAGAATCCTGGCTCGCCCGTGCCCGCAAGCGTTTCGATTCCGCCGTCGGTGAGGCGGATGACGGAGTGAAGGGTTGAGTCGGTCACGACGACCGAGCCGTTGGCTTCGACCGTGATGCCGAACGGTGCTTTGAGGCCCGAGTCGGCGTTGGCGGCCGTGGTGATCGTTCCGTCGAGTGCCACTCGGCGGACCGACGCGTTGTTCGAATCGGCGATCCAGATCGTGCCGTCAGCTCCTACTGCAACACCTCGCGGATAGTTCAGCTGCGCGTCGATCGCCTGGCCGCCGTCTCCATCAGAACCCGCAGTTCCGTTGCCGGCGACGGTCGTGATCATGCCGTCCGGGCTGATCGAGCGAATCCGGTGATTATCCCGATCGGCGACGAGAATGTTGCCCGCAGCGTCGACCGCCAAGCCCATCGGCTCAGCCAGTTGGGCGGTCGTCGCGTCGACGTCGTCGCCGTTGAATCCAGTCTCGCCAGTGCCGGCAATCGTGTCGACGCGGCTCACCTGTGATGACGCCGGAACAGCCGAAAGACTGACCATCCCCGCAATCGTGAGTAGTCCAACAACCAGTCGCCACAATCCCCGCATGTCACCCAGAGTGGTCGATGAACGTCCAACGTGGCAACAGGAAGATGTCTGGACGTCGCGTTCTGGGCTGCTTTCGGCGTGAGAGAAAGGCGGGAACCCGGTGGGGTCCCCGCCTCTCGTTCTCTACAACGGCCAGCTTGAACAGCCAGCTAGAACGGCCAGTCGGTGTCTCGTCCTGCCTCGAGCGTGTGCATGAGGCTGAACGTTGCATCGCTGAACCCGGCCAACGCGTAGCGGCCGTGCCCGCCGATCGGTGTTGACCGGGGGCGATGACCCGCCAGATCCACGGTGTAGATCAGCGGGACGTGTGAGATGTCGACCGAGCCAGCGTCTCGCATCTGATCATCGGTGAACATGATGACTCGATCGTGTGATCGAGGGCTGAAGTGATCGGCGATCGCTCGGTGTCCGTTGGTTGAGTGGCCGACGGATCCGGTGAGCGACAGCAACGAGTCGACCCGTCCGAGCGCAGACGTTCCCTTTCGGAACGTCACCCGAGCGTTCGTCTCGCCGAAGATGACGACGTGTGACTCGGTCGACTTCGCCTGCGTGACCGCAGCCATGACCGCGGCAACTTCGACTCGACGTATCTCTGACCGATCGCTGACCCGGCTCCGCATCGATGCCGACATGTCGATCACCACGAGTGTGCGATCGAGCGACGGGATGTTCTGCGTTGTGAGTTCGAGCGTGGTCCCGAGGGCTCGCTTCCACTCGTCGGACGGAGCGTGCTTGTAGGCAGCCCACACCTGGTAGGGGAACAGTCGAGCCTTCTCGACCTCGGCCGCGTCGGTGATCCGAGCCAGCACGGTCTCGATCGCAGCGGGGCTGATGCCTCGCTCATCGAAGTTGCGCAGGTTGCGGATCAACGCCATGACACCCATCGAAGGAATCGCTGATTCCCACGCCTCGGCATCCATGCCGCCCGGCAGCCAGCCCGAGAGTCGCTCCCACGACGTGCCCGCCGAGCTGAGCGCTTCCGGCCCCCGCTCAGCAAGCTTGGTCCGACGCTCATCGACGGGAATCGATGCCAGTTCCGCCGCGGCCGCCAACGTTGGCAACACAGCAGGGTCAGCGATCGCGTCGTTGTGGTGGCGATGATCGAGCAGCCAGTTGAAGAGCGCGCTCTGGCGCGCATCTCGTGGCTTCGGGTGGGTGAGTTCGAGCACATCGGCCATGCGAACACCGCGGCCAACGCCGTCGTAGCGAAGCGCGCTTCGTTCGGTGTAAAGCCGGGTAGCGCCATCAGCGATTCCTCGCTTCACGGCCATGGGCAGACGGCGTCCGTAACGACTGTGCCAGTAGCCGAGCATCTCGGCTGGCTCATCGCCGCGACGAAGCACCGATGCGACCACGGCTCGTCCTCGCTCGCCGCCAGCCGCCACAAACTCGGCGGCCAGGACGATCGATGCGGAACGGATCTTCAGTTCGTTGCGGAGGTAGGGAGCGAGGCGAACCACGAAGTCGGGGTTGGTGCCGACCACGTTGTGGATCAGCTCGACGAATCGAGCGTCACGATCCGCGGCGCTCTCGTAGAACGTTCCCTCGCCGATCATGGCGGTTGCGGCCATCAGGAAGAGCTCGGTCTCGAGATCGGGTGCGAACCCGTGGCCGCCCTCGTGGGTCGGCATGCGGAGGCGGTTCGTCTTGATTCGGGCGAGTGGGTTCACCCGGTCGCGCTTTGAAAACTTGCTCATGAGAAGGCCCCCTTTCAGGCCGGTGTTTGTCTGTGGCTTGTTTGCTGAACGGTTGGTGTTCGTCCGGCGTGCGTGTCGTGTCCGTTTGCGGGGCACGAGTGGGGACGGATCAGAGAACCGGGTGAGCGGGGTCGAACACCCCGACGGTTGAGATCGGGGTGGCCACCGAATCGAACGGTGTTCGCCAGAAGTAACCCTGCTGCTCGCAGCTGATCCGCGATCTTGTGGTTGGGCCTGTGCTTGATGGGCCCTGTTTGATGGGCCGGTTGTTGAAGGGACTGGACTCCGGGCCCGAGAACCAAGCGGTCGGGCACAATGTGCTCTGCCAACTGAGCTACTGGTCGCCTGATTGCTCGGGCGGCCAGGCAGGATTCGAACCTGCGTCATCACCATTCGGATTGGAAGTAATCCCGGCCTACGCAGCGGGCCCGGAGTCCAGATTGTTGTGCCACGCTCATTGCTCGTGGCGCGTTGTGTTTCGTTCGCCGAGTCGCGAAGTGCTCCCCGTGGGAGTCGAACCCACATGCCATCGCAGGCGGCAGGTTCTGAACCTGCTGCGTCTTCCAGTTCCGCCAGAGGAGCGTGAGCTGAATGGCTTCAGGAAGTGATGTGGTGAGCCTCGGTTAGGAGATTCTCACCGCCCGAAGCCGTTCGGGTAGCACGAGCAAGACGGCGGAGCTGCCGGGCCTTTGCTGGTTCGGTTGTGCGATTCGAACGTTCATCGGTCTCGTCCGGCGCCGGCACGAACCTCGTGCGCTTGCCGGGATGCACAGTTGTAGAACTGGGGTGGCAGAACGTCAACGGAGTTTCGCGCCGAGCACGTCGATCTTCGGGAGGCGGCGTGCTCGAGTCAGAAGTGTGGGCGCCTCAGTCGTCCCACAGATGGCGAAGGAGCGACGGCGGATGTTCGAGGAAGCGGCGCCACAATTCGACGACGCGCAGTTCGTCGAACTCGGTTCGGTGAGCGCCGTCGTCGTCGAGCTCGAACAGGGCAGCTCCAGGGAAGGCCATCAACAATGGCGAGTGGGTCGACACGATGAACTGCGCGCCGTCAGCGACGAGCTGGTGCATGCGACTGAGCAACCCGAGTTGACCCTGAAACGACAGGGCCGACTCTGGCTCGTCGAGGATGTAGAGCCCGGCCGACGTGAATCGTGAATCGAGCAGTGTTTGAAACGACTGGCCATGGGAGCGACTGTGGAAGTCGGGGAAGATGTGTTTGACGCCTGCGACGGGATCGTCGTCCAACTCGATGTGGGTGGCCATCCCGTAGAAGGTTTCGGCTCGGAGAAACCAGCCCCATTTCGGCTTGGCTTCCCATTCGAGAATGAGGTCATCGGCCAGTGAGCTGTGCGTTGGATGGGTCTCGAACTTGAGATTGAGACTGCCGCCCTCGGCGTTGAAACCGGCAGCGATTGCGAGTGCCTCAACGATGGTCGACTTGCCCGATCCGTTGTCACCGGCGAACACGGTGACGGCATCGAACTCGATCGTGTCGAGAGCTTGAACCGCAGGGATGTTGAGCGGGTACTCGTCGTTCGGCGCGACGTTGGTGCCTGACGCAGCAGCGCGAGAATCTCCGGTGCGCGCCTCATCAAGCCGAGACTCAGTCAGGCGAGACTCAGTCAGGCGAGACGCTCGTAGGAAGGGTGCGGGCACGGGTCCCATCTTGCCCATCGTTCAGGGCAAGCATCGACTCGAACGTGAGGTCAGTTGTTGTTGGCCGCTGCGAGTCGAAGTTGATCCATCTCGGCGGCGACGGTTGCCATGTCTGCGTTGAGCTTCCATCCGGACAGCAGGATTGCCTTGCCGGGTTGCGGGGCGAACCGCTTCAGAAGCGGATTCCGCAGATCAGCGATGAGTGAACGGTCGTTGACCCGAACGACGGCGGCTCGAGAGAGCCCGGTCGGTGCCTCGATGGCGGTGATCGCCTTCCAGGGAACGCGAGCCGCGGAGAGTTCTGGTGAGCGAATGCCGTGGGCATCGAACGTCAGGCCGACTCGTCGGAACCCGCGCCGTGCGGTGATCCAGTGTCGGGCGCCCTGGAAGATCGCATACAGCACGCCAAGCCCGGCGAGCAGGAGATACTCCCGGCCGTTCCTGGCGAACACCATCGCAACGAGGGCGGGAAACAGGCTCAGCACCGTCTCGCCCCAGCTGATGAGACGCCACCGAACATCGCGGCGTTGTGGTGTCGGTGACTCGCTCATGCCCTTTGTGCATCGGCGTTTGGACGTCGATTCTTGAAATCGGCCGAACGCACTACCGTTCTGATCGTGACCACCGCCCGCACGATCGTCCCCTCATCCAACTTTGATGCGGGTCTTGCGTTCTTCACCGGCGAGCTCGGTTTTCAGCTCGATCAGATCTCGCCCGCCGACGACCCGTCGACCGCGTTGCTCTCGGGCTTCGGCGCGTCGCTTCGGCTCGATCGCTCGGCTGTCGGCTCCGTTGCACTCGAGGTGTTGACCGATGACGAGGCGCTCATCGGTGCCTCGAAGACGGGTCCGAATGGCAACACCGTTTCGTTCCGCCGACTGACTCGGTCCTATGAAATGCCGGAGCTCGTTCCATCGTTCACGGTGAGTCGTGGCGACGCTGCCGACGCCAACCCCGGTCGTGCTGGCATGCAGTATCGAGACCTCGTTCCCGATCGATTCGGTGGTCGAGTCATCGCGTCACACATCAGCGTTCCCGGCAGCGGTCCGGTGCCGGACTACGTCCACCATCACGACATCAAGTTCCAAATCATCTTCTGTCGGCGAGGGGCGGC
The DNA here is from genome assembly GCA_937925335.1 of uncultured Acidimicrobiales bacterium. Taxonomy (GTDB): domain Bacteria; phylum Actinomycetota; class Acidimicrobiia; order Acidimicrobiales; family SZUA-35; genus CALEWY01. The sequence continues at coordinate 14,267 of CALEWY010000028.1, forward strand.
AACCCTCGTCTATGAGGATCAGGGTGAGCCGTTTCGGTTCGAAGCGGGCGACTGTGTCGTGCAGCCGCCGGGCATCCGTCATCGAGTGCTCGAGAGTTTCGACGATCTTGAGGTGGTCGAGATCGGGAGTCCTGCAATGCACGACACCAACGTCGATCATTCGATGGAACTGCCGACGAGCGAGCTGCGACCCAAGCGTGATTTTGGTGGCCAACGGTTTGTGTGGCATCGGGCATCGGAGGCGCAGTGGACGCCGTGGCTCGGTGATGGCTTCGAGGTTTCCGACACCGGCATCGGCGAGGCGACCAACGGTGTTGGCAACGTTCGCACCATCCGGCCGATGCAGGGGAGCGGTGGTGATGCCTTGCTCCCAATCACGACTCACGACGATGAGTTCGTCTTGTGGTTCGTACTCGATGGTTCGGTCACCCTTGAGCGTGCAGGCGAGTCGATCGCTCTCGCCGAATCCGACTCGGTCACCATCCCGGCCGGCGACCCCCATGGCCTCACCAACTGCTCGGACAACCTGCGCCTCCTCGAAGTTCGTATTCACTAGTTCAGGGGTCAAGTCTCGTTTGTTCTGAACTCGTTTGCGCGTGGAGAGCCTCGGCGAACAGCTCGGCTCATGAGCGAAGCAAGCGGCGCAACTCACGGTCGTCGGCGAGCCACTACCGTCGCCCCATGACGAACCGAATCGAGCTGCTCAGTCCAGAACTGGTCGCCTACGTCGCCAAACACTCGTCAGCGCCAGACGAACTGGCCCGGCGGTTGATCGACGAGACGGGCGAATTGCCGGCGTCGGGCATGCAGATCAGCCCCGCGCAAGCGCAGTTCATGGCGCTGTTGACTCGGCTCCTTGCACCGTCTCTCGTCATCGAGATCGGAACATTCACCGGCTACTCCGCGCTGGCCGTTGCGCGTGAACTCGGCGCTGACTCAAGGCTCATCGCATGCGACGTCAGCGAGGAGTGGACGTCGATCGGACGCAAGTATTGGGACGAAGCGGGTGTCGGGGACCGGATCGATCTGCGCATCGCCCCGGCAAGCGAAACGCTGGCGTCGATGCCGGACACGACACG
>CALEWY010000029.1 GCA_937925335.1 uncultured Acidimicrobiales bacterium
CGCCTCAGAGGTGCGGCAGGTCGCACGTTCGCGCAGAAAGGTGTCTACGTTGGCCGAGCGCTGGGCTTCGTCGCCATTTCGTCACTTAGGTCACATCGGTTGAATGTCGATGCAGCTTCTATGACGTCGCCCCAGATGCCCGAAGTGCCGCCGCCTGGGGGTTCAACGCCGTCGACCCCAGCACCGGTCGGAGCCATGCCGCCACCACCCGGGGAGATGCCTGCCGACTTCATGGTCCAGGCTCCAACCGTGGCGAGTCCTCAGCCGGCATCACGTTTTGTTGGCATCGAACGCCCTGGTCAGATCGCAATGGGTCTGGTCGGGCTGTCCGTGCTCGGGACCATCGTTCAGATCCCGGTCAGCCTCTATTACCGATGGGCGATCACTGCCTGGCTTGGGCTCGACCTCTCGACCGACGACTTCGAGGCGATCGAGATTGCGTTCATCGCAGTGGGGCTCGCCAATTTGGCTGTCTACATGGCAGCGGGAGTCGCATCGATCGTCTGGCTTTACAAGGCGAATCAAAACGTTCACCGCCTACCGAGGGTTGTTCCGCTTGAACACACGCCGAAGTGGGCAATCTGGGGTTGGTTCGTCCCATTCTTGAACCTCGTCCGTCCATTCAAAATGATGGACCAGGCCTGGAAGGGATCCCGGGTTGCAACCGACCCTGCGAAGGAACTGGCTCTGCTCGCTCCCTGGTGGGCGGCTGTCATCGTGACGTTCGTCCTTTCTCGAGTCACACCGTCAGGCGTCACCCTCGAGAGCCTCCGAACCGCGCTTGTTTACGACGTGGTTGGCTGCGTGACCTCCATCATCTCGGGACTCCTGTTCATTTCGCTGATTCGGCAGATCACACGCCGCCAGATGTCATGCATCGAGCGAGTCGTCAGTGACCCAACCGGTCGAGGTGTCCCGCTTGCTCCGGAACCGTACGACCCGTCGATTGTTGGTCAACTGGCTCCAGTCGGTGTGCCGAACGCGCCGTTCGGGCGTCGAAACGGGTGATCGATTCACGCTCGTCCTACCTTCATCGGTGACGGATGGCCGGCGTGATCGCCAGTGGTTTGAGATGCTTCACTGACCTCACGCCGTAGATTTTGTGGCTATGACAACCGATCAATCTCGAGTCGACGAGCTGAGCGTGCTGGGCCAGACCGTGCGTCATCCGATCGAGCACGTCGAGTGTTTCCCGGCCCCGGCAGGATGCACGGTGGTGCGCTTCCGTACCGATGAGCTCGCCTCGGTTTGCCCGGTCACTCAGCAGCCGGATATCTCCGCCCTTGAGATCGAATACGAGCCCGATGAGTCGTGTATCGAGTCGAAGTCGCTCAAGCTCTATCTCTGGGGATTCCGGGACCGTGCGGTCTTCGCCGAAGCTCTGGCCGCTGAGATTGCTGGCGAGGTAATGGCGAGCGCGAAACCGAATCGGGTCATCGTCACTCTCACGCAGGCTCCCCGTGGCGGAATCACGGTCGAGACGGTCTCAGAACTCACCGCATAGGCCGCGATCAGCGGCTGGAGAGGTCCAGCGCTTGCTCAACGTAGGCACCTTTATGCGCGAACGTGCGACCTGCCGCACCTCTGAGGTGCGGCAGGTGCCGTTTTCGACCACTCATCACGCGGAAATCTCGGAAACCCACTATCTACGCAACGTTCCCTCGGGCGCGGGTGGGGCGCGACCTGCCGCTCCTCTGAGAAGGCAACCACCTCGCGGACCCGCAACACCTCAGAGGTTGATGAGGGTTGGTGGGTTCCGGATCACCCGACGGTGCGGCGGGGAGCGGAAGTAATCACCCGAGGGCGCGGAACAAACGTGTCAGAAATCCGGTTGACTCTTCACGTGACTTCCCGCACCGCAGAACCAGCTGCACTCGACGCGCTCGTCGCTCGCTACTGCGATGTCCGACAGCGGACCGAAGCTCTTGCCGCGCCGCTATCGGCAGAGGATCAGACCGTTCAGTCGATGCCGGATACGAGCCCAACGAAGTGGCACCGGGCCCACACCACGTGGTTCTTCGAGACGTTCCTGCTCGCCCCGTTCGAAGCGGACTACAAACCGTTCGACCCAACATTCAACTATCTCTTCAACAGCTATTACGAGGCCGTTGGCGCTCGGCATCCTCGCCCTGATCGCGGGATGATCACGAGGCCTGGCATCGAACAGGTCGGCGAGTATCGACGCAACGTTGACCAGCGGATTCGCGCCCTCATCGAAGCAGCGGCCGGCGACGCCGAACGAGCCACCGCACTCCACGAACTGATCGTCCTCGGCACCCACCACGAAGAGCAGCATCAGGAGCTCGTCTTGATGGACGCGAAGCATCTGCTCTCCCGTCACCCCTTCGGTCCGGCCTACGCAGATCAGCCCGATGCATCGACGAGGCCGACCACCAGCACGCCGATGGATTGGGTCACCTTCGAAGGTGGAATCGTTCCGATCGGCCGCCCCGACGAGGCTGAGGCCGACAACCTGCATCGATTCGCCTTCGACAACGAGGGCCCACAACACGATGCCCTCGTGCAACCGTTCAAGCTCGCCGACCGCCTCGTCACCGTTGGTGAATGGCTCGAGTTCATGGCCGACGATGCCTACGGCCGTCCCGAGCTCTGGCTCTCCGATGGGTGGTACAAAAACCTCGGCGAAGGCTGGTCGTCGCCCGAGTACTGGCAACAAGACGATGACGGCTCGTGGCACATCTTCACCCTTGCCGGCGTCCGACCGCTCGACCTCGATGAGCCCGTCTGCCACGTCTCGTTCTACGAAGCCGATGCCTATGCCACGTGGTCTGGCAATCGACTCGCCACCGAGTTCGAATGGGAACACGCCGCCGGGCAGACGCTTTCGTCGACCCACGCAAACCGTGATCCCTTCGGAGCGATCCCCGGCCGTTACGTCGAAGCCGACGGGCCCGCCGGCTCGATCGCCCCACACCCAGCCAAGGCCGGCCCGTCGACCGGCGGACTCCGCCAGCTCTTCGGCGAAGTCTGGGAGTGGACCGGATCGCCTTACCGCCCGTTCCCTCGTTATCAGGCCCCTCCCGGAGCCATTGGCGAATACAACGGCAAGTTCATGATCAACACGATGGTCTTGCGAGGCGGCTGCGCCTTCACCGCACCCGGCCACACCCGGCTCACTTACCGAAACTTCTTCCACCCGCACACTCGTTGGCATCTCTCAGGCGTGCGCCTGGCTGCCGACGCCTGATCGCCCGCTCCTCCGAAAGCCAAGACATGTCTCCTTCAAGTATCACGATTGATCGCCACATCTCACCTGATGAGACCGGCGACGCCGTCAAGCTCGAGATCGTTCGAGCCATGACCGCCATGCCAAAGATGCTGAGCCCAAAGTGGCTCTACGACGACCGGGGCTCAGAGCTGTTCGATCAGATCACTCGTCTCGTCGAGTACTACCCGACCGAGGCCGAACGCTCGATTCTCAACGAGCACGCGGCCGAGATCGCAGCGATCACCAACGCCACGACCGTCATCGAGCTCGGCTCGGGAACGAGCGACAAAACCCGCACGCTGCTCGACGCGTTCTGGAAGAACGAGCAGCTCGAACTTTTCGTGCCGTTCGACGTCAGCGACCAAACCCTCGTGGACGCAGCCGAAATGCTGGCCGAGCGTTACCCGGGCCTCGATGTACACGCCGTCGTTGGCGACTTCAACCGGCACCTTCCCCAGATCCCGAAGGAAGGCCACCGGCTCGTCGCATTCCTCGGGTCGACGATCGGCAACTTCCACGTGGAGGAACGACGGGCGTTCCTCGGAGCACTCGGCGACACCCTCGAGGAGGGGGAGTGGTTGCTGCTCGGCCTCGACCTCATGAAAGAGGTCCCTCGCATCATCGACGCCTACCACGATGCAAGTGGTGTCAGTGAGGCGTTTGCGCTGAACGTCATCAACGTTCTCAACCGAGAGTTCGATGGCAATTTGCCGATCGATCAGTTCTGTCACGTCCCGTATTGGGATCCGGTAGAAGAACGAGTCGACTCTCGTCTTCGCGTGACGATGCCGATGTTCGGTCGCTTCGAAGCACTCGATCTCGACGTTGCCTTCAACGAGGGCGAAGAGCTTCGGATCGAAGTGTCGAGCAAGTTCCGTGACGAGAAAATCGAAACCGAGCTGGCCGATGCAGGCTTTGCGATCGAGCAGTTCTGGAAGGCTGACGGTCCGACCGAAGACTCACCGCCGGACTTCGGCGTCATCCTCGCTCGCCGCGTCTAACGCTGCGTGTGACGCGGTGGCCAGCGACGCTGCCGCCTCCTCAAACCGGGCGCTACACCCGGCCCGTTTCATACGCCCACATCGCGATTTCGACGCGGTTGCGCACGCCGAGCTTCGACATCAGGCTCGCCAAGTGTGTCTTCACGGTGCTCAGGCTGATGTGGAGCTCATCGGCGATCTCGGCATTCGTCCGCCCTCCGGCGACGGTCACCAGCACCTCTTCTTCGCGCTCGGTCAACGGCACCACGGGTTGAGCCGGCTCGCTATCGGCAGCGGTTGCAGCGGTTGAGAACGCGTCCAGCAACCTCACGGTGATGCTTGGAGCGATCAGGGCGTCACCACGAGACGCAGCGGTGATGGCCTGCACGAGCAAATCTGGGCCCGCATCTTTCAACAGGAAACCCTTGGCGCCCGCCTTCAACGCACCGTGAACGTATTCGTCGAGGTCGAACGTGGTGATGACGACGACGGCCATCGGTTCGTCGACTCCAGGCCCGGCGAGCTGGCGGGTTGCTTCGATGCCGTCGAGTTCGGGCATCCGAATGTCGAACAAACAGACATCGGGTCGCGCCTGGCGAGCCATCGCCACAGCTTCACGACCATTTGCGGCCTGCCCGATCACCTCGATGCCATCTTGGGCGTCGAGGATCATGGCCAGCCCGGTGCGTACGAGGTCCTGATCGTCGGCGATCAACACTCGGATGGTCACGACGAGACTCCGGTTCGGGGCAGGGTGGTGGTGACGGTCCAGCCGCCGTCTTGGTTCGGCCCGGCATCGAAGGTGCCACCGAGGAGTTGCGCCCGCTCTTCCATGCCCACGAGACCATAACCGGCGCGGTCGGATTGATCTGTCACGGTTCGTCCGTCGTTACACACGGTCATCGTCACGGCGTCATCAGCAGTGCCGTCGATCGTGATGTCAATGGTCTGAACACTGCGGGCGTGGCGGGCGGCATTCGTGATCGACTCTTGGGCGATGCGAAACAACGCTGTCTCAATCGGTTGACTCAACCACTCGGTCTTGCCGGTTCGGCGAACCACGACTGAAGCCGTGCCTCCGATACCCGTCGCCGACAGGGATTCGATGTCGGCCAGCCCCTGCTGCGGTGTGAGGGACGCGCTGGCGCGATCATCGGGATCGGTCTGATCGCGCAAGGATCCGACCATCGATCGCATCTCGCTCAGCGTTCGTGAAGCCTCTTCTTCAATCACGGCAAGCAACTCGAGCGCGGCGTCGGGTTTGGTGGCCGCCATGGCACGGCCCGCTTGCGCTTGGATCGCAATGGCCGATACGTGGTGGGCGACGGTGTCGTGAAGCTCGCGGGCGAGTTGCTCCCGTTCTCGTGACCGGATCTGATCGATCTCTCGGACCTTGGCGCTCTCTCGATACCGGATGACGCCACCGAGTTCGGCCGGGAAGAGGAAGAAGATGAGGCCGCCGATCGCTTCGCCGATCCCCGTCCAGTCATCCAGGTTCGCAATCACGAACATGATGAACATAAGGCCGAGGCCAACGGTCGCATCGTGACCTGATGCCCACCGGAACAGCGCGTAGACGTGAAGGAGGGAAAGTGCGTAGACGTAGTTGCCAGGTGGGGGAGCGTCGCCGAGCGTGGCAATCGAAGCGAGCATCAAGATGATGACTGCAGAGAACGAGATGATCATCGCCCGAAGGGGGTAGAGGCGTCGCCACGGCAATGTCGCAGCCATGATCCACGAGGAGATCATCGATGCGATGGGCCACGAGAGATCCGTGCGGAGGAATCCCTCGATCACCGATCCGATCACGACGATCGCGACGAGGACCCAGTCCCTGGCCTTTGGACCGGGGGGATTATCGAGCGCTTGCTCATCCCGGAACGATGTGATGAAGGCGGTGGCCACCTGACCATCGTAGAGAACGGCATGCGTCGATGGATCAGCCGAAAGGACGAGAGCCGCCTCGTCTCTCTGGCTGCTTGAGAACGACCGATCGTGCGATGTTCGATCGCCGATGTGACTTCACGATGGCGACATGGCTTCAACACTCTTTCGAATCGGTTCGTTCTCCGCCAAACGCCCATGGGTGGTGATCGGCGTGTGGCTCCTCATCTCAATCGGCGTCGTTGGCGCCTCAACGGCGTTCGGCAGGGAGCTGGAAGACACATTCTCCGCCCCTGGGCTCGACTCTCAGCTCGCCCTCGAACTGCTCGAAGAGGCGAACGCCGACACCGCCGGGCTCACCGCTCAAGTCGTCGTCACGCCAAACGATCCGAGCGCCACGTTCTTCGACTCACCAGCTGCACAAGTTGCCCTGGCCGAAATCCAAGGCGAGATCTCATCGCTGCCCAACGTGATCGGCACGACAGATACCGCAGGAGCGATTGCGCTCGGTCCGGACGAGGCGACAGCCATGGGTGCGCTCTCGCCGGATGGGCGGGTGGCGCTGATCCGAGTGCAGTATCCCGTCGTTGAAGATCTGAGCGTTGACGATCTCGAGCAGGTCAAGGAGGTTCAGGCCGCCTTCAGCGACGGCGGAGCCGTCCAGGTTGAAATGAACGGCGACCTCTTCTTCACATTCGAAGTCCCCGAGACCGGCTTCGCCGAAATGCTCGGCCTGATCGCCGCAGTGATCATCTTGTTGGTGGCCTTCGGGTCCGTGATCGCGATGGGGCTACCCATCGGAATGGCCGTGTTCGGCCTCGCCCTTGGCGTGAGTTCGATGTCGCTGATCACCTATCTGATCGAGATTCCAAGTTGGGCGCCGCAGGTGGCCAGCATGGTCGGCCTCGGTGTTGGCATCGACTACGCGTTGTTCCTGGTCACCCGTCATCGTGAGTTCCTGGCCAACGGTTACGGCGTCGTCGAATCAGCCGGTCGAGCGGTCGCCACGGCTGGTCAAGCTGTGATCTTCGCCGGTGGCACCGTGGTGATCGCCATCCTCGGCCTCGGTGTTGCTGGCGTGCCATTCATGACCGCATCGGGTGTTGCCACGTCGGTTGTTGTTCTGATCATGGTTCTCGGATCCATCAGTCTCTTGCCGGCGTTCCTCGGGCTCGCCGGACCGTGGATCAATCGCCTGTCGGTGCGCCGGTCCGGCCACGGAACGCCTGCCGGCACCGTGAGCCCGGGCTGGACGAAATGGGGCGAACACGTCTCCCGCCACGCATGGGGCTACGCGATCGGTGTCACCGGCTTGCTCCTCGCTCTGACTGCTCCTGTGTTGGCCCTGCAACTCGGGTTCCCCGACGATGGCTCACTGCCCGAGTCGGTCACGCAGCGGCGTGCCTATGACCTCGTGGCTGACGGATTCGGCCCTGGTATCAACGGTCCTCTCGTGATCGCTGTCGACATCTCGGAGGATGCGACGGTCGTCGATCCGCTGGTTGAAACGATCGCTCTCGATCCCGGTGTTATGGGTGTTGCGCCGGCGATCGTGAATGCCGAAGCTGGCGTTGCGACGATCGTGGCGTTTCCAACAACAGCGCCTCAGGACGACGAAACGCTCCGAACGGTCGAACGGCTCCGAGCCGACGTGTTCCCCGAGATCCTCGACGACAGTCCGGCCCGAGCACATGTGGGTGGCCTGACTGCCAACTTCGCCGACATCGGCAATCGCGTGTCCGATCGGCTCCCGCTCTTCATCGCAGCGGTGATCGGGCTCTCGTTCCTGCTCTTGATGATGGTGTTCCGTTCGGTCCTCGTCCCCCTCAAGGCAGCATTGCTGAACCTGCTCAGCATCGGCGCTGCATACGGCGTGCTCGTCATGGTGTTCCAGTGGGGCTGGGGCAAAGAACTGATCGGCCTCGAGACGACCGTCCCAATCGTGTCGTTCATCCCGATGTTCATGTTCGCCATCCTCTTCGGGCTCTCGATGGACTACGAGGTCTTTCTGCTCTCTCGGGTCCGTGAGGAATATCTTGCGACCGGGGACAACGACCGCTCGGTCATCAACGGCATCGCTCACACCGCCAGGGTGATCACCTCGGCTGCGCTCATCATGATCTCAGTGTTCGGCGGCTTCGTCCTCGGCGCCGACCCAACCGTGAAGATGATGGGGCTTGGGTTGGCGACGGCGATTCTCGTCGATGCGACGATCGTTCGAATCGTCCTGGTCCCGGCAACGATGAAGCTGATGGGAGACGCCAACTGGTGGCTCCCCGCTTGGCTCGATCGCATCCTCCCAACGATCGACATCGACGGTGGCCTCGAAGACGAGTTCGACATCGAAGTCGACTTCCAACCCGAAGCGGTCGGTGTCTGACCTGCGTAACCCGTGGGGTCAGACCTCGATTTACGCAGGTCTGGCCTCTGTCGGGTCCTCTTGTGATCAGGTCTTGATCTGCAGAGGTCCGGCCTCTTGGGGGCCCGGCGGCTTGACGCATGCATACCGAATATGCATACTCGGTATCTATGGGAATTCGAGAGGGTCTTCTGGTCCTCCTCGGCGATGGCCCGAAATACGGCTATCAGCTGAAGGTCGACTTCGAATCTGCAACCGGTGAGGCCTGGCCGCTCAACGTGGGCCAGGTCTACACCACGCTTCAGCGCCTCGAACGAGATGGACTCGTGGCCGAGGCCGAGACCGACGATGAGGGTCGAGTCTCCTACGCCCTCACCGATGGCGGGCGGACTGAGTTCATCGACTGGATGACGACCGCAGAGAAGCGGGCAGTCCCCGCTCGCGACGAGGTGGCGATGAAAGTCTTGCTCGCCGCATCGTCGGATCCGGCTGCGGGTGGGATCGACCCGAGCATCGTGATCGACGAACAACGACGAGCGACGATGGCGAACCTGCAGGAGTACACCCGCCTCCGGTCAAAGACCGAAAAGAGCTCCGTCGGTGTGGATGATCCGTCTGGCGCTGACGAGCTCGCATGGTTGCTCCAACTCGATCGGCTGATCCATTTGCGCCAAGCCGAGCTTCGGTGGCTGGACGACGCTGAAGAACGGCTCCAGACCGCCGGCGTCGCGCCAAGGAAGCGGCCGGCGGCGAACCGATCGAAGAACACGTCGTCAACAACACCAGATCCGACCCGGGAGGGAACCCAATCATGAGCGCACTGATCACCTTGAAAGGCGTCTCGAAGAGCTTTCCCAACGGGGAGGCGATGATCGATGCGCTTCGTAACGTCGACTTCGAACTCCACCCGGGAGAGCTGGTCGCTCTCACCGGCCGCTCCGGCTCGGGTAAGTCGACGCTGCTGAACGTGTGCGGGGGAATCGACCGCGCCGACGTGGGTGCGGTCGATGTGGCCGGGCGGTCACTGGTGTCGGCAACACCCACAGAACTTGCGGAGATCCGACGAGATCATCTCGGGATCGTCTTCCAACAGCTCAACCTGATCCCATCGCTCACGGCGGCGGAGAACGTTGCTCTCCCGCTCGAGCTCGGCGGCGAGCGTGTTCGCTCGGCTCGGAGCAAGGCCGACGAAGCGCTGGCGAGTGTCGGGCTTGGCGACCGGCCCGATCACTTTCCCGATCAGCTGTCCGGCGGCGAGCGCCAGAGGGTGGCCATCGCTCGGGCGATCGTCGGGACGAAACGGATCATCCTGGCCGACGAGCCAACCGGCGCGCTCGACGAGCGATCTGGTGACCAGATTCTCGAGCTGCTTCGGGCCCAGGCCGATGCTGGGCTCGCCGTCCTCATCGTGACTCACGATCGAGCGCTCGCGGGTTTGGCCGACCGAGTCGTCGACCTTCGCGACGGTGCGATCAGCTCCGTTGTGGAGCGACCGGGTGTTGATCTCGAGCTGACCGAGCTCTGGTCATGAGGAATCTCACGAACCCAGCGGTTCGGCGGTTGATCGGCCGGGAGCTCAGCCGAAACAAAAGCCGAACAGCGATGTTGTTCTCCCTCACGTTCTTGCCGCTCGTCTTCGTGTTCGTTGCAACGATGGCATCATCGGAAGGAGTGGTGGGCCCGAGCGACTGGCGCTTCGGCCAAGCTGATGCCCGCCTCATGGTCGACAACGGGCAAAGGCTTGATCTTCCGGGCGACCCCCGTGTCGTGATGTGGAGCGAGGAGTCTCTCGGCGGTCTCGTGCAGTTCATCGACGCGCCGATTGGTGACCCGATGCTCGATGGCTACGCACCGAACGGCATCGTGTGGAACGGCATCGAGGTCGAGGGACGGCTTCCCGTCGCCGACGATGAGATCGTGCTTTCCTCCACAGCAACGGAAGTGCTTTCGCTTTGGCGCCGTGGCGATTCTGTTGTGACGTCTGCCGGCGAGTTCCGTGTCGTCGGCACCTTCGACGACGGCGGCTCTCAGTTGGCACGAGCCCTTGCGGTGGCCGCACCTGGATCGCTCGAGCTCGGTGAGGGGTATCAGCGATCCGGCCTCGCTTCATGGCCGGGTGAACTGCCAGACGAGCTCAAGAACGGTTCCTACAACACCGGGCTTGGTGGAGCGTCCTTCGTGCGAACGCGAGAAGCGTGGACAACACTGCAAGCGAGCGGTGATGTGAATCCCACCGTTATCGCCGGGCTGTTTGCCGTCGGCCTCTCGATCGCAACCGGGGCGATCGCCTACGCCGCTTGGGGCTCGTCGATTCGTCGGCGTCTTCGAGACACCGGGGTGTTGAGTGCAAGCGGGGCGAATGTCGGCCAGAGCGCGTCGGTTCAACTCGGCCAGGCTCTTGCCATCTCGGTGATCGGTGCCCTCACGGCGTTCGCAGCGGCCGTCGCCCTGGTCGAGCTGCTTCCGTTCCCACGTTGGTTCCAGGGAGACAACGCTGGTCTGCCCGTAGCCGCCTATCCGGTGGTCTCCCTCGTGGTGCCCGCCGTGATCGCTGTCGGCGCGGCGGCAATCGCCGGGTGGTTCCCGGCGGCTGCGTCGGCACGGGCGCCGCTCGCTGCGTTGTTGAGTGGCCGTCAACCAATAGAGCGTCAGCGAACCGGCACGCCGGTTCTCGGTATTGTGTTGATCGTTGTGGGGATGCTCTTGCTCGGCGCCTCGGTCGTCGAGTCCGATAGGCCATCCGCGAGTTGGCCCATCCTGCTCGGGGGAGGTGGATTGATCGTGCTGGGGATCGGCGCCCTGCTGTTGTTCTCCACGCTTTTTCGAAGCATCGGACATCCCCGCATTGGTTCGTCGCTGTCTCCGACGGTCCGGATGGTGGTCCGCTCTGCTTCGCGCCACTCGGCCCGATCAGCAGCGAGCGTTCTCGGCATTGGCGCTGTCGTTGCTGCGGTGTGGGGTGGAGCGATGGACGCGCAGGAATACCGAGCTCGCCAGCCGGTCGACGCCGTCTTCGAGTCCTCGTCAGGGCGCGTGTCGATGGCCGTCGCTGGAGACTCGGCTGACGAGCGGGCGGCGACGGTGCAATCGCTTCTCAACGAGGTTGACGTCACCCCGAGTGTGCAGGTGGTCGCTGAGGCGTTCCGCGGAAGTGAGGGCGACCTCGGTTATGTCGTCCCTGACTTTCCTGCTTTCGATAGCGACGGCGGTGGTGTCACCCAATTCGATTACCCGTCGATTCTGTTCGGGCTTCAGCGAGACTCGAACGGGGTCAGAGACGAGGCGTTTGATCTCACGGTGCTGCGCTTTGATGGGGGTGTCTCACAATCGGTCGTCGATGAATGGCAATCGAATGACTTGGTGTTGGTCTCGGGCTCGGTGGACCCGGGCTTTCTCGATGCGTTCAGTGCTCGCGATCCAGACTTGATGACGCAGATGGCGCTTGTGTTCATCGGCTTCGTCGTCGGCGCGCTGGTGATTGCCATGGTGACGATGGTGGTAGGAGCCGAGGTGCGAGACGATCTTCGGGTCATCGGGCTGGTCGGAACGTCAGCTCGGTTCCGGCAGCGATTCATGGCGACACAAACGATTCTGCTCACCGGCATTGGCGTTGCCGCCGGCGTCCTTTTCGGCACGCTCATCCGCTTGGCTGTGAGTGAGACGATGCCGTTCCCAGTGCACGTTCTCGCCGCGCTCGTCGTGTTGCCGTTCGCCCTGGCGGCAGGAACCTACGTCACGACGTGGCGACCGAATCGACCGCCATCTCGCCAGGACTTCGGTATGGCGGTGGCTGCGCCGTAACATCGGCTCTGCATCGTGGTGATCGGCACCGGGATGGCAAGGAGAATGTCGTGGCGAACGACTGGTTTGAGACCGTCGCAATTGCGCAGAAGCGAGCGAAGCGTCGGTTGCCTCGTTCCGTCTATGGAGCGCTGATCGCCGGAGCCGAGGCGGGGGTGTCGATGAACGACAACCTCACGGCCTTCGACCAGATCGGTATCCGGCCTGTCACCGCTGGCCAATCAGCCAAGCGGGAGATGGCAACGTCATTCATGGATCAGCCGGCATCGATGCCGGTGATGATCTCGCCGACCGGTGTCCAAGCTGTCCACCCGGACGGTGAAGTCGCTGTTGCCCGCGCTTCGGCTGCCCGTGGCATCCCGATGGGTCTGAGCTCGTTTGCCTCAAAGCCGATGGACGAAGTCCTCGAGGGCAACCCACAGACGTTCTTCCAGATCTACTGGGCGGGCGACAAAGACTCCATGGTGGGCCGGATCGAACGAGCTCGCGCTGCCGGTGCCGTTGGCCTCATCCTGACGCTCGACTGGTCGTTCTCGCACGGCCGCGATTGGGGCAGCCCGGCCATCCCTGAGAAGGTCGATTTCAAGACAGCGCTCCAGCACGCACCCGACGTGGTCACTCGTCCGCTGTGGCTTCGCGATTGGTTGAAGTCCGGCGCGATCCCGCAGCTCGGCGTTCCGAACTTCTCGCCAGACGGCGGCTCGGTTCCTGGCTTCTTCGAGGCGTATGGAACGTGGATGGGCACACCCCCGCCTACCTGGGAAGACGTCGCCTGGCTCCGTGAGGCGTGGGGAGGACCGTTCATGGTCAAGGGCATCGGCCGCGCCGACGAGGCTCGTCGAGCCGTTGACGCTGGCGCTACTGCCATCTCAGTTTCGAACCACGGCGGCAACAACCTCGACTCAACGCCTGCGCCCATCCGTGTTCTTCCGGAAGTTGTCGCCGAGGTCGGAAACGAGATCGAAGTACTGCTCGACGGCGGAATCCGTCGAGGCAGCGACGTCGTGAAGGCGATCGCCCTCGGTGCGCGTGGCGTGATGATTGGCCGGGCGTACCTGTGGGGCCTTGCCGCCAATGGCCAGGCTGGCGTTGAGAACGTCCTCGACATCCTCCGAAACGGCATCGACTCCACCCTGCTCGGCCTCGGCAAAGCAGGCATCGACGAACTCTCACCCGACGACGTCATCCTCCCCCCAGGCTTCAGCCCCAAACCCAAACTGCCGTAAGTCGGCGACTGGGCGCGCCCGCCAACCGCGCCCGGGGCGCGTTTGCGGAGGAGATTGCCGCAAGTTGTTGCGGGATATCCCTCCAGTCCGGATGTGGCGCGCCCGGGGCGCGTTTGCGGAGGGGATCGCCGCAAGTTGTTGCGGCATATCCCTCCAGTTCGCTGCGATATGGCGAAGTTGTGGCGCCCTAGCGCCAGAACATGCGTAGCGATGAGCCCGCTAGGGCTGGTTACAGTTGGTGGCCTCGGGCCAAGTTGTGGCGCCCTAGCGCCAGAACTTGCGTAACGATGAAGCCCGCTAGGGCTGAAGAGTGGCTCTGTCAGCGGCGATGTCGGCGTCCATTTGGGCGAGGGTGGCGCCGCGGAAGCCCGTCATCGTGCGGGCGTAGGCGTTTGGCTCGAGGAGGGTGAGCGCTTCAGCCTCCTCCATCGCCGCAGCCATCAGCTGATCGGCCGGGACGACTCGGTCGATGAAGCCAACGTTGACGGCTTCGGTGGGGTCGGTGAGGCGGGCGTTCGCAATGGCTCGCTGAATACCGCGCTTGCTGAGTCGTTCGACCGCAAGGGTGTGCGCCCACTCGGGCAGGGTCATGCCGATGGCCACCTCGTTGAGGCCGACCTTGAACGGCCCTTCGACCGAGACGCGCACGTCGCACCCGATGAGCATGAGTGCTCCGGCAGCGACCGCGTGGCCGGTGGAGGCGGCGACGACGGGAACGGTTGCGCCGTAGAGCTTGCGAACAAGATCGCCGCCCTCGGCGACGAGCGACACGATCGAATCCATGTCTCCACCGTTCATCACCGACAGATCGAACCCGCCCGAGAATCGACCCTCGCGACCGGTCAGCACGACGGCTCGAACCGAGTCGTCGGCTTCTGCCGCATCGATGGCTTCGGACAGCGACGCGATCATGGACGATGACAAGGCGTTGGCCTTGCCATCGTCCATCGAGACGATCGAAACAGCTCCGGATTGTTCAACGGTGACGCTCATCGCGTCACCTTAGGGCCTGAGTGCTCAGGTGCGAATTGAGCGAACCCGGTAGACGAGGCTTGCGCCGGCACCGAGCAACGCGAGCGCCATCAACGCCAGCCGAGTCGTGAGGCTTGAGCCGGTCAGTGGCAGTTGGTCACCGCCGCCTGGGGTTTGCGCATCGACGTCGGGAGCCGGGGCTTCTGCAGGGGACTCGACCGGTGTTTCGGCAGGCGTCTCAGTAGGAGTTTCCGTCGGCGTGTCTGGCACCTGTGCGTCCGGGGTCTCCGACGGAGGTTGCACGTCGGGCGTCTCCGTCGGAATCAGCGGAATGTCAGGCGTGGGCGCCGGCGTGTCAGGTGCTGGCGTGTCCGGAGTGGGTGCCGGCGTGTCAGGCGTGGGCGCCGGACTCGTCGGCAACTCGACGATGCCGAGGTCGAGCGTGAGAACCTCGCCGATCACCTCGACACCCTCGGTCTTGCCAGTCACGGGATCCGCATCGGAGTCGACCGCATCGTCGTCACCAACGTTGCTAATCGTTGGGCCAAAGCCGTCGGGGAGTGTGTCGAGGTCGAAGCAGACCATGTGCATGCCGGGGGTGAGTCCGCCGAACATGTACATGCCGTTTTCGTCGGTGACGGCGGTTTCGAGTGGTGTCATGTCGGCGTCGCAGAGGTGCACGGTCACAC
>CALEWY010000030.1 GCA_937925335.1 uncultured Acidimicrobiales bacterium
GGGTTGCCCACACAACCGCTCCACCGTCGTGCCCGAAGGTTCGCTCGCTCTCGGCGGAATCGGCTGCCACGGCATGGCCCTCAACATGGATCGCCAGAACCACGGCATCACGCACATGGGTGGCGAGGGTGTGCAGTGGGTCGGCACCGCACCGTTCGTTGACGACGACCATCGATTCCAGAACATCGGCGACGGCACCTTCGCTCACTCCGGGAGCCTTGCGCTTCGCCAGGCCATCTCGGCCGGCACGAACGTCACCTTCAAGATTCTCTACAACGGAACCGTGGCGATGACCGGCGGCCAAGATGCTGCCGGCGCGATGACGGTGCCCGACCTCACCCGAGCCCTCGAAGCGGAGGGAGTCACCGAGATCGTGGTCGTCGCCGACGACGTGAAGAAGTACCCGTCCGGTTCGCGCTTTGCCAAGAACTCGCGCATCGAACACCGCGATGACCTGGATGACGTGCAGCGCGAACTGCGAGACGTGTCCGGCGTTTCGGTCCTCGTCTACGACCAGCAGTGCGCAGCCGAGCTTCGCCGTGGCCGCAAGCGGGGCACCATGGAGACGCCCACCACTCGCATCATGATCGACGAAGCGATCTGCGAAGGCTGCGGAGATTGCGGCGAAGTTTCAAACTGCGCCAGCGTGCATCCGGTCCAAACACCGTTCGGTCGCAAGACACAGATTCACCAGGAGAGCTGCAACTTCGACCTCACGTGTGCGAAGGGAAACTGCCCGGCGTTCATCAGTGTCGAGATCGATCCGGACTTCAAGCCGACGAAGGCTGCCGCCGCTGGCATCCCAGATGGCGATCTTCCGGCCGACCCGATCGTTCCTGATTCGGCCAACGTGTTGCTGATCGGTATCGGCGGAACGGGAGTTGTCACCGTCAGCCAGATCATCTCAACCGCTGCGCTGCTCGACGGCAAGCAGTCACACGGCCTCGACCAAACGGGTCTCGCTCAAAAAGGCGGATCGGTCGTGTCCAACCTCCGGATCAGTTCGGAGTCCTTCGATGCATCGAACCGTGTGGCAACCGCCGACGCTTTGCTCTGCTTCGACCTCCTCACCGCAACGTCCAACCTCGATCGCACAGCTCAAGACACGACGACGGCCGTTCTGTCCTCTGCGCTCGTGCCGACCGGCGCAATGGTCTCCGGCCGTGGCGCTGAGCGCTTCCCCGAACTGGATCAGTTCCGTTCCGTGCTCGATGCGACGACCAAGGCGAGTGACAACGTCTGGCTCGACGCCGCCTCGGTTGCCCAGAAGGTGTTCGCATCCCAGCCGGCCGCCAATGTGCTCGTGGTCGGCATCGCCTACCAGAAGGGCCTGTTGCCCGTCAGCGGCGACTCGATCGAACGAGCGATCGAGCTCAACGGGGTTGCGGTCCAGACCAACCTTGATTCGTTCCGGCTCGGCCGCCGCCTGGCTGCCGAGCCCGAGCTACTCAGCACCATTGGCGACGACCTCGTCATCGTCGAGCCGACCGCTCCCCCATTGACCAGTACGTTGGCATCGGTCGCCGCTGGTGTCACCGGCGATCTCGACGAGAACGATCCGCTGCACGACATCCTCGCCTGGCGCCTGCCCGAGCTCGCCGAATGGCAGGACGAGAAGTACGCCCGCCGCTACGCCGACGATGTGCGCCGTGTCCGCAAGGCCGAGGCAGCCCTCATGGGCGATCGGACCGACCTCAGCCAAGCCGTCGCTCGATACCTCTTCAAAGCAATGGCCTACAAAGATGAGTACGAAGTCGCTCGCCTCGCGCTGAAATCTGACGTCGCCGAGAAGGCCAAGGCTCGTTTCGGACCAGACGCGAAGGTCAGCTACATGCTGCATCCGCCGACGCTCAAGAACCTGGGCAAGAAGTCCAAGATTGCGTTCCCCGAAGCCGTCGGCCGGAAGACCTTCGAAGGCTTGCTGAAGACGAAACGACTCCGAGGCACGAAGCTCGACCCCTTCGGCCGAACCGAGGAGCGGACGATCGAGCGTGAATTGATCGACGAGTACGGCACCTTGATCAATCGCCTGCTCGATGGCCTCACCGAGGACAACTACGACCAGGCAGCCGCCATCGCAGCAATGTTCGATTCGGTCCGCGGCTACGACACGGTCAAGCTGGCCAACGTTGCGAGCTACCGAGCCGACGTGGACGCGGCGCTCAAGTCATACACGTGAACATCCCCGAGGTCGCAGCCGTCGATACCGAAGCGCTGCGGGCCGCGCTCGACGAGGCCGGGTGTTGCGTCATCATCGATGCCGCAAGCCCAGAACAGATGGACGCGATTGCGAGCGAGCTGGGTGAACACGTCGAACGATCCTCGATCGGTGCGAGCGACTTCGAAGGGCACGAGACCCGACGCCTTGGTTCGCCGCTCCCGCGTTCGGCCACCTTTCGCGATCTGGCGATGCACGACGCGGTGATGGCGAGCGGTGATCACGTGCTCGGCCATGCAACCAGTTGGCGATTCTCCGCCGCCGAATACATCGAGATCGGTCCCGGCGAGAGTGCTCAGCGGCTCCATCGCGATCGAGCCAAGTACGACCGAGTCGAGTTCGGCTTTGAAGTCGAGATGAACGGCATGTGGGCCATCACCGACTTCACCGAGGCCAACGGAGCAACTCGAGTGATCCCTGCCAGCCATCGATTCGATGCCGATCGACGGGTCTCCCCAGAGGAGACGGTCCCCGCCGAGATGACAAAGGGTTCGCTGCTTCTCTACACCGGCTCCCTCTACCACGGCGGAGGGGCCAATCAGACCGATAGCTGGCGCAAGGGGCTCTCGCTCCAGCACGCCGTTGGGTGGCTCACCCAGTCGACGAACCAGTTCCTCGAGTGCCCGCCCGACGAGGTCACCGATTGGCCAGATGAGCTGCTCCGCTTCATCGGTTACGCCAAGACCGGGAACGGCCTCGGCTACTGGCGCGACAGCGAAGACCCGCTCTCGGCGGTCCACCCAGACCGAGAGTTCGCCCGAGGCTGGGCCACCATTCGTCCGGACTAGCTCCACTCCGTTCCGCGGGGTACCACGGTGATCTCGAGCGACACGCCATCTCGTTCGATGGCGAACACGACCGGCACGTCTCGCTCAAACGGGCCGACCTCGATCGCTGCGGTGACCGGGTTGCCGTCGACGCTCACGATGACATCACCGACCAACAAGCCCGCCGCTTCGGCTGCACCCGGTTCATTCAGCTCGGTCACCACGATCGCTCCGCTGTCATCTGGTTCGACGAGCGCCCCCACCAAGGCAGACCAGCCGCGACACTCGAGTCCCCCTTCAACCAACGTGAGATCGACGAGGTAGTCGAAGACCACTCCGTTGACGCACTGATCGAAGCCAACGATCGTGTGTCCGCCACCCACGTAGACGAGTAGCTCGGCCCGATCGAGCAGTCCTGCGAGCTCGATCGCGTCTTCGAACGGCGTTGCCGGATCGAGCGTGTTCGTCACGACAAGCATTGGCGCCGCACCGGTGGTGTCAAGCTCTGGGAGAGGGTCGAGATCACCCGGCCAGCGATCGCACAAGAACACGAGCGGCACCCGACCAAAGCGCGGCGATGCCTCGACGAGTCCGGCGACGTACTCCTCGTAGTCAGCTGACGTCCCCTGTTGACCATCGGCGCAAACAACGGCTTCAAACAAGCCGGACGTCGACGAGTCAGCGCCGAACTCCGAGAACTCGATGAGCCCCGACGGGTCGCCCTCGTCGGTCTCGACGATCCATCGGTCGAGGTCTGCACCCGTGTCGACCGGTTCGAGATACAGCACGTTGAAGATCCCGTTCAAGAAGTCGTCAGCGCCGTACGAGCTTCCGTCGGCAAGCTCGATCGGCGTTGTTTCGAGCTTGGCGGTGACCCGGTCGATCCGATTGAGAAGACCTTCTTCCCGCGCCAGACATGTCGCTTCACGCGCACAGACCGTGTCGAAGTTCGCCAGCGCACGTTCCGCTGCAGCAAACCATGCCTCAATTCCCTCTGGCTCGAACGCTCCGGGCGGGACTGCACCGTCGAGGACCAACGCTCGTGTGTTCGCCGGGAACAACGTGGCGTACACCCAGCCGATCTGCGTGCCGTAGGAGTAGCCCAGGTAGTTGAGTTCGTCGTCACCGACCGCTTGGCGTAGCAGATCGAGATCTCGAGCGGCGTCGGTCGTGCTCAGATTGTTGGCGAGCTCTCCCGCCTCAACCCCACAGTTCTCGATGAAGTCGAAGTAGGTGTCAGCGATCTCGAATTCCGCATCGATGCCATCGCTGAGATCGACGAGCGGGAAGTCGAGCTCGGGAGCGTTTGGTGAACACGCGAGTTGTTGAGAGTCACCCGTGCCTCTCGGGTCCCATCCAACGACGTGGAAGTGTTCACCGACGAAGTCGGTAAAGAACTCGGCGTCGGCCTCGATGAAATCGCGCGCCTCTGCTCCTGGACCGCCGTAGTTCACGAACAGCGTGCCGATCGGATCGTCCGAGGTGCTCGGCACTCGCGTCAGAGCGAGTTCGATCGATTCACCCTCGGGATCCTCATGGTCGAGCGGGACGTCGAGAACGCCACATTCGACCGAACCGCACGCCGTCCAGGCAATCGTTTCTGGCTCGGTTTCCTCCACAGCAGTTGTGGTCGTCGTCGACTCTTCGACGATCGGATCAGACACCAAGGTTGTCTCGCTGGAGCGATCGAACGTCGTGGCGGGCTGAGCGACCTCAGACCCTCCAGACGAGCAGCTCGCGGCAGCAAGGCAAAACGAGAAAAACACCATTCGCCAGTTCATTCGGTTCCCTCCGACGTGCGAACCCCAATTCTGTCACACGTGAATCTGACCCGGGTGGGCGTTTTGGTGCATCATCTAGCAACCCCACCAGCGCACCCGCACTCAGGAGCATTCATGTCAGACGTCAAGGGTTCGATTCTCGGCAACGCTGTTCTGCGTAAAGAAGACCCCCGTCTCCTTCTCGGCACCGACAAGTACTACGACGATCTCGTCGAGCCCGGCACGGTCTACGTGCACTTCGTCCGTTCTCCCTTCGCCCACGCAACGCTGGGTTCGATCGATATCAGCGAGGCCCAATCCGCTCCTGGCGTCGTTGGTGTCTACACCGCCGACAACTTCGAGATGACTCCCTATTTGGGCTTCCCGATGTTCCCGCCTCACACCGCTCGCCCGCCGCTTGCGAAGGGCAAGGTTCGATTCGTTGGCGACATCGTCGCTGCCGTGGTGGCCAACACCCGCGCCGAGGCTGAAGACGCAGCCGAACATGTCGTTGCCGACTACGACCCGCTGCCCGTGGTCACCAACGCCACCGAAGCGCTCGCCGACGGCGCCCCGATCCTGTTCGATGAGCACGAGACCGGCAACGTCGTGTTCGAGACCGGTGTTGGCCTCGAAGATGGCGACCCGCTCGAGGGTGCTGAGATCGTCATCGAGGGTTCGATCTACAGCCAGCGTCTCGCCGGTGTGCCGATGGAGCCAAACGGCTGCTTCGCCGTTCCGGACGGCGATCACATGACCGTCTGGATCCCGAGCCAGAACCCCATCGCCGTGCGCGACGTCATCGTCGGCCAGTGCGGACTCGATCCCGAGAAGCTCCGAGTTGCCGCCCCTGCCGTCGGTGGTGGCTTCGGCCCGAAGGCCGGCGCTTACGTCGAGCACTTCATCACCACCTCGATCGCCCAAACACTCGGCAAGCCCGTGAAGTGGACCGAGGTCCGCAGCGAGAACATGGTGTCGCTCGCCCACGGTCGAGACATCATGCTCCACACCAAGATGGGCATGACCAAAGACGGTGTCATCACTGGCATGAACTGCGAGGCCATCGCCGACGGCGGTGCCTACCCAGCGATCGGCGCCTTCCTCACCGTGTTCACCCAGACGATGATCCAGGGTGTCTACAACATTCCGAAGCTCCGCTATCACGCACTCTCGGCGATGACGAACACCACGCCGACCGCTGCGTATCGCGGCGCTGGCCGCCCAGAGGCCACCCAGATGCTCGAGCGCATCATGGATATGGCTGCTGACGAACTCGGCATCGATCCCGCCGAGATCCGTCGTAAGAACTTCATCCAGGCTGACGCCTTCCCGATCACCACCCACGGCGGCGCCAACTACGACTGCGGCGAATACGAACTCACGCTCGACCGTGCGATGGAGGAGGCTGGTTACGCCGACCTCCTCGCCGAGCAAGCCACTCGCCGAGCCGCTGGTGGCACGAAGCAGATGGGTATCGGCATCGGCTCCTACGTTGAGGTCACCGCTCCGGCCGGGCTCCACGTTGAGTACGGCGCGGTCGAGGTCAACGAAGACGGCAGCGTCACCGCCCGAGTCGGCACCTCAGCACACGGCCAGGGCCACGAGACCTCGTTCTCGATGATCGTCTCCGACATGCTCGGCGTCGACATGGATGACGTGACACTCATGCAATCCGACACCGCCGAGGTTCCCCGAGGCTCCGGCACGATGGGCTCTCGTTCGCTGCAGACCGCCGGCTCAGCCGTGCACGTCGCCAGTGAGACTGTTCTTGCCAAGGCCAAGAAGCTTGCCGCTCACATGCTGGAAGCTTCCGAGGCCGACATGGAGAAGGGCGAAGGTGGCCTGCAGGTCGCCGGTGTTCCCGCCAAGTCGATCAGCTGGGCTGACCTCGCCAAGGCTGCGAACGACGACTCCAAGCGCCCGGCCGACATGGATCCGGGCCTCAGCCACGAGCTCGACTTCGACGGGCAGGACGCAACCTTCCCATTCGGCACCCACATCTCGGTCGTCGAGGTCGACACCGAGACCGGCGCCGTCGAGATGATTCGCCACATCGCCGTCGACGATTGCGGCCGCATCCTCAACCCGATGCTGGTCACCGGCCAGCAGCACGGTGGAATTGCGCAGGGTGCCGCTCAGGCACTGTTCGAGCAGGTTGTCTACGACGCAGATGGCAACCCCGTCACCTCCAACCTCATGGACTATGCGATCCCATCGGCAGCCGAGCTCATCAACTTCGAGACCTCGAACACCGAAACCCCGAGCCCCCGCAACCCGCTGGGCGCCAAGGGCATCGGCGAGTCCGGAACGATCGGCTCGACCCCGGCCATCCACAACGCTGTGATCGATGCGCTCAGCCACCTCGGCGTGCGTCATATCGACATGCCGCTCACCGCTGAAAAGGTGTGGAGCGCCATCCCCCGGTGACTCGGGTCTTCACCGCCCGCCGCATCATCACGATGAATCCCGCTCTCCCATCCGGGGAGGCGGTGGCGATTCGAGATGGCCGAATCTTGGCCGTTGGCACGCTCGAGGAGGTGCAGGGCTGGGATCCGGAGGCGCCGGTCGACGAGACCTTCGCCGACAAGGTGCTTACCCCCGGTTTCATCGAGGCGCACAGCCACGTGATGGCGGGTGGCATGTGGACGATGCCCTACGTCGGCTTCTTCGATCGGCGTGATCCAAAGGGCAAGGTATGGCCCGGCTGCCAGAGCCTCGAAACCGTGATCGAGCGGCTCATCGAAGCGGAAGCGGAGATGGGTGATGATCTGACGGACCCACTCGTCGCCTGGGGGCTCGATCCGATCTACTTCGACGACGAGCGGCTGCTCGCACCGCATCTCGACCGGGTCTCTGAGAGCCGTCCGATCCTGATCTTCCATGCGTCCGGCCACCTGGCGACAGTGAACTCCGCAATGCTGGCGCGCCACGAGATCGACGCCGACGCCACAACTCCTGGCGTCGACAAAGACGGCGACGGCAACCCGACCGGTGAGCTGCAAGAACCACCGGCGATGCGCCTTGCTCGATCCGGCATGGCCAAGCTCGGATCGCGCCTTGGCACCGAGGAGGCGATGTGGAACTACGCCGCCGAATCTCGCAACGCAGGCCACACGCTCGTCACCGATCTTGGAACAAGTCAGCTGACCGAGCCGGATCAACTGGAGCGCTGGTCTCGCGTCGTCAACGATCCGGAGTATCCGTGCCGAGCGGTTGTGGCGATGTCGTCGGCCTTCGGCGGTCCGAGCGACCCGGCCGTGTGGGCTGAGTTTTCGAAGGAGCTGCCCGACCATGAGACGGACAAGCTGCGCTTCGGCATCGTGAAGCTCATGCTCGACGGCTCGATCCAGGGCTTCACCGCTCGGGTGAGCGCACCGCACTACTACCGCCCGCCGGAGGGCCACCCAGGCAACGGACTCTGGCTGATCGCCCCCGATCAGTTCGCCAGCATCCTCGAGACCTACCACCGGGCAGGCCTCACGGTGCATGTGCATTGCAATGGTGACGAGGCCACCGAGGTGTTCCTCGACGCCATGGAGGAAGTTCTCACCGCCTACCCCCGGCCCGATCACCGGCACACCGTGCAGCACTGCCAGCTGGCCAAACCCCATCAGTACCGACGTATGGCGGCGATGGGTATGTGCGCCAACATCTTCGCCAACCACATCTTCTACTGGGGTGATCAGCACCGCGATCTCACCATGGGCCCTGAACGAGCCGCCGGCATGGATGCATGCGCCACCGCGCTGCGGGCTGGCGTGCCAACGTCGATCCACTCCGATGCTCCCGTCACCCCCATGGGCCATCTGCACACCGCGTGGTGTGCTGTGAACCGTGTGACCGCATCAGGTGAGGTGCTCGGTCCCGACGAACGGATCTCGGTGGAAGAGGCGCTCGCCGCCATCACGATCGGCGCCGCCTTCCAACTGAAGCTGGATCACGACATCGGGTCGATCGAAGCCGGGAAGCTGGCCGACTTCGCCGTGCTGGAAGAGGATCCGCTCACGGTCGACCCGATGACGCTGAAGGACATCGGCGTGTGGGGCACCATCCTCGGCGGCGTTCCCTTCCCCGCGGCCAGTTGATCCCAGTAACGGTGATCGGCGGCTACCTGGGCGCCGGCAAAACCACGCTGCTCAATCACATCCTTGCCTCGACGAGCGAGCGAATCGCTGTGTTGGTCAACGACTTCGGCGAGATCAACATCGATGCGGCGCTGATCGAATCGGCAACGTCGTCCACGATGACGCTCACCAACGGCTGCATCTGTTGCAGCCTGGTCGACGGCCTCTCCGCGGCATTCGACGCCATGCTCGAACTCGATCCTGCACCCGATCGAATCGTGATCGAGGCGAGCGGTGTTGCCGACCCGGCTGGTGTCTCAGCGTTCGCTCACGGACCCGGCCTCCAACTCGATGCAACCGTCGTGGTCGTCGACTCCGAGACGATTCAGGCAACGATCGACGACGCGTACGTCGGCGACACCGTGAGTTCACAACTCGCAGCAGCAGACATCATCGTCGCCAACAAGGCAGACCTTGCCGATGTCCAGCTTTGGCTGACAGGGCGCTACCCGACGACCCTGATCACCCCGGCAACAAACGCTGTCGTTGCACCCGAACTCCTCTTCGGCCATGCGCCCACTCCTCGCGCAGCCGCCAGCCATGAAGCCGCCGACATCTTCGAGTCGTGGCAGATCACGAGAGACCGGCCACTCCCCCGGGCGGTGATCGAGCGCTACCTCCATTCGTTGCCCGATCGAGTTGTCCGGGCCAAAGGCATCGTCTGGTCGAGCGACCGGCCAGACCGCCAGCTGATCGTGCATCGCGTTGGGCGGCGAGTCACCGTTCGTGTTGGTCCACCGTGGCCCGGTGAGGAATCAACCTCTCTTGCCCTGATCGGCCTGCTATCCACTCCCTGATGGAGTTCACGTTTCTCGGCACCTCGGCTGGCTCACCAACCAACACCCGCAACGTCACCGGCGTGGCGTTGAAGAGCGCGAGCGGTTGGGATCTCTTCGATTGCGGCGAGGCAACCCAGCACCAGATCATGAAGACGCCGCTCTCGCTATCAAAGCTGCGCCGCGTCTTCATCAGCCATCTCCACGGCGATCACTGCTTTGGTCTCTTCGGACTCCTCGGTTCACGCTCGATGGACGGCTCCAAGAAACCCCTCACGGTCTTCGGACCACCCGGGCTGTCGCAGATGGTGACGACCGTGCTCGAACTCTCCAGCACCTACCTCAACTATCCGCTCGAGATCCACGAGGTGTCGCCGTCTGGCGAACGGGTTCTGGACACGCCCGAGCTCACCATCGATTGTCTCCCGCTCACCCACCGTGTGCCGAGTTACGGCTGGTCGATGGTCGAAGCCGATCGTCCGGGCGAACTCGACGTTGACGCAGCCCGTGCCGCTGGCGTGCCGGACGGGCCATTCTTCGGTCGCCTCAAGCGAGGCGAGACGGTTGAACTCGACGACGGCACCGTCGTTTATCCCGACTCCGTGATCGGCCCGATTCGCCTTGGCCGACGGGTGATCGTCGCTGGCGACAACAACGACCCGGCCAGCCTCTTTGAGCGCACCGGCGGGGCCCACGTCGCCGTGCACGAGGCGACCTTCACCGAGTCCGTGCTCGAATCGATCGGCGATGATCGAGGCCACAGCACCGCCGCCCGAGTCGCCAAGGCCGCAACCGAACACGGCGTACAGAACCTGATCCTCACCCACTTCAGCCCTCGCTACGCGACAACCGATCCGCTTCGAGACGAGGCCCGTGAACACTTCGATGGCGGTCTTCACATGGCGAACGACTTCGACCGATTCGACCTCGCCGCCGACGGAGTGCTCACAGGAACGAGCTGAGCTTCCTCACTCAGACCGGAAATCCGAGGGCGAGCAGCCGACGGCACGACGAAAGACTCGTGAGAAGACGTTTGGGCTCGCAAACCCAGCTTCGAACGAGATTCGAGCGATCGTGTGATGCGCACGCAGCGGATCGCGCAGCGCTGCCTTCGCTCGTTCGACTCTCGCCCCTCGGATCCGGTCTGACAGTGACACGTCATCATCGGAGAACAACTTCTGGATCGTGCGAGCCGAGACACCCATCGATGCGGCCACGCTCGTGACGTTGAGCGTTGGATCGCTCAGATTGGCGTCGACGAACGCCAACACGCGAAGCCGATCAGCTTTGCGAATGGCGTCACCGGTCGCCCTGAGTCCAGTCACCTCTCCAAGAGCAGCGGCCATGATGTCGATCGCTTGTTCGCCCAAGCGATCGCGCATCGGGTCGCCGATCTGCGAATCGTTCTCAACCAGGTTCCTGAGAAAGCCGGATGCGACGGCAGCGAGACCGCTCTCTCCATGACACGTTCGAGCGACCGCCGATTCGATATGCACGTTCCGAGCGATGAGCGACTCACGCGAGAACTGCAACACAAGTTGCGTGAAGGATTCGTCGAACTCGAGCGTGTACGGCTGGGTCGCGTCGTAGAGCGCGCAGTCGCCGGGGTCGAGCGTGGCCGTTCGGCCGGCCTGTGTGATCTGACCTGTTCCCGACAGCTGCACGCTAACGAGGCAATCCGGCTTTGGTCGCCCGGCCCGCCGTCGGACCACCTGTGGATCAGATGACACCACCGAGATGCGAGCGCCGCCCCACTCGCTGAGGCTGACCGATCCCGAGAATCTGTTGCGTTCGAGAGGTTCGGCGTCGAGATCCGCGTAGACATCGCAGATCAGCTCGCGCCAGTACGCAAGTCGATCAGCGGGGCCAACGGTTGCCGTGGTCAAAAGCTCTGACATACCCCCACTGCTTATCACGCCATCAAGACTCGCCCGCTGCGAGCTTGGCTCCGTAGTCCTCCATGGTGATCACGCCGCCGGCTCCGTCGGCCTTTCCCTGATCCTTCGGTGGCAGTGCGTCCTGCACCAGATCAATGCGCTTCCACGACGGATACGGCTGCTCGCCGGTCTCCGGGTTGGGGATGTAGGGCGAGTTCTCCAGCCGAGAGTGTTTGGGGATATACCGAGCGCAGTTGAGGAACACCTTCGTCACAGTTGCTCGAACGACGAGGAGCGCACCGGGGTACTTGGCAATCAGTTCGTCATCGCTCGACGTTGCCGTCGCCTTTGCCTGAACACGAATGCGATTGGGCGTCTCGAAGTCGATGAACAACAAGCCGAACTTCGACGTTGCTTCGATGTTGCCGACCGACAAAAACATGCCGTTGCCGTCGTAGATCGGGAACGCGATCGTGTTCGGATCGATGACCGTCACGACCCCAACATCGCCGCCCTTGAATGAAACGGTCGGATCACCATCAGCATTCACTGTCGAGAGAAAGAAGAAGTCTCGCGACTCGATGAAGGGTGCATGCATGTCCGGATCGATCTCGTCGGCAACGATGGCCTGTTCGACACGATCGGCGAGCGGTTGGCTCTCGAAACGACCCTGAACGCTTCGCTGAGCATCGGTGTAGAACGCCATGTCAGACCTCCACCATCTCGTCGGCCGACCCCGCAGCAGCGGCGGGGTCCTCCGCCGGCTCGAGCACGATCGTCGGAGGCGATGGGTTCTTGTTCAACATCAACCGGGTGACGTCGGGGCGGCTGTAGTGGCCGGCCGGATCAGCAACGGACTTCGATATCTGCTGCAGAGCAGGCTCGCAGTCGGCGTAGAGGATGCCTTCTTCGGTCTCTGGGATCGGCTCAGCGAGGGACGAACCGTCGGGCCCGTAGATCCGAGCGAAACCGCCGCCCCTCTGAAGAAGCTGCTCCTTCATCGGCGTATCGCAGAACAGTTCTGCTCCGGCTTCCCCGATGATTGCGCACGGTGCGACGACGAACGAGCCGCCCTCGACGGCGTACATCAGGCTGGCGGCGTTGTTGACCTCCGCCCCGAGTGCGTTCGCCGCTCCCTTGTAGAGCGAGAACGTCGGCCAGGCTGCGCAGTGAATGTCCTCGTCCTGGCTGTACATCGCATACTTCGAGAGTGGCTGGAGATGCTCCCAGCAACACAGCGCTCCCACCTTGCCGAACTCGAACTGCTGAACGTCGAGATCCGACCCATCGCCCTCACCGAACACCGAACGCTCGACGTGCGTCGGCTTGAGCTTGCGTCGAGCCTTGCGCATGGTGCCGGTGGCATCGATCAACGCCTGGCCCATATAGAGCGAACCCCCGTCGCGCTCGCTGTAGCCGACCGAGACCGCGATTTGGCTCGCCGCCGCCGCTTCGGCGATCCGGGCCATCTGTGGGCCATTCCGAGTCGGTGAGTTCGCGTGATACTGCGGGACCAAGCCCATACCCATCGCCGGGCTATCAAGCCATATCTGCCACGGGTAGCCCGGCACAAACGTCTCTGGGAAGGCGATGAGCTCAGCACCGTTACCGGCAGCTTCCTTCATCAGGCTGATCACCTTGTCGGTCGACGCCTCCATGTCCAGCCAAACCGGCTCCGCTTGAACTGCTGCAACCTTCACCGCACGCTCGAGCACGTGACTTCCCCTTGCCTCGCCTCTCGGCGAATCGTGTGTCCTTCGACACATCCAACCGGTCACGGGCTGTTGAGTCGTGACGATTCGCGAACCACTTCCTGCCGATGTGCGAACGGCGTAGAGTCCACCGGTGAGCACTCGGCTGCCCGACTTCGAACTCGAGACCTACTTCAGCAGGTGGGAGTTCGCAGCCGAGCACCATCTCACCGCATCCGATGCAGAGTCGATGTCGCTCTCGGCCCTCCTTGCGCTTGGCACCGAGGAGGACCGAGAGGCATTCGATCAGCTCCACCTCGGCTACACGCCAACGTGGGGCACGCCACTGCTGCGCCAGACGATCGCCGACACCTACGACACGACCGAGAGCGAGGACATCCTCGGTTTCGCCGGTGCGGGTGAGGCGATCTTCTGGGCGATGCAGGTGTTCACCGAACCGGGCGATCACGTGATCGTGCCGTTCCCGAACTACCAATCGATGGAGTCCGTCCCCGTCGCGGCGGGCGTTGAGGTCGAGGGCTTCGAACTCTGGAGCGGAGAAGGTGCCGATCTCGAATGGACGCTCGACCTCGAGCGATTCGAAGCCATGATCCGGCCGACCACTCGCCTTGTCGGCGTGAACTTCCCGAACAACCCGACCGGGTTCGTCCCTGATCACGAGACCTGGCTGGCCTTCAATGCCATGTGCCACGAGCGCGGCATCATCGTCGTGAGCGACGAGGTCTACCGGGGTGTTGAGACCAACCCGGCCAACACGATTGCGGCCGCGGTCGACATCAACCCGAGCGCTCTCTCGATCAACGTCACCTCGAAGGCGTATGGCCTCCCCGGCCTCCGCGTTGGCTGGGTTGCCAGCCACGATCGTGAGGCGCTCGGCAAACTCGAGCGGGCCAAGCATTACACGAGCATCTGCAACGCCGGCCCGAGCGAACTCCTCACCGTGATCGCACTCAAGAACAGCTCGACGATTCTCGATCGCAATCGACAGATCGTCGCCAGCAAC
Source organism: uncultured Acidimicrobiales bacterium (assembly GCA_937925335.1). GTDB lineage: Bacteria > Actinomycetota > Acidimicrobiia > Acidimicrobiales > SZUA-35 > CALEWY01. Next base: position 14,238 of record CALEWY010000030.1, read on the forward strand.
GACGCTCTCGTCACCGAAACGTTCGCGGCCTACCCCGACCTGTTCGACTACTCCTCTCCCGTCGGAGGCTGCGTCTGCTTCCCTCGTTACTTGGGTGATGACGGCGTGGATGCGATGTGTCGTGACGCCGTCGAGAACCACGGCGTGCTGCTGCTCCCCGCAAGGATCTACCAGACCGACCTCGGCCCGATCCCGAACGACCGGTTCCGCATCGGCCTCGGCCGCACCAACGTCGACCAATCACTCGCCGCCTTCGTCAACTTCCTCGACCAGCGATGAGCTCGATCCCTGACGCGGGAATTCCGGTCGTCGGCCTCGATGCGCTGCAAGAGGTTGTCGACCACGACCTTGCCTACGCGGCCGTCGAGCTTGCACTCGGTGCGATCGCAAACGAAGAGATGGACGCAGCGGAAGAGCTCGCTCTCAAACTCCGCAACGACGGGGAGCTTCACATCAAGGGCGGCTGGCTCACCTCCCAGCCTTCCGTTGTGTTCAAGCTGGCAACCGGCGGCTTTCCGAACGGCGGCAACTCTGGTTGCTCGCTGCTGATCGACGCCGAGACCGGCAAACCCTCGATGATCCTCGACGATGGCGGCTACCTCACCGAGATGCGCACCGCTGCGGCAGGTGCCGTCGCCGCCAACCGACTCGCTCTTGCGGGCCCGCTGAACGTCGCCATTCTCGGCACCGGGCTCCAAGCTCGCTTCCAGCTCGAAGCGCTCCGCAACCAGCGAGAGCTCAGCTCCGTCTCCATTTGGGGTCGCACCCCCGCCAAGGCCCAGGCCATGGCCGAGGAAGTGTCAGCAACGGCCCACGACACGATCGCCGAGGCGGTGGCAAACGCCGACCTGATCGTCACCACCACCACGGCAACCGACCCCATCCTGTTCGCTGAACACCTCCGACCCGGCGTGCACATCACCGCCATGGGCGCCGACATGCTCGGCAAACGAGAGCTCGCCGCCGACGTGTTCGACCGGGCAACCTTGGTCGTCGCCGACGACATCACCAACTGCTCACACGTCGGCGAACTCCAACACGTTCCCGAAGCAGCCGCCAACGCCGTCAGCCTCGCTGGCCTCGAATTCGATCGCTCGGCCACCGACATCACCATCGCCGACCAATGCGGCCTCGGCGCCTACGACGCCGCAATCGCAGC
>CALEWY010000031.1 GCA_937925335.1 uncultured Acidimicrobiales bacterium
CCTTTGATTTGGCCGCGTCGTCGGTTTTGGTCCCCCGGCCGAGTGACGTTCGTTCATGGGCCAGGAGCGCCACCGCCAGCGACCACCCTCCGTTGATGTCGCCAACCACCCAATCGGTGGGGATCCTCGCCTCATCGAGGAACACCTCGTTGAACTCGGACTCACCGGTCATCTGCACGAGCGGACGGACGGTGACGCCCTCTTGTTCGACCGGCAGGATGAACATGGTGACACCCCGGTGTTTGGGTGCGTCGAAGTCTGTTCGGGCGAGAAGGATGGCGAACTGGCTTTGCTGGGCGCCAGAGGTCCAGACCTTTTGACCGGTCACGATCCACTCATCGCCATCGAGATCGGCTCGAGTGGTGAGGCCGGCGAGATCGGATCCGGCGCCAGGTTCTGAATACATCTGGCACCAGATGTCGTCGCCTCGAAGACCGGGTTTGAGGAAGCGCTCTTTGAGTTCGTCGGTCCCGTGATCGCGAATCGTCGGCAGTGCCATGCCAACGCCGATTCCGAAGACGTTGTCCTCTCGAGGGACGCGGCCTCGGCTGAGGTCGGTGTACACCTGCAGATGGTCGTCACTCAGATCACGGCCGCCGAATGCGATGGGGTAGTCAAGGCCGGCAAGACCGCTGTCGAACAGCGTTGATCGCCAGGTCTTGGCTCGGTTGAGGCTGCCCTCGACGCCGTCGAGAGCAGTGGGCAGCGTGGAATCGAAGAACGCTTCAACGTCGGCTGCGAAGGAATCGAGATCTGGTTGAGCCTGCACGGCGGCAACGTACATCACCATCGCCAGACGGAGCGAGGCGGCAGTGATTCAGAACAGCGATGACTTCACAGCGGTGACCTCACAGCGGTGGCGTCAGAACGGTGGCGTCAGAACGGAGGGTGAAGGACCGCGAGGTCAGATCACGTGAGGCGTACCCGCTGAACCGTTAGGGGTTTGCGGCGAGCTGCTCGACTGGTGCGAAGTCGTCGGTGAGAACCTGCGAATCGCCGATGAAGGCTTCGACGTCGGCGACGAGTTGGCCATCCTCCGGGTCGATCGTGAGATCGCGCAGCGGGGCATTGGAGGCGAGCAGGATCTGGTTGACCGGCCGGTCTGGCACACCGTCCGCGGGGATGATCACGCCGACGTATTCGAAGTGTTCCTGGAGCGTGCGCAGCGACGCTCGAGAGAATCCCGAATCCTCACCGTCGATCACGTTCATGATGTAGATGCCGTCGTCGACGAGAATCCGGTCGAGCTCTTCGATGAATTCGGTCGTTGTGAGGTGCCACGGCACGGACAGACCAGCGAAGGCATCACCGACGATCACGTCGTAGGCATCGGTGTCGAGATCAGGCGTAGCTAGGCGAGCATCGCCGATCTGTATGACGAGTCGATCGGATACCTGAAGGTCGAGCTCTTCTTCAGCAACCTCGATGAGAACCGGGTCGATTTCCAGCACGAGGCTGGTTGAGCCCGGGCGAGTCGCTTCGAGATAGCGAGGGATCGAGAATCCGCCGCCACCGATGTGCAGCGTGTCGAGCGGGCCGTCTGGTGCGGCGTCGATCGCATCGCCGATCAGGCTCGTGTAGCGAAACTCGAGGTGGGTCGGATCGTCGAGGTCGACCGCGCCATGACGTAGCGTGTCGAGGACGAGAAAGCGCAGCGACGGGTTGTCTTCGTCAGCGACCACTCGGCCACACGAGTACGCCGATTCGAACTCACATGGATTGGGAGCGAAGACGGCTGCGAGGAGCACCAGTCCGCCAAGGCCAGCCTCGGTCACCGTTGGGGTCGAACGGCCTCCGGAGGTTGCGGCGAACGCAAGCCCAGAGACGACGAGGATGATGCCGAGCCCGATGATGATCGGTCGGGTTGGGATGGACGAGATGAGGACGAAACCGGTGATGAAGGTGCCGAAGAGGGCGCCGGCGGTTCCGAAGGCTGAGAGACCACCGACCACGGCGCCGGTCTCCTCCAGGCTGCTGAGGCGGATCTTGGCAACGATGGGGCTGATGGCGCTGAGAATCGCGGCCGGCGCGAAGAAGGCAAAGAGCGGCAACATGATGATCGCTGCGAGTGAGTTGCCGACCGACGGGCCGATGATGCCGATGATGGGGAGCGAGGCCCAGGCGAGCAGTCCGCTGGCGATGAGCGTTGGGCCGATGAGCGAACGCGGGTTGCGCCGGTCGGCCATCCGACCGCCGAGAGCCGAACCGAGCGCGATGCCGGCGAGAATCACACCGATGATTCCCGTGAACGTTTCGAGCGAGACGCCAACGTAGGGCGCCATGAGTCGGCCAGCGATGATCTCGAGCACCAAGACCGCAGCTGATGTGAAGAACACGAGCGCCTGTGCGGCTCGCAGCGACAGCGATGGAGTTTCCGATGGGTCGACTGTTGAGTTGGTCGAGGCCGGGGGAGTCGCTGGCGTTGGCGACGCTTCTGAAGACACGCCAAAGAAGGTAGCCAACGGTGGGCGCGTTACGTTCAGCGAGTGACCGAGACGCCCGAGGAGAACCAACGCCTGCCGCTGGCGATCTGGACGCTCATCGTGTTCGGGATCATCCAGTCGGCGGCGGCGCTCGGACTGGTCACCATCATTGGCAAACAAGCCTTCGACATGACCGGCAGCGAGCTCACGCTTGGCCTGCTCGGTCTCGCTGAGTTCGTCCCAACGTTGTTGCTGGCCCCGATCTCGGGGCCCATCGCTGATCGATTCGATCGGCGAATTCTGGGTGTGCTCGGTTCGATCGGCTTCACGATGATCGGTCTTGCACTCTTCTTCTACATCCGCACCGATCCGACCGACGTCGGCCCGATCTATGCCGTGATGATGGTCTTCGGGATCGTCCGGGCATTCCAAACGCCTGCGGTGCGAGCACTCCCGGTCGATCTCGCACCACCCGAAGTGCTCGAGCGCACGGTTGCGTTGTCAACGCTCGGGCGGCAGTTCGGCATCGTCGTCGGCCCGGTGATCGCGGGCTTTCTCTTCACGGTCGATATCGCGCTTCCCTACGTCGTGATCGCCGTTGCCTACGTGGTCTCTGGGATGGTGCTGTTGGCGATCCCGGCTTCGGGAGTGGCTCGCTTGCTGAGCAAGCCGGGTGGACGCCAGGCCATTCGAGATGCGGTCGAGGGGCTTCGCTACGTTCGTCAGGCGCCGATCGTTGGTGGCGCGATCGTTCTCGATCTCTTCGCCGTGTTGCTCGGGGGAGCGGTCGCGCTTCTCCCGGCGATCGCAACCGACCGGCTCGGTGTTGACGCGATCGGTCTTGGTTATCTTCGCGCCGCGGTGGGTGTCGGAGCGGGAGCGATCACGCTGGGCTTGGCCTTCAGGCCAGTTCGACGACGCGTGGGGCGCGTCCTTCTCGTGTCGGTCGCCATCTTTGGCGTCGCGACGATCGCGCTCGGTTTCACGACCAACTTTGTCGTTGCGATCGTGTCGCTGTTCATTCTCGGAGGTGCTGACTCTGTCAGCGTCTTCATCCGTTCGACGCTCGTCCCGCTCGCGACACCCGAGGCGATGCGCGGCCGGGTGCTGGCCCTCGAGAGCGTGTTCATCGGCGCAAGCAACGAGCTTGGAGCGTTCGAGTCCGGCGTGACCGCTGCCTTTTTCGGCCTCGTCGGCGCCGTCGTGTTCGGCGGGGTCGGAACGCTTGCAGTTGTCGCTGGATTCTGGGTGTTCTTCCCAGCGCTGCGAGATGTCGATCGTTTCGTCGACGCACAACCCGATTCTCGGTCTGACGAACGGGTTCGTTAGGCGCGGAGATGTGTGGCGAGGCTGTCGAAGATCACGCCGCTGTGAAACCGAACCTGCTCGTCGGTGTGATCCGCTCCGAGCGCTCGGATGATGAGATCGAACCCCGGAGCCTCGGGCGCATCGAAACGGCCATCCTCAACGTCGGCCTCATGGACGATCTTCCCGATGTCCCACAGCACCGGATCGTCGAGCTCGTACACACGAAGAAACGTCTCGAACGTGACGTCGTCGCCACGGTGGCTCATCTCGCAGCCCACGTAGTCAAACGGTGTCGCTCCCTCGGGCACATCGGCAAGATCTTCGATGTAGCAAAACTCCGCCGCAGGGTCGACGAAGCGAGTGATGAGCCAAGCCGTTGCGGCTCTGTCGACGTGGATGCCTGGCCGCGTCGCCCACCTCATGTGGATGTCTTGGCGCCTGCTGCGCTGCTGGCGGACTTGTTGTCGGCTGTGTTGTTGTTGATGTTGTTGTCGGCCGCGTTGCTCGCCGCTTCGTTCGTCATGCGAGCTTCGACCCGTTCCTCGATTGCCGCCCGCACCTCTTCCCGCAGTGGGGCATCGAAGTAGTCGCGACGGTCGATCTTTCGCCAGTCCCGGCGCCATTTTTGAATCGTTCGAATACCCGGATCGCTCGAAGCTTGGATTGCGTCGAGCAGTTCGCCATATTCGCTGGTTCGCGCCTGCTCTTGGCGCAGGGCCAGCGCCTTTGACTCACCCTTCGAGCTTGGTGCTGCATCCCAAACGATTGCTTCACCCTCAGCTTCGAGAATCCGAGCGGCGACCCATTGCAACCGCTCACGATTTCTCACGGTCTTTGGGAGGGTCACGAGGCCGTCGCCGACCTGGACAACACCGAGCTCTTTGAGCTGGCGCCAGACGGCGATTCGCGGCGTTGATGGCTCGCGTGGGATTCGATAGCTGAGCAAGACCCAGTCTTTGTGTTGCGTAACCACGGTTGCAAGCATCCTCTCTCGGCCATGTCATCAACTCGGCAACCACGGTTACATAGTGAGCGCCTCCCGATTGAACGACAGACCTTCCCAGGGGAGGGGATCGAGCGCGACGACTGGTGGAAGGCGTGGGGAACCGTTGCGGCAAACAGCTTCGGCGGACCCGCTGGCCAAATCGCCGTGATGCACGACGAGATCGTCGTTCGGCGGCGCTGGGTGGGAGAACAACGGTTCCTTCATGCCCTGAACTACTGCATGCTGCTGCCCGGTCCTGAAGCCCAGCAACTCGCCACCTATCTCGGCTGGCTGCTCCGAGGACCGAAGGGTGGGCTGTTCGCTGGAGCGCTCTTTATCCTTCCCGGATTCGTCAGCATCATGGCGTTGAGCATCCTGTTCGCGGTCTACGGCGACGTGGCATGGGTCGGCGGCGTCTTCTTTGGCATCTCGGCCGCCGTGATCGCGGTCGTTGCCAACGCGGTAAGGCGCATCGGCGGTCGAGTGATCAAGAACAAGGTCATGTTCGGCGTGTCCGCCGCGGCCTTTGTCGGCATCTTCTTCCTCGAGCTCCCATTCCCGCTGATCGTGGCGCTCGCCGGCGTGGCTGGGTTGGTCGGTGGTCGGCTGCGTCCCGACATCTTCAACATCGTGACCGGCCATGATGAGTCGGCCGCCGTCGATGCCGACGATGTGCTCGTTGGCGACCAACACATTTCGCTCGGCCGGCCGACGCTCAAACGGTTCGGCGGGGTCCTCAGCATCGGCGCAACTCTCTGGGCTGCGCCCGTGCTCGTTCTGGCCTGGGCTCTTGGTGGCGACTCGGTCTTCGTCGATGTTGCCACCTTCTTCTCATCCGCAGCCGTGCTGACGTTTGGTGGCGCCTACTCGGTGTTGGCCTACATCTCTCAGGAATCGGTGTCGACCTACGGCTGGCTCGAGCCTGGCGAGATGATCTCCGGGCTCGGCATGGCTGAGACGACGCCGGGACCGCTCATCCAAGTCGTGCAGTTCGTCGGGTTCATGGGCCCATTTCGTGAGCCCGGTTCGCTCGGCGCACTCCAGGCCGGAATAGCTGGAGCGGTGATCGCTACGTGGGTGACGTTCGTGCCGTCGTTCCTCTGGATTTTCCTCGGTGCACCATTCATCGAGCACCTGAGAGGCCGGCCCGCACTCACGTCCGCTCTCTCAACGATCACCGCTGCGGTTGTTGGCGTCGTGCTGAACCTGGCGATCTGGTTCGGTCTGTTCACGCTCTTTGAGCGAGTCGAGGAGCACCGTCGCTACGGAGTTCTGCTCTACAGACCAGATCTCGCTTCGATCGATCCGATCGCCGCGCTCATCGCGCTCGGCGCGGGCTTCGCGATTCTCCGAACTGAGTTGTCGACGTTTCGCATCGTGATCATCGCCGGAGCCATCGGCGCACTCTCTCAAGTGATCCTCTAACCAATCGACGGAGAACAACCATGTCAACACACGTCTTGATTCTTTGCCCGCACAACGCCGCAAAGAGCGTCACTGCCGCTGCGTATCTGGAACGGCTCGCCGAATCTCGCCAACTCGACATTCGTGTCGATACCGCCGGGACTGACCCTGATGATGACGTGCTCCCGCTCGTGCGGGACCAGCTCGAATCTGATGGATACGACGTCACGAGCGTTCCTCGGCTGCTCACCGCCAGTGACCTGGCGGCAGCGGACCATGTCATCAACATCGGCTGCGGGCTGACCCACCTGCCGAAGCACCACAACGTCGACGACTGGGCGATTCCAAACTTCAGCGAAAGTCCGAGTGAGGCATTCGCCTCGATCGCTGAGCACGTGGAAGAGCTGGCTGACGCTCTCGCTCGCTAGTCCCGAGTGCCCTTGGGGTCGCGTCTCAATCTCAACAATCTGCCGCTGGGGTTGCGAGTGCCCTTGGGGTCGCGTCTCGATCTCAACAATGACTCGATCTCAACAGTGACTCGATGTCAACAATGAGTAGGACGATCGGCTCACCGCTGCTTAGCGGACCTCGTCCATCCGAAGGAACGGCCACGGGTTCGGCACGTCACCCATCGGTGCAACGATCAGCGATGGTCCATCGTGGGCGAAAGCCGACTCGAGGGCGGGACGAAGCTCATCCACCGATTCGGCTCGTTGGCTCTGCACACCGAAGCTCTCGCCGAATTTGATGAAGTCCGGGTTCTTGAGCGTGGAGGCGATCGTTCGGTCCGGTCCGAATCGTTCGCGCTGGATGCGTTGCACGTTGCCGTAGGCGCCGTTGTCGTGGAGCAAGATCGTGACGGGGATGTTGTGCTGCACGGCCGTTGCGAGTTCGGTTGCTGAGAACAAGAAGCCACCGTCGCCAACGAGGTTGAGCACCTGGCGTCTTGGTGCGGCCGCTTGAGCGCCGATCGCGTGTGATACGCCCGCTCCGAGCGTTCCCGCAGCGCCCGACGACAAGAACGTGCGGGGATGGCGGAACTCGAACCAGAGGTGGGCGGCGAACCCCATCTGGGTGACGTCTTCGACGATGATGCCGTCATCGGGGAGCACGTCTCGGATCGCCGTCATGGTCGAACGCTGTGGCTCGATGTGGGCTGAGGCTGCGTCGAACGCTGCTCGTTTCTCGGCGACCGCTTCGCTTCGGTCTGATCGGCTGCGGTTCTTCGGTCCAACCTCCCCGATGAGTGCGGCGAGCCCCTCGGCGGCGTCGGCGTGGATCGCCATCGTCTTGGTGCCGCGCTGGCCAACGTCGTAGCGATCGAAGCTGTCGCCGTCGATGTTGAGCTCGACGATGGTCATGTCAGCATCGGTGCCCCAGTGCATCGGGAACTCGAGGCGGGTGCCGATTGCCAGGACGACGTCCGCGTCGCGCCAGAACTCTCGGCCGACGGTCATCGGCGCCCAGAGGCGATGTCGGGCGTCGAGAACACCGTGGCCCATGCGGCGAGTGAACACGGGCGCTTCGAGCATCTCGGCGATTTTTTGGACTTCGGCGGAGGCATCGATCGCTCCGCCGCCAACGACGATCAGCGGACGCTCCGCTTGGCCGAGCAGACTCGCCGCTTCGGTGATTGCGTCAGCGTTGAGCTCGGGTGTCGTCTGGCGTGGAGCGGTGAGCATGCCGTCGGCCGGGCTGCTCCATGCCGTCTGTGAAACCTCGATGCTGACGGGTCGAGCCTCATTCGCCATCAGCGCGTCGATCGCGGCCTGAACCTGGTCGATCGCCTGAGATCCGTCGCCGATGTAGGTGGCGTGCTTTGACACCTGCTCGAGCACAGCGGTTTGGTCAGGCAGTTCGTGCAAGACACCTGCGCCCCGACCTTTGAATGCGTGGGCGATCGCTCCGGAGATGCTCAGCACTCGTCCGCCGGCCCAATAGGCGCTCGTGAGTCCCGCGCCGGCATTGAGCACGCCGGGGCCGGGAACCATGGAGCACGCCGCAGGTTTGCCAGTGGCTTGGGAGGCGCCCATCGCCATGTAGGCAACACCCTGCTCGTGGCGAGCGACGATCGGACGAATGTCGCGAGCGTCGACCATTCGGTCGAAGAAGTCGTCGTTTTGGATGCCGGGAAGACAGAACAGTTGGTCGATCTCGAGCGCTCGCAGCGCCTCGATGATGAGGTCGGCGACCGTTCTGTCCGGGTGAGAGCTCTGTGTCGTGCTCACGCTGTTTCGTATCCCGGCGGGACGACGTAGCCGCCGAGTTCGCGTTCCATCATCGCGGCGAACGCGATGCTCTCTCGATCTCGGAGATGGCCGGCAACGATCTGCATTCCCACCGGAAGACCCGAAGCCGTGAAGCCGGCTGGAGCGACCGTGCCTGGCAGATACACGCCACACGACCAGCCGGCCCAGAAGAGTTGGTCGGTCGTTGGCTCCTGCTTGCCGTTGACCGTGATCGTGCGGTCGGCTCGCTCGCCTTCGAGGTCGTGCGGGTACGCGGCCGAGGCGGCGGTCGGGCACAAGAGCACGTCGTAGGTGTCGAAGAAGTCGTTCCAGGCGAGGCGGTCGGCTTCACGTTGGGCGTGCCACTTCGCCCACTCCCAATGGCGGGCGGTGACGGCCTTCGCAGCAACCGCTCGGTAGTCACGCTCGCCCTGGTCGTATCGGTCGGCGTGGCTGAGTTGCTGCTCGAACGCGTCGGCGGTGAACTCGGTTCCCGTGGCAGAGCGCAGCAACATGATGTAGGTCTCGTGGCTGCGTGCGATGTCGACCTCGGGGCGAGCGTCGTAGTCGATCTGGACGCCGAGCTCGCCGAGTTTGTCGGCGGTTGCGGCGAGCTGGTTCACGAGCTCGGAGTCGGTCGCGATGACAGGGCTCTCGAGCATGACGGCGGCCTTGAGCTGGTTGGGCCGAGTCTTGCGAGGAGCGGGAAGGTTGAGCTGCCAGCCGGTCGAGTCGAGGTGGCCGGGTCCGGCGACGGTGTCGAGTCCGAGGGTGAGGTCGTCGGCATAGCGAGCCATGGGGCCGCCGACGCCGATGTCGAGCGCCGTGACGGAACCGGGGTTGCCGTGGCCCTCCATCGGGACGAGTCCGAACGTGGGCTTGTGGCCGAAGACGCCGCAGTAGTGGGCCGGGTTTCGGATTGAGGCGCCGATGTCGCTGCCGAGTTCGAGCGGGGTCATGCCCGATGCCAAGGCTGACGCTGCTCCGCCAGACGAGCCCCCGGGGGTGAGGCCGCCTTCAACGTCGTTTGGATTCCAGGGGTTCGTCGTCGTGCCGTAGACGGGGTTGAACGTTTGCCAGTCGGACATCGAGACGGGGAGGTTGGTCTTGCCGTAGATGACGGCACCGGCGTTGAGCAGTCGATCGATCGGGATGGAGTTCTGTTCCGGGCGCCAATCGACTCGACTCTCGTGGCCGGATGTCGACGGTGAGCCGATCCAGTCCCACGCTTCCTTGATCGTCATCGGCACGCCGTGCAGCGGTCCCCACGATTCGCCCTTGGCCGTCGCTTCGTCCGCTTCGGCGGCACGTGCTTTGGCGACATCGAGCTGCGTTGTGATCACGGCGTTCAGCGTTGGATTGAATCGTTCGTAACGAGCGAGCGTGGCGTCGAGCAGTTCGCGGGCGGAGATGTCGCCGGCGGCAACTGCTGCCGCTTGATCGACGGCGCTAGCGAGCGTGAGGTCGGACTGGGTCGAAGAGTCGTTCACGATCGCGGAACGTAGCACGCGCTTCTTTGTCGGCTATCGGTGAAGGACGCAGGATTTCCGCGGGTCGCGGAATCCCCGCGTCGAGGGAGTGGTTTGATGACGGCATGACCCGCAACCATCGTCTGTCGCGCCGCAGCTTTCTGACCGAGTTCGGGGGAGGTGTCACCGCCGTCGCCATCTTCGGTCTCGCCGCGTGCAGCTCCAGCGAAACGAGTTCATCCGCAACGACCGTCGAGCAGGGTGACGCCCCGGTACCGACCACGACGGGCGAGGGCGCTGAGTCAGCCGAGACCACGTCGGCCGGGGACGCTTCTCCCGTCGGCGACGGTTTCCGTTGGGAGCGGGTCGACCTCGGATTCGTGTCCGCCTACGTGATCGCTCGCGGCTCCGAGCTGGCGATCGTCGATACCGGCAACCAGGGGAGCGAGGGTGAGATCCTCACTGTCGTCGAAGCGCTCGGCGGAACCTGGGAAGACGTGAATCACGTGATCGCCACCCACGCTCACGGCGACCACGTCGGCTCGATCCGGAAGGTGATGGAGGCGGCGGCTGGAGCATCGGGTTATGCCGGTGCCGACGACATCAGCAACATCAACGCGCCGCGCGATCTTGTGTCGCTGAGCGACGGCGACGAGGTCTTTGGTCTTCAGGTGATCGCCACGCCCGGCCACACGCCCGGTTCAATCTCGGTCTTCGACTCGGATTCCGGCGTGTTGATCGCCGGTGATGCGTTGAACACTCCCGACGGCGTCCTCGAGGGACCAAACCCGAGCTTCTCGTCCGACCTCGACCTGGCAAACACGTCGGTGCAACGCCTCGCCGAGCTCAACTTCGAAACACTGCTCGTCGGACACGGCCTGCCCATCGAATCCGGCGCCGGCGCCCTCGTCTCCAGCCTCGCCGAAACCCTCTAACCCTTCCCCCACAACCCACTGTTGTCTCTGAGACCACAGCGGGTTCCGAACCACTTGTGGTCTCAGAGACGACAGTCGGTCTGTCGGCACGAACGCCAGGTTTGATGGGGCTCTAGCCGATTCGCGAAAAACTGACTACCGGCTGCGGTCTCTGAGACCGCAGTGGGTTCACCGGTGGTGGTTCTGGGGGTGGCTTGGCTGCTAGTGATTGGGTGAGTCGTCGATCAGATGCGGTTGTCTGAGAGGCTCAACCAAGTGCGCCTTCGGGCGCGTGTTCGGCGAGATGCTGGCGGAACATCGGAACGCCTTCGTAGAGGCGGGCGGCCATTCCGAGCTCGATTGCCCCGGCCAGCTTTCGTTCTGAGTCGTCGGTGAAGAAGACTGATGCCGGGTCCACGTCGAGCTGGTCACAGACAGCCTCGAACGCTCTCGGGTCTGGTTTGGTGTGGCCGATCTCGGCACTGTTGAAAATGGCATCGAACCGGTCCGTGATTCCGAAGTCGTTCAACTCGGCTCGGACGGTGTCTGTTCCGTTCGTCAGCACGGCGACGGTCATGCCGTTTGATCGGAGTTCGTCCACGATTACCAACAGCTCTTGATCGACCGAACCGCGAGCGCCGAGCCACTCCTCAGCTGCAGCAGGCGCCCCGATCGACTCGCCGGTCGCGGCGATCCACTGCTGGCGGCTTATCTTGCCGGTGGTGACACGTTCGATGAGGTCGGTCTCGAAGCCGGCAGCCCAGAGCGTGCCCTCAGCCAGGCCATACTTCTTCTCGACACCAGGCCGATGCGTTGGATCGAAGTGACGAATCACGCCATCGAGATCGAGCAGGACCGTCGTGCAGTGATCGTTCACCGGCGACCGCTCATCGGTAGCTCCGCGGGTGATGGCTGGCCGTCGTGCAGCGACTGTTCATCGGCGAGAGCTCCATCGGCGATTGCTCATCGATCGGATTCTCTGAGGTAGCGACCCCACTTCTGGCGACGCCGACGGGCTCGCCAATGAGCGAGTTCGACCTCGATGTCGAGTAGCTCAGCCTTGTCTTTCGGGTCGACTCCCTCGTTTGCCTCTGCGAGCTCAGCGTTCAGGGCGATCAGCCGATGCCGAACCACCTCATGATCCTCGTCCAGCATGGCGATGCCCTTGCGTTTCCCGAGTTCGCCGAGCAGGGCATTGAGTCGGCGCTTGGCTCGGTCACGGGCGAGGAACGAATCGCCCCACCAGCCTTCCGGAAGCTCCTCGTCGAGGTTCGGAATCGGCTTGCCGTGGAGCGCGAGATCGTCGAAGAAGCCGGCGCGCTGCGCCTGTTCAATCCGGCGTTCGACGAAGTCCATCTCGAATCAAACCTTACCGACGAATGGGTTCTGATTTCGTGCAGCGCAGGTGCGATAGTGGCACATGAATTCTGACTACCTCGTCGTCGGTGCCGGAGCGATGGGGATGGCGTTCACCGACACGATCCTCAACGAGACCGATGGAACGACGATCGCCATTGTTGATCGTCACGCTCGCCCGGGTGGTCACTGGAACGACGCCTACCCGTTCGTTCGTTTGCACCAGCCCTCGGCCTTCTACGGCGTGAACTCCCGCAAGCTCGGCGAGGACCGCATCGATGAGGTGGGATGGAACGCCGGTCTCTTCGAGCTGGCCTCAGGCTCAGAAGTGCTTGCCTACTACGACCACCTGATGCACCGAGACTTCCTCCCATCAGGCCGCGTCACCTATCTGCCGATGAGCGAGTACGACCCCGAAACCGGCGAGGTCACCTCGCTGACGACGGGCGAGCGTTCCACCCCGAGCGCGACGAAGGTGGTGAACGCCACGTATATGAACGTCAGCGTTCCGTCCCAACGACCTCCGGTCTATGAAGTAGCGGATGGCGTGCGCTGCTCGCCGTTGAACGACCTCCCAAACTTGGCGCATCCGGCGGATGGTTATGTCGTGGTTGGTGCTGGCAAGACGGGCGCCGACGCCTGCCTATGGCTGCTGAAGAACGGAGTCGACCCGGACAACATTCGCTGGGTGATGCCGCGTGACTCGTGGTACCTCGACCGAGAGACGATCCAGCCCGGGAAGTTCTTCGAGAAGTCGACCGAGCGGTTCATCAATCAGTTCCGCCATGTCGCCGAGTCCGACTCGATCGCCGATCTGTTCGAGCGCCTTGAGGCTGACGGCATTCTGCTCCGACTGACGACCGACGTTGAACCGACGATGTTCCGGTGTTCGACGGTGACAAAGGCCGAACTCGAACAGCTTCGTCGGATCCCGAACGTGATTCGCCAGGGTCGTGTGCAACGCATCGACCAGAGCGAGATCGTTCTCGAGGAGGGCTCCGTCCCGACCACTGCGAACACCGCACACATCGACTGCACCGGCGACGCTCTCTCGCGCCGCCCGGCCGTCCCGGTGTTCGCCGGGAATCAGATCACTCTGCAGACCGTGCGGCACTGCCAGCAGGTGTTCAGCGCAGCCTTCATCGCCCACTGCGAGGCGGCGTATGACACCGACGATGCGAAGAACCACCTCTGCGGTGTGGTGCCCCACCCGGATCGGGCGACCGACTGGATTCGCACCTCGTATGGCAACTCGCGCAACTCCGCTCGATGGAACGAAGACGCAGATCTACAAGCGTGGCTGGCCTCCAGCCGCCTCGACGGTTTCAGCTCACCCGATACTCCCAGCCGCGAGCTCATGGTCGTCATGATGGGAGCCCTCGATCACGCGGAAGAGGCGCTCGCCAAGCTCGAAACGTACGTCGCCGAACTCGATGCCGCCGGCCTGTGACCTCGTGGAGCCAGGTCTCGATTTGCAGAGGTTCGGCCGACGATGGCTCGGCCATTCGCTGATCTGACCGATCGCGGCCGAGGCCTCCGTCTGAGGTCGTTGGCGGTCGACGTCCTCGAACATCGCTACCGGCTCGACGTGTCACGCGTGCAGCTCGTTTCGATGCACTCGTTCAACACGGTCTTCCGGGTTGATGCGAGCGGCGAGCGTTTCGCATTGCGAGTCGGTGATTCGTGTCGCATCCACGCTCGTGGTGTCGAAGATGTCGAATCCGAATGGCTCGATGAATTGGCTCGGGCCGGATTCCCGGTCGCCCGGAACGTGCGGTGCGCAGACGGAGCTGCCTGGGTCGAACACGAGCACGTCAGCGTGCCGGGCCCGCGGGTGTGCACGTTGTTCACCTGGCTCGACGGCAGCCCTCTGCTGGAGCGAGTCACTCCCGTGCGAATGCGACGTGCGGGCGAACTGCTCGCACGATTGCACGAGCATGCTGCATCGTTTGAGGCGCCGTCGTTGGGGTCGCCGTCGCTCGAGTCGCCGTCGTTGGGGTCGCCGTCGTTCGAGTCGCCGTCGCTCGAGTCGCCGTCGTCCGAGTCCCAGTCGCTCAAGTCGCCGCTAGCGCCGGCGACGCTGTCAGACCGAATCAGGGCTCAGCGAGCCGTCTACTTTCACGAGGAGAACCGGCTCCAAACCTTCGAGTCTGAGCACGGCAGTCTCTTCGTTGAAGCGATAGATCGAGTCCAACGCCAGATTGACGAACTCTGGTCGCAGCCTCCGCACTCACCGCATCTGCTTCACGGCGACTTCGGCCCGCACAATGTCCTCGTCAACCGTGGTCGCTACCAGCCGATCGACTTTCAGGATCTGCAGTTTGGATTCGATGTTCAAGATCTCGGCATCACGCTCGCCGACCTCGGTCGATCGCTCCCTGAATCGGTGCAGCTATTCATCGACGGCTACTCGACCGTGCGCGTGCTGCCCGAAATCTCACCGGAGCGCCAGGCCCTCTTCGCAGCCGCCCGAAGCCTGAACATCTTGAATCTGGCGCTCGTTGCTCCTGGGAGCGGAATCACCCGGTCGTTCGATCGCCACGCCACCCGCGTCGCCACCTGGATGTCGTGAACCTGCGTAACGGGTGG
>CALEWY010000032.1 GCA_937925335.1 uncultured Acidimicrobiales bacterium
TCGAGCGCTCACGAAGCTGCGTCTCTTGAGGACTACCTCGCTGCGGTCAAAGACCGGCTCCGTCTGATCTTGATCCTCGGGCTCCTCGGCCTTGTCATCGGCTATCTCATCGGCGCCAACGGCACCGACCAGTTTCGGGCCTCTGCGAAAGTTGTCGTGAACCCGACTCCGGTCGGATCGACGATCGACGGGCGTCTCGTGGCTCCGAATCTTGACCGTGAGGTCGAGATCATCGTGAGTGATGGAGTGGCAACGGATGCGGTCTCGATTCTTGGCACAGATGAAGATCCCCTGCCTCTTCGGTTGGAGGTAGAGACGGAGTTCATTCCCGACTCGGACGTCATTCGGATCTCGTTCTTCGCAGACGACAAGGAACGAGTGGCCGAGGTCGTGAATGCCTTCGCCGCCGCCTACGTCGATCAGCGGGTGCAGGCACAGCGCGACTTCTATGACAACCGCATCGCCGGCCTTGAGTCGAACATCGAGGTCGCAGAGGAAGGCATCACCCAGGCAGCGGAGGCGATCGGTTCGCTCGACGCAGAGCGGGAAGAGCTGATCTCGGACCCGAACGAGAACGTCGAACTGAATCGGTCTCGGCTTGACTCGATCTCGGTCCAGCGGGCGACTCTGATCACCCAGCAAAACACCGGGCTCGCAGACCTTCGAGTCTTGCGGACAGAGGTGACGGCACTCGAGGCTGGCCGGGACTCTGAAGTTGATGCCGCCGTTCTCCTCAGCGAAGCCCTTGAACCGCGCTTCGCACAGGGTTTCAGCAACACCACGTTGGCGATCGTCGGTCTTCTTGCCGGACTGCTCTTCGGCGTCATCTTCGCCTTCGTTTCCAGCCGCCTTGACCGGTCAGCTGACAGCGAAGAGGAGGTAGCGGCAGCGTTGGGCACGGGTGTTGTCGGCGTCGTCCCAGATCTCGGTTGGCGCAACCGCCGCGGATCGGCAGCGCTTGCAATGCTGTCCGAACACAAGAGCGTTCGCATCCACCGAGCCCGAGAGGCGTACCGACGTCTCCGCACCTCAGTCGAGTTTCTCGGTCGAGCTAATGACCATCGAACGTTCCTCATTACGAGTTCACACCCAGGTGAAGGCAAGACGGTCACCGCCTCGAACCTTGCCGTTGCGCTTGCAACGAGTGGTGAGCGCGTGGTCTTGATCAACGCTGACATGCGCCGACCTGCTGTTGAGAAGATGTTCGGTATCCCGAACAGTGAGAACGGTCTGTCCGCGTTCCTTGGCGGAGTCGTTGACAAACTCGAACTCGAAGCGGTTGAGCAGGCTCCAAACTTGTTCATCGTCCCGGCTGGCCCGATGCCGGCGAACCCCGGGGAACTGCTTGCATCGGACAGGTTCGCGTCGCTGATCGACGAGGTTTCCGATCAATGCGACGTTGTCATCGTCGACACTCCGCCGGTTGCGGCAACGGCAGACGCGAGTGCTGCAGCAGCGTCGGTTGATGCGGTCATCGTGGTCGTTGACGCCAAGTCGACATCCCTCGACGAGCTTCGAGTGACAAGGGCAGACCTTGAGCGAGCAGGAGCGAACGTGGTCGGAGCGATCATCAATCGCGACGCAACTCGCGATGCCGGACTGTTCGCTCGCCGCAACGCCTATGCCTACGGGCGGGCAGACGGCAGCTGATCGCTCAGGACGAACCTGCGCTGGTCAGATTGCGTCATTCGTTGAGCGAACCGCTTACGAGTGAATTCGCTATGTCGAGCGCCGACTGAGTGGCGCCCTGTTCAGCTGGATTGAGGTAGTCGCTGATCGGCACGCCGGTCTGGTTCGACTCAGCGATGTCGACCTCGACCGAACCATTCGAATCAGCAACACGGATTGCCTCAAGGCCCGTCTCGGCGATGAGGTTCGACTCGATAATGACCCGACCGCCATCATCGCTACGCAGGTTCCGGTCGACGTGGATGCCCCAGTGCTGAACGCCCCAGATCACGTTGCCGCGAACTGTCGCCGGAGCGCTCAGCGTGATCGCATTCCCATCGCGGAAGTCGCTGGTGCGCGAAATGTCGAAGATGACGTTTCCTTCGATCACCACGTTTGGGTTCGGGTAGCTCCGTTCGCCGATACCGACCACGATCGCTCCGCTCGTTGCAGTTGTGACGTCATGGACGATGTTGCCGGTGACGGTGATTCCGAAAGCAGAGGGCTTGATGTCAATGGCTTCGGCCGTCGTGTCAAAGATCCGGTTGCCTTCGATGCGCACGTTGTTCGTCTCATCGAAGCTTCCGTCTTCTTGTGAGCTGCCGGTCCCGATATAGATGCCCTCGCCAAACGTGGTGTATTCAAACTGGTCGTTTCGCCCTGGCCTATTGCCGGTGTCGAAGATTCTGTTGTTCGACACCGTGATGTTGAACGACTCGTCTCGGATGAATATGCCTTCCTGCCCGAGATCGAACACCTCGAGGTTGTCGAGAACGACGTTGTCCGAACGTTCGACTCGAACACCCCAAAGTGCGCGAGTCGCATGGACATCGCTGATTCGGACGTTTGACGAATCGACCACTCTTATGGCGGGGCCCTCGGTATAGCTGTTGGCCGTGAATACGGCAGGCTGCTCGCTATCGGTTGACGCGATCGTGAGGTTTGTCTCACCGTTCACTTCCAGCGGTGGGTATGTGCCCGGACCGAAGGAAATGGTGCCTCCATCAGCAAGCTGGCCCAAGGCCCGCTCGTAGGTCCGAACTGCAGATTCGGCGCTCCGTCCATCGAGGGCGTCGTCGCCGTCGACGCTGACGAACGCTTCAGTCTGCGGCGGAAGGGGAGCGGTCGAGGTCGTGGAGCTCGATGTTGACGTCGGTGCTGATGTCGAGTCCGCCTGGGCGGAGGTCGGGGTCGATTGCGCCGGTAGCTCAGCGTCCTCGCCGCCGCTTCCACGGAACCACAAGAACACGCCTGCGAGCAGGATCAACAGAACGATGGCAAGGCTAAGTATCGCTTTGTCGATTGGCGGTCGAACGGCTTCCATGGCCGAGACCGTAGCTGAGTAGCCGGAAGGCCCAGCACAGCCTGAGCAGTCCGCCTCGGTGCCCAGTTTGGTGGATCAAGGATGGCTACGCTGTCGAAGTGAGTGGCCGCGTCTCCGCCGCCGGCCAAGAGGGTCTGCTGCGCAACAATACGGTGTGGGCGTTGGTCGCCGATGTTTGCCAGCTCGTGCTCGGCCTCGCGTCGTTCTTCATCCTGGCACGAGTCCTGGGGACCGAAGAATTCGGTCGGTATGCAGCTGTCATTGCTGTCTCAACGTTGACCATCCCCGTCTTCTCGTTCGGCGCTCAGCAACTCATCATGTTAGATATGGAGCAGGGTCGGTCGTTTGAGGCGCTGTGGCAACGAGGTGCGTCAACGGTTCTGTTCGGCGGATTGTTCGCAACGGCGCTGGGCACACTCGTGGTTCGCCCGATCCTCATCCCTGAGCTCTCTTGGCTCGACTTCGCGGCACTGTTCGGCGCCCAGTCAGTCTTCTTTGGCATGGCTGAATTCAGCCTTGTCAGTACAAGGGCCCACCGACGGCTAGATGTCTCAGCGGCGCTGCGTGCCGGCGCCGGATCGGTCAGATTGGCGGCCGTCATCGCGTTCGCCACAACCGGTGGCGCCTCTACGGCCGAGTATGCGTGGTTTTCGCTCACCGGTTGGTCCGTCGCTGCCCTCTTGAGCATGCTCATCGTCCATCGAGCCTTCGCTGCACAGCCTGTCGGTGCAGTTCCCGCGGCTGAAGACCTGCGACGTGGCTTTCCCTATGCGGTCGGTGCAGGGAGCGCCTTCGCACTCGACGCGATCGACCGGCCGATGCTCCTGCGGATCAGTGGTCCGAGCGAAAACGGCGTTTACGCAGCCGGCTACCGGGTCGTGCAAATGGCAATCACTCCAATCGGCGCGCTGGTGAAAGCCTCCGAGGCCGACTTCTTCAGCGCCGGAGCGGAGGGCTCGAACGCTTCGTACGGAATCGCAAAACGGATGTCTCGGGTTGCCGCGTTGTATGGAGTCGTCGCTGGTCTGGCGATCTTCTTCGCAGCACCACTACTTCCAGTCTTCCTCGGCGACGACTGGAACGAGACGGTGACGGTTGCCAGGTTCCTCGCCTTTCTTCCGCTTGTGAAGGCGCTTCAGATCTTCGCTGCGAACGCACTCACCGGTCAGGGCCTTCAACACAAGCGCAACCGTGCATTGCAGATCGCTGTCGTCGTGAACATCGTTGCAAACCTTGCCCTCATGCCGCGGTTCGGCTGGCGAGGGGCATCGGTTGCAACCCTCGCAGCGGAAGTCATGATGGTGGCTCTGCTGTGGCGAGCGGTTCACGACAGTCGTTCGTCCTCATCGCAAAGGTCTTCTGAGCTGAAATGATCGTTTCGCACGCCCACAAGTACGTTTTCGTGCAAATTCCTCGAACCGGTTGCACCGCAGTCGCCGCCGAGTTGATGGCGAACTATGAGGGCGAGTCGATTCTCGGCAAGCACTCGAGCTACAGCGAGGGTCTGGCCACCGGGAGCGCTCCACGGGGCTACTCGGTCTTGGCCTCGGTGCGGAACCCGTTGGCAGACATCGTCGCCGGATACGAAAAGCTCCGTACGAACCATGAGAAGTACGAGGATCCCGATCGCCATGTATCTGCGCCAGGTGGTTACGTCACCGACAAGATGCTGGCTGCCTTTCGGTTCGTTCAGGCCCACCCTGACGACTTCGAGCAATATGTTCGCACCTTTCACAAGCTGACCTATGACCATCAGATTTCGCTGGATGAAGGTGTCTATGACCACGTGATGCGATTCGAATCCCTGGCTGATGACTTTTCCAAGTGGCTAGCGGCAGCCGGAATCCCAGCGGTTCGAGATCTGCCGCTCGTGAATCGAACGAATCGAGATAAGCGGGACTGGATCGATTACTACGACTCAGAGTCGTTGCAACGGTTCATTGCGCCTCGAGTTCTGCCTTTCATGCGGCAGTGGGGATACTCACTTCCTTCAAACTGGAGCGAACCAAACGCTGTGGTCTCAACCGTCGCCGGCATCGCACACCGAGCGCTCGCTGTGAGACGCCGTCGAATCTGGGCCCAACCCGCGGCGAGCTTTGATGATGGAAAACAGGCCAACGCGAGTCGACCGCAAACCGACGATTCTGCTTGAGCACCGGACACTCGAAGAGTGCGACTGCTCGAGGCCTCCTACGAGGCTGTCCCGGTTGACCGTCTGGCGGAGAGAGTGAGTCCTCCGGCGAGTGCGATCAAGCCAGAGATCACCAAGACTGCAAAGACGTTCGACGGGTCGGAGTTTGCATCGCCGAGGGCGAGTGTGGGACTTGCGACGTCCAGATTCGACTCCGATTCGCCGGCGCTGTCTTCTACCGAAGCTCCCCGATCGTCGCTCGCTGGTCGGTAGTTTTCGAGTTGTTCGCCATCTTGTGAAGCGTCTTCTGGCCGCGAATTATCCGCAGCCGCGATTTCTGAAGAATCAGCTTCGTCAACCCGTGAGGTTTCGGGAGCCGCCGTTGGGAGCGTCGTGGCAAGTGATGCAGTCGATGACGTGGTCGACTGGTCTGGTGCCAACCGGTCGGGAACCGTCGTGGCACCTTGCAGAGCATCTTGTTGGCTGGATGTTGGAGGGCGTGTCGATCCGGTTTGAGTCGTTTGCGTCTCGGCCGGGGTTGGTTGAGTCTCAACCGGGTTCGGAGCCGTCGATGCGGGTTGGCCCGAGGTCGATGGCGACTCGTTCGGCGTCACCGCTGGGGTCGTCGCTGGGCGTTTTGATGTTTCAACCGGGGCCGTTGCCGGAGTTCTTGGTGTCGCCGGCGCCTCGTTGGCAACCGGCGCATCCGTTGCCGGCGTGTTGTTCGTTGGAGCCGGAGCCGCCGTAGATGGAGCCGCCGTAGATGGAGCTGCCGTTGCTGGTGTTGCTGTCGACGGTGTTGCTGTCGATGGCGTTGCGGTCGATGAAGCCGGAGCAGACGAAGCAGCAGGTGTTGCTTGAGCATCACCGGTCAACGAGAGATCGCCGAAGTTGTTGTTGCGAAGTGTTGCTCCCGAACAGGTCTGCGGGTTCCAGACATGGTTCACACCGTTCGGCAGTTTCGTGTTTGCGAAGTTCACGCTGTTGTTCTCGACCCGGATGTTGCTGCAGTTGGGCCCGTAGTCAAAGTGATTGACATACATGCCAACCGCAGAGCGCGGAGTGGAACCGTGTGGAGCAGAGAACACTGTGTTGTTCCGAACGACGATGTCTGATCCACCTGCGACGCCGATTCCGACGTGGCCAGGGTTGATGAAGGCGTTGTCCTCGATCACGACGTGCCGGTTCGTCCCGTCCCTAGGGTTTCCGTCGCCGACGATGATGCCGGTGCCGGTCGTGCTGGCGCCGCCATTGCGAAACAAGTTGCTTCGAACGACGATCGGGCTATTTGCAGTACCGGTCGAGGCGTAGAGATTGACCATGTCTTCATAGTCAGAGTTCCATGGGCCACGACCCTCGATCAGGTTGTGGCTGATCTCGACGCCCGGAACGTTGTAGTTGCGCTGGAACTGAACAGCGTTGCGGCCAGCGTTGACGAACGTGTTGTGAGAGACGACGAAGCGCGCGTTGCCTGTGTGCGCGCCAATCGCTCGATTTCCGTAGTTGCCGCGCTTTTGGGAAATGTCGCTGTGAATGTCTTCGAACCTGTTGTCGACGATCGTGGTGTCCGGCGAATCGACAATCCACATTGCGTTGTTGCGCAGGCGGACGGTCTTCACCGAAGCGATGTCGCTGATCAGGTTGCCCTCGAACGTGATGTTCGATGAGCCAATGACCGTGATCATTCCCGTCTCGTAGCCGTCGGAAACACCCGTTCGAGTGCCGCAGGGGCCGATCGTGCTGTTTCGAATGGTCACATTTCGAGCACCGTTGACACTCAGGCAGCGACCGTTGGGATTCGAGATGTGCATGTTCTCGATCACCAGATTCGATGCGCCATCGAGGTTCATGAAGCCTGTGGCCTCACAGTTGGATCCGCATCCAACCTGGCCACGGGCGCCAGCTCGAATGTCGGTCGTGCCGAGCACCGTGGGATCGTCGTTCTTGGAGGTGTCGCCTGCGATTTGGATTGCGCCGCCAAGCGCAACCACCATCGCGACGCACAAAATCATCGCCGCTACTTTTCTAAAAGTCACACAAAAGACAACGGTCGATTTGTGCGAAGGGTTGAGTGAAAGTTCTCAATCGCCTAGGCCATCGGGCCTACGCCGACCCGGAAACGCACGTGAGAAAGGGCGCCCCTGGGGTCAGACCACCACAACATCTCTGGCGAGATGAGCGCCAAAGAGTCAGATCGGGCGACGCCAGGTGATGGTGCGGTTCAAGAAGTAGTTGCCGGTCGTTGCGATCAAGATGCCGAACAGTTGGGCCAATCCTGCGCCGCCGAAGAGGCTCTCCGACGACGTATCGGTGATCGAAACAACACCGGCCTGGACGACGAGGCCATGGGCTGCGACCAGGTGAAACGGGATCAGACCGGTGAACAGTCGTGAGCCGAAGCGTCGATCGACGACGAACGTGAATCGGTTGTTCAGCCAGTAGTTCGACAAGACGCTGGCCTCAAACGCCAAAAGCGCTGCCCAGGGGATACCGAGCGCCAAGAACACGGGGAACAGGCTGTAGCGAACGATGACACCGACGGCGCCAACGAGGGCATACGCGGTGAACGATGCAGAGACGAGACGTCCGACTACAAGGTCGAGCAGCGCAAGAAGGTAGGCGCCGACGACCGAACCACTGAGTTTGGTCGCTCCGTGAACCCGGTCTCGAAACTCATAACCAACCTCGGCGGTGCGTGGCCGTGGACCACGGGCCAAGAACTCGAGCAGAATCTTGAACCCGCGAGGATTGACGTCTCCAGCGACGGTGTTGAAACGCTCACGAGACACGGCGAAGAAGCCGCTCATCGGATCGCTCACCGGCGTTCCGAGCAGGCGTCGAGCCATCTGTTTGCCGCCCCACGACACGAATCGTCGCCACTTGCTCCATTCGCCGTAGGAGCCGCCGTCGGCTTCGCGAGACCCGAGACTGACGTCGGCATCGCCGGCCAGGATCGGGGCAACGACATCAAGCAGTGCTTGCTCGTCGTGCTGAAGGTCCGAATCCATCACCGCGAGGGCGCGGCCTTCGGCGACCTGCATGCCCGCAAGCACGGCCGAGCTTAGGCCTCGGTCGTGGGTTCGTCGGATGGAACGAATGCGTGGCCAACGCTCTGCGTAGTCGGCGGCGACCTGCCATGTTCCGTCTGGTGAGTTGTCGTCGACGACGATGATCTCGTGGTCGACATCGGCGAGGAGCTGGATCAGGCGGTCGAGAAGGATCGGGAGATTTTCAGCCTCGTTGTAGGTCGGGAGGATGACCGAAAGGTCACGCCGTTTGGGGGAGCGGCGCTCGCTCTTGGCCGCCCGGCGCGTGGCGTCATCCACGAGGTCGATCTCAGAGCGATGACGATCCGGGCCGTGTGCAGCCGTGTCGTCGGCGTGTCCCGCCTCGAATTCCATTGGATTCAGATCGGCGTCGTCGTCCTCGACATGAGTGCCGAGCTCGTCTTCGGCCTCCCATCCGTTGCGATCCACCCGGACTGGTTTACCGTCTTCTGATGGCCGAGGCGACGGAAAACCCGAGCCGATTCTTCGGTTTGTCACGTCGACGCGTCCTCACATGGTGCTTGATCACGTTCGTTTTGTGGGGTGTAGCAGCTGCCGCCATCCTCGTTTCGGCCCGTAGTGACGCTCAGGCTGGCGAAGAAGCGCTGCGTTCTGTCGCCGATCTTGGTGATCCGACCGAAGTGGATCTTGATGCGGTTGCTGCAGCGCTCGATGATGGGGCGCCGCGCCTCGCAAGCGCTCGATCAAAACTCGACTCGTTCGTCCTTGCTCCGTTGCGTCCGCTTCCGATCATCGGCCGGCAGCTTTCGTCGACGAAAGCGATTCTCGCCGTCACCGACGATCTCGTGTCGGAGCTCCAGCCACTCGTCGAGTCTGCCCAACAGGTGCGCAACAACCCGAACGATGTCGACCGAGTGGCCTTTCTCAATGAGGTCGCGGATCGGTTGGGACGGGTTGAAGGAGTGATCGACAACGCCGACCTCGGTCCGGACGAGGGCCTTTTCGGTCAGCTCGCCGAGGCCAGAACCGAGCTCGAGACCCGGCTCCTCGATCTCGATGAACAATCGGGCACCTATCGAGTGATCGCAGCTGGAGTGGCGGCGTTTCTTGACGACAGCCAGTACCTACTGCTCGGGGCGAACAACGCAGAGATGCGGCTTGGCTCAGGCATGCACCTATCTGTTGGCCGATTCGAAACTGCCGGCGGCGAGTTCGATCTCCCTGGCTTGATTTCCGCCGAAGAGATTGCGCCGATCTCGGGAGCATCCATCGTCGACCGAGACGTCGAACGGAACTGGGGCTTTCTGGCCGTCGACGAAGACTTCCGCTCGATTGGCTACTCCGCCCGATTCGACGAGCACATCGCTCCGCAGGCGCTTGAGCTGTGGGAGGCCGAGACCGGCGAGCAACTCGATGGTGTCCTCTTGGTCGACCCGTTCGTACTCGACGCGTTACTCGGCGTGATCGGCGCTGTTGAGGTCGAGGGGGAGTCGTACGGCCAAGGAACGGTGCTTGCGTACCTTCTCGATGAGCAATATCGAGAGTTCATCGACGATGAGAAGGAGGGCCGCCGCGATCGTTTGTCACTTCTCGCAACAGCCGTCGTCGACTCGTTTGGCTCATCGTCGTGGGACCCAATCGACCTTCTGGCCCAATTGGAGCCAATCGCCAGGGGTCGTCACATCATGGCCTTCTCCACCGACCCGACCCAGCAAGCGGCCTGGGAAACCATGGGGGTTGACGGTGCTGTCGAGGGTGATGAAACCGGTGTCTATCTCTTGAACACCGGCGGTTCGAAAACCGACCCACTCATCGTGTTGAACGTCAACGTCACCGAATCGATCGATGGGGACGAACGCAATCTTTCCTACCAGATCGAAATCACGAATCGGGCGGCGGCCAACCTTCCCGAATACATGTTGGGTCCGTGGGAGTTCCTCGGCCTTCCCGAAGCCGGCACGTACTCCGGCCGTGTCGCCGTGTACGCCCCTGCAGGCAGCTTCGATGCGCAGTTCACCGGTGGTGTTGCGCTCGACGTGTCGGGTATCGACGGCAATCTTCTCCTCGTGTCGACATCACCGCTCGAAGTCCTGCCAGGGATGACGCGTACGTTGACCTTCGAGTACTCGCTGCCGCTCGAGGTGGAGACGATCGACATCTTGCCGTCGGCTCGATTCCCTCCCGTGAACTGGAACTGGGATGCACCCGGCGACGACCCGCCACCGTTCAATGATGCGGTGCCAACCACCCGGTTTTTGGCGGAATAGCCGCAGCAAATCCCCCGTAGGCAAACTGCAACAAACGGCGACCGAACGTGGCGGTTTGTCCCCGTTTCGTCACTCGACGTGGGATTTGGGCGGTTTGGACTAGGAAGATCCACATGTTTACTCTCAAGCTCCAGACGCGGGGCTTCCTACGATGTACCTTGATCGAGAAGACAATCTCGTCAGGACGAGAAGGGCACATGATGATCTCGAAGGCAAAAACAACGAAGGCGATCGTTGGAACCGGAGCGGCGGCTCTGGTTCTCGGATTTGCGGGTGCCGCTGGCGCTCAGACTTATCCCGATCCAGATCCCGCCCCGGCATCAGACACGGACGCAGGCGACGGTGGTACAGACGTTCGCGCCGTGCCGCTCACACCGGCCGATTCAGACGCTGCGCCGGCAACACCTGCCGCAACTCCCGTCGCGCAGGCCCCAGCAGTTGCCGCTCAGCAGCAACAGCAGCTTCCGGTCACCGGTGGCGACGCTGCTCAGATTGCAATCTTCGGCTCAATCCTCATCGCCGGTGGTGGCCTCCTCGTGTGGCGCTCCAAGGGTGACGAAGCCGAGGCATAGATCGATCCTCAGGCCAACCGCCTGAGTCAATCCAGAAGTGATGATGGCGCCCGAAAGGGCGCCATCGTCGTTTTGAGACTCACGCGAGCCGCCATCACGACACCCCCAGGTTTGGAAGAAGACGATCCCGCCGCTGAGCGCGGCACCTTGGGGATCAGTGGGTCTCGCTGAGGCTCTCGTCCGAGTGACGTTGGCCCACGGAGACGCCGAGAACCGCTGCGCACAGCGCCAACCATCCAAAGGCCGGGATTCGCACGACCGGCTCGGAGATGCCGTCGACGATCACGATCACGAGCAGGCTGAGCTCGAACGGACGGGGGCGCACGGCTCCGGCGCCGACTGCGCTGAAGATGGCGGCGAGAAGCAACGCAAGGCCAACAAGGCCCGTTGTCAGTGCTGCGTGCATGACGAGGTTGTGTGCGTGCTGGGCTGCCCAGCCAACTTCGAGCTCATCGATGATGACCGATCGGTCGTTGCCAAGACCGTGGCCCACGATTGGTGCGTTCTCGACCTCGTTCCAAACCTGTGGCCACAGTGTTTCTCGACCGCTCAGTGTTGTGCCGGAGTCGTCTCCTTGGAAGTTCACGCGGTCGGTGGCGGGGACGATGTCGTCGAGTGCGACCAGGCCTGCGACCCAGGCGGCAGCGATGCTGAGTGTTGCGCCAAGCGCGAAGGCGACGAGGCGGGTGCGGCTGGTGTGCAGCGCAAGAACGATCACTGCTGCGCCAAGCGCTGCGAGTGCTGTTCGAGACTCTGTTGCGAGGGTGACGCCGCCGCCGATCACGGTGGCAGCACCTCCGACGAGCGACCACAGCCCTTGGTCACGAGAAAGCATCCAAAGCCCAGAGACTGCTGCGAGTGCTGCGGCGCGAGCGAGTTGATTGGACTCGAGAGACGCAAGTGCGAGACGGCCACCGACGCTCGCGTCGACCGAGTTCTTGATCACGAGAGCGGTGGAGAGAGCGAGGTAGCCGGCGAACCCGATGACGATGGAGCGAGCGAAGAAAGTCGGAACGTCAGCCGAACGGAGCGTCGTGATGGCGCTGGTCGCTGCCGCGGCCACCGCCGCGAACTGTGCAGCGGTTGTGAAACTGTTGAACGGGGCGCCGAAGACGGGTGCGAGGAAGGCCCAGGCCACCCAGGATGCGAGAAGGACGGGTGGCCAGCGTCGAGGGACCGACGGCGGGTGACGGGCGATCACACCGAGCAGGAAGAGAAGCGCGGCGAGGCTGAGCGCCGCGATGATGTTCCGATCGTTCGACAGACGGGGCACGTCAACCGCGCTAATTGCAATCGCAAAGGCGAGTGCGAAGGAGGTCCCGATTCGCTGTTCGCCCAGGACGGAACGAAGCCGGTCGCCACGGCTTGGAACCAGCGTGGCCGGTGAATGGTCGTGCATGGTCGGCAACGTCGTCATGGATCGGAGACCGATTGCGCCGGTCAGCGCTTCGAGCGCCTCGTGGGTTTCGATACGCCGGGTTTGGTTGGCTTGCGGCTTCGGCCCGAGGCCCGAGACGGCGATGCTGGTTGTCGGATCGACGGGTCGATCGCTGTCTCGGAGCCGTTTGGTGGCGTCGTCACCGAGGGGTTCGATGGAAGACCCGCCGAGGAAGTAGCAAGGCTCGGCGAGGAGTCTGTCGCAGGATCCGGTGATGGTGCGGCGGCCCGAACACCTGAGCTTGCCGGCCCGTTGATGAATGAGAGGGCGAGAAGTGAGAGCACGGCGGCGGCTGCACCGGCAGTCAACGCGGTCAAGACCGCGCTTGTTGTGCTCGAATCGAGCACGGCGGGCCCCACCGATCGATAGGCGGGTCCGGTTGTGTCGATTAGGGTCGAAAGGTCGTTGATCTGGCGGTTGACGTCGTTGAGCTCACTGCTCACGGTGTCGACGGTCGATCGGGCGACCACCGCGTCCGAGCTATCGCTTCCGGAGGCCGCGTCGAGCGCCGAGGTGGCTGACGTGAGCTCGGCCTCGAGGTTTGCGGCGCGTTCTTGCAGCGACGCCAAGTTGGTCAGCTCGGTCGCTCGACGGCTTTCCTGGCTGCGGTTGCTGAGTTCGACGGCCCCGGCTTCAGCCAAGGCCACCGCGTTCGCGGCCCGCGAGTCGGTCGCGACTACGGAGAAGACCGACAGGTCACCGGGGCGGTCGACGGAGAGTTGACCAGACGAGATGCCAGCCTGTGTGCGTGCGGCGTCGAGGAGCGGTGCCTCCTGAATGAACGCGTTCGCTTCTTCCTGGACTGCGGCATAGAACGGCCAGCCCGTTTGGTCCTCGTCCAGGATCATTTGCACCCGAGCGGTCGGTGTGCGATCGCTTGCCGATCCGTAGGCAAAGGCGGCGATTCCGACGAGGATTCCAACGACCATGGCGATCGCAAAAAGCGAGCGCGACTTCGTCGTAGCCATCGTCTGCATCAAACCAACTCCTCTCCGCCGACGAATCTAGCCCGGAGGGTCCGCCACGTTCGTGAGCAGAACACCAGGTGTCGACCACTAACCTTCGGGGCGTGAGAGAACTCCGAATCCTGTTCGTCTGCACTGCAAACATCTGTCGCAGCCCAACTGCGGAGCTTCTTGCGCGCTACCGGTTCGGCGAAGACGACGCCCTCTTCCGGTCGGCTGGGTTCATGCGGAGCGACAAAGAGATGCCCGATGATCTCCAAGAGGTCCTGAGGGAGAACAGGATTGATGGGTCGCCCCACCGCAGCAATCGCATCGATGCCGACACGATGAATGCCGCTGACCTCATCTTGACGATGGAAGGGCGCCATATCCAAGAGCTCACCGTCGAGCACCCGCCAGCGCTCGCCCATGCGCTTCCGCTTCGAGAGGCAGCCGACCGCATGCACAATGGGCAGAGCCTTGAAGGGCTTCTGGGGCAACTCGAAGATCGTGACCCTCGTGAGTATCTTTCGACGAAATGGGATGTCGACGATCCGTACAAGCGGGGCAAGAAGCGCTATCGCAAAATGCTCGGTGAGGTCGACAAGTTGCTCGATCAGGTTGTGGCGCCGTTGATCGCCAACCGCTCCTGACCGAAGCCGAACGGTCGTCGCTGATCGAGCTGGGTTCGTATGGCACGGGTTCGTTTTGGACCGGTTCGTATGGCACGGGTTCGAATGGCACGGGTTCGAATGGCACAGATGGATCCCGTGTTTGCCTAGTGAGTTTGTGGGTGTGGCTGACTAGTTTTCGGGGTGAGCTTGTCCGACGACTCCGTGCTTCGGTGTGGAGGGGTCGGACATGTTCACGCTGACCCCGGGAATGCCGCCGCCCCCCGGGGTCAGCACCTTTTTCGCCGTGTTCTGCAGTGTTGTTCTGCAGCGTTGACCGGCGCGGTTGACCGGCGCGTGTGACCGGAACCGAAGCGATCGATCGCAGCGACGGCTAGCGGCGACGAATCTCGACCGGTGTTGCTTCTTGGTTTGCGCGTAGCTGGCCGCATGCGGCATCGATGTCGGTGCCCCTATTGGCCCGAACGGTGACATTGACGCCAGCATCTTCGAGCTGGGAGGCAAACGCCCGGATGCGCTTCGGGGGAGTGCCGGTCGTCGGCCAGCCCGGAGTTGGGTTCAGTGGAATGAGGTTCACGTGTGCGAAAGAGCGCTTGGCAACCTTGGCCAGCTCCGCAGCATCCGAGTCGCGATCGTTGACGCCGTCGATCATCGCCCACTCGTAGGACACGCGCCGGCCGGTTCGTTCCCGGAACAGCTGGGCCGCGGCGACAAGATCATCGATCGGGTGACGCTTGTTGATCGGAACGAGTTCTGTGCGCAACTCATCGTTTGCCGCGTGGAGTGACACGGCGAGGCCGACTTGAAGACCAGCTTCGGCGAAGCGCAACATTTGCGGCACGAGCCCAACCGTTGAGACCGTGATCTTGCGAGCGCCGATTTCGAAGTCGTTGAGCAGCCGATCGATGACGATCATGAGCCGGTCGTAGTTGGCAAACGGCTCGCCCATACCCATGAACACGATGTTGGAGAGGCGGCGCGGCTCGGCTGCAGCACGAGCCCGCACGATCTGCTCAAGAATTTCGCCGACGGACAAGTTCCGGTCGTAGCCGATCTGCCCAGTCGCACAAAAACCACACCCCATGGCGCAACCAGCCTGTGATGACACACAGGCGGTCGAACGCTTCGGGTAGTGCATCAGCACCGTCTCGATGGATCCACCCTCGACGGTCCACAGCTGTTTGACGGTGGTGTCATCAGACGACCGTTGTTCGGTGTCGAGCGTGAGCGACGGAACGAGCTGCTCGGACAGTTCGGCTCGAAGTGCCGCGGGGAGTTCGGTGATTTGATCGGGGGTCAGGCCTCTGCCGTAGAGCCCGTTCCAGACCTGATCGACTCGGTAGCGAGGATGGTCCGACAACAGTTCGGCGAGCTCGTCTCGGCTGAGATCCCACGGAGATCGTGTGGTCTCGGGCGCTGTCGTCGACGTCATGACGACTCGTTGCGCCATGCGCGGTCGGTACGGGAGACCGAAAAGCCAAGCCGTTCGTAGGTTCGAATCGCCGGGATGTTGTCGGCTTCGACGTAGAGCATGCCGATCGCGAGTCCCTGCGTGGCCAGCCATTCGAGGCCACTGGCGGTCATGGGGACGCCGAGTCCTTGACCGTGCACCGATGGGTCGAGCCCAATCGCAAAAATCTCGCCAAGGCCGTGCTCAGCGTGAATCTTGGTCCAGCAAAAGCCCAGCATCTCGCCATCGACTTCGTAGATGCGAATGCCGTCGGGCCTATTCCACGGTTCGGCCAACCGACTCGCGAATGTCGCTTCGGTCAGCGCTCCCTGATCGGGGTGACCCAAAAACGCTCGGTTGTTGAGCAGCCGCAGGGATTCGGTGTCGGTGGCCGGGTCGAAGGCGCGAGTTGCGACCGATTCCGCTTGAACCGGCAGGGAACATCGCAGTTGATGCAGCGCTCGCAAGTGCTCATAACCGAGTTCGGTCGCAACCTCGTCGTGCCACGGCTGGGCCGGCTTCCCCCAGAGTTCGATCGACGGCTCTGGTTCGAGGTGCGGACCGAGCGCATCCAGAAGGGCACTGAAGACGTCGCGGCTCGGCCACCATTCGTTGTCGGAGACCAGACCGTCGAGCTGCATGCCATCTCGACCACGGCTGCCGGTGACGAGCCCGACCGGGTGGCCATTCGGAGCTTTCGTGATCGCGGCGACGAAGGACGAGTTGGGATCTCGCATTTCCTCGACCCACGAATCGCTAAAACGATCGTCTCGGTCAGCGGACGGAAGAGCATGTTCGAGCAGATGCCGAGCGCACTGAACGATCTCATCGTTCGCTTCCTCGATCACTTCGACGTTCACCACCGTCGCAGGCTACTCCCGCCAGGCACAAGGGACGAGATAGCTGGTCAAGCACCATCGATGGCTCCCTCCCCAGCCTTGGGGGCGCAGCATTGGGGCTACAGCATTGCGGGCTACAGCATTGAGGGCTCGGGGAGATTTGGTGCCGTGGTTGATGTCCCCTCTGGTGAAAATTGACAATATTTGGGAACAATCACCCACTCTCGCGCGGGGCTGGTTTATGTTACGCGTCACCAGGTTCCCGCCACCTGGTAGCAGCGTCGTAGGGGATCCGCCGCCCCTCTTCGCGCCGCCGGCGCCCCCATTCTGGGGGCGCCGGTGTGTTTTTTGGCCTCGGCCCGTGTGGGCGTTAGGCGGAGGCGCGGCGGGCAGCCTTTTCGAGCCGCCGTGACGCCATGATGAGCTGTCGCTCGACCTCGCGCAGCTCAGCTCCAACCTCGTCATCTTCTGAGAGCTCACTGCTCACAAGACGAAGCCGATCGACGAGTTCGTCGAGGCTGGTCGAGATCGATCCCAATGCGCTGACGTCGAGGCTCACATCGGCTCCTTTGAAAAATG
The DNA here is from genome assembly GCA_937925335.1 of uncultured Acidimicrobiales bacterium. Taxonomy (GTDB): domain Bacteria; phylum Actinomycetota; class Acidimicrobiia; order Acidimicrobiales; family SZUA-35; genus CALEWY01. The sequence continues at coordinate 16,853 of CALEWY010000032.1, forward strand.
GTGTGTCCGAAACCCTGGCAGCAAATCTGGCTGTCCAACGGCGTGCGTACGGTACCGTCCGAGCCATGTTGAACCGGCTCGATCTGCGAGGCCACGGCACCGACATTGCCGCCATGCTCCCTCGCCCCGACATCACTTCTGGCCGACCGGGCGACGACCCGGTTGAAATCGTGAAGGGCATCATCGCTGACGTCCGCTCGAGAGGTGATGCCGTCCTTCTCGAACTGACCGAGAAGTTCGATGGGGTCTCACTCGAGACCACACGCGTGTCCGACGACGAGATCGATCGGGCGGTTGCTGCCGCCAGCCCCGAACTGACGGCGGCGATCGAGGCGTCGATCGCAAACGTCACCGAGTTCCACGAGCACCAAATGCGTGGAACCGAAATCATCGAGCGTCCAGGCGTTCGGATCGAGGCCTACCAAAAAGCCGTCGACCGAGTTGGTTGTTATGCGCCCGGTGGTCGCGCCGAGTATCCAAGCACCGTGATCATGACCGTCGTGCCTGCCAAGGTGGCCGGCGTCGACGACGTGATCGTGTGTGTTCCTCCGTCGGCTGAACACGGAGGCATCGCCCCGTCGGTGCTCGTGGCCGCACGGCTCTCCGGTGCCTCTGAAGTCCACGCCGTCGGTGGTGCCCAAGCCATCGCCGCGATGGCGTACGGCACCGACACGATCGCTCCGGTTGATGTCGTTGCCGGACCCGGAAACGTCTTCGTCGCTCTCGCCAAGCAGATGGTGTCTGGGCACGTCGGTGTTGCTGCCGCCTTCGCTGGGCCGTCCGAAGTGGTTGTCGTCGCCGATGAAACCGCCGACCCTCGTTTCGCCGCGATCGATGTGATGGTGCAAGCCGAACACGGGCCGGACGGGCTGGCATGGCTGGTCACCTGGGACGAGGCGGTGGCCGACGCCGTGTGTGAAGCCGGCGACCAACTTCTCGCGGCGGCCCCGCGCTCGGCTGACATCAAAGCGACGCTCGACTCGTCGGGCTACGTGGCATTGGTCGATGATCGCGAGGCGGCGCTTGCCGTGATCGATGCCATCGCTCCCGAACACCTCGAGTTGCAGATCAGCGATGCCGAGAACCTCGGGCGCCAAGTGCGAAACGCCGGAGCGATCTTCTGTGGAAATCAGGCCCCGGCGTCGCTCGGCGACTACGTCGTCGGTCCGAGTCACGTACTGCCCACCTTCGGCTCGGCTCGGTTTGCGAGCGCGCTCACCGTCGCTGACTTCTTGAAGGACCACCACCTCGTCACGGTGACCGAGGAAGGAATGGCGCAGCTCGGCCCTCACACCATGGTGCTCGCTGAGCAAGAAGGGCTCGCTGCACACATGGAGTCGATTCGTCTCCGACTGGAGAACAGCTGATGGGTCGTCCGAGAATTCGTGACGACCTCGCCGCGCTCGAGGGCTATCACTCACCACAGGTCGACGTCGACGTACGTCTCAACACCAACGAAGCACCGGGACCGCCACCTGCGGGATTCGCCGATGCGGTCGCCGACGCGGCCCGATCGATGGACTGGCATCGCTACCCCGATCGGGGAGCGGTCGCCCTTCGAAGTGCGCTTGCTTCGCTCCACGGATTGGACGGCGGTGACGACCCGGCCGCTCGAGTCTTCTGCGCCAACGGTTCAAACGAAGTGCTGCAGACGATCCTGCTCACCTTTGCGGGGCCGGGCCGCACGGTGCTCACGTTCGAGCCCACCTACGCAATGCACGGCCACATCGCTCGTATCAGCGGCGCCACGACGATCGACGGTGTTCGCTCCGATGGATTCTTGATCGATGCTGATCACGCCGTCGCCCTTATCGCTGAGCACCGCCCATCGGTGACGTTCGTCTGCTCGCCGAACAATCCGACCGGCATCGCCGAGCCGACGGAGAGCATCCTCGCGATACTCGAAGCGGTGAAGGCCGTCGATGGTCTGCTGGTCGTCGATGAGGCCTACGGACAATTCGCACCGTGGTCTGCCGTCGATCTCCTCTCGTCCTCAGACGATCTGCCGCTCGTCGTCACCCGGACCTATTCAAAGACATGGGCCATGGCCGGCGCCCGGCTCGGTTATCTGTTGGCCGCGCCGTGGCTTGTCAGCGAACTCGACAAAGTCGTGTTGCCGTATCATCTCGACGCCTTGAAGCAAGCTGCCGGGCTCGCGGCTCTCGAATTCTTGGATGACATGGAACAGCGAGTGGCGTCGATCGTTGAAGAACGAGGCCGGATCGAGGTCAACCTCAACGACCTCGGCTGCGAGGTTTGGCCGTCCGGCGCCAACTTCGTCTTGTTCCGCCCTCCGGCAGACTCTGGTCTCACCGGCGATGCCGTCTGGCAAGGCTTGCTCGATCGCTCCGTTCTGGTGCGGAACACGGCAAGCTGGGACCACCTCGACGGGTGTCTCCGCGTGACGGTAGGAACCGCCGAGGACAACACGGTCTTCTTGACCGCACTCAACGAGGTACTTGCGTCATGACGCCAACTTCCCCCAGCACATCCGGTTCAGCGGCCCCCCGCACGGCTTCGGCCTCTCGGTCGACCAAGGAAACCTCCATCGAGGTCTCGCTCAACATCGACGGCTCTGGCACGACCGACATCAGCACCGGTGTCCCGTTCTATGACCACATGCTCGACCAGATCGGTCGACACGGAAACTTCGACCTCACGATCAAGGCCGACGGCGATGTGCACATCGACAGCCACCACACGGTTGAAGACACGGCCATCGTGCTCGGCGAGGTGTTCAAAGAAGCCCTCGGCGACAAGGCTGGCGTTCGCCGATTCGCCAGTGGCCTCTACCCGCTCGACGAAGCGCTCGTCGAGGTCGCCCTCGACCTTTCCGGCCGTCCGTTCTTCGTTTGGAACGTCGAGATGCCCGAGGCGATTCCGCTCGGAACACCTCCTTTCGACCCGTCGCTGGCCGAACACGTGATGCAGAGCTTCGCCACAGCCGCCGGTATCACGCTGCACGTGAGCCTGAAAGATGGCCGCAACGTCCACCACATCATCGAGGCGTCGTTCAAGGGCCTCGCTCGGTGTCTGCGCGACGCAGTTCGCATCGAAGGTGGCGGAGTGCCGTCCACCAAGGGCCAGCTCTAGTGCCTTGCCAGCACTCGTGCGAACGCTCAGGTTTGGGGCGCTAGGTGGCTGATTCCAATCCGAATGAGACGTTGGATTCGAGCAGGCCGACCATTGCCGTGCTCGACTATGGGATCGGCAATCTTCGATCGGCTCAGAAGTCGCTGATTCGTGCCGGAGCTGACGCATCGCTGACGGCCGACCCGGAAGAAATCGCCGCCGCGGATGGCGTTGTGCTCCCCGGTGTTGGCGCGTTCGGCGCATGCATGGATGCCCTCGCAGCGACAGGACTCGACGAACAAGCTCGAGTCGCCGCCGCTTCTGGCCGGCCATTCATCGGCATCTGTGTTGGCATGCAGCTGCTCTATGAAGGCTCGGAGGAATCGCCTGATCATGCTGGTCTCGGCCTTCTCCCTGGCCAGGTACGGCTGTTGCCGGACACGGTGAAGCGGCCCCAAATGCAGTGGAACAAGCTTGCGACCAGTGATCACCCGCTGCTTATCGGTCTCGATGGATCGTGGATGTACTTCGTGCACTCGTATGCCGCCGAACTCAGCGATCACACCATCGCAACAACCGACTACGGCGGCGAGGTGGCCGCCGCCGCCGCTCTCGACAACGTATGGGCAACCCAGTTCCACCCAGAGAAGTCAGCCGACGACGGCCGTCGTCTGCTCGAAAACTGGGTCGACTTCGTCCGCTCCACATCCAAGACATCTCAGACACCCGAATCTGATCAGACTCGATTGTGATCACACGCACATGACTGCTCTAACTCTGTATCCAGCGATCGATCTGCTCGGCGGCAAATGTGTGCGCCTGTACCAGGGCGACTACGACCGCGAAACCGTCTACGCCGACGACCCGGTCGCCCAAGCGCAAGCATTCGTTGATGCCGGTGCCGAATGGCTGCACGTCGTCGACCTCGATGCGGCGAAGTCTGGTGAACCAACAAACCGTGAGATAATCGGTCGAATCTGTGCCGCTTCGACGGTGCCGGTTCAGGTGGGTGGTGGCGTGCGATCGGTTGACGCTGGTGAGGCGCTGTTCGACCTTGGGGTGACCCGAGTGGTGATCGGAACCGCTGCGCTGGAGAACCCGGAGCTGGTGCGAACGCTGGCATCGTCACACCGCATCGCCGTCGGCCTCGATGCTCACGGCACGGAAGTCGCGACTCACGGGTGGACCGAGCGGTCTGGGCGCACGGTTGGGGATCTTGCCGCTCAGTACGCCGACGACGGCGTCGATGCGCTCGTCGTGACCGAAATCTCCCGAGACGGAACGCTGGCTGGCCCCGATGCGGAGGGCCTCGCCGCTCTCCTCGCCGAGACGGAGATCCCCGTGATCGCATCTGGCGGTGTTGGCAACCTCCAGCACCTCGCAACGCTCGCCGGTATCGAAGCGAACGGGCGCCGATTCGATGGAGTGATCGTCGGCCGAGCGATCTATGAGGGCGCAGTTGATGTCCCCGAGGCGATCAAGATTCTGGCTGGTGATGCCTGATGCAGGTCATCCGCGTGATCCCGTGCCTCGACGTCGATCGGGGGCGAGTCGTGAAGGGCGTGAACTTCGTCGATCTCCGCGATGCGGGCGATCCGGTCGAGCTCGCAGCTGTCTATGACCGACAGGGAGCCGACGAACTCATCTTTCTCGACATCACCGCATCGTCGGATGACCGAGAGACAACCGTTGCGATGGCCGAAGCGGTGGCCGAACAGGTCTACATCCCCTTCACGATCGGCGGCGGCATCCGTACCGTCGACGACGCTCGCCGGCTGCTCAGAGCCGGTGCGGACAAGGTCTCCGTCAACTCAGCGGCCGTCGCTCGGCCCGAGCTGGTTGCCGAGATCGCCGCTGAGTTCGGCAGCCAGTGCTGTGTTGTTGCCATCGATGGTCGACGCTCAAACGAGGTCGAGACGTCACTCGGAGCGATCCCCGAATCGGCACCCGGCATCCCCTCCGGCTTCGAGGTCTTCGTCAAGGGTGGCCGCGAAGCCACCGGCATCGATGCGGTCGAGTGGGCCCAGCGCGTTGTCGAGCTCGGTGCTGGCGAAATTTTGCTCACATCGATGGACCGCGACGGCACCCGAGAGGGATTTGACGTCGAGATGACACGGGCGATCGCCGATTCGGTCAACGTCCCGGTGATCGCATCGGGCGGTGTGGGAGGGGTGCATCACCTCGCTCCCGGCGTGACCGAAGGGGGAGCGGATGCAGTGCTCGCCGCCAGCATCTTCCACTTTGGTGAGTCGACCGTCGCGGATGCCAAAGAGGCACTCACCAACGCCGGCATCACGGTCCGCCCTGCCTGACGTTTCGCTCAGTCGATGAGCGTGTCGGCAAACGCGATCGTCTGCTCACACACCCACGCAATCTTGCCGGCGATGAAGTGATCGGTCTGGTCGATCACAACGAGATCGGTGTTGACCCAGTCGGCGACGACGTCTCGAGCGCTCGCGGGTGGATTGAATTGGTCATGTTCGGGGATCAGCAGATGCGTTGGTCGCTCATCGGTTCGAGCCGCCATGTCGTAGGGGTCGATGATTCGCATCGGGGGAGCGACGCAGGACCATCCGGCGAGCCGAGGATTGGCGACGGCCATCGAGACGTCAGCGCCGAAGGACCAGCTCGCCGTGAAGATGGGTGCGTTGTCCGGCAGTCGAGATGCCAACTCATCGATGACGGCCGACACGTCGAGCTGCTCGGTGATGCCGTTGTCGTGCCGCCCATCGGATCCATCGACCCCACGGAAGTTGAATCGGGCAGCGGCGATCCCAGCCTCGGGCAGCGCTCGGAAAAGCGCGTCGGTGACCGATGCAAACATGTTCCCGCCGTGCAGCGGGTGCGGATGGCACAACACCGCTCCAGCCCGAGGGGTGGCGGTTTGATCGGGTGCCGTCGGCATGGCGATCTCGGCTCGGAGCGAGAGCCCGTCTGACGTTTCGATCGCAAGCCGCTGGGGTGTCATGGCCGGACCCTACTGGTGGTGTGAAGGGTTGGCCGCACTCGTGCCAACGAGACACAAGCTCGGTGGGCTTGGGCGATGAAGTCCCGGTTGTTGGTGCGGAGAGGAGCCCGGATAGCGTCTCGGCGGTGGCTACTGACACTCGGCTCCCAATCAAGATGTTGAACGACCGGGTCCTGGTCAAGATGGACGGAGCGGAGGGCGAGCGGAAGTCGACCGGTGGAATCTTGATCCCGGCGACGGCCCAAGTCGGGAAACGTCTCACATGGGCCGCGGTGGTGGCACTTGGGCCAAACGTGCGGTCGATGGAGCTCGACGATCGAGTGCTTTTCAGCGCTGAGGATCGCTACGAAGTCGAGGTTGGTGGAACCGACTACATCATGTTGCGCGAGCGTGATGTCCACGCCGTGGCCGCCGAACGTCTCGACGACTCGCCGACCGGTCTGTACCTCTGAGTCGGGCCAAAATCTCTCGATCACTCTGAGTCCGTTGGAGTCGCTGAGTCTCCAGATCCGGCGCAGCCGAATTCATCGGCTTGCTCGGCGGTGTAGCTCCTAGGATCTCACGGTGTCCAAGGCTGAACCTGGCGTGCCAGAACCAACACCGATCCAACCGACCGACGAACAGCTCGCATCGGTCCACTACGACGCTGACGGACTTGTCGCAGCGATCGTGCAGGACGACGACACGGACGCCGTTTTGATGATGGCCTACATGAGCGCTGAGACCCTTGCAATGTCGCTTGAGCAGGGACGAACCGTGTTCTGGAGCAGATCGAGGCAAGAGATCTGGCGCAAAGGTGACACGTCCGGTGACCACCAGTTCATCCGCTCGGCACACTTCGACTGCGACGGCGATGCGCTGTTGTTCCGAGTCGTCCAAGTTGGTGGCGGCGCCTGCCACACCGGCGAGTACAGCTGCTTCTACCGTCCCTTCGGGAAGGAAACGTCGTGACGACCACCATCGATGAGTTTCGGGCCTTTGCCAAGGAGTATCGGGCCATCCCCGTCACTCGAGAGCTGCTCGCCGACCTCACAACACCGATGATGGCGTACCTACGCGTCGTCTCTGACGAAACGGGCTTCATTCTCGAGTCGGTCGAGAACGCAGAACGATGGAGCCGATTCAGCTTCATCGGACGTCGTCCACACGCATCGCTCGTTTCTCGCGGTGGTGTCGTCGAACTTCGAGGCGAGTTACCGGACGCCGACCTCCCGTTCGACCAGGGAATCCTCGCCGTGATCGACGAACTGCTCGATCGATACAAAGCCCCGGTCCTGCCTGATCTTCCGCCGTTGACGGCTGGATTGGTTGGCTACATGGGCTACGACGTCGTCCGAGAGATCGAGCGTCTGCCAAACGAGCCGCCGGACGAGAACGGCTATCCGGACGCGATGTTTGATGTCATCGGCGACATGGCGGTCTTCGACCATTGGCGCCAGCGAGTCACGCTCGTGGCGGTCGCATTGCTCCCCGCCGACGCCGACGACGCGCTGATCGACGAGGTCTATGAGGCTGCGTTGACGCGTCTCGACACGATCGCAGCCGACGGCGCTCGAGCGCTGGAGGAGCCAATGCTCCTTCCACCCGACCTCGACGCCGAACTTCCCCCTGTCGTGTCGTCGATGGGAGGCGGCCTGTATCAGGCGGCCGTCGAGACAGCGAAGGACTACATCCGGGCCGGCGACATCTTCCAGGTTGTGCTGTCGCAGCGATTCGAGATTGATCCCGACGCGGACGAGCTGGGGTTCGATCCTGTCGACGTCTATCGAGTGCTGCGCCAGATCAACCCGAGTCCGTACATGTACTTGATTCGCCAGCCGGAACTGACGGTGGTTGGTTGTTCGCCCGAACCGCTGGTGCAGATTCGCGACGGTCGAGTGATCTCGCGGCCGATCGCCGGCACTCGACGCCGCGGTCGGACTCCGGAAGAGGATCGGCGGATGGCCGCCGAGTTGGCCGAGGATCCGAAGGAACAGGCTGAGCACGTCATGCTCGTCGATCTCGCTCGAAACGACGTCGGCCGGGTCGTCGAATACGGCTCGCTGGAGGTCGTCGAGATGATGACCCTCGAGAACTTCAGCCACGTGATGCACCTCACCAGCCAGGTCGAGGGAGACCTCGCCGAGGGCAAGTCGGTCGTTGACGTCCTGCGAGCGACGATGCCAGCGGGCACCGTTTCCGGGGCACCGAAGGTGCGAGCTATGGAGATCATCGACGAGCTTGAGCCGGTGAAGCGTGGTCCGTATTCGGGCGTTGTCGGCTACTTCGACTTCTCCGGAAACCTCGACACGGCGATCACGATCCGAACGATGTTCTGCGGACCGGACGGAGCGTCGGTGCAA
>CALEWY010000033.1 GCA_937925335.1 uncultured Acidimicrobiales bacterium
GAGCAACAAGGCCGCCATCGCTTGCTGCCGATCTACATCGGCACGCCGGAGGCGTCGGCGATTCACTACGCCCTCGAGGGCATCGAGCCGCCTCGGCCGTTCACGCACGACCTCATGCTCTCCACGATCGATGAACTCGGCGCTTCCTTGGACAAGGTGGTCGTCACCGAGATGCGTGATCGCACGTTCTACGCCGAGCTTCATCTGAGTGCCGACGGTGACGACAAGATCATTTCCTGTCGCCCATCGGATGCCATTGCACTCGCTGTCCGTTGCGGCGCTTCGCTCTTCGCAGGCGAGGAGTTGCTCGACGAACACGGCCAGGAACCTCCCGAAGAGCCGGAGGAGGACGCCGCCGAGATCATCGACGAGTTCAAGGACTTCCTCGACGACGTCGACCCTGCAGACTTCGGCTGACGCCCCGACGCAGCTTCAGCTCGCCGCGAAACTCTCAACCCGAGGTTGACCTCATAGAGCGTCATGCGTATGGTGGCGTCCTCACATGCGCGTAACTACGTGCCTGTCTGAACGTTGGGACGGATTCATGACGAACACTTCGCACACCTCACTGGCCGACGAGGTCGACGCCCCCGAAGTCATCGGGTTCAGCGGCACACGCACCGCCAAGGTCGTTGGTATCACCTACCGCCAGCTCGACTATTGGGCGCGAACCGACCTCATCCGACCGTCGCTGAACGATGCTGCGGGCAGCGGCAGCCGGCGCCGTTACTCCTACAACGACCTCCTCGAGTTGAAAGCGATCAAGAAGCTGCTCGACGCGGGCATCAAGCTCGAGCAGGTCCGCAAAGTGTTCGACAACCTGCGAGAGCACGTCGGCGCCGACATCGCAGCCGCCCACATCGTGATCGACGGCGGCAGTGTCACGCTGTGCAACCAAGGCGAGCTCATCGACCTCATCAACACCGGACAGAGCGTGCTCAACGTGTTGTCCATGGGTGGCGTCAAGACTGAACTCGAAGCGGACCTCGCTCCGAGCGTCGAAGAATTGCCCGACGACGCTCCCATTCAAAAAATCGGATGAGCCTGCGCCAGTCTCCGCTGGCGGACCAACATCGGACGCTCGATGCCAACTTGGTCGACTTCGGCGGATGGGAAATGCCGGTCGCGTATCCGACCGGCACGATCGCCGAACATCTTGCGTGTCGCAACGGTGCTGCAATGTTCGACGTGTCACACCTCGGCTCGATGCGGGTCGAAGGTCCTGGCGCCTTCGATCGGCTCCAGGCCACGTTGACGAACGACCTCGCCAAGATCGCACCCGGGCGGGCTCAGTACACCCACCTGCTCGACGATGCTGACGCTTCCGTGCTCGACGACATCATCGTGTGGTGGCATCCGCGAACCGACGGCGAGCGCGACGTCTTCGATGTGATGCCCAACGCGTCGAACACCGATCGCGTGATCGCTGCGCTCGGGGGAGTGGACACCACCTCGACCCGTGCGGTCATCGCCGTACAAGGCGCCGATGCGCGCACGATCGTAGAGCCCGTCTTCGCCGAGGCCGCCGCAGTCGGCCGTTTCCGAGTTGCGCACTGCACCTGGCAAGGGGCGGCGTGCGTCGTTGCGGGCACCGGCTACACCGGAGAACCAGGGATCGAAATCGCCGTGCCGGTCGAAGCTGCAGGGGCCCTGTGGACTGCGCTCGTCGACGCCGGGATCACGCCCGCCGGGCTCGGAGCCCGCGACACATTGCGGCTCGAAGCAGGTTTGCCGCTCCACGGCCAGGAGCTGGGCCCCGGAATCACCTCCCTCCAAGCCGGACTCGGCTGGGTGGTGAGTTGGGACAAGTCAGCGTTCGCTGGCCGCGAGGCGGCACTGTCCGAGCGTGAAGCTGGCGTGTCGCGCCAACTGGTGGGCATCGCGACCGAGGGCCGACGTCCGGCGCGCACGGGGTGCGCGATCAAGGTCGACGGTGTCGTCAGCGGTGAGGTGACGAGTGGCAACTTCTCGCCGATCTTGGGTCACGGCATCGCGATGGGCTTCGTCGCCCCCGGGTTGGAAGCGGGCACGTCGGTCGAGGTCGATGTTCGCGGCAAGGCGCTTGCGGGCACGGTCGTCGACTTCCCGTTTGTGAGCTGACCGTCGGGCTCGGTTGCGCCGTGCCCTCGATCCGGTGCCATCGTGGCGCGTATGGCCGACGCCGACTGGTACTGGGACGTTGATCGCCAGGTCGCGGTCAGAGTTGACAATGCGGGCCGTCACGACCTGTTGATCGGCCCGTACCCCTCTCAACGCGACGCCGAGATCTGGATGCCGTCCGCAACGTGGCGAACCCGTCGAGACCGAGACCCCGACGACGACTGGGTCGACATCAACTCGGCCTACGACTGACCCGTGCCGGCAGTCCCCTAAACGTGTTCACGCCGCAGACGTGATTTGCCTGTTCACCCCGACCCGACCGGACGAACTTCCGGTAGTGCTTGTGTCAGTATCTGCCACGGTTTGTTCGCTCGTTTTCGCTTGCTACTGTCTCGCCGAGGTCAAAATGATGATGAGGCGGAGAGAAGTATGAGAGTTCATCGGGCTCGGCGCGGATGGGCGGCGACAATCGTGGCGTCATTGCTCGCAACCATGATGCCGTCAGGCGTGGATGCTGGTCCGGTTGAAGATGGGCGGCTGCAGGGTGTGTTGTCGTGGGCGGTTCCGCACACGCCGTTCGATCCGATTGAGATGATTGATGCTCCGGCGAACGGCGAAAGTCGTGCGGATCGTGCAGCCAGGTTGGCGAGCCACCGCGCGGACCAGCTTGGGTCCACCGGGGTGTTGGAGCAGATCGAGCCCACCGTTGGCGAGTTGTTGCTGAATGACGGCGTTGAGGGAGTCGGCGAGATCTTGGAGGTTGCGACGAGCTTTAGTGGCGCCTGGGTCGCGGTCTACGTCCTGAATGCGTCCGAGCCGACGACCTACTCGATCTACTACAAGGATTTTCGCCCGGAGGCCGGCGGTAGCTGGAACGAGATTCCGCTCGGGGTGAACGGGTTCGGCCGAGTCTTCGATATCGACGTCGATGGCAGCGTCTGGCAGGCCGCGTATTCGGGAGGTTTTTCGGGCAGTGCGTCGATCTTGCGCTACACAGCTGACTCCGGTTGGGTGTCGTCTGGATTCAGCTTTTGTGGCGCCGGATCTCGAGATGAACGCATGGCGGAGATAACGGTCGATCAGGGTCGCGCGATTGCCGTCACTCGATCTGGGTGTGTGCTGACGGTGGTCGGAGACGGCAACACGCGCTACGCCGGTGAGGCTGGCTCTTCGGGAGCCATCGAAGTTGTTGAGTCGTTTGCCCATTTTCGAACGAACCCAGTGGAGGGCGGATGCACCGGGTCCAATGTCGGCTCTGGGATCACCGGCTACTTTCGCTATGACTTCGAGACTTCGCAGCAGGCGGACGCCGAAGGCGCACCCGTAGTGGGTTGTGCTGGAACCGTGTTTGGACAGGTATTCGGCGAGGGCGGGCCGGTGACGTATGTTGCGTCATGGCGAGGCCGCAACGTTGACCCGACGCTTCGAACCGGGCTGGATCTCAGTGTCAGCCGTGACAACGGGTTGAACTGGTCGTTCGACGCCTTTCGTGAGCCGCTGCCGTTGCATCTGGGTGCTCCCCAGCTGAAACCGGTGTTTGGTCTCGATGAGAACGATGATTTCGCTGCGATGTCTGTCGAGTCGTCGGGGGATGGGTTGACGGTGCGGCGCGCATCGCGAGCCTTCGGTATCTGGGACGATGGCGATGAGTTTGTTGGCGGAGCGAGTATTGCTGTGCGCGAGTCGCAGACTGCGTCGCAGGTTGACTCGTTTGTTCCGGTGGTGCGCCAGAATTCGGCGCAGTCCTTTGCGGT
>CALEWY010000034.1 GCA_937925335.1 uncultured Acidimicrobiales bacterium
CGCCGACCGACACGACCACCGCTGCAGTGTCGTGATCGGTCGGCGAGACTCCGTCGACGTGGTGATCGATAGCGAGGCCCTGCGTGAGAGCCAGCCAGATCAGTTCGTCGACAATTTCCGAAGGTGGACCCACGATCGCGATTCGGACCGAACCGTGGTTCATGATGCGAAGCTCGGTCACCTGAGCGGCGACGGCGATGCGTGCGTCGTCGATCAGGCTCGCCATGCCGATCGCATTCGAGATCGTAAGTTCGTCGCCTTCGAACTGCGCAGCAGCCTGGCGGACGAGGTCGGCGGCCGAGGCGAAGCCAAGCGTGCCGAGTTTCGTTGCGATGCGGTCAGCGGCGGCGACGGCTTCGGTGATCTCCTCCGGTTCGAGATCACGATCGAACAGCGCCGAGACGAGGATCTCAAGGCGCGAGAAAGGCTGCTCAATACGAGCGTGGAGTCTCGCCCAGACCTCGTCGGTCAGCGCGATGAGTTCGTCGTCGGGGATTGGGGTCCCGACGTGCCCAGCAGCGGTTGGCACACCTCTCCATCGGCCTCATCGAGGGCCAGTTCCTGGGCCGTTCGGCCCAAAGAGTGGCTGCGCACCCCCTTTTTGAGGGTCGAATTGGCCGCTACTCCACGGAGGGCACGATCCGCGGGCTCCATGGCCTCACGGGGTCACAATGATGTCCAATGATGGTGCCTCTTCGAAGGTTCGCCAAGAAGTCTTGGGCCCCATCGAAGTGGGGCATCTCGACAAACGCTGCTCCGAATGCGGCCGGAACATGAGCATCGCTGCCAGCACCGGCGGCGAGGTCGTTCGCTCGGGCGAATTCGGCCGCCTTGGCCTGCAGCGATGACAGGCTCGTCTTCGCGTTGAACGCTTCCATGGCGTCAACCAATCCGGCTTCGACCAGGGACTCGATCTCGGCTGGCTGCAGACAGTTGCGCATTGGATCGAACGGGTGCGGGACGTAGACGATTCCGCCCTGGTCACGGATGGCCTTCGCCGCATCGATGGCGTTGAGCCCGGGAGCGATTCGTTCGGTCAAGAACAACCCGATGAGCTCGCCCTGGCCAACCCGCAGCTCTTCGCCGACGATGACGTCGCACTCGATGTCGGAGTCGGCCAGGAGCTTCGCCATATGGACCGCACCGTCGGTTGCGTTGTGGTCGGTCACACACAACACATCGATGGCGCTCTCTCGCACGGCGTCCAGGATCTCGTCAGGTGTTGTTGTGCAATCGCCCGACCACATCGTGTGGCTGTGCATGTCGACTCGAACGGTGTTCTCGGCGCGATCAGCCCCGAGGTGAGGATGGCGCTCGATGGCCGACGGGCTTGGTTGTTGCACGATCAGGTGCTTGCTCCGGAGAGCATCACGTCGCCGACCACGAGGCTTGGTGTTGAGACGCCGTTCGGAAGATGGGTGCGGTCGCTTCCGACGGCCGTGACATCGAGCAGGAGTCGTTGAAGCGTCGACCCGACGGTGCACTCGCCGATGGGCTCAGCGAGTTGACCATCGACAATGCGGCGGCCTTCAACACCGACGGAGAAGTCGCCCGAGACTGCGTTGACGCCCGAGTGAAGGCCGGCGAGGCTGAAGACCAGCACGCCTTCGTCCACGCCGGCGATGAGTTCGTCGAGCGAACCGCCATCACCAGCGGCAACCGACAACGCTTGGATACCGGGGCCGGGAAGGCCTCGAGTTCCTCGCACGGCAGAACCGGTCGAGCCGGACCCAGCACGTCGGCCGTGATAGGCGTCGTAGAGGTAGCCGGTGAGCTTGCCATCAACGATCAGCGGGTTCGGGCGACAGGCCAGGCCCTCACCGTCGAAGCTGTCCGCTCCGAACGATTCAGGGTCGGTTGGATCGTCGATCACCGTGAGCGCAGGAGTTGCGATGGTCTCGCCAACACGGTCGACGAACGGCGAGCGCTTCTTGATGATGCGGTCGCCGGTGAGCGTTCCGGAGATCAGTCCAACGACCGTTGCTGCGAGATGCGGGTCGAGCACGAGGCTGACTTTGCGGCTGGTCGGCTTGGATGCGCCGATGAGATCGACGGCTCGACTGACCGCACGATCAGCCACCCACCCAACATCGAGATCACGCGGTCGACGAGCGCCGTCGTAGGCGCCGCCGGTCTGCGTGCGATCGCCGTCGTCGGCGAGAGCTTGCACGCTGGTGCTTGCCGACGTGCCTCGGCTCGAGGCCCGAATGCCGGCGGAGCTCGCGAGGGCGAAACCGCTCGCAGAATCGCCGTAACTCGAGACCCGGACGCCGCTGATCCGGTCGTCGCCAGCGAGAACCTGGCGCTCGAGTTCGACTGCAATGTCGATCTTGTCTTGTGGCGACATCGTGATGACGTCGTCATGCCAATGATCGATCTCGACCGCCTCAACACCGTCGGGCTCAGCGATGCCAGCTTCAGGATCGGGCTCGGCGTAGGTGGCGTTGTCTCTGGCATCGGCCAGGGTCTGCGCCAAAACGGCAGAGTCGAGCGTGCCGGCGCTGGCGAACCCCTCGCGCCCGTCACGGATCACACGGATACCAACACCGTGGCTTTCTGCGTTGGTGAACGACTCGACCTCTCCGCCATACACGCGTACGGAGGTCGACACGCCGTGGCCACACGCCACCTCGATCTGTTCGTTCGATTCGGCCTGTTCAACGAGACCGGATGCAACACCGAGAAGTTGATCGGGGTCGATCATGCGGCGGTCCCGCCGATGGTGAGCTCGGTGACACGGAGCGTCGGGACGCCGTCGCCGACGGGCACACCCTGGCCATCTTTGCCACATGTACCGGGAGGGCCCATCTCAAAGTCGTTGCCGACCGCATCGATTTGCTGCAACACCTTCGGGCCGTTGCCGATCAGTTGACCTTCACGCAGCGGTGCAGTGATCTGACCGTCCTCGATCAGATAGGCCTCGGTCATGCCGAAGACGAAATCGCCAGATGCCGTGTTGACCTGTCCGCCACCGAGCTTGGCGACATAAACACCGTTGTCGACACCCGCGATGATCTCTTCGGGGGTTTGATCGCCGGGGGCGAGGTAGGTGTTCGTCATACGAACCATCGGAAGGTGGCGGTAGCTCTGACGGCGACCGTTGCCGCTCGAACGACGGCCTTCCTTCCGAGCCCTGTTTCCATCCCACATGTAGTCGACGAGGATTCCGTCTTTGATCAGCACGTTCGATGACGCGGGCTGGCCTTCATCATCGACGGCGTAGTTGCCCCACTCCCCCGTCATCGTTCCATCGTCGATGAGGGTGACCAAGGGCGACGCCACCTGTTCACCGACTCGGCCGGCGAACGCTGATGCTCCCTTGCCGACGAGGTCGGCTTCGAGGCCGTGGCCACACGCTTCGTGGAAGAGCACTCCACCGGAGCCGGGCCCGATCACGACGGTGTGAGTGCCTGAGGGCGCCGGGCGAGCATCGAGCTTGGTCATCGCTCGGGTGGCGGCGTTCGTCGCCAGTTCGTCGACGTCATAGCGATCGAACAACTCGAAGCCGACAGACAGTCCGACCGATTCGTAGCCCGTCTGCAAGCCGGAGTCGCCAGATGCGACGGCCGTGACGGCGAAGTTCGTTCGCGTCTGATCATCGGTTGCGAGCACACCGTCGGAGTTGGCGACGAGGATACGTCGACGGTTGTCGGCATAACGAGCGCTCACCTGGGTGATTGCGTCGTCATGAGCGCGAGCGACTTCATCAGCTCGGCGAACAAGCCCGACCTTCGTGGCTTTGTCGATCGAGGATGGATCGACCTCGACCGGCGCCGGGGCGGAGTCGACCTTTTCGAGTTCAACCGTGACCGTGCCGCCACCGTCGGAATTCGCAGCGTCGGCCGCCGCTTGCGCCGCGGCAACAAGGCGATCTGGCGAGAGATCGGCGGTGTGTGCGAACCCGGTCGTTTCTCCCGAGATCACGCGGATGCCGGCGCCGATGTCTCGACTCGACGAGAGGTTCTCGACACGTCCGTCGTCGAGGCTCACGCCAGAACGAGACACGTCTTCGACGAACAACTCGGCGAAATCGGCGCCGCTCGCGAGGCCTGCATCGAGGACTCGCCGGATCGTCTCGTCGTCAATCAGGGCGTCACTGCTGGCCTGGCTGCTCGTGTCGGTGCTCATCGGACCATGGTACCTGCGGTGGATTGGGGCGGCCTGCACCGGAACGCGGCACGACTCCTCTCGTTGGACCTGCACCGAATTCGCACAGAGTCCTCACTCGCCTGGAGTGATTACCGGGGGACACGTTTGCTAGCGTGCTGGGCACTCCATGATTCTCGACTCTGTTTCGCGCCCCGCCGATCTCCGTCGGCTCGATTCAAGCCAGCTCACAAGGCTGTGCCAGGAAATTCGCGACGTCATCATCGACACGGTGAACACCAAGGGTGACGGCCATCTTGGCTCCAACCTCGGCGCTGTTGAGCTGACGGTCGCACTGCATCGAGCGCTCGACTCACCCCACGATGTGTTGCTGTGGGATACCGGCCATCAGACCTACCCCCACAAGATTCTCACGGGTCGTCGAGACGGTTTTGCGACCCTGCGTGAGGCAGGTGGGCTCGCCGGCTACCCGAGCCGCGAAGAGTCCGACCACGACTGGATCGAAAACAGCCACGCATCCACGGTGCTCGGCTACGCACACGGCATCGCGACCGCGTTCGCCGCGAAGGGCGAAACCGACCGGCGAATCGTCGCGGTTCTCGGTGACGGCTCACTCACTGGCGGCATGGCATTCGAGGGCATCAACAATCTCGGCCACTCCAAGAGTGATGTCACGGTCATCTTGAACGACAACGGTCGTTCGTACGCACCGACCATCTCGCTGTTGTCCGAGAGCCTCGTCAAGATCCGCTCGAACCCGGTCTACATGGGCCGTCAGCGCCGCTTTGAGGCGTGGGCGTCGAAGCTGCCGGTCGTCGGCAAACTCTCGATGCTCGGCGTGCGGGCATCAAAGGCTGCGATCCGTGAGGCGCTCGAGCCGCAGGCGTTCTTCGAGCAGCTCGGTGTTCGCTACATGGGCCCGTTCGACGGCCACGACATCGCTGAGATCGAAACAGCGCTGAAGAACGCAGCCGAGTTCGACGGGCCAGTGGTTCTTCACGTCATGACGAAGAAGGGCAGCGGGTATGCACCCGCCGAGAACGACCCGATCAAGAACATGCACGACATGGGTGGCGTGAAGCCGGGAAGCTACACCGCCTCGTTCACCGAGACCCTCGTCAAGCTCGGCGAAGAGCATCCCGACCTCGTTGCGATCACCGCGGCAATGCCCGATTCCACCGGCTTGTTGCCATTCCGGGATCGCTTCCCCGATCGATGCATCGACGTTGGCATCGCCGAACAGCACGCCGTCACCGCCGCTGCCGGCATGGCGATGGCTGGTCTGCGGCCCGTTGTCGCCGTCTACGCCACGTTCTTGTCACGGGCATTCGACCAAACCAACCTCGATGTCGGGCTCCATGGCCAACCCGTCATCTTCTGTCTCGACCGCGCCGGCATCACCGGCAGCGATGGTCCATCCCACCACGGCATCTACGACCTTGCGCTCCTCGCCAAGATCCCCGGCATGACCATCCTGTGTCCGAGCAGCTACCAAGAGCTGCAGCAGATGCTGACCGACGCCTATGCGATCACCGACGGGCCGATCGCGTTGCGCTGGCCAAAGACACCAGCCCCGTCTGTCTCAGACGACGAGGTTGGTCACGGTCTCAACGCTCGCCTTGTTCGACGAGGTGGCAAGAAGGTCTGCATCCTCGGCATCGGCAAGATGCTGATCGCCGCACAAGAGGCTGCTGACGAACTCGCCGCGGAGGGAATCGACGTCACGGTGTGGGATCCACGGGCGGCCAAACCGCTCGACCCAGCGATGATCGATGACGCCGCCGAACATGAGATCGTCATCACGATCGAAGACGGTCTTCGCGTCGGCGGCATCGGCACGATGATTCGAGACTCGCTGCATCGTCGAGGGCCGATCGTCGAAGTGCTCGGTGTCCCAACGGAATATCTGGCACACGGCAAGCCCGACGCCATCCTCGCCGATCTTGGGCTCGATGGTTCTGGCGTTGCCGCCACCATCCGTTCGCTGATCTGACCTACCGGCTCAAGTCCTTAGAGCGCTGCAGTCCTTAGAGCGCCGCGCCGGGCTGACGTAGATCGGGCGACTTCTTGACGTCCTTCGGACCATCGGGAAGCGCTGCCTTCGCAAGTTTGACGTAGGTCTCGAGATCGCGATCGATCTCGGGAGCGGGCGCCGGGCGACCGAACAGGAATCCCTGTCCGAGGTCACACCCGAGCTCTCGCAACATGCGAGCCTGCTCTTCGGTTTCGATGCCTTCGGCGACGATGGCGCACCCAAGGTCATGGCCGAGACGAATCAAGTTGCCGACGATCACGCGATCTTCGTCTGCGAGGCCGAGGCCTCCGACGAGCACGCGGGGCAGACGGATCACGTCGAAGCGGCAGCGTCGGAGAAGGTCCGGCGAGCCGAAGCCGATTCCGAAGTCTTCGAGCGCAACACCAACACCTTGGCTTTTCAGGATCTGGAGAGCAGGCCAGAGCAGGTTGATGTCGGGCCCGGCGGTGTCGCCGTTGACGTCCAGCAGCACCTGGCTGGGGCGAACGCCCAGTTCGTGAACCGCGCTCATCACGACTTCCACGAATCGAGAATCGCGAACGAACGTCGGGTCGAGGTTGGTCGCCCCGAAGAGGCTCGGGATGTTGAGCC
The DNA here is from genome assembly GCA_937925335.1 of uncultured Acidimicrobiales bacterium. Classification (GTDB taxonomy): domain Bacteria; phylum Actinomycetota; class Acidimicrobiia; order Acidimicrobiales; family SZUA-35; genus CALEWY01. The sequence goes on from CALEWY010000034.1 coordinate 6,734, forward strand.
TTCGGTTCCACACCGCAACGTGACGCATTGTCTCGCGGAGAATCCAAGCGTGGAGCGGCACGACGATCGGGGAGGTTCGAAGGGCGTCGAGGAACGCACCGGGCGTGATCAGCTCGGCACCTTGAGGGCCGGCGTCGGGAGACAGCCAGCGGAGAACCGCTTCGAACCCAACGACCGTTCCGCCGTTGAGCGAGATGATCGGCTGGAAGTACAACTGGAACTCGTCGTTGTCGAACGCACGTTGAAGACGGACGGCCAGAACCTCGGGGTTGCGGGCCATGCCGTAGGTCTCATCACGAATGATCACGGTGCGGTCGGTCGATGCTCGTGCTTCTGCGAGCGCCGCTTCGGCGTCGACCAAGAATCGACGCTGGTTCGTGTCGTGGTCGCTGATCATGCCGGCGACCGCAACCTTCACCGGAACGATGAAGTTCTCGAACGTGACCTGCAACGGCAGGGTCGAGATGAGATCGGTTGCTGCTCGGCGGGCTTCTTCGGAGCCAAAGACGCCTGGCCACATCACGGCAAATTCCGAACCGAGATAGCGGGCGACAGAGCCGCTGCCGCCAACGGTGTTGCCGAGTGCTTCAGCGATCGCTTGGAGCACCTCATCGCCAACGGCAGAGCCGTAACCACCGTTGATTTCGGTGAGATTCGAGACCGAGATCAAGAACAGCGCAAAGCGATCACCGGTCCGACGGTTGCGGTCGAGTGACTCGGTCAGCCATTGCTCGAGTTGCCATCGATCCGGCAGGCCGGTGAGGCCATCACGGTTCTCAGGCTGCTGGGGCGCTGGCTCTGTGGGGAATGGAGGCTCGTGAGAGCGGCGAAAGACCATTTGAAGGGACGTCTCCTCAGACCCTTCATCAATCGGCGCTCAGATCGCAGACTTAAACGAGATCTCAGCGAACCTTCAGGCCTCTTTGCCACCAAGGCCGTCCGAACCGGCACCGCTAGCCGGTCGGCGCTCCCTGAGGAGCACCTCCTGGACCACCGTCGCAACCTGCACGCCACCCGTATCAAAGAGGTTGGCGACGGTCAGGCCACGAGCACCGACCAGTGTGTGGCAGACCACATCGGCGAGTATCCATGCGGTCGGATCCACCGGTCGATGGAAATAGACGGTGTGGTCGAGGCTTGCTCCGGTGAAGGTCTCGTGGCGCTTGGTCCGGTCCGCGACCTGGATGGGATGCGTGGCCCGAACCGCGCCGGTTGGTACCGCATCGGAGATGAAGGCGAGCGCACAGGCTGCGAGGCCGGGTTCGTCAGCAACCTCTTGAGCGAGCCGGATGTAGGTAGCGGTGTGCCCAAACTCGGTGAGTGCGCTGCGGCGTTCGAGCATGCCGCCCCAGCCCATGTCTTCGATTTCCTCGGGACCATCGAGCTCGGTTGGGGCGGTGAGCGGCTGGACGTCTGGCGCTTCTTCGGTCTTCTGGAAGCTCGCCGAGAGGTTGAGAATGGCGCCGTTCGATTGCCGAGCGACGACACGACGAGTGATGAATGAGCGGCCGTTGCGGATGCGGTCGACCTCGAATCGCACGGGCTCGGCATGTGTGCCGCCGCGGATGAAGTAGGCGTGCAGGGAGTGGATTGAATACTCCGGATCGACTGTGTTCTGGGCAGCTCGCAGGCCTTGGGCGACAACCTGGCCGCCGAAGAGCCGACCCCACGGGTATTTGGGTGCTCGGCCGACGTAGGTGTCTGGTCCGTGTGGTTCGAGGACCATCAAGTCGTTGAACGAGATGTCGCCGATCGTGAATCTGGAGGAGTTGGTGGCTGCGTCGGTCATACGGCGTGCGCCTTCAACTCGTCGAGCGTGGCCCACTCGAGCATCGCTGCGTGAGTCGCCTCGAGCACGACGGCGGGGGCGGCATCGGCATCGAGTGCCTCTTTCCAACGAGCCGCACAGAGGCACCACTGGTCGCCCGGCTTGAGGCCAGCGAAGCCGTATTGGGGCATCGGCGTGGAGAGATCGTTGCCCTTGGCCTTGCTGAACTCGAGGAACTCAGCGGTGACGCGAGAGCACACGACGTGCACGCCGGCATCGTCGGCGCCGGTGTTGCAACAACCGTCTCGATAGAAGCCGGTGACCGGGTCGGTCGAGCAGCTCAACAGTTCGGTGCCTAGAACGTTCTTCGCCATCAAGTGAAACTACCGTCACTGCGATGACAACAGCCGGGGTGCGAACGACGATTGTGATGGTGGTGCTCGCCGTCGTCGCGGCCGCGTGCACGTCCTCGCCCGAATCCACGGATTCCGGTGGTGCCGATACCGAGTCGGCAGCTCCGTCTTCCACGGCCTCTTCATCAGGCTCGTCGACCTCGGCATCGACATCGACAGCGACATCGACATCGGCGCCCGCCGGGTCGGACGGATTGGGCGGGGCGCCAACCTCGGGAGTGGCGCCGAACACGACGTCACCATCGACAGCGCCTTCCGTCACTGCGCCCGAGTGGTTGGGCACACGAACGTTGCCGACCGATGCCAGCGGTTTCGGCATCGCCCTGCCCACTCCCGACGAGCTGATCGACCGCCAGTTCCCGACGACCGACCTGCTGGCGCCACCCGGGGATCAGTTCGAGTTCACGATCGGTCCGCTGACGGGAGAACCGCTGGCGCTGTCGACCTGGTCGGATGAGTGTCCCGTCGGCGTCGATGAGCTTCGGTATATCACCGTGAGTTTTTGGGGCTTCGACGGCTCGCCACACACAGGCGAGTTGATCATCCACGCCGAACAAGCCGAGGCGATCGTCAGCGTCTTCGCCGCACTTCATCAAGCACGCTTCCCGCTCGAGGAGATGCGGGTGATCACGCAAGAAGATCTCGACGCCGACCCAACCGGTGACTCCAACAACACCGGCACCTTTGCATGCCGAGCGGTCACCGGTGGTGCTCGATTCTCCGAACACGCCTTTGGGCTGGCGATCGATATCAACCCGTTCCACAACCCATATGTGCGCGGCCCCGTCGTCCTGCCAGAGCTTGCGAGCGCCTACCTCGACCGGGATCAGGACTTGGTCGGGATGATCGGGCCGGACAGCATCGTCGTCCAAGCCTTCGCCGACATCGGCTGGGAGTGGGGTGGCGATTGGAACTCGTTGAAGGACTACCAGCACTTTTCGCTGAATAATCGGTGACCTAAGTTCGGCTCATGGGGACCGAATCGATTCAAACGCTGGCTGAGATCTGCTCGTACTGGGCACGGAAGGCCCCGGATCGCACCGCGATCGTCGCTGGGGATCAGGAGTGGACCTTCGGCCGTGTTGAGGAGGACGCGAAACGCGTTGCCCAGGGATTGGCGTCGGCCGGTGTTGGCGCTGGCGATCGCGTCGCGTTCCTCGACAAGAACGTGCCCGAATACTTCCCGCAGCTGTTCGGTGGGGCGAAGCTCAACTCGGTGTCGGTTGCCGTCAACTGGCGGCTCGCGCCGCCGGAGATGGAGTTCATCATCAACAACAGCGAGGCCAAGGTCCTCTTCGTTGGGCCCGAGTTCTTGGATCACATCGCAAAGATCGAGCTCACCACCGTCGACTTGATCATCGTGAACGGCGATCCGGGATCCACCGGGCACCAGTCCTTCGAGGCGTGGATGGCCGGGCTCGAGCCGGCCGATGTCGATGTCAAGATCGGAGCTGAAGACACGTGCTACCAGCTCTACACATCAGGCACGACCGGGCTTCCGAAGGGCGTCGAGATCACGAACGCCAACTTCCTGCACACGATGTCGGTTGGTGCTGACAATTGGGGTCTGCACGAAGAGGCGACGAACCTCGTGGCGATGCCGCTGTTCCATATCGCTGGGAGCGGTTGGGCGGTCGCCGGTTGGTATTGCGGAGCGAGAACGATCCTGGCTCGCGAGGTGAACCCGATGGAGATCATCGAGCTCATCCCGCAGCACGGCATATCCCATGCCCTGCTCGTGCCGGCGGTGTTGCAGTTCATCCTGGCGGTGCCGGGTTCGACCGAAGCCGACTTCTCGACGATGGAGGCGGTCACCTACGGCGCGTCGCCGATCACCGAAGCAGTGCTCGCCGGGTCGATCGCTCTGTTCGACTGCAAGTTCATCCAGGCATACGGGTTGACCGAAACGACCGGCGGAGTTGTTCAGCTCGATCCAGAGGATCACGATCCGGGCGGCGAACGGGCTCACCTGTTGCGTTCGGCCGGCAAGCCGTGGGGAGACGTCGAGCTACGAATCGTCGACGCGATCAGCTTGGAGGACATGGCGGACGGCGAGGTGGGCGAGGTCTGGGTCAAGACCGCGCAGAACATGAAGGGCTATTGGAAGAACCCCGAAGCGACGGCTGCGGCGTTCACCGAGCCGGGCTGGTTCCGGACCGGCGATGCTGGCTACATGCGCGAGGGTTATCTCTACATTCACGACCGGGTGAAGGACATGATCGTTTCGGGCGGCGAGAACATCTATCCAGCCGAGATCGAGAATGCGTTGATGAAGCACCCGTCGATCGCCGACATCGCCGCCATCGGGGTGCCGGACGACAAGTGGGGCGAGACCGTGAAAGCAGTCGTCGTCGCGGCGGGTGATGGCGAGCTCAGCGGCGACGAGGTGATCGCCTTCGCGAAGGAGAACCTTGCGAGTTACAAGTGCCCGACCTCGGTCGACTTCGTCGAGGCACTGCCACGCAACCCCTCAGGCAAGATCCTGAAGACCGAGCTCCGCGCCCCCTACTGGCAAGGCCGCGAACGCCTCGTCAACTAACCAGCGGCCCGCCACCGAAGGCGCGCCCTACGCCGCGCTCCAAAATTCCTCGATCCCACTCCCCCGTTTACCTTCATCAACCTCAGAGGTGCGGCAGGTCGCACGATCTCGATTTTGGTTCGTACGTTCGGCGCGATGTCTCAACCACCTCGACCAAATCCTCCCGGTTGGTTTCACGTCATGAATCGGGGCGCTCGACGTAACGATGTCTTCCTCGACGACGATGACAGGGAGCACTTTCTTCGGCTTCTCGCCGGCATGCGGAAACGGTTCGGAGCACGGGTCATCAGCTACTGCTTGATGGGCAACCACTTTCATCTCGCCGTGCATTGCCCAGAACCGTCGTTGTCTCGTTCGATCCAATGGATGTGGTCCCGCTACGTGCGGGCGTTCAACGAGAAGCACGGATTCGATGGGCCGCTCTGCAAGTCTCGATTTCACTCCGTCGAGATCACCGACGACGCTCAATTGCTGGCGGTCGTTCGCTACATCCATCGCAATCCGCTCGACCTCCGGAGCTCTGCCGACCTTGCTGGCTACCACTGGTCGAGCCACGCTGCCTACCTGGGGTTATGCCCGGAACCGGGTTGGCTCGACACCGACGTTCCACTCGGCTTCTTCTCCGGCGATCGGGAGGCATTTCGTCGATCTGTCGAGACCGCGCTGCCGTTCGACTCGGTCAAGAACCGCCAGTCGAACATGGTTCTCCACGACTCGAGTCCTCGATCCGCTGTCTCCCTCATCGCAGAGCCGACCGCTGTTGAAATCGCTGTCGCACGGGCCGCGAACGTCGAGATGGACGCCCTGCGAACACACGAAGCCGGAAAGCCGAACCGCTTTCGAGACGCCGTTCTCGTCATCGCAGCCGACGAGTTGATACTGAGCGCTGACGACCTGACCGAGGCGTATGGATTCGCGTCCACTGCGACGTTCAGGTCGGCGCTGACAAGAGCCAGAAGGCGGGTTGCAAGCGACAGCATTTTGGCGGTGTTTGTCAAACAAGCCATCGCCGAGTTGGCCGACGATCAGGCGGCGTAGAAGCGCAGCGCAACCTGCCGCACCTCTGGGGAAACAGCGGGTTGGTGGGTTGCTGTGTCCTCAGAGGTGTGGCGGGTCTACGGGGCGTGGATGGGGAGGGTGAGATGTCGTGAGATGGTGAGGTTTTGGATAAGGGCTCGATCGTGGGAGATGACGACGAGGGTTCCGGCGAATTTGGTGAGGGCTTGTTCGAGTTGTTCGATCGCTGGGAGATCGAGATGGTTCGTCGGCTCGTCCAGAATCAGGGTGTTTACGCCGGCTGCTTGGAACGAGGCGAGCACCGCCCGTGTCTGCTCGCCTGGCGACAGATCGGCGGTCGGCCGGTCGATGTGGCTGGCGAACAGACCGAACTTTGCGAGTGTCGACCGCGCCTCGGCAACAAGAACACCGGTCGCATCGACGAACGAGTCGACCAACGACTGATCACCATGCAGCTGCGCCCGCCCCTGATCGAGCTCGCCCACGATCACCGATCGGCCGAGCCGCTGTTCCCCCGCCCGTAGTTCGAGTCGGCCGAGCAGCGCGTTGACAAACGTTGTCTTTCCCGAGCCGTTGCTGCCTTCGATCAAGAGTCGATCGCCGGCGTCGAGCGTGAAGTCGATCGGCCCCATCTCAAAGGCACCCCGACCGAACACGGCGCCACCGAGCGAAGCGACGAGATCGCCCGACCGTTCAGCCTCGCCGATCGTGAACTGCAGCTCCCACGGCTGCCACGGCTTGTCGACCACATCGAGTCGATCGAGTGCCTTCTCCGTTTGCCGAGCCTTGGAGGCCAGCTTCTCGGTTCGATTGATTCGGAAGTCTCGCTGAGCTTTGTCGTTGTCCTTTGGATTGCGTGTCTCCTTCGCAACACCGGTCGTCGCCCAACCTCGTTGGGTTCGGGCACGAGACTCGAGGCGTCCTCGATCGGTCTCGTACTTCTCGAACCGCTCCTCGGCGTGACGCTTCGCAACCTCCCGGGCCTCCAAGTATTCGACCCACGTTCCGCCGAAGCGGGTGACCGTCTGCTGCACGCGAGGGTCCGAACCAATCTCAAGCACCTCGGTGACAACCGCTTCGAGAAAGCGCCGATCATGCGACACGATCACCGTTGGCCCGCCTCGACCGAGCACCAACGACTCGATCCGGGCCAAGCCGTCGATGTCCAAATCGTTCGTCGGCTCGTCCAACAACAACACGTCGAAGTTGGACAGCGTTACGGCCGCAAGCCAAACCTTGGCTCGCTCCCCTCCCGACAATGAAGCCACCACCCGGTCGGCCGCGCCGCTCCCAAGGAGTGGCGCCACGATCTCCTCGATTCTCGAATCGAGGTCGGCCGCACCAAGACGAAGCCACCGATCGAGCGCTGTGTCGTATCGATCAGCGGCGGCGACCGCGTCGACGGCAACGGCCGCAGTGGCCGCTCCGAGTTCGGCCACCGCAGCCGCAACACCTGTCTGGCGGGCGATGAGTTCGGCGACCGTCTCGCCGGGGAGCCCTGCCCGATCCTGCCGCATCAAACCAACCGTCGCGGACGATGGGGTGGACGACACCGACCCCTCGGCTGGTTCAAGCTCGCCTGCGAGCAGCGCAAGCAGCGTTGACTTGCCAGCTCCGTTCGGCCCGACGAGCCCGACCCGGGCGCCCGGACCCACCGTGACGGTGACGCCAGCGAGCAATGGTTCGGCACCGTGGGAGAACGACAAATTTTTGGTGTGAACTTGAGCGTGCACAAAGACTCCTTCGACGAGATGAACGGTTCGGGGTCGTTGGTGCTCACTTCACGCAGACGACGTTAGACGTCGACTGGCGGTCATGGCGTCGAATTGCGAGGATGACCACTTCCCTCCCCGATCCGTTGGAGCAAGCAATGCGCGCATGGCAGGTACACGAACTCGGCGAACCAGCTGACGGCCTTCGTCTCGATGACGTCGAGGCTCCCACCGCGAGCGAGGGCACGGTCGTCATCGACGTTGCTGCCGTCGGCGTCAAGTTTCCCGATCTGCTGCAGATCCGCGGCGGCTACCAAGTCAAGCCGCCCATGCCGTTCATTCCCGGCAACGAAGCAGCGGGAACGATCAGCGCTGTCGGCGACGGAGTCGAAGGCTTCGCCGTCGGAGATCGTGTCGTTTCCACCGCATCTGGCAGCCTGGCCGAGGCGGTCCGAGCCCCGGCAAAGACCGTCTTCAAGCTGCCAGACACCATGAGCTTTCAGCAGGCCGCTTGCCTTCCAACCAACTACGGCACCACGGTCTTCGCTCTCGAGAATCGGGCAAAGCTGCAGTCGGGTGAGACCATGCTCGTCACCGCTGCTGCCGGCGGCGTCGGCTCGGCTGCCATTCAGGTCGGCAAGGCACTCGGCGCCAGCGTTATCGGTCTCGCCGGCGGACCAGAGAAGGTCGAGACCGTGCTCGGCCTCGGCGCCGATCAGGCCTTTGACTACAAAGAGGTCGACATCGTCGACACCGTACGTGGCGCGACCGACGGCAAGGGTGTCGACGTTTGCTACGAAGCCGTCGGCGGCGACACGTTCGATCAGGTTCGTCGAACCATCGGCTGGGATGGCCGTCTTCTTGTGATCGGCTTCACCAGCGGCCGAATTCCCGATGCGCCGGCCAACCACATGTTGCTCAAGAACTACGCCATTTTGGGCGTGCATTGGGGCGCATGGCTGGCCCGCGAACCCGACGGCATGCAGCAGAACTGGGATCGCATCAGCGAACTCTTCGGCACCGGCCACATCGATCCGCTGATCGATTCGGTACGACCGATGAGCGAAGCGGCCAACGCCTTGATGGACATCGGATCACGCAAGACCGTCGGCAAAGTCATCATCGACCCGACCGCATGAACGTCGACCCAGCTGCGACCAACCTCGAAGGGAAGGTCGCCGTCGTCACCGGCGGATCTCGCGGCCTCGGCCGCGAAATGGTTCGCGCCTTTTCTGCTGCCGGCGCAACGGTTGTCATCGCAAGCCGCAAGGCCGACGCCTGTGGAATCCTCGCGGCCGAAATCGAGGCGACCGGCCGGCGGGCGCTGCCCGTCGAGACCCACGTGGGCTACTGGGACCAATGTGATGCCCTCGCCGATCGTGTCTACGAGGAGTTCGGGCGCTGCGACATTCTCGTCAACAACGCCGGGTTATCACCGCTCTACGACTCACTCTTCGACGTGTCCGAGGCGCTGTTCGACAAGGTCATCGACGTCAACCTCAAGGGTCCATTCCGGCTCATGGCGCGTTTTGGCGATGCGATGGCGGCTTCTGAACACGGCGGCTCGATCATCAACGTCAGCTCGATCGCAGCCGTTCAGCCAACGCCGAACGAAGCGGCCTACGCCGCAGCCAAGGCAGGATTGAACGCACTGACGATCGCCTACGCACGGGCCTACGGCCCGAACGTTCGAGTCAACACGATCATGCCCGGCCCGTTCCTCACCGACATCGCAAAGGCTTGGGACCTCGAGGAGTTCGCAAAGACCGCCGAGCGCACCATTCCGCTCCAACGGGGTGGACAGCCCCACGAGGTGGTGGGTGCCGCGCTGTACTTCGCGTCGGATGCCTCGAGCTACACCACCGGATCGGTGCTCAAGATCGACGGCGGCATGGCCTGACCAAGGCCTAGGCGTTTTCGAGCACGCTTGCCGGACTCGCCACGTGCTCGGGCAGATGCTTTCGAGCCATCGTGATGAGGACGATCGGCAAACCGGCAAAGAGCGCAAGACCACCGATGCTGGCCCCGACATCTGAACCGGTTAGGCCGTCGGTGTTCACCAGGTGATAGATCAGGTGCGGCACGCCCCACACCATCGAAGCGGCAGCCGCCACGATGACGAGCTCTCGTGACAACGTCACCGCGGCCCACACGATCACCAAAAGCAACGCCAGGTTGAGCGCTCCAAAGTCTCGCGTCAGGTGCTCGTTGTAGGGACCGTCGATTGCGATCCAGGTTCGCCCCAGCCCGGGGAACGAGTCGTAGAACGACTTCGGGGCGAAGAGCGCCCAGGCGCCGATCTGGAGTGACGAGAGGCCCATGTAGCCAAGAACGATGCGTATCCAACGTGTGTGTGTCATCACGTCTGACCGTAAAGCCTGATGGACTGATCCAATAGTCCACTTTCGAGCCGCTTTTTCAGACCACTTCGTTCGACGAGCGAGTGGCCGGGCCGTCAGTTCGGTGAGACGGTCACGACGATTCCGACCGATGGCGACGTGTGGCCCTGTTGTGTGGCTGTCCACGAAGCGCACGCTTCGACCGCGTCGGTTTGGCGATCGAGGGTGAGCCACGAACTGCTGCCGTCGACAAAGTCGGCGAGTGCAGAACCCGCCCGCTCGTCGAATGCAGCGCTCCCCCACAGCGCTTGGCGCCGCTCGATCTCCACCGGTGCTGCGAAGAACGTGGGCTGGCATCCGGCGAACCGATGATCGGCCGGCAGCGGCGCGGCCTCATGGTGGCTGATACCGATCAGCATGCTGTGACGAAGCTGGTCGCCGAAATGATCGTGCACCCGAGACAACAGGCCGCGGTCGCCAGCCACATCGACGCACACGGTGGGGCGGGCGTTGTCGAGATCAGCGAGTTCGTCGTAGGACACCACCGAGCGATACCAGGGCAAGCTCTCGACGAAGGCTCGGTTTAGTTCAGAGGTCACGCCGACGAGATGAAGGCCTCGAGCGGCCGCGCGTTGGGCGAAGCCGATCGCCGTCTTCGCCGACGCCGACAACACGACGACCTGCTCAACTCCGAAGTACGGATCGACACCATCGCCCGGGTCTGCCAGAAACTCATCGGCGAGGAAGGAGGTTAAGAACAAGCCACGCAGGAGCGCCTGACGATCCTCGATCTCGATCGCGTTCTCAGCATTCGAGCCAACAGATGTATCGACGAGTGGGTCGAGCGTGGTCTCGACGAAGCCGCAATAGATCGCGGCATGACCTACCCGATGCGCACCGATGTCGACGAAGCCGTCATCGCTCGGCGCCACCTCGATGTCGACCGAGTCGGCCATTGGGTACCAGCCGAAATAGCGGCCACCGACAGCAACGTCGGCGTGTTTCGATTCGACGATCTCGGCCCACCCCATTGCGGGAACTCGCCCCCAAGGGCCGTCGGTCGGAAAGAAGTTCCAATAGCCAATTCGATCGCCATAGACGGCGTAGCTGACGTTGTTCGCCGTGATCGCAAACCGGTCGATCCGCAGTCGGACAGAACCAACAGCCAACTCGCCATCGGGCTCGTCGGCCACGCGCACCTGGCCGTGATCGTCGCGTCGAACCTCGAGAACCCTCACGCGGTGATGTCTCTCGCAACGGTCTGCGCAAGCCGGTTGAGGCGCTTGCGGTAGCTCTGGATGGTCGGGTTGTCATGACGGAACCCGATCGGCGACAAGATCAAAAGGTCGGACCATCCCTTGATGGTCGCTCGATCGGTGCCGGCCGGACTCACCGACTCGAGATACTTGGCCATGTCGCGTCGAACGCGCTTTGCGTTGTCCTCAGCGATGGGCTTTGCGTGGCCCGCCTTTGCTTCGATGAGGTCGGCTCCATGGCGGGTCGACAGCGCCCAAACCGCGGGGTCGCCGAAGCCGCGCTGGAGATACCCATCGAGTTGGGACTCAACGGTGCCCGGTTCGTCGAGCGCACTCGCGGCCGCCGTGCGTGCTCCAGTGAGAATGCTCTCGAGCATGGCGGCGTAGATCGCCTCTTTGTTTTCGAAGTGCAGGTAGAGGCCGGGCCGGGAAATGTTCGCGGCTTCAGCGATGTCGGTGACCGAGGCCTTATTGAACCCGTACGAGGTGAAGACCTCGAGCGCCGCAACGAGGATCTGTTCTCGTCGATCACTTTCTCCGTGCTCACTCACGGCGTCAGGTTGCCACACTTTCTCAGCCAATCCTCATCTCCACACATCCTTCAATTCCTGACGTCTTGACATTTGATGTTCTATTTGTAAAGTTCTCGCCCATGCACGAAGCCCCGCTCCGGCTCGACCTGCAAGCCGACGAACTGCTCACAACAACCCGCACCGTTCGCAAGCGTCTCGACTTCGATCGACCCGTCGATCGAGCACTCATCACCGAGTGCCTCGAGATCGCCTTCCAAGCGCCCAACGGCGGGAACATGAACAACTGGCGCTGGATCGTGATCGACGAGCCAGACCTCATCGCACAGATCGCTGCCGTCTATCAGGCGGCCGCCCTCGACTTTGAGGCCTCGTTCGGTGATGCCGGCTACCCCGGAGCACACGTCGAAGGCGCCGACCGAATCGAGTCGTCGACCGACCATCTCCGCGCCAACCTGCATCGAACTCCTGCTTTGTTGCTCCCGTTGTTTGCCGGGCGTCCAGAAAAGGCTCCCAACTTCATGCAGGCCACGCAGTGGGGCTCGATCCTGCCGTCGGTTTGGAGCTTCATGCTCGCCCTGCGTGACCGAGGGCTTGGCTCTGCGTGGACGACCGCGCATCTGTGGCGTGAGCAAGAGGTCGCCGACATTCTCGACATCCCCTCCGATCGCTACACGCAGGTCGGCCTCTTCCCGATCGCCTACACGATCGGCACCGACTTCAAGCAGGCACGACGGCGCCCCGCTGACCAGGTGATCGGCTTCAACGGCCTCCCTCCCCGTCAACCAAAGAAGAAGGACTAACCCGTGCCGAGAGATCTCGTTCTCCCCTTCTCTGGTTCCACAGCCCTCGTCACCGGCGCGGCCTCGGGCATCGGTGCTGCCACCGTCGCGACGTTGGTTACCCAAGGCATCACCGAGTTCGTGCTCGTCGACATTGACGAAGCTCGGCTCACCGAGATGGCCGACAGCCTCGCAACACAGAACATCGAGGTGCTCGTCGCCGCATTCGACATCACCGACGAAGCTGCGTGGGCCGGACTCACCGAAGACATCTCGAAGCGATTCGGCGGGATCGACTACGCCGTCGCCAACGCAGGCATCTCAGGCGCGGAACGAATCGCTGACACCACCCTGGACGGGTTCCACAAGGTCATGGGTGTCAACGTCGACGGCGCCTTCTTGACCGTGCAGTCAGCCATGAGCCTCATGCGGAAACACGAGCGCCCCGGCTCGATCGTTGTCGTCGCGTCGACCGCTGCGATCTCCCCGCTCTCACTGATGCTCTCCTACGCCGTCTCGAAATCTGCCGCCCTCCAGCTCGCGCAGGTCGCTGCGAAGGACGGAGCGGCCGATGGGATTCGGGTGAATGCCATCCTCCCCGGCGGTGTCGAAACGCCAATCTGGCAAAGCCTCCCCGCCTTCGTTGCACGCGCCGCCAAGACGAGCGAAGCCGAAGCCTTCGAATACTTCGCTGCCCGAACCGGCGGCCCGACCGGTGCCTTCGCCAAGCCCGAGTCGATCGCCGAGCAGATCTCATTCCTCCTCTCGGACACCGCAACCAACATCATCGGAGCGGCACTCGTCTCCGATGGTGGCTTCTCGCTGTAACCGGCTCACGACATCCGCTCACGACCAGGAACGCAACCATGCAGATCACGACCGAACGCCACGGCGCAACCGAAGTCATCCGCTACGCCAACCCGCCGAAGTCATTTCTGTCGATGGCTGGATGTGACGCGCTCCTCGAAGCGTTCCGAGCCGCCGAGGCCGACGATGACGTCCGCGTCATCGTGTTCACCGGAGCGGGCCCCGGCGCCTTCATTCGCCACGTCGATGTCGAGCTCATCATCGGCGTCGGGGAGTTGCTCGCTTCCGGCAAGGTCGGGCCTGAGGTGATGGGCAACCCAGACGCCGGTTTCCCTGGGCTCCTCCTCGGCATCTCGTCGTGCCCAAAGCCGGTGATCGCAGCGATTACCGGCACATGCATGGGTGGTGGTCTCGAACTCTCGCTGGCCTGCGATCTCCGTGTGATCGGTGATGACGTCGACCAGATCGGCATGCCGGAAGTGAAGGTCGGCATCTGCGGCGGCACGCAGCGCCTTCCACTCATCGTCGGCATGGCCAAGGCCCTCGACCTCATCCTCACCGGCCGGCTTCTCGATGCCAGCCAAGCGGTTGCGATCGGGCTGGTCAACGAGTCAGCCGAGGATCCCGTCGCCCGGGCCCTCGAGCTCGGCGCTCACCTCGAAACCATGGCGCCCGAAGTGATCAGCGCAATCAAGACCTCCGTCAGGCGCGCCTCAGAGGCAAGCCTTGAACCGGGTTACGCATTCGAACGAGCCGCATTTGCCGAGCTCTTGACCAACGGCCCGACCTTGGAGCTCTTGAAGCGCTACCGAGACGTCGACACCGACCTCGACCGGCTCTGAACGGCTCACCGACATGTTTCTTCTGCTGCACAAGTTCCGCCTCGAGCCAGCAACGCCGGCCGCTCGCGATGCCTTCGTCGAAGCGCAAAGCCGCCTGGCCGAAGAGGAGTCGCCCAAAGACGGTCGGCTCCTCGGTGCCTGGTTCACCAACGGCGAGTGGTACTCCGAGATCGTCCACCTCACGTTGTTCGACTCGATGGACGCCTTTGCCGCCGCGAACACACGGCGCCACGCCATCGACACCCCGCTCGGCCAAGCCGTCAGCGCAATCGACGAGCTGGCCCCGACGCAGTCTTCTCAGCTGCTCACCGATCTCGGCCCCGTCACCCTTGCAAAGCTGGATGCGGCAATCGCTGCGAGCCGGGAAGAACCGGCCGGCGTCTACACCCTCGCCCTACTCGACGTCCCGCTGCCAAAGCGTCCACAGTTCTGCGACCTGTTCGCAGCTGTTGGCGACGGCCTTCCCATCATCGGGTGTTGGTACAGCGTCGTCGGCGACCACAACACGATCATCGATCTGTGGTCGGGCGACACCGAACGATTCGGCTTCCAGCCCACATCGCCGGCGCTCGACTCGTTCTTCACTCCGCTTCGTGAGATCGCACCGCATGAACGCGTCCAGCGACTCCATCCGATGCCGTACTCGCCCCTGCGATAGCCGCACTCCGAACGCACATTCAAGCCCGCCCCAAGAAGGAACTTCCAATGACCAGAACAGCAATCGTCACCGGCGCGTCGAGCGGTATCGGCGTCGCCGTATCCAAGAAGCTCGTCGAGCTCGGTTACAACGTCATGATGGCGGCGCGACGCGTTGACCGCCTTGAAGAACTGGCAAAAGAACTCGGCGACAAGGCCGCCTATCGCGCAACCGACGTCACCAATCCCGACGACCTCAAAGCACTGGTCGAAGCCACGGATGCAGCGTTCGGCCAGACAGACATCTTGGTCAACAACGCGGGAATCATGCCCCTGTCACCCATGTCCGGTCGCCGGACCGAAGACTGGGACAACATGATCGATGTGAACCTCCGAGGTGTCCTTCACGGCATCGATGCGGTTCTCCCTCAGATGGCCGAACGTCAGGACGGACACATCGTCAACGTCTCCTCCGTTGCCGGCCTCGCCGTCACACCGATCTCGGCGGTCTACTCAGCAACGAAGTTCGGCGTGCGTGCAATCTCCGACGGACTTCGCCAGGAGATGACGGGTCGCAACGTCCGCGTCACGGTCGTGACCCCTGGTGGGGTGAATACCGAGCTGGCCGATTCGATCACCGACAAGAACCTGCGAACGGCCCTCGAAGCCCACCTCACGTTCGACTTTCTCGAGCCTGAGAACATCGCCGACGCCGTTGCGTACGCACTCGAGCAGCCGGCGTCGGTCTGCATTGGCGAGATCGTCATTCGCCCAACCGGCCAAGCCTGACACTCCAATCCCACACCCGCACCGAATCCCTCCAGGAGCAACACCGCAACGATGAACGACGAAGAGATCCGCAATAGCTACCGCGAACACGGTGCGCTCGCCCAGGTCTACCGCTGGTGGCAGTGGTACGAGCACCCCGATTCCTCACTTGAGAATCAACTCGACATCATGTCCCCCGACATCGTCATCAACGCTCCATCGGGTCTCGCTGAAAACCGCGATGCATACGCTGAGATGGCCGCCGGTTTCCCGACGATGCAGAACGCTCACATCCCTGATTCGATCGAGCTCATCCTCGGCGATGGCCTGGTCTCAGGGATCGCCGACATCACCTATCTCAACCTCGGCGCGCAACCCGACGGCGCCCTCACAGCCATGAAGATTCACTACGAACTCGGGTGGGTCGAGCGGCCCGACACACCGCTCCCTCTTTTCAGCAGCATCGCGATCACCATGCCCGGTGTTGCCGAGGGTGAGTCCGAGTTCCGCGACGTCTACCCCGTGAGCCGAGCTCGCAGCCTCGCCCACTACTACCTGGCGCTGCTGGAAGACCCGAACCGAACGCTCGCTCCATTCGCCGAAGTCTTCGCTGACGACCTCCACCTGGCCTTCGGCGAAGTACCTCTCGAGAGCCTCGACGACTTCAACAACTTACTCGAGGGCACCGCCTCAACGGTGGTCGCGTCCAACCACGTGATCACCGCCTTCGATGCCACGAGCAACGGCGACGACACGATCACCGCCACGATCGACTTCGATTGGTACGGCATCCTCCCGGACGGTGGGCGTATGGAAGCCGCAACTCGCCACACCTGGTTGATCGACGATGTGCCGACCGATCGCTTCGCAAAGCTTCGCCGCGCTGACGTCGAGCAGATTCGTCCGTTCGCGCGAGTCGACGCCTAACCCCCCTGTGCAGGCTGCCCGCAGCGGGCAGCCTGCGTGGGCGTTCGAACCACAAGGCGTTCGAACCACAAGAACGCCGTGAGTAGTGTTCGGCCATGACCGATCAGAACCTCACGATCATCACCGGCGCGTCGAGCGGCATTGGCGCGGCCATGGCAGCTGATGCGGCCGCCGCCGGCCACACGGTCGCCACCGTCAGTCGACGCCCCGGCCCTGGACATCACCTTGCCGCGGACCTCGCAAAGCCCGAGGCGTGGGGTGAGGTTGCAAGCTGGATCGCTGGCCTGATCGCCGAGCAAACGTGGAACCGAGTCACGCTGATTCACAACGCCGGCACACTCGATCCGATCGGCTTTGCTGGCGAGGTCGATCACGACGCCTACCTCACCAACGTCCTCCTCAACTCGGCGTCGGCCCAAGTCCTCGGCGACCGGTTCATCGCATCCATCAACCGAGCTTCGACGGCCTCGGGTTCGAACATCTCAGCCATGTTGATGATGATCAGCTCCGGTGCCGGCAAGAACCCCTATCCGGGCTGGACCAGCTACTGCGCGGGCAAAGCGGCGACCGACATGTGGTGCCGTGCCGCTGGCCTCGAGCAGGAGATGCGAGGCAGCGCCATCTCGGTCGTCTCGATGGCACCGGGCGTTGTGGCGACCGACATGCAGGCCATGATTCGAAACCAAGATGAGACCGCGTTCCCGAACGTCGCCCGCTTCCACGAGATGCACGACGGCGGCGCGCTCGGCGACCCAGCTGAGGTCGGCGCAACAATCTTTGAACTCGCACAACAGTCGTGTGACGGCACCACGTTCCGCGGTACACAACTCACCAACGGTGCCGTTTTGGACATTCGAGACCTCAACTGAACGTGACGCCGTTCACAACGGTGAACAACCCGTGAAGGGCGGAACCAAATCGGACTCATCGACGTCGGGCACCCGTTTGGGTGTACATGCCCACTACCGGGCCCGCGTGATGAGGAGAAACCGTGCACAACAAGCGAATGCAACTCAATCGAGTGCAATCCAAGACAGGCCAGATCTCGAGGGGTCGACCCAAGACGACCTCGCGGCGGATCGCCGCTGGCGCTTTGTCGCTCGCCGCGATCGGCGGCACCCTCGCTGGTGTGAGCCCAGCCGAGGCAAGCGTCAACCACACCACCTTCACGGTGACGATCGAGAACATCTCCGGGGGCTTTGAGTTCGGCCAGTCCGGAGCGTTCGCCAACCCGAACGCCGGAGAGACACCCGGCCCCGCATTCCCCGGCGACTTCTACGAGTTCAACGTCAACGCCCATCCCGGTCAGAACCTGAGCTTTGCCACCATGCTCGTTCAGTCGAACGACTGGTTCTTCGCTCCCGGCGAAGCGGGCATTGCGCTGTACGACGCCGACGGTCATCCGGTCTCGGGAGATATCACGAGCCAGATCAACATCTATGACGCTGGCACCGAGATCGACCAGCCAGTCGGTGAAGGTGCTGACCAAGCACCGCGCCAGGCCGGTCCGAACACCGGTGCGGCCGACCCAGACAACACGGTTCGCCCCGTCACCTCGCTCGGTGCCGCTTCGCAGTTCGTGAACGTCACGGCCACACCCGGCGACCACGGCATGTTCACGATCCGCGTCACCAACATCTCGGGCGACTCGACCGTGCCCGGCCCGATCGCCCCCGGCGTCTACACCGTCGGAGCGGGAGAAGCAGCCCTCTTCCAGACCGGTGAAGCCGATCGCGGCGAAGGCCTCGAAGGTGTGGCCGAGGACGGCGCTGCAGCTCCACTCGCTGAATCGCTCGCCGCTCGAACCGGCACCGCCACGCCTCTTGCTCCGGTCTTCTATGCCGCCACCTGGTGGCAGCGTCCGGTGTTCACCAACGGACTGGCGATGAACGGGCTCGGCATCGAACTGCTCGCTGAAGACGGCAGCCCCGCCGCTCTCGCCGCTGGTTACGCTTCCCGGCCGTTCGGTGATGTCGGTGCGCAGCCCGTCGCCGTCGGTGCCGAGGGCCCCGGCCCAGCGTTCCCCGGCGACACCTACGAATTCACGGTGACAGCCGAGCCAACCCAACCTCTGCACTTTGCGACGATGTTCGTGCAGTCGAACGACTGGTTCTTCTCACCGAGCGATGCGGGTATCCACCTCTTCGATGAGACGGGCAACCCGATCTCGGGCGACATCAGCCACCTCGTCAACGTGTATGACGCTGGCACCGAAGCCGACCAGACGCCAGGCTTCGGCCCGGACCAGGCACCACGGCAGGCTGGACCGAACACCGGCGCCAGCGACCCGATCAACCACGTGCGCAGCGTCGACCTCAACGCCGCCGACTACGTCCGGGTCACCATCACCCCAAACAGCTGATCACCAGCTGAACCCCCGTCTACTGGCGGCTGTGCGGACCACTCATGGCTCGCACAGCCGCCAGTTCAAGGTTTGGAGGCGTATCGATCCCGGTGAGTCGGGTTATGCGGGTTCGACACCGATCTCGGTCGCTTTGACCGCCGCCCAGACTCGTGAGCCACTGGCGAGGCCGAGATCACGAGCCGCGCCAGGGGTGATTTCGACCGTGATCGGCAGAGGAGCTGCGAGCTGCACGCGTACCCGATCACCCAAAACTTCGATGTCGTCGACCGTTGCTTCCCAGGCGTTGCGAGGGCTGCCATCCGGGCGACGTGGATGCAGCGATACCGCTCTCGGGTGGATCGACACCAACACGTCACCACGCACGGATCGATCGGCGATCGCGATCGACCGGGCCGCCAACGCTGGCCGAGCCTCCGACACTGCAGCTGATTGCTGCTCCGACTCGACCGCAACCGCCACCACCCCATCGTCGGCAACACCACGCAACAGGTTCACGCCAGCCAGATCGGCTGCGTAGCGAGTTTGTGGGCGGCGGCGAATCTCTTCGGGTGAGCCGGTCTGGGTGACCACACCCTCTTCGAGGATCACGATCCGATCGGCGAGCACGAATGCATCGGCGGGATCGTGGGTGATCAACACCCGTGGCCCATCGAACGACTCGAGGTGGGTACGCAGAAGTCGTCGCAGCTCCGCATGCGTCGCAACGTCGAGCGCTCCAAGCGGCTCGTCGAGCAGCAACAGCGCCGGTTCGAGCGCCAACGCTCGTGCAAGGGCGACCCGCTGTGCTTGACCGCCGGACAGGTCCCGCGGCCGTCGATCGTCGAACCCGGCGAGCCCGACGTCGGCGAGCCACTGCCGAGCTCGCTCGGCTGCGTCTCGTTTCGCCACACCAGCCGACCGAAGTCCGAACGCCACATTGTCGAGTGCGGCCAGATGTGGGAACAGCAGGTAGTCCTGGAAGACAACACCGATCCGCCTCGACTCGGCAGGAACGAACGCCGACGCTCCGTCGTCCAGCCGGCGACCGTCGAGCTCGATGCTGCCTTGATCGATCGCGATGAGACCAGCGATGGCGGCAACGACGGTGGACTTCCCGGCGCCATTCGGGCCGAGCAGCGCAACGGTCTCGCCGGCCGCCACCGTGAATGACGCGTCCAGCACGAAGTCGCCCCGCTCGACTCCGATCGAAACGATGAGATCGCCACTCATGAGCTTCTCCACCAACGGTCGCGCAGGGCGACCAACACGATCACCGAGATCACGACGAGGATCAGACTGATCGCTACCGCAACATCGCGGTCGGATTCGAGGGCAACGAACACGGCGATCGGCAGCGTTTGTGTCCGCCCTTGGAGGTTGCCGGCAAAGGTGATCGTCGCTCCGAACTCGCCGAGTGCCCGAGCCCATGCCAACACGAGCCCGGCGCCGAGCGATGGCCCGATCATCGGCAGCGTGACTCGCCGGAACACGGTGAAGGGACTTGCACCGAGCGATGCCGCTGCGGCCTCATAACGGGGGTCAAGATTTCGAAGCGCTCCCTCGACCGTGATCACGAGGAACGGCATCGCAACGAACGTGTTCGCAACGATCACACCCCAGGTCGAGAACGGGAGCAGTAAGCCGGTCACCGATTCGAGCGGCTCACCGACCAGGCCTCGCCGACCGAAGGCGAACAAAAGCGCAGCGCCTCCAACCACCGGGGGAAGCACCATCGGCAAGGTCACGATCGCCCGAAGTAGCCGTCGACCGGGGAAGTCGACTCGAGCCAGGAGCCATGCCAGCGGCACACCGAAGGCGAGCGACAACAGCGCCGAGACCACCGATGTGAGGAGCGACAGCCGAAGGGCATCGGTCACGACGTCCGATCCGATCAACTCACCCAAGCGGGACCACGGCGTGCGCCACGCCAGGCCAACGAGCGGAATCACGAAGACGAGGGCACCAATCCCGCCGAAGACGGCGAGTGCCGGCGGCACGCGTGTTGGAACGGGTCTCGTCACGAGCCAAAACCAAACGTCTCGAGCACGGCACGACCCTCGGACGAGGTGATGAAACCGACCACGAGGGCAGCTGCGTCGGGATCCTCGGCACTCTCGAGCGCTGCGACCGAATAGCGGTTCGTCGAGCTCACCGCTACCGGAAGTTCGAATGCGGCAACCGCTCCGTCGGCGGCGATGACATCGGTCGCGTACACAAGGCCGACATCGAGTTCGCCGTCGATGATCTTTGCGAGCAACCGTCGAACATCGGGTTCCTCCGTATCGAGTTGCGGGGTGACCCCGGCCGAAGCGAACACCTCGACCGCAGCCGATCCGCAGGGCACCTCGGGCGCACAGACACCGACGAACAACTCGGGCCGTTCGAAGTCTGCGAGGCCGACCGCACCAACGTCATTCTCGACGTTTGCCGCAATCACCAACTCGTTGGTGGCGAACACCTGGGGCGAGGACGCGGCTCCGGCGTCGACGACATCTGCCATCACGGTTTCGTTGGCTGATGCAAAGACGTCGGCGGGCGCTCCATCGAGGATCTGCTCCCGCAACGCTGAGCTTCCAGCCAGACTGAGCTGCACGTCGATCGCGGGATTCGCCGCCTCGATCGCTTCCTCCATCGCGGTGAAGGCATCACCGAGCGATGCGGCTGCGAAGACCGTGACCACCTCCCGTTCGGCCGAACTCGACGAACCGTTCCCGCAGCTGGCGAGAGTCGCCAATGCGAGCATGACGACCGGCGTGGTCATGAGCGCGCGGGGGTTCGATCGGGAGACGAGCGCAGAACCGAACGCAGTGATCGAGCGAGACATGTCGCAGTGAGACTAGTTTGGCGGCGTGGCGAAACCCAGCCTGTCGTTGACCGATCACACCGTTCTTGCCCTTCTCGGTGAAGGAGCGACCCATGGCTTCGCAATCGCACAAGAACTCACCGCCGAATCGGATCTCGGCCGGATCTTCACGGTGCATCGACCGCTGGTCTACCGATCGCTTGATCGCCTCGTCGAACGCGAGCTTGCCGAGCCCCAACAGATCGAGAAGGGCGAGGGTGGGCCGAAGCGAACGATCCACGGCCTCACGAAAGAAGGCGAGGCGGTCAACGCGAAGTGGCTGGCCAGCCCGGTGACCCACGTTCGAGATCTCCGGATTGAGTTCCTGACGAAGCTGCGTCTGAACACACGAGCCAATCAAGACACCGCCGCGCTGATCGCCTCGCAGCAGGCGGCGCTCGCCGAGCGAATCGAGACGTTGCGATCAGCAACCGACAGCGATGACGAGGTCGATCTGTGGCGCCGACACAACGCCGATGCGGTGGCCGCCTTCCTCGCCGAACTTCAGAAACCAGAAGTATGAGGCTCCGTGTGAGGTTCGCACATGCGAGGCCTCGTCGTCCGTAAAGACCGAAGTCACCGCCTGATCAGGCTTCGAGATCGTTCCAACCCGGATTCATGAGATCGGTGTTAACCAGGTCGCTCGGGTGCTCGCCGGCAAACACCTGCAAGACCTGCTCCAACGCCATGTCGAGCATTCGTTTGCGACCAACGGTGGTCGACGATGCCGTATGCGGCGTGATGATGACGTCATCTCGGTTCAGCAGCGGATGTTCGGCTGGCAGCGGTTCAGGATCGGTCACATCGAGGCCAGCGTTCGAGACTTGACCGGTGTGCAACGCTTCCAGCAGTGCCTGGTGGTCGACCAGGCCACCTCGGCTGGCGTTGATGAACACCACGCCGCGTTTGCACCGAGCGAACGCCTCGGCGTTGAAGATCTGAGCGGTGTCGGCCGCGAGCGGAGCGTGCAGCGAAAGAATGTCCGACCGAGCGCACAGATCGTCGAAGGACACCAGTTCTGGCTTGGCCGGATCGTCGGCAAGATCACCCTCCATGACGAACGGATCGTGAGCGATCACCTTCATCCCGACGGCCGTTGCGATTCGGGCCACTCGCCGGGCGATACGCCCGTAGGCCAACAAGCCAAGCGTGAGACCATCGAATTCGATCGCAGTATTCAGTCGGGCGTAGTCCCCGGTCTGCTTCCGCAAGCGGCCCTGCTGGCGGACCAACTCTTTGCCGGAAGCGAACATCAGGGCGATCGCATGCTCGGCGGTCGACACGGTCGGCCCTTCCGGCGTGTTGGTAACAGCGATTCCGCGTTCGCTGGCAGCTGCCAGATCGACAGCATCAACACCGATTCCTGTGCGAGCGATCACTCGCAGGTTCGGAACACGGTCCATCATCGGCCCGTCCCAGTCCGCTCCCCCGACAACAACCGCGTCGGCCAGGCGAAGATCGTCCTCGCTTGGCCCGATCGCCTCGTGATCACCGATCGCAATGTCACCAAAGGGTCGATCGATCCAGATCTTCATGTGCTGCGCTCCGTCGTTTCGTCGGCCGGGCCCCGACGAGCTCGGCAACCCCAACGTAGGCCGGTTCCCGCCGGGCCTGGTCACAATCGGCTATGTCCAACGCGCAGACACACACCTACCCTCGCATCCGTGAGACATCCGGTCGCTCTGCTCATCGTGGCGCTCGCCCTCTTCGCGACCGCTTGCTCGACGAAGACCTCCAACCAACCGCTGCAGGCAACCCTTCGCCTCGAACTGACCGAATGTGGCACCTCGAACGAGCAGCGGGCATCGGCAGTGGCTGTCGATCGAGGCCCCGGCAACCTGGCCGTCACCGTTGCCCACGCGTTCGACAACATCGAGTCGTTTGTCGTGCAGGAAGCGAACGGGTCGACGATGACGGCCGAACTTGTCCATCTCGACGTCGATCGTGACCTCGCCGTCATTCGCCTCGAACGCGGGGCGGCCGAGACTCTGGGAGTTGCGGATCCAAACGTTGAGACGACCGACGTCTCGTTGATCACGTACAGCAACGACGATGGGCCCGAACGGAAGCCGGCATCGATCCTTCGATTCGTTCGACTCAGCCTCGATGGCGTCGGCGATCGAGATGGGATCGAACTCGGCGCCGACATCGAGTCTGGCGACTCGGGTGGCCCCGTGATCGACGATGAGGGCCGACTGGTCGGCATGGTCTTCGCAACAAGCCGCGGCGACGATCGAGGCTGGGCGGTTGCGTCGAATGAGATCGAGCGAGCGATCGACGCCGCGACGACGCCGATCCCACTCGTCTGTCGTTAGCCCAACCGGTCTCGCTCAACCGTCTTCGCTCAGAGGGTGAGCGCAAGACGTTCGCGCACCCAGTCCCTAGCCCAGTTCGCTGCCGACGATCGACACGAAGCTCACACATTCGCCCGGTGCTCCGCCCAGGTTGTGGGTCATGCCGAGCGTCTTTCCGTCTTCGGTCACGCTCTTGATCTGGCGATCGGCCGGTGCCTCGTGCCGAAGCTGCAGCCAACACTCGAAGAGCATTCGCAGGCCGGACGCACCGATGGGGTGGCCAAAGCTCTTCAGCCCGCCATCGGGATTGATCGGCAATTCGCCGTCGAGGTCATAGGTGCCGGCCATGACCTCTTTCCAGCCAAGACCGCGCTCGGCAAAGCCGAGATCTTCCATCAAGACGAGCTCGGTCGGCGTGAAGCAGTCGTGCACTTCGGCCATCGCGATCTCCGAGCGTGGGTGCTCAACACCGGCCTGGGCATAGGCATCGGCGGCACAGGCGACCACCTCGTCGAACGTGGTGTAGTCGTAGTCAGGGTCGATCGGACCAGCGGCGGGGCCAGCGGAGAAGGCAAGCGCCTTCACGTAGATGGGGTTGTCGGTGTACTTGTGCGCATCCTCAGCTCGCACGAGGATCGCCGCGGCTGAGCCGTCACTCACGCCCGAGCAATCGAAGATGCCGAGCGGACCGGCGATGAGCGGCGCGTTGCTGATCTTCTCCTTGCTCACTTCCTTCTGGAACTGAGCACGAGGGTTGCGCGCGCCGTTGTAATGGTTCTTCCATGCGATCCGAGTGAGAACGTCTTTCATCTCCGTCTCGTCCACGCCGTACTTCTCGGCGTAGGCCGGGGCAAGAAGTGAGAACATGGCGGGAGCGGTGAGCTCCGGCTTGGTTCCATCGCTCGGAAGCGGGGTGCCGACAAGACCGGACATGCCGTTGTCTTTCAGCTTCTCAACACCGATGGCGCACACCATGTCGTAGGCACCAGAGGCCACGGCGTAGCACGCGTTACGGAACGCCTCGGAGCCGGTTGCGCACATGTTTTCGACGCGGGTGACCGGCTTGTGGTCGATCTTCAGCGCCCGGCTCAGCGTCAGACCCGAAACGCCGGATCCGAGTGTGCCGAACCAGTAAGCATCGACATCATCTTGGGTGATGCCGGCAGATGCGTACGCCTCCTGAGAGGCCTCGACCAGCATGTCGTCAACACTCTTGTCCCAGTGTTCACCGAAGGGCGTGCAGCCCATTCCAACGATTGCGACCTGGTCCTTGATGCCTCGTGATGCCATGGCGGGCTCCCCTATGTGTGACGAACGTCGCTTCCGCAACGTTGCGTACACACTGACGGATCTGGCCCTCATCGTCAATCTTCGAGAGTCAAAGCACTCGATCGGTTCTCCTCCGCTCCATAATCCCCCAGAGCACTTTGGGGGATTTCGTCCCCTGTGCAGGAGTCCCGTCTTCTTCATCATGAAGACCATGGCTAAATCAGAAGCACTCTTTCTCCGGCGCACGATCGCCGACCTCCAGCGTCGCCTCGTCACGATCGAGAGCACCGCGACAACGACCCAGCCCGTGATGAGCCCGCCCGCGATGAGCCAGCCCGTGATGAGCCAGCCCGTCATCAGCCAGCCAGCCGCGCCCGTTCCACCCACCGCGCCCGTTCCGCCCACCGTGCCAGCGATCGGGCGACCAGCGCCAAGCCAGCCTGGGTTCACCCCGCCACTCACGCGCCCGAACGCCACCCCACCACCGCCTCAGCCGGGAGCACAACCATTCGCCCCGGCGCAATCGGCAACGGTTGCTACCCCACCGGCATCGACCACACCCCCATATGCGAACCTGACGACGGAGACCGTCCTCAAATGGACCGGTCTTCTTCTCGTCTTCCTCGCAGCAGTCTTTTTGGTCAGCACCGCAATCGAGCGAGGCTGGATCGGCCCTGAGCTGCAGCTGGCGGGCAGCTTCGCCATCGGCGGAGCACTCGTCGGCGGCGGCCTCTTTCTCAGAGAGAAGCGGCCAGACTGGGGCCCACCGCTCGCGGGTGTCGGCGTCACGATCCTCTCCGTCTGTTCGATCGCCGGCTGGCAATGGCTTGCCCTCGGGGCGCTCGAGGTCTGGCTCGCCGTCGCCGTCGGCGTTCATGCCCTCGCACTTTGGCTGGCTCACCGCTTCGGCAGCCCAGGCCTCGCGGCAGCTGGCATGACCACCTCGATCATCGCTGTCTCGTGGATCGCCGAAGCGTCGCCTGGAGCGGCGGCTCTGACCACACTCATCGCCCTCTCAACCATGGCCATGTCGATCCTGCTGCGCCGCCCTTCACTCCACTTGCTCACATCACTGACGACGAGCGGAGCGTTCCTCCTTCTCGCCATCGTTGCCCGGCTCGATCATCCCGACACGGCCATCTACACGCTCATCTCCGGAGTGGTGGCCGCCCTCGCCATGTGGTTCATGCCGATCGCATTCGATGTGGTGGCGCCCATCAAGAGCGCCGGAAGTGATGCGTGGCTCTCCTTCACCCGCCGCATTCCTGTCGCATTGCCAGCGCTCGTCGCCGTGGCCGTTCGCCTTTCGACCGACGCCAGCGGCGACAACGCCGGCTTCATCTACCTCTCCTGTGGAGGCATTGCCCTCGCCTTGGCCGCCGGACTGTTCGGGGCTGTTCGAAACGGACTCGTGAGGTGCGACCAATCCGTGTGGATCTCCCAGGCGCTCGGTGGTGTTGCGGCAACTGTGATCGGCAGCGTCGTGCTCCTCGACGGGCCGGGGCTCCTCGTCTCGCTCATCGCTCAAGCTGCGGCTTTGCTCGTCTTCATCCGATTCGTCGAGGACCGCTTCGCCCTTGGCCAAGCGATCATCGTCACCGCCATCGCCGGCCTCTACGGACTCGGCCGGATGCTGATCGGTATTGACATGCGGCTCGATTGGATCGACCACCTCACGCACTTCGCGTTGATCGCTCTCGTCGGTGGCTGGGCTTTCGTCGAACGAGACGATCGCCTGCGTCGGCCTCTCGCCGCAACCGCCTATCTCGGCGCCCACCTCTGGGCCATCCCCACCTTCGTCCACCTCGCACAGGGCCAGGCCGGCATCTCAGCCGTGTGGGCCGCCCTCGGATTAACGGCGCTCGTGGTCGGATCGGTCCGAGGTTCCAGCCTCGCTATCCAAGGAGGGCTCGGCACGCTCGCCGTTGTCGTCGTCAAACTCTTGACGGTCGACCTGGTCGACGTTGACACCTTCTGGCGAGTCGGTTTGTTCTTCGTCCTCGGCGGTGTCTTCCTCGCCGTGAGCTTCAAGTTCGGTGCGGGACTCGGCACCATCGGTGAAGACTCAGACACCGATGACCGGCCAGACCCCCCAACCACGGAGCTGCCCGGGACCGTGGTGAGCCCAGCCCCTCCGCAGCGCCCCAGTCCGGCCGGCGGTCCGGCCAGCTGAGGCGCCTACGCGAGTGGTTTGGCCTTCCAGAAGTAGTTGTGGACGCCGTCGGCGGTGAGGAGTCGACGGAACGACATCTGCACTCGATTCCCGATCTTGACCTGTGCAGGATCGGCGTCGGTGAGCTGACAACTGAATCGACCGCCACCGTCGAAGTCGATGACGACGGCGATCGTGGGCGGCGACAACGAATATGCGAGGTGGTCGATCGTGAACGTGACCACGGTCGCCGGCACGTCGGCCATCGCCACACGTTCCATGTCATCGACAGCGCCGCCTTTGACCGAGACTCGCATCGGCGGCAGGTGTACTGCCCCGCTCGATCGATCGCGTGATCCAACGAAGGCGTACTTCCAGTCCTCGTTTCGGAACGACGGCGGTGCGGCCGGCCCGACCGGGTCTGGTCGACGCGGCGGTTCGCGATCGAGGAACCCGCGCCAGGTGAGGAACGTGTTGTAGTCGACCGTGCCAACACCTTGCTCGAGTTGGGTGGCCACAGGACGGGCCGACCGATAGTTCGCAATGGCGTCTGTCGTTCGGTAGAAGCCGACGTCGCAGCCGTCGGCGAGGTGGATCACCATGATCGTCTGGCCGGGATCTGCTTGGTCGAGGACCGACGACAGAACAAGTCCGGCATGGGCGCTTCCCGTGTTGCCGACGACACCGGTGAGGTCGTCGGCCATTGGACGATCAGCCACGCCAGCGGCTCTTGCCGCGCCTCGCACCGCTCGCGCATGGAGGCCGGCGATGATCACCATGTCCACATCATCCGGAGCGATTCCGCTCTGCTCGAAAGCAGCCTCGGCGGCCTCGGTCACGAGTGGGAGGTAGGCGTGTTCACCGAATCGTTCTTCCCACACCCGGGAGTAGTTCCACTCGGGCAACCGCCAGCGATCCAAGAACTCCGCGGTCGAAGACGCTCCACCAACCCACTCGGCGATCACCGGACCATCGTCGTCAGATCCGATCAACCAAGCGACCGCGGCATCGCCGAGCGACGCCTCATCGCCCGAACCCGGGCGGCCCGAACGCACATCGGCGGCGGCGATCAGTGTCGGCCTCGACGAGGCGAGTGCGGAACGCAGCGCGGCGTTGACCGAACGGGGCGAACCAACGATGTCGCCCGCGAACACGTGGCTCGGCAGATCGAGCGCAGCGTGGATGACCGTGGCGTTGGTCTTGTCGAGATAAGGCGGCGTCGCCGAGGAGAAATACACCGCGTCGGGTGTGATCGCCGATTCGGAAACCGACGCAACGAGCGACCGGCACGCCTCGACCGACATCGAAACGGGGTCTTCGTCATACCCCGCAACCGATCGCGTGCCACGCCCACCCCCGGTGCCGAGCGCCGCAGTGATCGCGCCCCGATCGAGTCGGTAGAACGGGATGTAGGAGCCGTAGCCGATGATGCCTCGCATGGAGGCGAAACTAGATCGTCAGCTCAAGCGGCGCTAATGGGCCGCACCAAGCCGGGATGGCGTTGCTCCGAGGGTGCCGAGGGGCTACTCGGTGTAGAAGGGGTTCTCGCCTGCGCTGTGATCGGTGGCGTCAACGACCTCGGTGATTTCAGGCAGCGCATCGGTCAGCATCTTCGAGATGCCATCGCGCAGCGTCATCGCGCTGGCCGCACAACCCTGACAACCGCCACCCATCGTGACGATGGCCTTTGTGCCGTCGACACCAACCAGAGCGGCAAAGCCACCGTGTGACGCGAGGGCCGGGTTGATCGCCTGGTCGAGAACCGCCTGGATCTTCTCCGGCAGCTCACCGCTGAGATCGAGGTCGAGCCCGTCGAGAGGGTTTGGCGTGTTGGGGTTTCGAATGACGAGACCACCAGCGGCCGTGTGAGCCGGAACGTCGAGCGACGCACCCTGCATACGCTCGATCGAGTCGGCCGGGATGATCACGGTGAGTTCGCCGTGTGAACCCTGCTGGTAGACGGCATCGCCGTCTTCAGCTTCGGCGACCGGACAGAGGTCGAGGGCGTAGGTGAAGTCGGTCATGTTCGAACCGGTGATACCCACTCGAAGCGCCGTGTTCTCGGGATCGTCCTCGGTGGCTCGCACGTCGAGCACGGTTTCCAACGCAACGTCACTCACGGTCATCACAGCGGTGAGATCAGCGGACTCGGTTTCGGTGGTAGTCACCCGGCCAAGGATACCGACCCGCACGGCAAGGACCATAAGCAGGGGTCCTGCTCCCGTCGCCAACTCGTCGTGCCCGGGCTGGCCCGTCTGGCCCTACGGTGTGGCCGTGCCGAACGCCGTTGCGCCGCTCAACGCTGCCCCGACTCGCGATCGCCGCGTTGCCCGGTTGGCGATGGTGGCCGCACTGGCGCTGCAGTTCGCTGCTCTTCTTGCACTCACGGTCGGCCCGTGGACGAACGAACCGGCCGAGCTGAGCGGCTGGGACGTCGAGCGCTTCCAAACCATCGCTGAGGAGCCCGGGCGGGCGTGGGTGGATCAGGCGGTCGAGTATCCGCCAGGCAGTGTCGTGCTCATCGAGGCGCTCGCGATCGGCGATGTCGTGTCGACCCATCGCCTCCTCGCCATCACATCGTTTCTCGTCCTCGCCGCAACCACTGCGCTGCTCTACCGAGCGGTTGGCGTGATTGGCGCCGCAGCGTTTGTCGTTCTCGGCACGCCGCTGATCCCTGGCGGTTTGGTGCGGTTCGATCTGTGGGCCGCCGGTTTGGGAGCGGCTGCGCTGATCGCTCTCTGGCAGCCAACGTCACGCAGCCGCATCGTTGGGCCGGCTGCGATCGTGATCGGCGCCGCAATCAAGATCGTGCCGATCGTGATCCTTCCGATCGCGATCGGTCGCCGACAGTGGCGAGTCGTGGCGACGACCATCGTGTTCGGCTTCAGTGCGGTGATCGCCTGGTTCGTCTTCGTCGGCGGAACGGCCGAAGGCTTCGACGCCATCGACCAGGTCGTATCGCTCCGAGGAACCACCGGCTGGCACGTCGAGTCAATACCGGGCGCGCTCGTCGCGCTCGTGACGGGCGAGGAGGCGAGGTTGGAGCAGAACGCATATCGCATCGGCACGGTGTCGCCGCTCGTCAGCACGGTCGGGCGGCTGGTGTTCGCCGCCGTCACCCTCGTGCTCATCGCGTTGCGATTGCGCACCGGCTCCAATCGATCATGCGATGCCGCCATGGCCGTCGCCCTGATTGCGACGCTACTCACAACCGCTCCCCTGCTCTCGCCCCAATTCCTGCTGTGGCTCACACCGTTCGCCGCGATGGTGGCCGCCGAGCAGGGCTGGCGTCATCCGATCGTTCTGGTGACCGGCGCAACAACGCTCATCACCGGCCTGACCCTCGCCATCTTCGGCCCGCCGGGGGTTGATGCCTGGCCGGCTGCGCTTCTCTTAACCGCTCGTAATGGGTTGCTCATCGCGCTCGTTCCGCTGGGTGTTCGCCACCTCACCAGGAGCGGGGCGCACGATCAACTCGTGGCGCATAAGTAAGACGTAGCCGAGTGCGAGCCCTGCACTCGCAAGCCCGAGCAGTAGCGAACGGCCATCATCGATCAGCGAGCGAGCCAGATGCGGACCCGTTGGCGGGACACCGAAACACGCGAGTGCCATCAGCGCCAGCATCACCCGATTTCGCTGCCCACCCGAGACGGCCGCAATCAAGAAAACTCCCCACAGCAAATACCACGGCTGTGTTGTCGGGTGGATGAAGGTGGCGAGCACGAGGCACCAACCGAGGCCGAGAGGGCTGACGTATCGCCCGTCCTTCAGAACCCAAGCCACAACGGCGGCAGCGACCAATAGCGCAGCGAGCCGGACCACTTCGAGCACCACGTCGAGATCGGATCCGGTGGCGAACTGCACGATGCCCCCGACGATTCGCGTCACGCTCAAGTAGGCATCGACCGGTTCGGTGGCAAGGATCGCTTCGACCCAACCGAATCCCCAGCCGGTCACCTGGCCGGCAAGCGCGACGACACCAAGGGCGAGGCCAGCCGACATCACGAAGCGAATGGCTCGACGCTGCGAATCAGCAGCAGCAACGATCCACGGCCATGCAACAAAGACCGATCCGAGGACGGCAGGAACCTTGATCGTTCCCGCAACGGCACAGAGTGAGATGCCGATCGTTCGTGCGACCCCGCTTGCGCCCGGCCGAGTTCCGATCGCAACACCGGCCAGCAAGAGGGCCGCCATGATGGATTCGTTGTGTGCACCCGACACCAGGTGCAACATCACGAGCGGGCTGCCAACGCTCATCACGAGGGCGTCGGCGGGATCTCGTTCGTAACGCCTCGCAAGGTCGACGATTGCGATCCCCGAGATGATGATGCCGACGATGGCCAGACCACGAAAGACGAGCACGGTTGAGAGCGGTCCGTCGGTGATCGCCGTGATACCCGACGACACCGCCACGAAGACGGGTCCGTAGACCACGGGGGATTCTCGGTAGAGCGGGTCGACCGCTTCGAGCGACGGGTGATCGACCAACGCACCCGGCCCGTTGACGTAGACATCGAACCCGGCGTCGGCCAGCTCACCTTGCGCGGCATAGGCATACACGTCACGGCTACCAAGAGGTGGGCCGAGCGCAAACGGCAACGCCCAGACAGCAGCGACGACGACGACCGCGGCAATCGATGCGCCGTGGTCGACCACATGGCGACGCAGGACGAACCAGAGCCACACCAAGGCCAGCATTCCGCCGTAGAAGAGAACAAGGGCGAGCAAGAGATCGCCACGCGGTTCGACCGGGATCGCAGGAACCGTCCAGCCAACGGCGGACGCTGAACCCGGACCTCCAGCACCGGCCAGTAGGCCGCCGGCCACGACGGTCAGCGAAGCGAGCACTCCGGCGCAGCCCACGCGCACGATTGCCGGATCAAACCGCTCCACGGCCCGAATCGTAGCCCCGAGGCGCGATCAACCCTTGACAATTCAATTCGTTCTGTTTACGTTTATTTACTCTTCTTTGCGTTATAAGACGCCAACCATCTTCACCGAACGAAAGACTGATCACCATGGCACTCCTCGGAGCACAACTCGAAGACCTCGACAACCTGTCGACCCGCCTCACCGGCACCGCCGCCGACGTCGAGGTTGCGCGCTCAGCCGCCGTCAGCCTCACCACACAAGTCGTTGGCGACGTCACCTCCGCCGCCCAGCGAGCACACGCACAGATCGGAACCGAGATGGAAGCGCTCGATCGGTCCGTCAGTGACGCAGCTCGTGAGGCTGATTCGACCCAGTGGACCGGGTCGAACGCTGACAACTTCCGGATTGCGGCTGGCGAGTTCAGGTCGGCGATCGGTCGATCCGAGGCGTCGACCAATGAGGCGTTCGAGAGTTTCAAAGCATCCGTCGAGTCGATGTCGACCGCCCTCGACGAGTACGTCAATTCACTCTCAACATCGCTCACCGATGCCAGCGGCGCCGCCGAACAGATGTCGCGAGCGGTGACCGACCAACGGACCAACCTCGACAACGTGATGAACTCCGGCTTGCCGGTCCGTTGATCGATGCCGACCGCTCTCGACTTTGATCTCGCTGCAGGCGAGTTCGACGCCGCTGCCGACACGACCGGCGCGCTCCTCTCCGAAATCGGCGGCGGCGTCGAGCCTCATGTGTTGAACGGAGGCGGACTGACGCTTCTCACCAACGCAACGATCGACGCCGCAGACCGGACGGCGCGCAGCACCGCCGACCGACTTCGCGAACTCGCCGGTGAAGCTCGTCGCCGGGCGGATCAGTGCCGTACGTATGCAGCCGACCTTCGCCAGCACGACCGCAACGTCGCTCGGTGGCGAGAGGACAGGGCAGCGCTACCTCCTGGTGAGCCTCCTCCTCGACGGCCAACCCGACCGCAATCGCCCGGCTCTTGGGCAGAGGTGTAACCCACATGTCTTCTTCCCTCCCGGTTGAAATCGATCCGGACGCTGTTGGAACGCTGGCTCAAACGCTTGGGCTGATCGCCCAACGAGCGGATGAGTTGGTCGTGGAGGTGACCGTCGCGACCACCCGAGCCCACCTCGCCACGACCGCACCGGCCAATCTCGCCGAGATCGACGAAGAGCTTGGACTCCTCGCCACGATCCTGACCGAACGAGCGTTGCTGGCTTCGGGCTTCCGAGTGCACCTCGGTGACGACGCGCGGGCTCGCGAGATCGAACTGTGGGAGTCGCTCGCCGATTCGGACGGTGCTCTGGTCCCGATCGCTGGCGACCACGCCGTGTCGATCCTGCTCGACTACGCCGCCGGCGGTGACACCGACGGCGATGGAGCGGTGACGGTCGAGGAGCTGCTCCGTCTGGCAAAGGATGAGGCTGCCCCCGATGTCGTTCGGTCAGCGGCCGCCATTCTTGCCGACGATCGCGACCTCCTCGTCAGGATTGCGAACCAGCACCCGCTCGAAACGGTGTGGCATGGAACCGACCTTGTCGATGTCGATGTCGCCCACCTCGCTCAATGGCTCGAAGACAATGAGACCCTCCGCTCTCAGATCGGCGACACCGACGAGATCGATCGAGCGACCCAACTCGATGCGGTCAACCGACAGATATTCGTGCACGACCCAGACGCAGCGCGCGAGTTCTTACCGATGCTCGACAACGCTGCCCATGACGGAGACGGCCTACCTTTGTTCGCGGTCGATGTATCGGCGGTCGAGCACTTGTTCTCGACCGCGATGATCGGTGTGGCAGACGACGATCTCACGACACGATTTGCCGTGATCAGCCAACTACCGGAGACCGAGGACGCCACCCGAGGCCGACTCATCACACGCTTCTATGCCGAGACCGCTCAACGCCTCGACGCTCTCATCAATCCGGATGACGCTGGCGACCTGAGCGCACCCGGCCACGCTGGCTTGACCTGGCCTGCGTGGGGCGCCTCAGCCTCCAACACGGTCTCCAAGTTGATCGACGGTTCGTTCGACCTGGGGCGAGTCGACGTCCCTGGCTACTTCCCAGGAGCCGACGAAATCCGTCAAATGGGCGCCGATGCAAACCAGGCAATCTTCACCGACGTGCTCGCCGACTACGTCCGGTTCCTCGAGACCTTTGGGGCATCGGGGGCCGATCCGTCGGACCCGGTGTTGATCACCGAGTTCCTCAATTCGTTCGGCGAGGGTGAACGCGACCTTCGCAACGGGTTCGCCCATCAGCTCAGGGTGATGCTGATCGACGACCACACAGCTCGAGACGAGCATCAACTTCGGGCGAACGTGATCATCTCGGTTCATGAACAGGCGGTTGCCGACTCTCACCTCAGCCTTGAGCGGGCGGTCGATGCCGGGTTGGGAGCATTCCCAATGACGCAGAATCAGTTGCTGAACGAGATCTTCAACGGGCCAGCCGAGGCCGTCGCCGAGGAGATCTTCACCGGGATCGGCACCTACGACATCCCACTCGCCAACGGCGAGGAGTGGTCGATCCCACTCGACGAGCCAACACCGCCGAACACTCACCCCGGCAACCTTGCACTCGATCTCGACTTCACCGACGAAGACAATCCCGATGCACTCCGCATCGAAGACGTCGATCTCGGACCCGACGTGGATACCAGCGCACTCCCACCCCTGACGGGCACGGCGGAAACGTTCGGGGTGAGCATCGATGTCGACGACTGGAACACAGACCACACCTCGATCGACGGCCGATGGCAGGACTTCCCTGCTCGGATGCCGGTCATTGTCAATCTGATGCAACAGCAGCATTCGAACCAAGACGTCTTCGACGCAACACAACTCATCCTCGACTCGCCGTAACGTGTCCGCCGATGGACGCGTCAACCGCAATCGCACTGGTCATCCTTGCGCTTGTCGTTGGAATCTATGGATCGATCATCGGTGCCGGCGGCGGCTTTCTCATCGTCGCGGGCCTCACGCTGTTCTTTGATCTCAACGGTGCAACGGCGGCCGGGACCAGCGTCATCACGACCCTGTTCATTCAGCTCACCGGTGCTTACAACTACGACAAACAGGGCTTGGTCGATCGACCGTCGGTCCGATGGTTCGTGGTCGGCTCGGTCCCGATCGCCTTCTTGTCCGGCGCCTTCGCGTCGAGTCGGATCCCGGCACGATCGTTTGATCTCATCGTGGGTGTCCTGCTTCTCACACTTGCGGCGTTCGTCATTACCATTCGACCGCCGAGCCATCCCGACGATGAGCGCCTGCCACCAAAGCCTGGCCCGCTCGCCGCCGCCGGTTCGCTCATTGGGTTCTTGTCCGGCGGCCTCGGTGTTGGCGCGGGACTCGTCACCGTGCCGGTCCTTCGATGGGTGCAGCAGCTTTCGGCTCATCGAGCGGCAGCGACGACAACAGCCATCGGTGCCATCTCCGGAGTCGCTGCAGCCCTCGGCCACACGATTGTCGACAACCCCGAATGGAGCCACATCCCGTTCCTCGTCGTCGGAGCCGTGATCGGTGCGCGAATCGGCTCGTCGAACGCTGACCGGCTGTCTGGCCCAACCGTGATCGCCCTCTTGGCCGCCGGCCTGATCGTTGCCGGCATCCCACTCGTCGCACGCTCGGTCTAAGGAGATGAGTCGAAGGCCGAGGAACGAGGCCGCACGACTCATCGACCAGACAACCCAGCGTGGTACGTCGACGACGCAGGAGGAGAATCGCAGTGCATTGTCCGACCTCTCTGTGCGGCCCTTCTGTGCGACCCCTAGGCTGGGATCACCTCTGGTGGAACCCAGCCAAGGGTCTCGTCGACATCGTGGTGGGCGCACTGCAGCGTGGTGAGCCGGGCCCCATCGATTCGATCGAGCCGGAAGAGCCGTCCGGCTTCTCGCAAGTGACACCAGCCGATCAGGAACCAACCGTTCGAGCCGCTGTTCGAGCCGCCGTTCGAGCCGCCGTTCGAGCCGCTGAAGAAGCCGACGGGGTCGACCCGCCGAGTGGTGACGCCTCCATCGGCGTCGGTGTAATCGATCGACACAACGAGTTGACGCCGCAGGGCGTCTTCGATCGTCCGGCGAGCTCGCTTTGGCATCGGGTGCTGCTCGGGCAGTCGGATGCGGTTTCGAAGATCGTCAACGATGACCTGTGTCGTTGGACTCAGTGACTCGACGAGCCGAGCTGCGGCGGTCATCGCCGCATCTCGAAACGGCATGTTGGGGCCAGCCGCGGCGATCGCAACGAGGATGGCTGAGACTTCAGCTGGCGAGAGCGTGAACACTGCGCTGCCGCTTTGGTCGAGGCTGACCTGGCCACCCGATCTTCCTCGCTCCGCGTAGATGGGAACACCGGCATTTCGCAGTGACGCCAAGTCTCGCTCGATGGTGCGACGGGTGACGCCGAAGCGGGCGGCGAGGTCCGACGCACTGACGGGTTGTGGCGCCGTTCGCCGCAGATGTTCGCTGAGCGCATGGAGACGTTCGAGGCGGTTCACGTTCTCACCAAACAGCGAACTGAATGACCGGTCAAGACATTCTCCGAATATCCGACAAAGGGCTGTCGCATCAGGTCTCTAGGGTGCACGCATGACCACTTCTTTGGGATACACGATCGTCACGGTTGCCGACGTCGCCGCCACGCTCGGCTTCTACAACGCAGCGTTTGGCCTCGAGACACAACTCCTCACACCCGAGGGTGACTACGGCGAGCTGGCAAGCGGCGCAACCACGCTTGCCTTCGTTGCGAACGAACTGGCCGAGAGCAACCTCGGCGAAGCCGGCGGGTTCACGCCTCTCGATCCGTCATCACCGCCACCGGCTGCGTCGATCACGCTGGTCACCGACGATGTTGCCGCAGTGGTGAGCACTGCGGTCGGAGCCGGCGCCCGTCTCTACGTCGAGCCGACGACTAAACCCTGGGGCCAAACCGTCGCCTACCTCATCGACCCAAACGGCTTCCTCGTCGAAATCGCCACCCCCGTCGGCGCCTAACCCGCCCGCAAGCGGAGGGATACGCCGCAACAACGTGCGGGAAATCCCTCCACAACATGAGGGCGCACCAACGAGCTTTGGGGGGGTCCCTTCGCTTAGGCGGCGACTTGCACGATGGAGGTTCGGCCGCGATCGACGATCACGGCTCGCCCTGGCGGGGCGTCGCGCAGGTCGGGCACGACGATTCGACACACCTCGCCGTCGGTTCGAGATGGATTCAGCAAGACGACGGTCGCGGTTTCGAGAAGCGGCGCGATCCAGCTTCCAAAACCTCGCGCCGAAGCCGGTGTTGCCGCGATGACGAGCGGTCGCCCATCCGCCTTCGCCTCGTCGATCAGGGCTCGGGCCTCGTCTGCCTCGAGCTGCTCTGCGTCGTCGATGACAACCCATCGATCTGCTTCGCCTGACACGCGCTGGTCGGACCCCGCGCGCTGGTCGGATCCGGCGCGCTGGTCGGATCCAGTGCACTGGTTTGCCCCGACCCGCAGGGTTTCGATCGCCGTTGACCGGCCCGACCCAGGCTGTCCCAGGATCACGACCGGCCGCGCAGCATCGACGCTGACGACCACCGGTTGACGATCGTCGTCGAGACCAAGCGGAGCTCCCCGATGGCGCTCGTTTGCGGCTTGATGGGAAACAAGGCTCGAGCGTTCGACTCGGTCGCTCAGCACGAGGACGGGCCTCGGCATCTCGGTCGGCGCTGATCTCTGAACCAAGACATCGACCGACACGTCGCCAACAACCCCACGTCGACTCGAGCCCGGTTCGACGATGTGGCGGCCGACCAACGACGCCGATTGCCGTTCTCGAACGTCGAACGCGAGATAGGCCGACGGGGTGGACAAGCGGTGAATCACCCTCGTGCTCAGTCGGTTCGCCACCTTTGATGGAACGTCTCGTTCATCGACTCCCGACACGATCACGGCGATGCCACGATCCACGGCGTCACGAACCAACCGCTCCAGCGCCGCCCTGGCATCGAGGCCAGCTTCGGCTTCCAAGCCTTCGGCGACAGCTGACCACCGATGCACGACGATGCACGCTGGTCGCCCATCCGAGCCAGCTGCACCCCGGAGCAGACGCAACAGCTTGACCGCTCTCGCACCGTCGCCAGCCTGGATGACGGCTCCAACGCCGTCGACGTCGTTGAGCGCGGCAAGACCACCGTTTCCATCGAAGACATAGACGTGAGCGGCAGGCTGTTCGGTAAGGAGTCCCCCCAGAGCAACCATGATCGTCCGCTCCGGTTCGCCCTGATCGGCGCCAAGAACGAGAAGACCCGTCTCGGCAGGCGACCACGTCAACGGCACGCGAGCACGGTTGTCGGGATCATCGATCAACCCGAGCGGGATCACGCCACGGTCACACGCAACCGCATCAAGGTCGACCGACTGGAGCTCGTTCAACCAGGGCGGTTCGGGAAGCCAGTTCGCTGCTCGTCGACACTCGGCGATTCGGTCGGCAACCGAGACCTCGGCCTGCGCCCGAGTCGGTGAGGCTTTCGCCTTGGCCCGGAACTCCGAGCGGACGGTGTCGAGCGCAACTCGATATCGCCGGGCAAGCATCGGCTCTTCGTCGAGCAGCGCGGGGTGGATGACGAACGGCGCAACATCGTCGACCTTCCCGCTACCGCTGATGTGTGCGACCTGAAACTCGGCGACTCGCCCGCCCCGGTCGATCACCGCTCGGCCGGGAATCGGTGGCAAGAGCGCAGCGTCGGCTCGGTCGATGACATCCATGCTGTCGGCCCGATCCTGCACCCGGAGACAGATCCGAAGGTTGGTGTTCGCGCGGATTTGACCGGTGACCACACCAGCGGGCCGTTGCGTTGCCAGAACGAGATGCACACCGAGGCTGCGCCCACGTCGAGCGACGTCGACCAGGCCGTCGAGAAAGTCGGGCAACTCATCGGCAAGCGCGGCGAACTCGTCGACGACGATCACGAGGCGAGGAAGGGGCTCGTCGTCACTGACGAGACGGACATCTTCAATGTCGGCGACCCCGAGCTCACGCAGCCGCTCCTCGCGTGATCGCAGCTCGGCCCGCAACGCTCGAAGCGCACGAGCTGCCGATGCTGCGTCGAGGTCGGTCACCACCGCTGAGACATGGGGAAGATCGGCAACGACATCGAAGGCACCGCCTCCCTTGAAGTCGACCAGCACGAACGAGACCAGCTCCGGCGACTGGTGCAGCGCAGCACTCAGAACCAGCGTCCGAGCGAGTTCCGACTTGCCCGACCCGGTCGTGCCGGCGATCAACGCATGCGGACCGTCGCTCACGAGGTCGACGGTCACGATGCCGTCGAGGTCGGCACCCAACACCACGTTGATGCTGGATCGATCTCCCCGACGCCAGATGGCCCCGATCTCGTGGTCGTCAGCGAGCACGTCGCCCAATGCCACGGAGGCGGCGAGGCGCCCGCCCGCATCGACGACAAGCGGATCATCGAACGGTGCAAGACATCGAGCGACCTCCATCGCCGCCACGATCCCCAACTGATCGACGACACCCGTCATCGCCGAACGATCGCTCGCTCCCCCGAGGCCGACGGCCGACTCGATGACCACCGAGTCGTCCGCGGCCACGTCAGCGATCGCCACGCACGAAGCTGGCACGTCATCTCGGTCACCGATCCAAATCGAACGAGTGCCTGCCGACCGACCGGACACGACCCTGGCGAGCGCACCAGGGCCGACGGGTTCGACCCCATCGATCAGGACGAGCTGGATCGGCCGGGAGGTTGCAGCGTCGCCGTCGGCCAACTCCAGGAGGCGGTCAGCGGCGACGTGGTCGGTCGCAACGCCCGACAGATTCGGGACCCATTTCAGCCAGTCCCAGTCGATCAAACGATCGTTGGTCGTGATCACGGCCAACGATAGGTCCGACGGCCCGAACGATGACGTGACCGTTGCGAGGACGCTGCGGGCAACGCCGAGAACATCATCACGCCCGCCGACGAGCGCCATCCCCTGCGCTTCTGCGAGTGGCACCGTCATGGGGGCACCGACCAGCACACATCGATCGGGAACGACGTCAGCAACCGCCGGGTCGGTGATCAGGTGCTCGGGACCATCGACCTCAATCGCCCCTACACCAACCGAGATCTCGATCGGCGCGCCGGGCTCGAGCGTCTGTTGCCACGGCATCGCACCGGCGACGAGGTCGGCGCGTAACCTCGATTGGCGGCGGGTGAGGCGTCGAGCGACCTCTGCGTCACACCAACGATCCACCGCCTCGGCAACGTCGGCTCGGGCGAGATCGATGGCCTCGATCCGCCGACGATGATCTCGGCGATTGGAGACTCGCCCAGCGACCGATCGGCCGAGCAGCGTGAGAGCGGAGACACCGGCCAAGATCGCGAAGAGTGGTGAGAAGATGAGGGCGACCACCGCACCGCCGATCAGCGATGATAATGCCCCGATCCATGCCAGCGCCGGCGCATCGCCTGGGTCGGCGGGAACATCCACCGTGGTTGCCAGCGCTGTCGGTTTCGAGTCGCTTGGCGCTGGCCCCCTGAGCACCGTGATCCGACCGCGATGATCCGGGCGACGAGGCCGAATGATTCGCGTATCACCGTCCAGAAAATCACCCCGAGGTGCCCGATCGAGCTCGTCATCGATCGGAATTCGAACGGCCAGGGATGGCTCATCACTTTCGATTTGGTGCTCGATCGACATCGTTTGAGTGTAATTGAGCGTCATTAAGTGTCAATACGTCGTGACTCCTGCATTCGCGGTTCGCCACGCTCGGTGAGAAAAGTGCGGCGCCATGTCCCCCCGGATGGGGAGCTGCGGCGAGTGATAGTCAGATTCACCTACTGAATCGCCCACTGCACCGCCACTCCCGCAATCCCTACGAACGAATCCCTACGAACGAAGGACGTCGCCCGCAATGGCCATCGTGACCTGGCAACCCAGAGACGTCGGAGAGGTCGCCTCGATCGCGACCGCCGACCATCCTGGACTTACCCGATTGTCCGCCCCGGGATCGACCTACCGCACCTTCGACTCATCGGCTGATCAACCAGTTGGGCCGCTGAACGGTTCGTTGCGAGTCGAGTCGTATTACGCCCTCTACGTCGAGACGGAGACGAATCGGGGTCGACGCCAGTTCAAGTTCGTCCCGAGCAACAACGCAACACCGCAACTGCGATTCGGGTATCGCTATGTCGTCGGGCTCGGCCGAGATACCCGCGACGGCACCCTTCAGCCGTTCACCGCAGACCTCCCGGCACTCGCAACCCAGGCTGAGCCCGGCATCGTCATCGAGTCCGTCGGCCTCGTGTTCGCTCGAGTTCGGGGCGAACTCGAGATCGAACTGATCGATCCCTCGAATCCCGTTCAACCACCAACCGGCGAGATCACGAGCAACGACGCAGCCCGCATGCTCATGCAGGCCACCTACGGGCCGACCACCGCTTCGATTCAAGAACTGCAAACACTCGGCAGCTTCGACACATGGATCGACCAGCAATTCGCCGCTCCGATCTCGCTCACGCTCCCCTACGTTCGGGCAACCAGCAATGGCAGCCTCGGCTCGACGAGGCACCACATCTGGTTCGACAACGCACTCAATGGAACCGACCAGCTCCGCCAACGAGTCGCCCTCGCATGGAGTGAGCTCTTCGTCATCTCCGATCGCGACTATGTGCTCAGCAACTCGCAGTACTCGGTCAGCCAGTATCTGGACCTCCTCGCCGAGCAGGGACTTGGCAACTTTCGAACACTCCTCGAAACCGTCACGCTCCACCCGGCGATGGGTGTTTTCGTCAGCATGCTCGCCAACGAACGAGCCGACCCAGCCCGCAACGTTCGACCCGACGAGAACTTCGCCCGAGAGGTTCTTCAGCTCTTCTCGATCGGACTCTACGAACTCGAGACGAACGGCGAGGTCCGCACACAGAACGGGCGACCGATCGAGACCTACGACCAAACGACCGTCGAAGAGTTCGCGAAGGTCTTCACCGGTTGGACCTACGACGGCCTGCGTCGCTGGAACGACAACAACGCTGGCTTCCAAGATCGAGAGTCGCCGATGGTGCCCTACGAGGAGTACCACGACACTGGTGAGAAGGTGCTGCTGAACGGCACGGTCTTGCCCGCCGGCCAAAGCGCTCGAGCAGACATGACCGCAGCGCTCGACAACATCTTCAATCATCCAAACGTTGGCCCGTTCATCTCGACGCACTTGATCCAGCGATTGGTGACGAGCAACCCGTCACCCGCATATGTCGGCCGAATCGCGACGGTGTTCAATGACGACGGTTCAGGTGAGCGCGGCAACCTCGCAGCGGTCGTCAAGGCTCTCCTGCTCGACCCCGAAGCTCGTCAGGGCCACGTCACGCAGCCGTCGACGTTCGGCAAGTTGCGCGAGCCGTTGCTCCGCCTCACACAGGTCTTCCGGGCATTTGAGGCTCAGCCGGGACCATCCTCCGATGGCGTCTACCGGCCCGAAGCCCGCTCGATCAACGCCATCGAGGACATCGTCGGCCAGGGAGTTCTTCGATCACGATCGGTGTTCAACTTCTTCCGCCCGGACAACCCCATTGGACCGGGTTCAGATCTCGTCTCACCCGAGCTGCAGATCCTGTCGGAGATCAACGTCGCTTCGACGAACAACATGTTCTTCAACCAGATCTACGGCTTCAACAACAGAAGTGACGGGTACGGAGCGGTCAGCCGACTGCAGGTCGAACGAGAGGTTCAGATGGCCGGCGACCCAGCCGCCCTGGTCGACCACCTCGACCTCCTGCTCATGGCTGGAGCGCTTCCCCCAGCGGTTCGTAACTCGATCATCGACCACGTCGGATCGGTTCCAGACACCGAAGAGGGCCGGTTCATTCGAGCCCTCGATGCGATGTTCCTCGTCACCGGTTCGCCCTTCCACCTGGTCCAGAAATGAGCTCGGCAATGTCTTTTGATCGGTCCCTTCATCTCATCAACTCCGCAACGACCACCTCCGCCGGTACCACCAGCACCAAGTCGAAGCCCATGGGTCGTCGGAAGTTCTTGACCCTCGCCGGTGCAGCCACCGCAGGAGTCACCCTGTCGACGCTGCCAATGGGCTTCGCTGGCCCGGCTGCCGCCCAGACGGGTTCACGAAGCCTCGTCTGCATTTTCCTTCGTGGCGGTGCCGACTCGTTCAACATGTTCGTGCCCCGTGATCACGGCGTCGCCGGCCAAACCCACGCTGTCTACGCGGCCACACGCGGCCGGTTCGCGGTCCCCGCTGGATCGCTACTCCCGATCTTTGACGGCCAGTTCGGACTCAACCCGGGCCTCGGCGGCATGGCGGCAATCGCCGA
Organism: uncultured Acidimicrobiales bacterium; assembly: GCA_937925335.1. Lineage (GTDB taxonomy): Bacteria > Actinomycetota > Acidimicrobiia > Acidimicrobiales > SZUA-35 > CALEWY01. The sequence continues at coordinate 50,169 of CALEWY010000034.1, forward strand.
AGCGGGGCAACTCGCTGTCGTCCAGAACGTTGGCCCGCTCGGCCAGCCGATCACGAAGACGGACTACCTCGCAGGCCGTTCACTTCCGCAGAGCTTGTTCGCACACGACGCTCAGCAAAAGTTGTGGCAGACCGCCCGCCCAACCCTCACGAGCTCTACTGGTTGGGCCGGAAGCCTGGCCGAAATCGTCGCTCCGAACGCGCCAGTCGCCCCCTCGTTCTCCTTGAACGGCTCGAACCGCTGGCAGGCCTCCACCGGCTCTCGATACTCCCGCCTGTCGCCGACGGTGCCGATCTCACTGCTCCACGGCTACAGCTCTGAACAGCGGACGTGGATTCCAACGTTCGAGGGAGTCCAAGACACCTTGGCCGCCAACCTCAGCGCCGCTCGAGCCTCGTCCAACGTGTTCGATCAAGCAGCGGCTGACAGCCTGAGCCAGTCGATCACGACAACCCAACAACTGCAGAGCGCAACGGCTGACAACGCGGCGAACGATGTCGGCATGGACGACGTCGGCCGCAACCGTCTCGGCATGCAATTGCGAGAGGTCGCCCGGCTGATCAAGAACCGCGAGCAGCTCAACATGCCGCGTCAGATCTTCCTCGTCCGTGTCGGCGGCTGGGACACCCATCAGGATCAAGAGGGACGATTCCCAGCACTCCTCTCACAGCTCGACGGAGCGGTCACCTCGTTCCAGAACGCCATCAACAACCTCGGCCTCGCCGACTCGGTCACGACGTTCACCGCATCAGACTTTGGTCGCACGCTCACGATCAACGGCGATGGCACCGACCACGGCTGGGGCGGCAACGCGTTCGTGATGGGTGGCGCAGTGAGCGCCGGGCGCTACGGCACGTTCCCTGACCTCACCGCGAGTGCGACCAACCCGGACGACATCAGCGATGGACGAAACAACTTCGCTGGCCGGCTCATCCCAACCACATCGGTGAGCCAGCACGGCGCCACGCTTGCTCGATGGATGGGGCTGAACGATGCTCAACTCGACCAGGCCTTCCCCGAGCTCCGCAACTTTGGTCAGCGAGACCTCGGCTACCTCGCGTAGCGATTGAGCACACCAAGCGTGCGGTCGATCACCGCATCGAGGATCGGTCGACTCGTTGCCACGTTCATCCGGACGAACGACTCGCCGCCGGGGCCGTAGGTCAGGCCGGTGCTCAACGCCACCTTCCCCTCGGTCAGCAAGGTCTCCGATGGCTCCGCCCCAAGGTCGTAGGCCGACACATCGAGCCACGCCAGATAGGTCGCTTCTGGAACCTGCCAGACCACGCCGGGCGCCTCGGAGGCGAGCCGTGACGCGAGGTGATCGCGCTGCGCGGTGAGATGCTTCTTGGTCGCCGCAAGCCACGGATCACCGTGTAGCCAGCCAGCGAGCGTCGCCTCTGCACCGAGCGTGTTGACCGCTCCAAGGACGTGGGTCGGAAGTTCATCGAGCTTGGCTCGAACGCCGTCGTGGGCCACATGGGCGACCGCACACCGGAGGCCGGCCAAGCTGAAGGACTTGCTCGCCGATGACATCGTCACCGTGCGGGTCGGGGCGAAGGGCTGGAAGGGCAGATGTACCGAGCCAGGGTGCAGAAGATCCGCCCACACCTCATCGCTCACCACGAGCAGATCGTGGCGTTCACACACCTCGGCCACCGCAGTGAGTTCCTCCGACGAGAACACTCGGCCCGTCGGGTTGTGCGGGTTGCACATCAACAGCATCTTCGTGCGTGGTGTGATGACCGATTCGAGCGTGTCAGCGTTCAGCCGCCAACCATCTCGATCCAGCGGGCATTCGATGATCTCGCGTCCGGCCGTTCCCATGATCGAGTTACGAAACGGCGGGTAGATCGGCGGCAACACCACGACGCCATCACCCGGTTTGGTCATCAACCACAACATCGTTTCGATGCCATGCAACACGTCGCAGAAGAGCCGCACGTCGCCTGCATCGATCGACCAACCGTGCTTGGCGTGCTGACGCTCAGCGAACACCTCGCCGAGCTGGTCACGAGCGACGTGGTTGTAGCCAAAATCGCCTCGATCGATCACGGCTTGGATCGCATCGAGGACGACCGGAGCCGGCTCGAGATCCATGTCGGCCACCCACGCCGCCAACACGTCGTCGCCGTGTTTGCGCCACTTCACACCATCGAGCGAACGAAGACGTGTGAGGTCATGTGAAAGAGAGCCAGAGTCGAGAGCCACGCCGCATCGTTGCACACCATCTCGTCCGATCTCACACGAGTCACTACCGTCAGCGGGATGGCGCAGCGTGCAGCTCAACAGCGAATTGCGGTCTTCGGCGCCGGGAGTCGTGGTCGGATCTACGCCGACCTCATCTCGACGCATTCACAAGGAGCACTCTCCGTCGTCGCGATCGCCGAGCCGCGACCGGACTGGCGAAATCAGACAGCGGATGCCCATGGCGTTGCCCAGAACGGCCGGTTCGAATCGTGGGAGTCACTCATCGCTGCCGGTGTCCTCGACGATGTCGACGCGGTGATCAACACGACACCGGATCATGATCACGTCCATTCCGCCCTGCCCGTGATCGACGCCGGTCTTCCGATGTTGCTCGAAAAGCCGATGGCATCCAACGCCGCCGATGTCGCCCGCCTGGCGACCGCGGCGGCGGACCAAAACGCCGCACCGGTGTGGGTGGCGCACGTGCTTCGCTACACCACGTTCTTCGAGCGGGTCCACGAACTCGTTCGCAATGGTGCGGTCGGCGACGTGATGGCGGTCGACCATGCCGAAAACATCGCACACTGGCACTTCGCCCATTCCTACGTGCGCGGCAACTGGGGATCGAGCGTCGGGTCGTCACCCATGATCCTGGCCAAGTGCTGCCACGACCTCGACATCATCTCGTGGATTCTCGATGAGCCCTTTGCAACCGCCTCGTCGGTTGGGTCCCTCGGATCGTTCAACTCAGCCAACGAACCGGAGGGAGCGACGGACCGCTGTACAGATGGTTGCACGGCCGCCCACTGCCTCTTCGATGCTCGACCGTTCTACGGACGCGCTGGCGATCGCTGGCCGCTCAACATCCTCACACTCGAACCAACGGCCGAGGCCCGCTTGGCCGCTCTGCCAACCTCGCGATACAGCCGGTGTGTCTACCGATGCGACAACGACGTGCCCGATCGCCAGGCTTCGATCTTCACCACGGAATCAGGAGTGACGGTGTCGCTCAGCATCACCGGGAACAGTCACACGGAAGGGCGCCGGCTTCGCATCGACGGCACACGCGGAACGATCGTTGCCCGCTTCGACCACGTCGATCCGTCCATCGAAGTGATGACACACGGTGTCACCGCGACCAGCCGAGAGAGCGTCGATCTCAGCGGAGGTCACGGAGGCGGCGACACCGGAATCATCGAGACGATGGCATCAACGCTGCTCACCGGCACCACTCCCCCGTCGTCGACGATTGCAACGGCGGTTCCGAGCCACATGGCTGCGCTCGCCGCCGAACACGCTCGCTTGACCGCCACCGTCGTCGACGTCGCAGCGTTCACTCGCACGGCCTTCCAAAACTGAGCGCCGGGCGTCCAGGTCGGCTGGTCAGGCGCCCTCTTGCTCTTCGGCCAGAGCGAGCCAGCGCTCCTCGACCGCGGCAAGCTCGGTTTCGATCTCGGCCAACGCCGCTCCCGCAGCGGCAATCGCGTCATGGTCGGTGCCAGCGTCGACCAGCTCGGCCGTCAACCTGTCACGCTTCTTGGTGAGCCGAGCGATGTCCTTGTCGGCCTGACGGATCTCGTGGTTGATCGTGCTCGACGAGCGAGCGCCAGGCGCCTTCGCCTTCTTCGGCTTGTTCGCCCCGCTCTTCGCAGACTTGGCTGATCCACCGGGTGCCGCAGCCGCCGCCTCGGCTCGTCGGTGCTCATCCCAGGCGTTGAAGCCACCGGGGAACCGGACCGCAGAGCCGGACCCGTCGAGGATGAGCGCGTCAGCCACGACACGCTCCAAGAAGGCCCGGTCGTGGCTGACGACAACCACCGCTCCCGGCCAATCCTCCAGAAAGTCCTCGAGCGAACGAAGCGTTTCGAGATCGAGATCGTTCGTTGGCTCATCGAGCAACAACACGTTGGGCTTCGACGCCAACACGGTCAACAATTCGAGTCGACGACGCTCGCCACCAGACAACGTCGAGAGCTGCGCCCACTGCGCGTCTTTGTCGAACCAAAACGATTCGAGCAACCGAGCGTCGGTCCAGTCCGGCTTTCGATCCGGCCCAGCGATCACCTCGCGAACACGAGCGTTCTGATCCAGCCCAGCGCCGAGCTGACGGTAGTAGCCAAGCTCGACCGTGCTTCCCCAGTTCACCGAACCACCGACGGGCTGGGTGCGCTTGGCCATGAGATCGAGAAGTGTTGTTTTGCCGGCTCCGTTTGGGCCGACGATGCCAAGCCGCTCGCGCGGATCGAGCATGAGGTCCACACCATCGAGAATCGTCGCCCCGTTGGGAGCCTTCGCCTCGACTCCGGTCAACTCGATCACCACGTCGCCTAGCCGGGGTGTGGGGAATTCAAGGTGCAGGTCGGCCGGGCGTGCCGGGCCCTCTGGCCGTTCGGCGATCAAGGCCTTGGCTGCGGCAACTCGGTACTTGGGCTTCGAGGTGCGGGCCTTCGCTCCACGGCGCAACCACTCGAGTTCGCTGCGGGCTAGGTTCCTCCGAATTGCGTCGGCGTCGGCCGCAGCAGTCGCCCGGTCAGCCTTGGCCGCCAGGTAGCTGTCGTAGCTTCCGTCGTGCACGTGCGACGTGCCCCGATCGAGTTCGAGCATGCGCGTTGTCACGCGATCGAGCACATGCCGATCGTGGGTGACGAGCAAGAGGCCACCTCGATACGCCGCGAGAAAATCCTCGAGCCAGGCGATGCCGTCCAGATCGAGATGGTTTGTCGGTTCGTCCAGAATGAGGAGATCGCTGGGTGCGACGAGAGCCTTCGCCAACGCCACCCGCTTCTTCTCTCCACCGGACAATGCATCGGTCGACCGATCGAACTTGTCGCCCATGCCGAGTTTGGTCAAAACCGATTCCGCCTCCCACGAGGCCTCACCCTCCCCGCCGCCGCCATCGCCACGAACGGCGTCGAGCACCGTTCCTGCCGGAAGATCGTCCTCTTGATCGAGCATGGAAAGGCGAACGCCGCTGCCCGGGGTGACGGTGCCACCCTCTGGCGCAGTCCGTCCGGCGATGACACGAAGCAGCGTGGACTTACCGGTTCCGTTGATTCCGACGACCCCGATGCGGTCGCCGGTCGAGATGGTGATCGACACGTCCTCGAACAGCGCCCGGTCAGGCCGGAACATTTCCACGGAGTCGACGTCGACAAGGATCACGAGCCGAGGCTACGGCTGCCCTACCAACTCCGGCGCAAGCGAGGACGACGAGGGATCACCAGCCACGACGGCCAGACTGTGGGGATGCCCGCAGCGACGCCGACGGTGGTGCCCCCGCTCCCCGTGAATCCCGCCGGCCGGGGGATCCGACTGCTCGGCCGTTTCGCTCGCGGCGTGCGATCGGTGTCCGCCCAGATCGAGCCGTACACCAACTGGTGGAGCGAGCAGAATCAGACCGTTCTGACCGAGGACGGCCCGCTCTGGGTCGTCATCGGCGACTCCACAGCGTTGGGAATTGGCGCCTCTGAGCCCGGCCGTGGCTATGTCGGTGTGGTCGCAGAGGAACGCGGCTACGGGGTGATCAACCTCGCCATGTCTGGAGCACGTGTCCGCGACGGGCTCGAGCGCCAGCTCCCTATTCTCGATGAGCTGCTCAGCACCGGCGTCGAACCCTCGCTCGTCACGATGTGCCTCGGCTCGAACGATGTCTTCTGGCGATCGGGCCGCCAAGCCGATGGAGCGCTCAGGGCCGAACTCGCCGAACTGATCGAGGGACTGCCCGCCTCTCAGGGGACTCCCAACAGCGCCTGTCGCGTAGCGGTCACGACCGTCGCTGGTGTCTCCGACCGGGCCAAGCTCGCGAACCGAGCGATCCGACGCACCGCGGGCGAGGTCGGCGTGCCGGTCATCGATCTTTGGGATGAGGGCGACGAGCCACCGAGCGAGCGCATCGCGGCCGATCGATTTCACCCAAACGATCTCGGCTACCGCCGAATGGCTGACGCCGTCATCGCCACGCTCGGCTAGCGCACTAACGTTTCCGCCGATGTCTGGAATCTTGAGCGACCTCGACTTCGATGGTGGCGGCGCCCGCCGCAAGCCGTCCTATCCCGATCAGCCGGCAGACAAGGGTCTCGTCGTCCGCCACCGAACGTCGGGGTACGTCGGTCCGATCATGAAGTTCGGCGCCCAGTGGCTCACGATGAAGGACCAGAACGGCCGTGAGCACAAGCTTCGGATCGAGAAGGGCGCGTTCTCCGTGGGCGGCAAGACGGTCAACCTCGTCGCGCCAAAGGTCGTGATCGATCACACGACGACGATCACGGCGTCCGGTTCAATCGCCGCCGATGACACATCCGCGCGCGTCGCCCGCCCGAGCCGGATCCTCGTCGAGGGCCTCCACGATGCCGAACTCGTCGAGAAGGTGTGGGGCGACGATCTTCGATTCGAGGGTGTTGTCGTTGAGCCGCTGCACGGTGCTGACGACCTCGCATCGGTTGTCCGCCAGTTCGGCCCGCGAGGTCGGCGCCGGTTGGGAATCTTGCTCGACCACCTCATCGATGGAACGAAGGAAACCCACATCGCCAACACGATCGATCACCCTGACGTGTTGATCACCGGCCACCCATACGTAGACGTGTGGCAGGCCGTGAGGCCTGCCACACTTGGAATTCGCGCCTGGCCTGTCATTCCGAAAGGAACCGACTGGAAGACCGGAATCTGCCAGGCATTTCAGTTTGATGGTTCACCCGGGGAGCTTTGGAAGAAGATCCTTGGTGAGGTGAACAGCTACGCCGATCTCGAACCCGGCCTGGTCGGTGCGGTCGAACAACTCATCGACTTCGTCACCGCTCCAGACTGAGGTTGGTCAGCGCCCAAAGCTGTACGGGCTAGTTGCAGCCGACGACCGGTTCACCGTTGCTCGGCGAGATGTCGCCGCCGAAGCCGTTCGGCTGCTGTCCGCCAACCGACTGGTAGGCCGGAACCGAGCCGGTGAGCACGATGTCGTACGTGCCGTCACCGTTTGCGATGTTGGTCATCTCGACGTTCTCGCCGCTGCCGTTGAGCACCAGGTTGTCGATCGAGTAGTTGGCGTCCGGGATGAGGAACGTGAAGCCCTGCGATGTGGACGTCGTGTTGCGGATCTGGAACTGGAAGCTCCATGGGTTGGCACCGAAGGAGTCGATGACGAGCTCGTCACAGGCGTTGACGACAGGGGTCGTGTTGCCGGTGTTTCCGGTCTCGCCGTCATCGCCGCCGTCATCGCCGCCCCCCATATCAACATTGTCGAACGGCATCTGGATGGTCTCGGTGTGGTCGCCGGTGTCGGAGACGTAGGAGACGGTCACGTTGAGGAAGTGAGGAGCGGGAGCGTCCTCGGCGACGGTGATCTTCAGGGCGGTGTAATCAACCTCGGAGACCGACAGGGTGTCGTCGAAGTAGCCGCTCGAGTAGCCATCGACCGGGTAGGTCGGGTAGCTGACTTCAACTCCCTCGCCACCGGTTGCGGTGACCTTGAGCTCACGGGCCTCCGCGTGCAGCGATGTCCAGTTGATGGCGATCCACTGGCTGTCGCCGGGAGAGACCGAAGCGACCAGGGGTGACAGCGGGACGACTTGGGCGTCGCCGGTGCCAACATCGTTGAGGTCCTGAGCGCCGGCAACCGAGGCGGTGCCAGCCAGAATCAGGGCTGAGGAAACTGCTGCCGTAGAGGCAAGAAAACGTCGGATCATGCTCAATGCATCGGTTCACGTACCCATCCAGGTTGAGGCAAAATCCCCGTTCTGGGTGTTTTCGCCCAAGCAGGACAACCGGTGTGACGTCCGCCTCATGGCCTACGTAACACCGGGTTGTTCTACTCACTCGGGCTCAGCCTTTGCGAGCAGGACGAGCGTGTTCGCTCGATGGCTCGAGCGCCGTCGGGTCGTCCTTTCGGCGGAGCCCACGCTCGGCAAACCACGAGTGGGGGTCGATCACATCGGCAGCAACCGGGGCGTTGAAGAGGTAGCCCTGCATGAAGTCGACACCGAGTGCACTCAGGCGGCTGAGCTGTTCGGTGTTCTCAACACCTTCGGCGACCACTCGAAGGTCGAGTGCCTTTGCCATCGCAACGATCGCCTCGATGATGGCGACACTCGCCTGCCCGCTCTCCATCTCGTCGACGAAGCTCTTGTCGATCTTCAGGGTCGAGACCATGTCGAACTCTTTGACGTAGCTCAGTGACGACTGGCCGGTGCCAAAGTCGTCGATGGCAAGGCCAACACCAAGCGCACGAATCTCTCGAAGTGTCGACAGACCTTCCATGTGATCAACGATCACATCCTCGATGATCTCGAGAACGAGCTGCGTTGGATCGAGGCCCGACCAATGCAGCGCCTCGGCAACGATGGCCGGGAAGTTGGCGTCGAGCAGCTGCGCTTCGGCGACATTCACGCTCATACGAATCTTGCGGGCGTCGTCGCTCAGGTGATTCCAAACGGCGGCCTGGGCGCAGGCTTCGCGCAGCACCAGTTCACCGATGCGGCTCATCATTCCGGTCTCTTCGGCGACAGCCAGGAACGTGTCCGGACCGATCAAACCTCGCGATGGGTGCTTCCATCGCACCAACGCCTCAAAGCCGTAGAGGCGACGAGCCGCAGTGTCCACGATCGGCTGGTAGTTGACGACGAACTGTTCTTCGTCCAAGCCCTTGACCAGGTCGCGCTCGATGTCGAGGCGGTCGATCACTTCAAGCCGCTGCTCTTCGTCGAACACGGCGTAACCGGAACGGTTTTGTTTTGCCTTGTACATCGCCACGTCAGCGTCACGGACAAGGTCTTCCGGACGACGGACGTCATCAGGGCGAGAGATGGCAACGCCGATGCTGGTCGTGACGACCTGAGCACCGCCGTAGAGCGACACGGGTTCGCTGAACTTCTTGAGGATCTGTTTTGCGACTGCGATCACCGACGCGTCGGTTGCAAGGTCGCGAACGATGACAACAAACTCGTCGCCACCAAACCGGCTGACCACGTCACTACCGCGAACACATGACTGCAAACGACCCGAAACGATCCGCAAGAGTTCGTCGCCTGCGTCGTGCCCCATCGAGTCGTTGATGACCTTGAAACGGTCGAGGTCGAGGAACAACACACCGAGCACGGTGTCATCACGCCGGGAGATCTCAACCGATCGGTTGAGCTCGGCGAACATCGTCGGCCGGTTGACCAACCCGGTGAGCGCATCGTGGCGAGCGTTGTGTTCGGTTTGGACCAGCTGCAGAGCGTTGTCACGCTGCGCCCAGTTCTGCCAGAGGGCACCGGTTGCGCCACCGAGGGCGCCGAAGACGCCAATCACGGCTGAATACAAAAGCTCGGTCTCCGTCAGATCTTGCACCACGAAGAGAACAACGACAGCAACAAGCGTCGTTGCCAAGCCGAAACCGAGCACGATTCCAGGAGATGCCGCGAGGCGGTTGTCCTGCACTCTCTCAATAACGGCAGTGCGGACACAGAATTGAGGAGTCTGGGACCGGGCAAAACTGTTCAGGCGGGCTGCTCAGGATTGCCTGACGCATCAGGGAACGAACCCGAACGCAGATCTCGCTTAGGAGAGGCCAATTCTGACCGATACTAAATGTGATGCCGCCCGAAGGTGCCCGAACCCCCGATCTCGCAACGAGCCGACACGCTCAGTTGGCCGAGGCTTTCGAGATCTTCGCGCGCGGCATGGGACCCTTCATCGACGAGGGAATGTCGGACTATTTCGCCGATGAACTGAGCTGGGCTGAGACCGCAGCCAACCGAATGGGTCGCCCCACCGAACACGGCGCAACCGACCCACTGTTCCAACTGCTTGTGCTGCGGCGCTTTTGGGGCCCGGTCTTTGCTGACCACTTCGGACAGGATCTCCGGGGGCTGATCGGCCAGATCATCGAAGCGCGAAATCTCTGGGCGCACTTCAGCCTTCCTGACGACACGGCCTACCTCGACCGCATCCTCTTGTCGATCGAACGTGTGCTTGCACCCGTCGCCCCCGACACGGTGTCAAGCCTCCGCGCCGTTCGAACCCGACTCAAGAATCCGGTGTCGGGCGATGACGCATCCGACGATGCCGAACAGATCGACACGCTTGGCCTGCAAGAACAACTCGCTGAAACCGAAGGCGCCTTCCAGGACTTGCAAGACAACATGACCGACCTCGCTGACGAACTGCAGCAGAGTCGCAAAGCAGCCGCCAACAAGCAACTGCGCATCGCCGCGATCGAACGCCAGCTCAGCGAAGTGCACGGTCGATCCGACGTACTGCAGACCTACCTCGAGGCCGAGCGCTCGAGCCGAAACCGGATGGAGTGGCTCTTCGTCGCGTTCATCACGGTGATGCTGGTCGTCATGATCATCATCTCGCTGCAGTCGTAGCTCCCACCGCTACTCAGGCTCAACGTGACCGGCTCGGATGTGATCGCTAGCAGGGTGTGAGAAGAATGCCGTCGAGGGTCAGAGTGCCGAGGCGCCGGTCACGCAAGGAGAGGTTTTCGCCTACTCCCTTGCCGGAATCGGCGGAAAGGTCGACGCAGCGTGTTCGGATGGATCGGTGCTCTGACGCCGACATGCGTTTTTCAGCACCCTGCTAGCTTGGCGCGTTATGGAACTCAGCCTCGAAGGAAAAGTTGCACTCGTCACCGGTGGATCCCGCGGAATCGGCAAGGCCATCGCGAAGACCTTCGCCGAGGCCGGCGCAAAGGTGATGATCGTTTCCCGCAAGCAGGAAACCCTCGAAGAAGCAGCGGCCGAGATCGGCGAAGGGTGCCAGTGGCTCAGCGCCAATACCGGCGACGCCGCCTCCGCTGAGGCGGCCGTGGCGGCAACCATCGAAGCCTTCGGGGCGGTCGACATCTTGGTCAACAACGCAGCGACCAATCCCTACGCCGGCCCGATGATCGATGTCGACACGGCCCGTTGGGACAAGACCATCCTCGTCAACCTCACCGCACCACTGATGTGGACCCAAGCCGCTTGGCGGGCCCACATGGAAGAGAACGGTGGCGTGGTGATCAACATTTCATCGGTCGGTGGCCTGTCGACCAGTCCGGTGCTTGGTGTGTACGACCTCACCAAGTCGGCGCTCATCCACATGACCCAACAACTCGGCGCCGAGCTCGGGCCGAAGGTTCGCGTCAACGCCATCTGCCCCGGACTGATCAAGACCGACTTTGCCCGGATGCTCTGGGAGGGCGAAGCGGGCGATCAGGTCGCCCAGATGTACCCGCTCAAGCGACTCGGCGAGGTGGAAGACATCGCCGGCGCCGCGCTCTATCTCGCAGCAGACACCGGCTCGTGGATGACCGGCCAACACATCGTGCTCGACGGTGGTGGCCTCGTCCGGTTCAACGAGGAGTAGCCAGCGCCACGCTCACCGGGGCCCGAGGTGGCACACTGGACGGCCTTCCCATGAACGTTCCAACCTCGATCCGGGTCGGCCGAATCTTCGGCGTCCCGGTCCAGATCAACCTCAGCATTCTTTTCGTTGCGGCATTTGTCGTCTGGACCGTTGCGTTCCAGATCCTTCCTGCTGTCTATGAAGACTCCGGCACACGAGATCGTCTGGCGGCAGCGATCGCCAGCTCGTTGCTGTTCTTCATCTCGATCCTCGCTCACGAGGTCGGCCATGCCGTCGTCGCACGACGCCATGACGTCGAAACCGAGAGCATCACGTTGTGGTTCCTCGGCGGGGTCGCCAAGTTGCTTCGCCAGGCACCGACCCCTCGTGCGGAGTTTCAGATTGCCGCGGCTGGCCCGGCTGCGAGCTTCATCATGGCCTTGATCTTCGCCGGGGCGACCTGGCTGACCAATCGATTCACGGGCTGGGAGCTCATGCCGGTCGTGCTCGCCTGGCTCGCAGCGATCAACCTCCTGCTTGCCGTGAGCAACATGTTCCCGGCCGCCCCGCTCGACGGTGGCCGAGTGCTCACCGCTGGGCTCTGGAAGCGCCTGGGTGACGCCGAGCTTGCCCGACTGCTATCGGCCCGATGCGGCATGATCTTGGGCGGTGCGATGACCATCGCCGGCTCGATCGCCATCATGTTCGGACGCTACGGATTCGGCTGGCTCTCGATCGTGGTCATGGGCCTCTTCCTTTTGTTCTCCGCTCGCTCGGAAGTGATCGGTGCGGCTGTTCGAGGCCGGCTCAATCACATTCCGGTTGCGGCGTTGATGACCCGCTACCCCACCCCGCAGCCAGGTTCGCTGTCGGTGGCTCACTACCTCTCAGCGACGGCCAGCAATCCCAACGTGGCGACCCCGCTCACCCACTGGGGCCACGAACCGGTCGCCTACGCACTGCCGAACCGCCTCTCGGGCATGGATCCCTTCGCCCAGAGCGTCACGACCATCGGCTCGATCGCGATCCCTGCCGATGTCGTACCCAGAGCGTGGTCAACCGAGCCGCTCGGGCGAGTCACCGAACGCCTGGCACAGCTCCAGCCGACGATCGTGGTCGTTCACGACCCGACGACGGGTGCTGAGATCGGCACCATCTCGAGCGAACAGTTTGGTCAGGCACTCGTGGTTCCCGACTACTGGGGCCGGCTCGCTGAACTCGTTCGGCTGCCCGAGGATGATCCACGCGGGCCGCTCGTTCCCGGCTCTGGGCGTCGATGACCAGCGAGGAGAATCCCACGGTCGATGAGGGCGCTGGGGGGCAACCCGACCTCGAACCGGGCCTCGGGCCAGATCACGACCACGACCATGACCATGACCATGAAAACATGCCGACCTGGGTCCGTCGGGCGATCGTGTTGTGGTGGTCGATCCTCGTCGGGCTGTGGCTATCACTCATCGTCGCCCGTGAGCTTCGAGGCTTGCTCGTCCAGCTCACGATCGCTCTTTTCTTGTCCTTCGCACTCGAGCCGGTCGTGGATCGTCTCAGCCGTCGGGGAATGCGGCGTGGAGTTGCCACCGCCCTCAGCCTGCTCGCTCTCCTCGTTGCGGCTCTCGCCTTCCTCGGCGCCATGGGGCAACTTGTCGCAACCCAGCTGACCGACCTGATCAAAAACCTTCCCGGCTATCTCACGAGTGGCCAGACCTTCCTACTCGATCGGTTTGGCGTGGAGGTCGCCGTCGATGACCTCGTCGAGCGTTTCCAAACCGACGGTGACGTCGGCGGCTACGCAACTCGGCTCGCCGACCAGCTGGTGAGCGCCGGCACGACGGTCGCCAACGTGTTGTTCCAGACCCTCACGATTTCGCTCTTCACCTTCTATCTCACCGCTGATGGGCCTCGTCTTCGTCGAGTGATCTGCTCGGTCCTGCCCCCTCAACGCCAGGTTGAAGTACTCCGGGTTTGGGAACTCGCCGTCAACAAGACGGGTGCGTATATCTCCTCCCGGTTCCTCCTTGCATTGGCAAGCGGTGCATTCCATTGGGTCGTGTTTGCGGTCCTTGGTTTGCCATCGAGCGTCGCTCTTGCGATCTGGGTGGGAATCGTGAGCCAGTTCATTCCAACCCTTGGCACCTATCTCGCCGGTGTACTTCCGGTGCTGGTCGCCGTTGGTGTCGACCCGTCAAAGGCGCTTTGGGTCATCGCCGCGGTCGTTGCGTATCAGCAGGTTGAGAACTACGTGCTTCAGCCTCGAATCACGGCACAAACACTCGACTTGCACCCGGCGGTCTCCATCTTTGCCGTCCTTGCTGGCACCTCGTTGTTCGGTGCTCCCGGCGCCCTTCTTGCTCTGCCGTTTGTGGCAACGGCCGGCGGATTCATCACGGCCTATATCGAGCGCCATGAAGTGGTCGACTCTCGATTGACGGGCCACGAGCACGCGTGAGCTGAATCCGGCCCGATCCGAGAACAGGCCAAACGGGAACAGTACGGCCACGTTCGGTGTTGATGAGGGCATGTCTGGTTCGTATGTCCCCACCACCGAAGATGCCGTGTCCGTCTATTGGCGTCCCGGTTGCCCTTTTTGTATGTCGCTCGACCGCTCGCTCTCCAAGGCCGGTGTGCCCATGGACAAGCGAAACATTTGGGAAGACCCCGAGGCCGCCGCGTTCGTGCGATCGGTCGCTGACGGCAACGAGGTTGTGCCAACCGTCGCCGTTGGAAAGCGGTTCATGGTGAATCCATCGGCCAAGGAAGTTCTCGCTGCGATGGCCGCCGAGGCACCGCACATCAAAGCCGGTGATTCGGGCTCATCCGACAACGATGCATCTGAAAGCACCCTCGGACGCGTCACCCGGCGTATATTGGGTTCCTGAAGAAACCTTCACCTTCCGACGGCGGGCGTGCTCTCCGGAGCGCAGTTGCGAGAACAGGTGAATGACTTGATGAAGAAGTCGTTCAACTTCCGTGCTCTGCGATGCCCAACATCTGGCGGTCGGTGACGGTTACCGCCGCAACCAAAACAGAAAGAGGCGCACGATGTCGGAAGACACCGGTCGCAAAGCACTCCATGCCTACGTGAGCGATGACGCTCATGACCAGTGGCATGGTTTCGCTGCCGAACAAGGTGTAAGTGTCAGCGCTGTTCTCGAAGCTCTCGCCGCAGAGCTCGACCTCGACCACGATGAGGCTGAACAGCAGATGAAGGATCGACTTGAAGGTGTTGTGAAAACAGCCCGCAAGATCGATGCCAAGCGTCGCCGACGTCGGCGCTAGATCGAATCGTCAGATTCAAACCAATCGAAGCGATAGCGTCGGGCCCTATGGGCCCGACGTCTTCGTTTTCGCTCCACGAAGCAGCAGCTGAACTCGACCTTCACTACATGACCGTCTACCGCCACGTTCGCAACGGCCGCCTCCCAGCAACTCGAACCTCGAGTGGGTGGGAAGTCAGTGCCACCGATCTCGCCACCTACGCCTGCGGTGATCGGCCGGATCGAGACGATCGACGGCGACACTTCGAGGAACGGCTGATCGCCCATGACGATGCAGCTCTCTGGCGGGTGGTTCAGGGTGAGATGGCATCGGGCAACTCGGCCGCCGACATCCTGCAAGAGCTGATCGTTCCGAGCCTCGCGTCGATCGGAGCCAGGTGGCAACACGGCGAACTCACCGTTTTGGATGAGCATCAAGCCACGGCAGCGGCCGCGGTCGTCGTCGCTCGTCTCGGCCCCCACATCCGACGAATCGCTGACGCCACAAGAGCCAAGTCAGGAGCGGATGGGGATCCGGAGTTCGTCGTCGTCGGCGCACCGTCGGGCGACACCCATCAGCTCGCTCCCTCGATCGTGAGCGATCTTCTCAGGGCGGGTGGGTTCGAAACGATCGAGCTCGGCGCCGATACGCCGGCCGAGTCATTCGCTGAAGTCGTGAACGAGTGTGCGGCCGACGGGACCGTCGCCGCCGTCGCGATCAGCGTGCACGTCGATATCGAGGACTCCAGCAGCGAGGCTCATCACAACGTCAAAGACACGATCGCAGCGATTCGGGCGACAGGAACCAACGCCACCGTCTTCGTTGGCGGTGCTGGTGCCCACGGTGTTGACGCCGCGACGATGGGTTGTGACTACGTCACATCCGACATCGATCGCATGCTCGAACTCATCTCCAGCTGACAGAAATCGCAGGCTCTTCGCTCCATTCCCTAGCGACGTCACATCAGGTCTCTACACTCGGCCGCCATGGCGAACCAGCGGGGAAACCAACCGGAACTCTTGCCCTTTGCGCGAGAGGTGATCGACGTACCCGTCGCCGACGAACTCGGCGAATCGTTCCTGGCGTATTCGTTGTCGGTCATCCAGTCACGAGCAATCCCTGATGTCAGAGATGGCCTCAAACCGGTCCAGCGCCGCATCCTCTACTCGATGCGCGAAATGCGGCTGATGCCGGATCGCCCGCATCGAAAGTGTGCCCACGTCGTCGGCGACGTCATGGCGAAATATCATCCGCATGGCGACTCCGCCATCTACGACACGCTCGTTCGACTCGGTCAGGATTTCTCCAAGCAGGTCACCCTCGTCGACCCGCAGGGCAACTTCGGCAGCCTCGATGATCCGCCTGCCGCCTACCGATACACCGAGTGCAAACTCGCCCCTGCGGCCTTGCACGTGCTCGGAGAGATCGAGGAGGAAACGGTCGACTTCCGGCCCACCTACGACGGTGAGACCCTCGAGCCCGAATACCTGCCGTCACCGCTCCCCAACCTCTTGGTCAACGGCACCTCAGGCATCGCGGTTGGAATGGCCACCAACATGCCGACGCACAACCTCGTCGAGGTGTTCGAGGCCATCAAGCTCGTCATGGCGAAGCGTCGCCCGAAGCCCACCATCGACGAGTTGATGGAAGTCCTTCCCGGGCCCGACTTCCCCACCGGCGGCATCATCGTTGACGAGGGATTGCGAGAGGCCTACGAAACCGGCCGAGGAACCTTCCGAATCCGAGCCACGGCCGAAGTCGTCGACGTGACCCGCAACCGCAAGGGTCTCGTGATCACCGAGCTCCCCTACCTCGTCGGTGTCGAACGGGTCGTGGCCAAGATCAAGGAGTTGGTCAATGCCGGCAAGGTGAACGGCATCGCCGACGTCAAGAACCTCTCCGACCGCAAGTCGGGCCTACGTCTCGTCATCGAGTGCAAGGGCGGCATCAAACCCGAGCTCCTTCTTGAGCAGCTCTACAAGCTCACGCCGCTCGAGGAGACCTTCGGCATCAACAACGTGGTGCTCGTCGATGGCGTGCCGACCACCATCGGCCTCTACGACATGTGCCACCACTACATCGAGCACCGTCTCGACGTCGTGGTCAAGCGCACACAGTTCCGACTTCGTCAGGCCCAAGAACGCCTCCACAAGGTGGAGGGTTACCTCATCGCGATCGACAACATCGATCGTGTTGTCGCCATCATCCGAGGTTCGTCGAACCGGGCTGAAGCTCGCGAGTCGCTCATGTCCGAGCTCACGCTGAGCGAAATCCAAGCGGAAGCGATCCTCGAACTACGCCTCGCCAGGCTCACCGCACTCGCCTACGACGAACTCGTCGAGGAGAAGAACGAGCTGCTGGTCACGATCGGCGACCTTGAGAAAATCCTGGCGTCTGATCAGCGACGCCGCACGATCGTGATTCGTGAACTCGCCGACATCGTCGCCGACTTCGGCTCGGCCCGCAGAAGCCGGATCATCACGCTGACCGAGCTTCCTGTCCTCGAAGCGCTCGAAGAAGAAGCCATGGCCGACCTGCCGGACGACCCGTGCCTGGTGAGCCTCTCCGCATCGGGCGTCGTCGGGCGCGAGCCGCTCGGCTCATCCAAGTCCTATTCGCCGAGTCGACACGACGTCATCGACACCGTCGTCGTGTCGACCCTGCAGTCTCCCGTTGCCGCGATCACCTCGAGTGGACGCATCCTGCGGGCCAACGGCACCGACGTCCCCGAGGTTGGCGGACGCAGTCGGGGCCGCGAAGCCTCCGAAGTTTTCGGGGCCGATCGGGGCGAAGACATCATCACGATTCTCGACGTTGGTGGCGGCACCGGTGGGGCCGGCGCGAGCACCGAGACGCCAACAACTCCAATCTTGTTCGTCACCGCGAGTGGCCAAGTCAAACGAACCGAGCGGACGGCACTTGCCGACGTCACGTCGGGCCGAGCCATCATGAAGCTCGCCGACCGCGACCGCATCGTCGCTGCGATTCCTGTCGAGGCCGACGCACATCTCGTGCTCGTCGCTTCCGATGGCCAAACGCTGCGCACACCGGTCGAGAACATCAGCGTTCAGGGAGCGAGCGCAAAGGGTGTGGCCGGCATTGGGCTCAAAGGCAAAGCCAGAGTCATCGGAGCCGACGTGGTCCCACCCGAAGAAGCTGCTGACGGCATGGTCATCATCGCCGTGAGCGACACGGGCACGGCGAAGGCAACCGCGGTTGCCGAGGTGCCGACAAAGGGACGCGGCACGGGCGGCGTCCGGCTGATCAAGTTCAAAGACGAGAGCCGGCTCGAGTACGCCTGGATCGGCGTGCCCGATCGGATCGTTGGCATCGTCGGCCAAACCGATGCTCCGACGAAGCCTGAAAATTCACCAGAATCCATCGCGATGAAGCCCACTCGTCGCGACGGCGCATGCTCAACAACCCCTCACCGAATTCTGCGAATCGGCACCCTACGGTGGTAGTTCACTCGCGGGCAGCAGATTGATGGCACAGCTCTAATGGCACAGCTCTAATGGCACAGAAGAAGACGAAGAAGAACGACGCCTACGACGCGTCGAAGATCCAAGTTCTCGAAGGTCTTGACGCGGTTCGTAAGCGCCCCGGCATGTACATCGGTGGCACCGGCACCGAGGGCCTCCAGCACCTCGTGTGGGAGATCATCGACAACGGCGTCGACGAAGCAGCTGCCGGCTACGCCTCCCACATGGAGATCACACTCCATAAGGACGGTTCGGTCGAGGTGTCCGACGACGGGCGCGGCATTCCGATCGACAAGAAGCCGGATGGCCGCTCGGCGCTCGAGGTCGTCTTCACCGAACTCCACGCCGGCGGCAAGTTCGGCTCCGGCGCCTACAGCGCCTCTGGCGGGCTCCACGGCGTTGGCGCATCGGTTGTGAACGCACTGGCGTCAAAGCTCGTCGCTGAGGTCGATCGAGACGGCTCGACCTGGCGTCTGTGCTTCAACGAGCGCGTTCCCGGCAATTACCTCAAGTCCGGCGCGTTCAAGGCCGGCTCGAAACTCGCCAAGGTCAAGAAGATCCCGGCGAGCCGCACCGGCACCCGTGTTCGTTACTGGCCTGACCTCGACGTCTTCGATCCCGACGCCGCGATCGTGTACGAAACCGTTCGTGACCACGTCGCTCGCGTGTGTTTCCTCGTCCCGGGCCTCCACATCAAGTTGCAGGACCGCCGAGGCGCTGGGCGCGAGGCCGAGGAATTCGTCGCGGCGGGTGGCCTTGCCGACTACGTCGATCATCTGTCGATCGGTGAGTCGGTCACCGACATCATGACGATCCATGAGGAGAGCACCTTCGAAGAGAAGGTGCCGGTCGACGGAAAGATGTCGACGGTCGTCCGCCCCTGCACGATCGACATCGCCGCCCGCTGGGTCAAGGGTTTCGAAACCAACATCGTGAGTTTCGTGAACACGATCCCCACCTCCGAAGGTGGCACCCACGTCAAGGGTTTCGAGCGGGCAATGCTGAAAGTCGTCAACGACCAGCTGCTGAAAGATGCTCGAAAGCTCAAGAAGCTGGCCAAGACCGACAACGACCGAGCCAGCACGGCCGATGTCCAAGAAGGGCTCATCGCGGCCGTCAAGGTCACCTTCCCGGAGCCACAGTTCAAGGGCCAGACCAAACAAGAGCTCGGCACACCGCTTGTGCAAGGCCTCGTCTACGACGCGATGAAGGCTGGTTTCACCGATTGGTCAAACGGTGGCGGGAAGAAGAGCCAGGTCAACGCTCTCAAAGAAAAGCTGACCCAGGCGGTGCTCAACCGAGTCGCCGCTCGCGAACAGCTCGAATCACGACGAAAGGCTTCGAGCCTTTCGTCGAACGGTATGCCCGACAAGCTGGCCGATTGCCGCCTGCACGGACCGGACTCCGAGCTTCTGATCGTTGAGGGCAACTCAGCCGCCGGACCGGCAAAGCAGGGCCGCGACGCCGAGATCATGGCGGTCCTCCCCCTACGGGGCAAGGTCGTGAACGCGGGCAAGGCCTCGCTCAAACAGGTGGTGGACAATGCCGAAGCACAGGCGCTGATCACGGCGATCGGCGCTGGCTCTGGCCGAGATTTCGATCTCGAAGCGGCGCGCTATGGCCGCATCATCATCTTGTGTGACGCCGACGTCGACGGGAGCCACATTCGGTGCCTCCTGCTGACGCTGATCTATCACCACATGCGACCGCTCCTCGAAAACGGCTACGTCTACGCAGCCCAACCTCCGCTGTTCGCAACGAAGATCAAAGGCGAACCCATCTACGCCTACACCGACGACGAACGAGCCGAACTCTCAGACAAACACGACATCGAGTTCACCAAGTGGAAGCGCTTCAAGGGCCTGGGCGAAATGAACGTTGAAGAACTCGCCGAGACAACGCTGAATCCGGCGACTCGAGTTCTGAAGCGGATGACCATGCGCGACGGCGCCGAAGCATCCGATGCCGCCGACCTCTTTAACGTGCTGATGGGCAGCGACGTCGCAACCCGCAAGGACTACATCATCGAGAACTCTGGTCTCATCAACCAGGAGCTCCTCGATATCTGATTAGTCTCTTCCTATGGGCTGGCTCTCCAAATTGATGTTCTGGCGCGACGAACCGTCGGTGAGCGACAACGTTGTCGAAGCGGTTGAGGGCTACACCGTCGATGGTTGTTTCGTCCCGCCCGACGACGTCGTCCCCGACTCGGTCGAGGAGGGCGCAGACAGCGCCGGAGCCGCGATCGACAGCACGATCAAGAACGTGACCGACTAGAGCCTTGTCGGATCCTCGAGGTTGAGCGCTGCTGGAAGTTCCTCAGCGTGGACGAGCCCGAGATGGCGCACCGCTCGAGTGAGGGCAACGTAGAGGCGCCGCAATCCGCCATCCGTGCCAGCGACGATCGCCGCTGGTTCGACCACGATCACGGCATCGAACTCCAGACCCTTCACGCGGTCGGGATCAACAAGAGCGACCGCATCGGCTCCAGGTAGACCGGCTCGGCCGACCCGCTCGACGTCGGTTCCCGTTGCACTGAGCACCGCCTCGATCTCGTCGAGATGCTCATCGATCGCAACGACAGCAACGCTCGCCGTCTGTTCCCGGAGCGCCGCGACTTCGGTGACGACGGCATCCCATCGCTCGTCGGGTGTCGTGCGCAACACCAGAGGTGGTGCTCCGCCTGGGCGGACCGATCGAGCAGGCGTGACGTCGGGCGCCGCCTCGGCGAGCAGACGATTGGCAACGTCGAGGATGGAGGCTGGCACTCGATAGCCGACGGTGAGTTCACACACCCGAGGGGTCGCCGATGCCTGGTCAGCCCCAAGGGCCACCAGCGCGTCGTTCCACGAGCGCGCCGCTCCAGGAGCGGTTGCTTGGGCCAGGTCACCGAGGATCGTCATCGAACCATTCCGCGCGCGGCGGCCGAGCATCCGCAGCGCCATCGGCGACTGGTCTTGCGCCTCGTCGACGACGACGTGGCCGTAGTTCGCTCGAGACCCAGCGGTGAGAAAGGTGGCCTCGTCGAGCAGCGGGATGTCGGCGCTTGTCCAGCGCTCGGCGGCCAGCTTCTTTGAGGCGGTTCGCTTCAACAGCGCTTGAGATTCCGAGTCGATCAGTCCTTCGGCTGCTGCGGCGAGGCGCTTTGGCGAGCTGAAAAGTTCGCGCACGACCACCGGGGCGGACATGGTCGGCCACATCCGATCCAACAGCTTCTTGAAGCTCGCGTCGTTCTTGAGAGCGGACGTGAACGCCGGCTGGGTTCCCGTGTCCAAACCAGATCGCTCGCTGTGACGCCGCCACGCCTCCTGCACGAGCACCTGCCGGAAGACCTCTCTCCCATCGTTGGATGGGAGGTTGCGGGCGAGCGCCGTCTTTTGAAGTTGCGCCACCTCATCGCGATCCAGACGAATGACCACCACACCGGATGCCAGCTCGACGCCATCGTCAGGCACGGAGATCTTCGCCAAGACGGCACGACGAAGCACCTCCGCCATCACCAGCCGGCCCTTCACCTCTGCAACATCGAACATCTCGGTCTCTCGAACCGGGAACTTGGCAGCGATCAGGCCTTCGGTGGTGGTCTGAACAACCGAGGTCTCACCCAGTGACGGCAACACCTCGGCGATGTAGCGGAGGAACAGCCGGTTCGGGCCGACGACCAGGACGTTGTGGTCGGCGAGATACATCCGCTCCTGAAAGAGCAGGTACGCAGCTCGATGGAGCCCAACCGCGGTTTTGCCGGTGCCTGGACCACCCTGAACAATGAGCATCTCATCGAGACCCGCTCGAATGATGACGTCTTGCTCAGCGGCGATGGTCGACACGATGTCGCGCATCTGGCCGGTTCGGGCTCGATCGAGTTCGGCCAGGAGTGGATCCGGCAACCCAGCTGCACTCGCCGACTCGGGATCGGTGAGATCCTCGTCGAACAGAGCGACGATGGTTCGTCCGTCGAGGCTGAAGCGCCGCCGATGCACGAGGCCACACGGATCGACTGCGGTCGCTCGGTAGAACGGAGCGGACACGGGTGCTCGCCAGTCGACGACGACAGCATTGGCCTCTCCGTCTTCAACGTGTCGACGGCCCACGTACCAACGCTCGCCCGGATTCCCGCGGAACGGTTCACCATCGATTCGGCCGAAGCACAGCGGACCAGCCCCCGCTTCGAGATCCCGCTCACGCTTGCGGAGATGCCATTGTGCAACGCGAGCGTCTGCAGTGTTCTCGTCTCGAACTGCCCGATCGCTTGCCTCGAGCGCCTGCGATGTGCGGCTCGACATCGCATCGAGACAAACATGGGCGTGATCAAGCCAGCGTTGTTCGGCCTTCACTTCCTCGTCGAATAGCTCTTGATCGGACACGATTCATCAGACCCTGCGAATTCAGGCTGCGCCGCGGAGGGCTCGGCCGTGGGTGGGTTCGAGGTTGGGATCGAGGCTGCCGCCTCGTTCCCGGTAGATGATGAACATGCCAGCGGCCGTGAGCGCAGTGGTGACGCCGCCGATCAGCGAGCCGAGGACGCGGCTGGCGAGGTAGGCAGCGGGGTTGCCGCCGACGAGGTCGCGAAATACCAGCTCCGTGGAGTTGGCATCGAAGGTCGAATTACTGAACCCCGAGGTGATCGGGGCCGTGATGAACGCCGAGAAAATTTGGATCGTGAACGCTGCGATTGCGAGCAGGATGATCCGTCCGAGCACCGGCCAGAACACACCGTCGGTGAGGCCAAACGAGGAACGGAAACTCCCGACGCTGGATGGCCCAACCGAAGCGGCCGAAAGTGCCAGCGAAAGGCGGACCCCAAGAAACGCGAGCAACGGGACCATCAAGAAGAAGAGCAGGGCCAGTGGTGGGACGGCTGCCGCCAGCACCAACAAGACCACAAAGGCGATGACGAACCCGATGAGCGGGCCGAGCACGACGAACATGATCTTTGGGGCTCGACGAAACACAAACCCAAGCGAATCCGACCAGGGACACTCATCGACGGCTTGTTGCTCCGCATCGGCTTCGAATCGGCTGACCTCTTGATCCCCACCAGCGAATCGACGGGCGGCCAGGTCTCGCTCTGAGGCATCTGCGGCCATGTTGCTCGACACCTGATGCGCCATCGCTGCGGCCACCAGTGCACTGGCGATGAGTGTTACGGCCAGCGATGCGAGCCCGAAAGCCGCGCTTGCCCCATCGAAGCCAGTGGCTTCGGGTAGGCCGTCGGCGTTCGCTCCAATGTTGCTGATCACCACTCCGTCGATCGCAAGCCAGCTCAAGATGCCCGAGATCACCGTTGCGGGAATCGCCACCAACGCCACGATGGTGAAGAGGTGCCCGGCTCGAGACCTGGCGAGACGAATCGCCTCGGAGAACCAGTCCGACGGCATCGACAATCCGTTGCCCTGCGATGTTTCGGCGAGCACCTGGTCGGTCCAGCGAGCGCCGTCCCACCAGCGGTGTGATCCGGGCGCCATCGGGTCCTGGTACCAACCCGGTTCAGGATTTGTTGGGTTCGTCATCGTTCAGGCTCCCTTCTCGTGTGTCGTGGCTGGTAGTTCATGAGCACCCGGCTCGCGAAGGTCAAGGTCGACGATCACTGCGGCATGGTCCGAGCCCATCTCGCCCTCGGTGCCCCCCAATATGGCACGACGAGCATTGCCGGTTGGCTTTGGCCGGGGCCACGACACGAAAACGTAGTCAAGACGGCGGCGCGGCCACTGCGCATCACCGGAGTGCTGGTTCTCACGCGTCCACGTGTGGCCTGGACCATCTCCAACAGCAGCCCACGAATCCGTGAAGACGATTCCCGGTCGATATGGCGCGCTCAGGCCAGTGAGGCGGCGGATCTCGTCCGATTCGGGAACGGCATTGAAGTCGCCACCAAGAACCACGGGCAGGGAGTCTTCACTCGGCTCACCGCTGAGTTCAAGGATCCAGTCGATGACCGATTCGAGTTGCTGTTGGCGAAGCAGCGATCCGTCGTAGCGCCAGTCCAGGTGTGTGGTGACCATCCACTGCGGGCCGAGGGGCCCCTCCACCTTCGCAGCCACCGCACTGCGGTGGCCGGGGACACCGTCGATGTTGATCAAGGCCATCGAGTGCGACTCGAGCATGGGATAGCGGCTCAAGATGGCGTTACCGAAGGGCGATCTCGACCCATCGGAGCGCTGACTTGCGGCGACATCAAAGCCGAACAGGTCGCCCAGAATCTGTGCTTGATCGCCGTTGGCGTCGCAGAAAACTTCCTGGCACATCACGACGTCAGCATCGAACGATTCAAGCGACGCGTGGATCGCCGGTTGGCGGCTCTCCCACGGCCCAAACCGCCACCAAAGATTCCAAGTCACGACACGCACCGGGTGGACGATAGGCCCCTCAGCCGCTCGGGTCGGCGCTTTGTCCCCCGGTTGTTCTACGGTTCCAGATCGTGACGTACTCCTCCAGCGCAGCGCGGCCAGGTGAACAGGACTCTGTCCTGACCCTCGCTGAGGCCGCTGACCGGCTCGGCGTTCACTACATGACGGCCTACCGATACGTGCAACTCGGACGGCTCGAAGCAACAAAGGTCGGAAAGAGCTGGGCGGTCTCCGAAGACGCGATCACCGCCTTTCAAGCCGGACCCAACGACGACGCCCTGCCCACGGACGAAGCAATCGATGCTCTCATCGAGGCGATCGTTGCCGGTGAGGAAGAAGAGGCGTGGAACGTCATCGACCCGATCGTGCGTACAACCACGCCCGACGCCGCGCTCACCGACGTGATCGGTCCGGCGATGGACCGAATTGGCCAGCAGTGGGTTGACGGTCAGCGATCGATCGCCGACGAGCACCGAGCGAGTGCCGTGACCCGACGGCTTTTGGGGCGAGTACGTCCGTCGTTCCGGGCGCCAGGGCGGCGTCGAGGTGTTGTTGTTGTCGCCGCACCGACGGGTGATCACCATTCGATTCCCGTCTCGATGTTTGCCGATCTCGTACGGTCCAACGGCTGTGATGTGATCGACCTCGGCGCCGAGACTCCTCTCGAGACACTTCTCGAAGTCGCGAATCGCCACGATGGCCGGCTCGTCATTTGTTTGACGATCACTCACCCGCTTGGCCGGACCGCCGCAAGCCACTCGATCGCCGCGCTTCGTGAGCAGTACCCAGACATCCCGGTCTTTGTCGGCGGGCGGGCGATCGTGTCGACCGACGATGCGCTTGCCCTGGGTTCCAGCGCGCTCGACTCGAACGATCCCGCCACCGCCGCGGCATCGGTCGCGCACCTCTCAGCAACCCTCGCTGACTAACAGCACCGTCGAACAGCGCCAGCGAACAGCAGCGAGGAACAGCACCAAAGGCTCGCCAGGTCAGTGTTTCGTGGCCTTTGCGCGCCCCTAAACACACCGGGGGGGGACAAATCTTTGATCGGATGTCAAAAAGTTCTCGACTTTTCTTTATTTAGTGCTAAATTCGGAAACCAGGTCGAAGTTCCCCCGTTCCGACCTACCCCGCACTCACCAGGGGGATCAAAGGAAGACCGATGGACACCGAGTTCACACTTCATCCCGAATCGACCCTCGACTGGGCCGATCACGCTGTGTGCAAAGGAATGACCGAGGTTTTCTTCGGTCCGTCGGCCGAACGCCCGGAACGCCGTGTCGAGCGAGAAGCGCTCGCCGCTTCCTACTGTGAATCGTGCCCGGTCATCCTTCCGTGTCGTCGCAATGCTCGCCTCAACCGGGAGCACGGCTTCTGGGGTGGCGAGAACGACGAGCAACGGGCTGCCGCTGGTTTCGCTCCTCGATCACCAAGCCGACGCTCGGTCATCGCTGCTCGTGACGAAGCTCGTGAGCGTCTTGGCTACGACCCTGAGACCGATGGCGTACCCGTCGCCTTCCTCGCCGCTGCAGGTAGCTGAATTCCCTCAGCTGTTCGGCACACTACGCCGGTGACGCTCTCCCCTCCTTCAACCGCTGTTCTCGTCTTCTCCTTCGGTGGCCCGAACGGGCCAGATGATGTGATGCCGTTCCTTCGCAACGTCACCAAGGGTCGCAACGTCCCCGACGAGCGACTGGCCGTGGTGGCCACGCAGTACGAGCAGTTCGGAGGGCGCTCCCCCATCAACGACCAGAACCTGGCGTTGATCGATGCCCTTCGCTCCGAACTCGACGAGCACGGGCTCAACCTTCCCATCTACTTCGGCAACCGCAACTGGGAGCCGTTCGTGGCGGACACGGTCGACCAGATGGTTACCGACGGCATCGACCGTGCGATCGTCTTCGTCACCTCTGCGTTTGGTTCCTACAGCGGCTGCCGCCAGTACCGCGAGAACCTGTCCGTCGCCGGAGACGGAAAGCCGATCTCGCTTCACAAGTTGCGGCTTTTCTACAACCACCCGGGGTTCATCGAACCGGTCACCGCCAAGGTCGATGCCGCGCTCGCCGCTCACGATTCCCCCGCCCGAATCGTCTTCACCGCTCACTCGATCCCCGAGTCGATGGCGGCAACGTGCGACTACGAGGCCCAGCTCCGCACCGCCGCCGCTCTTGTGGTCGATGGTTTGTCCAATCCGCACGCCGGATGGGACCTCGTGTTCCAAAGCCGAAGTGGGCCACCTCACATCCCATGGCTCGAGCCGGACGTCAACGACTTCCTCACCGAAGCCGGCTCCGCTTCTGATCCGGTCACTCTTGTGCCACTGGGCTTCATCAGCGATCACATGGAAGTGATGTTCGACCTCGACACCCAGGCGGTCGAAACCGCCGAGTCGATTGGTGTTTCGCTTAATCGAGCTCCGACGGTCGGCACCGATCCCCGCTTCGTCTCCATGATTCGAGAGCTCATCGAAGAGCAGCTCACCGATGCGCCGAAGCTCTGGTTGGGAGACGACGGACCATGGCCTGACCCATGCCCCGACGGCCATTGCGCCCTTCCGGCGCGCCCCGGACCGCCGGGCTGAGTTAGCCGACAGGCGTGTAACGAACGCCGTGCACCGTGAGCGATGCCGAGTCCCATCCCAGGTTCGGGAACGAATCAGGGACCTGGGCATCTCCCCACCACTCGCCATTGCGGCCAATGAGTTGGCCGCCGGCGTAGTTGCCGCCGACCGCCGTGTTGATGATCAGGTGCATCGGTCCAGATCGATGCGGCCCCGCACTCACCTCAGGCCCTCCAACGACAGGCCCTCCAACGACAGGCCCTCCGACCACGTACACAACCTCACCGTCGATCCGCCACACGATGATGCCGGGTCGACGTTCGACCGTGATGCGCAGTCGTTGACCCGGTTCGATCGCGGACAGCCCGCTCGTCGATCGGAGTCGCTCCTCGAACCAGTGAAGCGACGTTGCCGCCTCGGCTGGCCGATCACCTCTTGTCTCGATCAGGTCGATCTCGTGATAGGCGGTGGTGGCATAGTTCGGGCAGCGACCCGGTGCATCACATGCTTCGGCATCGAGCAACCACACCGCAGGCCACAAGCCATCGCCGCTTGGAAGGGTGATGTCAACGTCGAGTGTCCCCCACTCGATCGTGCGATCGGCGATGACCATCCCGGACCGGAACGGAAGGGCATCAATACTCGGTGGCCCGGACCGCTCGGTCAACAGTTCGATCTGGCGGCCGTCAAAGAGCACTCGGGTTGGGTCGTAAATCTGCGCTTCGCGGTTCGTCCACCCGATGCCACCCTCTTCCGGGCTGAGTGGATGGGTCGCGCCAGGCGCGAGCGGACCGGTGGTCGCTGGTGTCCATGAACTCGCCGTCAGCTCGATCTCCTCGGCGACCGCCACTGGTTGTTCTTGTCCGGCCAGCCCTGGAACGCGCTGCGGGTCGGTGACGGGAAGACTGCTGATCACGGCGAAGTCATCGAGCGCCCAAATCGTCGGTGCACCGTCAACACTGATCGGGTCGAGCCCAACGATCGATGCGAGTTCGTCGATCACCGATGTGTACTGTGCGGGGCCCAAGGTGCCGTCTGGCGCACCCGTCAACTCAACGATCGTCGAGAGCTGAGTTGCCGCTCCAACCGTCGATGACGACGGGAGGCCATCGACAACGTCGGCGATCGAGCCCGGGCCACTCAGAACCGACCCGACGTCGCCATGAACGTCGACCTCGATCGAGCGTTCGAACGACACGCCTCGCTGGATGAGACCGATCGCAACCCGGTCCGCCATCACCGGTGACCCAACGAGGTCGATCTGCCAGCGATCATCCTCGAGATCCGAGCCAGCGACGAGGCCGGCGGCAGACACCGCAAACGACGCCTCTCGGCTCAGCGGTGGCCCATCACCAAGTGGAGCGAACAGGATGGGTTCGACCAGGACCGAGTCTCCGAGCCGCGTCATCACACCGGCCGCCGATTGCGACACCTGCACCGGCGCATCGTTAGCCGGGAACACGATGGGCTCCGGCGCGAAGGGGCTGATACCGACCCAGACCGAGACGGCCAAACACGTTGCGCCAACGCCGGCACTGAGTTGGCGCCACATGGTTTGATCATCGGCACGATCGCGTGATTGATGTAGCGGAAAGTCCGAGCGAGATCAGCACCCTGCTAGATGCCGAGCCTCGTTTGGTTCTTGGTCTGGCGCCACGCCTCGATCGCGTGCCCGGTCGGTGTTGATGGCGGACCATCGACGAACGGCCAGAGTTCCTCTGCGACCTCTCGCCAGTTCGCCGTCGCCTCGAGCTGCGCAAACAACCCCATGAGGCCGAGCGTGATTCGCTGCAAGATCACGAACGACGGCGGGACGTTGAGTTCTTTCAGCACCGCACCCTGGGGCCCTTCGCGGTCGAAGAGTTGAGCCACACCAGCTGCGGCGTACTCGGCATCGATGGTGATTTCGCGTCGCTCGGCGACGTAGCGGTAAAAGAACTGGAAGTACTCGCCGATCTCCTCGTCGGTAAACGGCGCACCGCGACGCAAGAGTCCGTTGTCCTCGACGATCGTGCGGAACGCTGGCAGATCTTCATCGATCACCATCGCTTGGATGAGCTGTTCGAAGAGCAACGTCTCGGTCGGCGTGAATCGCTTGATCAGACCGAAGTCGAGGAACGTGACCCGGCCGCCCTTTTCAAAGAGGTAGTTGCCGGGATGAGGATCGCCGTTGAACGCGTGCAGGCGGTAAATCGAGCCGAACGAGAACCGGAAGATGGTCTCCGCTGCGAGGTTCTTCTCTTCGTCGCTCCAGGTCAACAGCTCGTCGAATCGAGCGCCATCGGCCAGCTCGGTGGTGAGAATGCGCTCGGTCGAGAGCCGCTCGACAACATGGGGAACGTGGATGAACGGATGCCGGTCGAAGAACTCGGCGAAGTAGCGCTGACTCTTGGCTTCGGCGGTGTAGTCCAGTTCTTCGACGAGCCGGTCCTTCAATTCTTCGACGATCGGCCCAGGCTCAACACCGGGGAACAACGATGCCATGGCTCCGAAGATCCAATCGGCGTTGTTGAGATCGGACTCCATTGCATCGGCGACCCCCGGGTACTGAATCTTCACCGCGACCGCCCGATCGTCGAGCGTGATGGCGCGGTGCACTTGGCCGATCGATGCCGACGCAATCGGGATCGGGTCCCACTCGAGAAACAGCTCGCTCGGAGGTTTGCCGAGTTCGCGTTCGATCTGAGCCGCTGCGAGTTCGCCCGACATCGGCGGTGCGTCGTGCTGAAGCGATGCGAGCGTTTGGCGCACGTTGTCTGGCAGGCCGGTGTCGAGATAGCTGGCCATCTGGCCGAGCTTCATCATCGCACCTTTCATATTGCCGAGTTCCTTGGTGACGTCTTGTGCGGTGCGAATCTGGAACTCGGTATCGAGGGCGTCTCTCCGTTCGGCCGAGGCAAACGTCGCCCGCGCCTTGTGCACTGCGTAACGACCGCTCGAGCGCGCGCCGAGGCGGGCCAGACGAAGGTTGCGGTAGCTCATCTTTGTGTCTGAAACCGGTGCCTCAGCGACACCGTTTCGTCGTTGGAGAATCGCGACGAGCGCACCGAGTCCAAGCGCTGCGCTGAGTGCAAGGAGGGGTCCGCGAGAAGATCGAATAGCCACCATTGGATGCTAGGGGCCGACCACCAGGAACTACCGTGATGAGCCGTGTCCGATCCCGTCGTCAACACAGCTTCTACGAAACCAGCGCTGCTCAGCCCAGCCCTCAACAGCCACACGGTCTCGCCGACTTGAGAATCACATGAGCGAACGGATCCGCCCTCTCACCTCCCACGAGATCGATGCCTACGACCTCATCGCGCCGGAGCTGGCGGCAACGGTTCGTGTTGTCGATATCCCATTCGTGCCTGGCGGCTTCGCCGGCATCACACTCGGCCGATGGGTGTGCCTTGCCCATCAACAGCCAACCAACGGTGAGAGTTCACTCCTCGCACACGAGCTGGTTCACGTTCGCCAGTGGGATGAACAGGGCGTTGTGAAGTTCGGAGCGGCCTACCTGTCGTCGTTCGCCAAGGGGCTCATCAAACTCCGAAACTGGAACGCGGCCTATCGCGCCATCCCAGCGGAGGTCGAAGCCCGAGCCGAGGCCCTCGAATGGACAAGAGCGCTCAAGGCCTCTCGACCAAGTTGATCAAGACCCACGAGGGGTACCGAGCGCTTGCGCCGGACAAGCTCCGTGCAACGGCCCCCAGAGGGAATCACCGCTGGGCCTCCGTGGCCATGAACGGCCCCCGCCGTTCGCTGCGCTGTGATGATGTAGTGGTTGTCTTCCCGGCTCGGTGTGACTCGTCGCTCCGCTGGTTTCGTGCCTTTAGTGAGATCCGTCCACCGATGCCGGGAAGCCGACTGTTGGCATGCATCGTCGCGACGAA
>CALEWY010000035.1 GCA_937925335.1 uncultured Acidimicrobiales bacterium
GGTCACGCGTTCGGCAAGATGCACGGTGCAGGCCCCGAGCCGATGGTGAACGCTGAACCCGAGGGTGCGCCGATGGAGCAGCAGCTCCTCGGCTGGAAGAACGACTTCGAGAGCGGTGTCGGCATCCATGCCACCACCTCCGGTTTCGAAGGCGCCTGGAACTCCACCCCGACGCAGTGGGACAACAACTACCTCGAGACGCTCATGGACAACGACTGGGAGCTCACCGAGAGCCCGGCCGGTCACAAGCAGTGGACCGCACCGGCGCTCGCCGGCACCGTTCCCGACGCTCAGCGCGATGACGTCTTCCACGCTCCGATGATGAGCACGGCCGACATGGCGATGAAGATGGACCCGATCTACGGGCCGATCTCCCAGCGCTTCCGTGACAACCCCGAGCAGCTCGACGATGCCTTTGCTCGTGCGTGGTACAAGCTTCTCCACCGTGATCTTGGCCCGGCCGCCAACTTCATCGGCCCAGAGGTTCCCGACGAGGAACTGCTGTGGATGGACCCGGTCCCCGCAGGAACCGAACTGAGCGATGCTGACGTCGCCACCGTGAAGGCCGCCGTCATGGCGACCGACCTCACGATCACCGAGCTCGTCGAAACCGCATGGGCCTCGGCCTCCACCTACCGCCAGAGCGATCGTCGCGGCGGCGCAAACGGCGCCCGTATTCGTCTCGAGCCCCAGGTTTCCTGGGAAGCCAACAAGCCGGCTCAGCTCACCCGTGTGCTCTCCGTGCTCGAGGGTGTGCAGTCGAGCGTCGGTGTGTCGGTCTCCATGGCTGACCTCATCGTTCTCGGTGGCGCTGCAGCCGTCGAAGCCGCTGCCAAGGCCGCTGGTCACGATGTGACCGTCGCTGTCAGCACCGGTCGTGGTGATGCCACCCAGCAGCAGACCGATATCGAGTCATTCGCATGGCTCGAGCCGAAGAACGATGGTTTCCGTAACGTCGTCGGCAAGGGCTCCAGTCATGTCGCCGAGCACACGCTCGTCGACCGGGCGCAGCTGCTCGACCTCGGCGTCCCCGCGATGACTGCCCTCGTCGGTGGTCTGCGTGTCCTCGGTGTCAGCAACGACGGCCACGGAGTGTGGACCGACCGTGTCGGCACGCTCAGCAACGACTTCTTCGTCAACTTGATGGATCCGGCCACCAACTGGTCGGCTTCAGCGAGTGCCGCTGATGTCTTCGAGGCTGGTGACTGGACGGGTACCCGCAACGACCTCGTGTTCGGCTCGAACTCGATCCTTCGTGCGGTCGCCGATGTGTACGCAGCCGATGATGGCGAAGCCACCTTCGTCAACCAGTTCTGCGCAGCCTTCGCTCAGGTGATGGACGCTGATCGTTTCGATCTCGCCTGATCGACTCACGCCTGCCCGTCTAGGTCGAGGCGTGAATCGAAGAGTGAGTTGAAAAACTGAGAGCGCCCCGTCGGATTCGTCCGACGGGGCGCTCGTGCGTTTTGGGTGATGGTGTCCTCTGAACTCAACCCAACGAAAGCCATTAGGGATCCAACCCGTCGTTTGCGGTCTGACCCATGAACGTTGGAACCAAGGTGAGTTGCCGGTCGATCAGTCGAGGTAGATAGCCGCTGCCGTTTGGCCGAGGCTGTTGGCCTTGAGTGCGAAGGCGACGAAGCCTGCGAGGCAGACAAGTGCGGCGATGCCGGATGCCGGTGCAACAACAACACCAGCGATGACGACGAGCCCAAGCATGATGATTGATGCCACGGCACGGATGCTCGGCGCGCTCGCAGCGGCGTTCGTGGACGTTGCGCCTTTGGAGGGTGCGCTTGGGGTCATCGTGGTGGACATGGTTGGCCTTTCGTTGGGGTGAAAGGTCAGTGTCCGCCAGCGATCGATTTCTGAAGAGGGGGATATCCCCAAAGGCTCTCAGGGGCGAGAGATCGTGGGATCGGGATCCGTCAGCAACCAGCTTGGGCCGGTGATCTCGGTCCAGCCTCGTGGATTGGCGAGTACCCGGTCGATGTTCGGTGCCCGGCGAGTGCCGTTCGATTGTCGTACCTGACCGGAGATCACGGTGACGGTTTGGTCTCGTCGAGTGAGCCGTCGGAACTGACCGGTCACGATTCCGATGACGTAGTCATCGAGCTGTTCGATCGCATCGTCTGATCCGCTGTCACAGGCGTCGCAGCCGCAGTTAGGAATGGAGGTGAAGGGGACGGTTGGGTCGCCGACGCCGACCATGACGACTGCGTCGTCGACTCCGGCGATCGCATGGCGGGCGAAGACAACCGGAAGCCCGCCGGAGACATGAGGCCGTGCGATGTTGACCCGCGTGATGTCGATGCCGGGTTCGGCGATCCAGTGGACCGGACCTGCCTCGACGACGGCGATGCGAGCTTCTTCGAATGCCGTCATCCAGGCGTCGGCCCGGGCGCTCACGATGCGCCACTTCGCAGTGTTGGTTACGCGCGAATACTCCTCGTCATCTGGCAGTCGTTCCGGGTGCGGGTCAGGCCAGGGCGGTGTGTCTGCACCGGTGACCTCGAACGCTCGATCCACGAGCTGAAGGAGGTCGTCAACATTGAGCACTCGTGCACGGTCCCCTGAACTAGTTGGGGACTCGGCCGGTGGTGCTTCGGGCGAGAAGCTCGGGGGAGAAGACGTAGGTGTCGAGGTATCGACTCGATCCCTCGATCTGGGCGACGAGTGCATCGGCGACGAGTTCGCCCATGTCGGTGAACGGCTGACGCATGGTGGTCAGGGGAGGGTCGGCCGTCGCGGTGAAGTCGGTTCCGTCGTAGCCGATGATCGACACGTCGTTTGGAACGTCAAGTCCGCGAGCTCGGCATGCGCCGATGGCCCCGAGTGCCATCAGGTCGTTGCCACAGATCATCGCTGTCACGCCCTTGTCGAGCAGGCGCGTGGCGCCGGCGCGCCCACCTTCGTAGGTGAAGACCGAATGAGCGACCGTTTCGTCGCCGAGGTTGAGGCCCGCTCGCATCGAGGCGCGTTTGTAGCCGGTGATGAAGCGGGCGGTCGCGAGGTAGCGAGTTGAACCGAGCACACAACCAATCGAGGTGTGGCCGAGTGCGATGAGATGTTCCATGGCCCGCTGCGCAGCCTGGGTTTCGTCGCAACGGATTTGCGGGACTGGCAAGGCGACGGGTCCACCGTTGACCAACACGATCGGAACGCCGTTGTCGATCAGTTGTTGATAGGACGACAGGTCGGCGTCTTGTTCAGCATGACGCCCGGCGATGAACACAACACCGTCGACGCTCGATTCGCTGAACTCTTGCACGTAGCGCTCTTCGCTTGCGAGGCCGGTTGCCGCCACGCCGACCGTGGCGACCATCCCGTGGTGGGCGAGCCGCTCGACGATCTCGTGAACGAGCAACGCGAAGACGGGGTTGGTGAGCTCGGCGGAGACGATGCCAACCGCGCCCCGCCGTGTTCGAGCGGGTTCGGGCACGGCGGTGTAGCCGAATTCAGTGAGGGCGGCTAGCACGCGATCGCGCGTTGCTGGTGCGACACCTTCTCTGCCGTTGAGGACACGGCTGACGGTCGGTTCGCTGACCTTTGCCCGGCGAGCGACATCACGAAGCGGGGGGCGTCTTGTTGTTATCGATCCCGTCATTGCCGCCACGTTCCTCTCATCGCTCGGACAGTGTATCGACCGACCGAAAGAGAATTCCATGAAAGATCTGTTGATCTTTCTGAAATCTTTCAATAGCTTTCTGGATGTGGCTGATCCGTTCGGCCTACTTGCGGCGGGTGAAGACACCCCTCGCAGTCAATGCTCGAGCGCCTTCTTGGCCTCGAGACTTCTACGCCCGAAATCCAGGAGAGACCGTGTTCAAACGATCGAAGCTGCTCATCGCGCTGCTGATGACACTCATGCTCATCGCCGCTGCGTGCGGAAGTGACTCGGATAGCGCCGACAGCGGCACTGACGCCGATACCGAAACAACCGAATCAGAAGCCAACGACGAAGAAGCCGACGACGCGGAGGCAGAGGACGAAACTGCCGACGAGCCGGAGGACGAGGCCGAGGAAGAAGCTGCGGCCGACGACGAGGCCATGGAGGAAGAAGAGGCACCGATCGTTCGCGCCGATGCCGACCTCGTGATCTGGGCAGACGACACCCGCACGCCGGTGATCCTTCCGCTCGCTGAGGAGTTCGGCGAAGAGAACGGCATCACCGTCGCTGTGCAGGAAGTGAACTTTGGCGACATTCGTGATCGCCTGCAGACCGCCGGTCCCGCTGGTGAAGGCCCCGATGTGGTCATCGGCGCCCACGACTGGCTCGGTCAGCTCGTCACCTCCGGGCTGCTCGCTCCGGTCGACCTTCCAAACTCCGGCGACTTCTCGCCGGTTGCGATCGACGCGATGACCTATGAGGGGCAGCTCTACGGCGTCCCGTATGCGATCGAGAACATTGCGTTGATCCGCAACGTTGATCTTGTCCCGGACAGCCCGGCCACGATGGAAGAACTCGAGCAGATTGCGCTCGACGTCGTGGCAGCTGGCGATGCTGAGATCCCGCTCGCCGTCCAGAACGATCCGGGTGACCCCTTCCACAACTTCCCGCTCTTCACCGCCGCCGGTGGTTACCTCTTCGGGCTCAACGATGATGGCAGCTACAACGCTGACGACATCGGTATCGACTCCGAGGGTGGTCTGGCAGCTGGTGCGCAGTTCCAGGCATGGACCGAGTCCGGCTTCCTTTCGCCGAGCCTCAGCTATGACGTGATGATCGAGAGCTTCGGTCAAGGCAACGCGCCGTTTGCCATCACGGGTCCCTGGGCCGTTTCCGACCCCGATCGTGGCTTTGGAGCGACGGGTGTGAACTACGTCGTCGAGCCGATTCCGCCGCTGGCAGGAACCACCGCGGCTCCATTCGTCGGTGTGCAGGGCTTCATGGTTTCGGCGAATGCCGAGAACCCGCTCTTTGCCCAGACTTTCATCACCGAGATCATGTCGACGCAGGAAGCACAGACTGGCCTGTTCGAAGCCGGCGGTCGTCCACCCGCTCACACCGCAGCGTTCGACGCGGCTGCTGGTGATCCCGATATCGAAGGTTTCGGCTTGGCCGGCGAGAACGGTCAACCGCTTCCGGCCATCCCTGAGATGGGCTCGGTGTGGTCGGCTTGGACCGACGCCTACGCCTTGATCCTGTCGGGTGAAAGCACCGGCGAAGATGCGTTCACGAGTGCCTCTGATCAAATCCGCACCCTCATCGCTGAGGGCTGATCTCCCCAATGGAACCGGGGTCGACCGACGACGAAGGACTCTCGATGTCACAACACGATGTCGATGAGCCCGTTGACTCAGTCGACCCCGGCTCCAACTCTTCGGATGTGCCGATGAGGCCCGCGAACCGATCCGGCGCACTGCTCGGTCTGTCGATCGGGCTGATCACCAAGATCGTTCTACTCGGCACGCTGAACGCCACGTCGATCTGGGCGCTCGGGAGATTGATCCCCGAGGGTGTCTGGCTCGGCGTGGTGTTCGTCGTGGTGGCGACCGTGGCGATCGACGTGATCTACCTCAGCCGGGCCCGCTGGTCCATCGCGGTGAAGTACCTGCTTCCCGGCACGCTTCTTTTGCTGGCCTTCCAGCTCTACCCGGTGATGTACACGGCCTACATCTCCTCGACGAATCTCGGTACGGGCAACATCCTCGACAAAGAGGCGGCCACCGAGCAGGTGATCGCCACGTCGATCGGTTCGACCGAGAGCGACGTGTCGTTCACGTCACGGGCTGCGACGAACGCCGATGGAACGCTTGGCCTGATCCTCACCGACGACCGCACCGATCCGCCAACGATTCTGCTTGGCACCGAAGATGGAACGGTCGAGGCAAACGACATTGTCTTCGACGGCGACCGAGTGGAGTCGGCGGACGGATTCACCGCGTTGACGCTCGGCGATCTCGCGGACCTCGAATCGGACTTCGCCGAGCTCGAGGTGCCGACCGACGAGGGAATCATCCGCCTCGCCACCCTCAACCGAGCGAATCTCGTTGG
The DNA here is from genome assembly GCA_937925335.1 of uncultured Acidimicrobiales bacterium. Lineage (GTDB taxonomy): Bacteria > Actinomycetota > Acidimicrobiia > Acidimicrobiales > SZUA-35 > CALEWY01. The sequence continues at coordinate 5,999 of CALEWY010000035.1, forward strand.
CTATCGACTGCAGTTCGACCCGGCCGTCGATGCGATCACCGACGTTGAGACCGGTGTGGTGTACCGGCCGGTCGACGGCTTCTATCAAGCCGACGATGGGACGCGATTGAACCCCGGCTGGGAGGTGAGTGTCGGGTTCGAGAACTATCGACGGGTTTTTGCCTCCGAGGCGATTCGCGGACCCTTCCTGCGAGTCTTCGTGTGGAACTGGGTCTTCGCCGTCGGCACGGTCGTGTTCTCGTTTGCCGTTGGCATGTTGCTCGCGATCACGCTCGATCATCCTGATCTACGAGGCAAACGGATCTACCGATCGTTGCTCATCTTCCCGTACGCGCTGCCGTCATTTCTGACCGTGCTTGTGTGGCAGGGGATGATGAATCGTCGCTTCGGAATCATCAACGACCTCCTCGGTGCCGACATCCCGTGGTTGACCGATCCGTGGATGGCTCGCGCCTCGGTTCTGCTCGTCAGTACCTGGCTGAGCTTCCCCTACTTCTTCCTCGTCTGCACCGGAGCGCTTCAGTCGATTCCGAAGGAACTCACCGAAGCGGCCAACGTCGACGGCGCCAACGGCCGCCAAGCGTTTCGAGCGGTGACGTTCCCTCTCTTGCTGGTCGCTGTTGCGCCGCTCTTGATCTCGTCGTTTGCGTTCAACTTCAACAACTTCAACGTCATCTACTTCTTGAACCGCGGTGGACCACCGATCGCTGGCTCACAGACACCGGCTGGCAGCACAGACATCCTTGTCTCTTACACGTTCCGCCTCGCCTTCGAGAGTGGCCGTGGCCAAGACCTCGGCTTCGCAACGGCGATCTCGATTCTGATCTTTGTGCACGTCGCGCTTTTCAGCGCTTGGGGTTTCAGAAAAACCGCCCGCTTGGAGGAGATCTAAATGACCCGATTCACCAAGTGGTTCACCGCGATCGGATGGCGCCACCTCGTCGGAGTTTGTGCACTTGTGTTCGCGCTGTTCCCCGTGCTGTTCATCATCTCGTCGTCGCTCAACGCGGCGGGAACACTCAGCGGCTCCGGCCTCTTGCCGTCGGAGTTCTCGCTGATCAACTACACCGAGTTGCTCAACGGAACCGAGGCCCCGTTTCTTGCGTGGCTGAAGAACACGCTCTACGTCGCCGGTGGTGCGGCGCTCGCCAACACCGCCCTCGCATCGTTCGCGTCCTACGCCTTCAGCCGCATGCGGTTTGCTGGTCGACGGGCCGGGCTGCTCAGCATCTTGTTGATTCAGATGTTCCCGACAACGCTGCTCTTCGTCGCCATGTTCGTCTTCGTGAGCGACATCGGAAGCGTCTTCCCATCGCTCGGACTCGGCTCGCGGATGATGCTGCTCATCATCTATCTGGGCGGCGCACTCGGCGTGAACACATGGCTCATCAAGGGCTACTTCGACACGATCCCGCGCGATCTCGACGAGTCAGCGTTGATCGACGGTGCAAGCCACGCTCAGATCTTCTTCCGCGTGATCTTGCCGCTCGCTGCGCCGATCCTTGCGGTGGTGGCGCTCATCACGTTCGTCTTCACCCTCAACGAGTTCCTCGTTGCTTCGGCCGTGCTCGGCCAGGGTGATCCGGAGCAGTACACACTCGCCATTGGCATGTTCCGCTTCATCGATGGCCAGGGTGGCGAGTGGGGCCAGTTCGCAGCAGGTTCGGTCATGGCCGGGATCCCGGTTGTTGTGCTGTTTCTCTTCCTCCAGAAGTACATCGTCTCCGGCCTGACCGCTGGTGCAGTCAAGGGCTGAGCATCGTGCTTGAACATCCTCACCACGATTCGTCGGCCCGTTACGTGTCGTCGCCTCGACCGACGTTGGATGAACGGGTCGAACTCGTGGTTGAGCTCCCCGACGTTGGTGCCGGTGGACTCGGGGTCGATGGCGGATGGCTGCGAGGTGTGCGAGATGTCGAGCAGTTTTGGAACGAGGGAGTGCGCGACGGCGACCTCCTTCGGTTCGAGCTCGAATGCACCCAGCCGGTGCACAACTACCGGTTTCACCTCGATACCGCCGCCGGCCCTCGATGGTTGACCGGTGCTGGCCTGATCGACCACGACCCAACGGATCGGGATGACTTCCGCCTGCTCATCGATCGTGGTGGGCCCGAGTGGGTTCCCGACGTCGTTTGGTATCAGATCTTCCCTGATCGTTTCGCAACGACCGGTCGCCATGCCCACGATCGCCACGACACGGATACGTCGTGGGCGCAGTGGTCTGAATGGGGTGACCCGATCGCCGACGGTCAGGACGCGATGACCCAGATGTATGGCGGTGATCTCGACGCCGTCGTCGAGCGGATCGATCATCTCGTCGGGCTCGGCATCGGCGGCATCTATCTCACGCCGGTCTTTCCAGCACGATCCAATCATCGCTACGACGCATCAACGTTTGGCCAGGTCGATCCCGTGCTCGGTGGTGATGCGGCGCTCGCACGGCTGTCATCGGTTGCGGCCGAACGCGGCATCAAGGTGATGACCGACCTCACCCTCAACCACACGGGTGATGCGCACGAGTGGTTCACCGCAGCGCGAGACGATGCCGAGTCAGCGGAAGCCGGCTTCTACTTCTTCGACGAGCACCCGGATCGTTACGAGAGCTGGCTTGGGATCTCGAGTCTTCCGAAGCTCGACCACCGCAGTGCCGAGCTCAGACGCCGTTACTACGAAGGCGAAGACTCAGTTCTCGCTCGTTACCTTGCCCCACCGTTCGACATGGCCGGATGGCGCATCGACGTGGCCAACATGACCGGCCGGTTGGGCGCACTCGACATGAACCATGAGGTGGCGCGCATCGCTCGATCGACGATGGACGATCACGCTCCCGATCGCTGGCTTGTTGGTGAGCACTTCTTTGACGCAACGCTCGACGCCGCGGGAGATGGCTGGCACGGTGTCATGAACTACGCCGGTCTCACCCGGCCGATCGTTTCCTGGCTCGGCGAGTTCACCTCCTTGAGCGCCTTCATGCCTGGCCCAGGCCAGCCCCCGCGTGATGGCGTGCAGATGGCTGCGTCGATGGACGCCATTCGAGCTGCAACCCCGTGGCAGGTCACGATGAGTTCGATGAGCCTGCTCGGTTCACACGACACCGCCCGATGGCGAACGATGTGCACCAGCGATGAGGTGGCGATGGTGGGATTTGGGTTGCTGCTGTGCATGCCCGGTGCGCCGACGTTCTTGTACGGCGACGAGGTTGGGCTGACGGGCGAAACGTCGGAGCGGGCCCGATGCACGATGCCATGGGACGAGACAACGTGGGATCGTCGCTTTCTCGACTGGTATCAATCGATGATCGCCGTCCGAAACAACAGCGATGCACTACGCCGGGGTGGGTTCCGCTGGGTTCACACCGAACCCGATGCGGTGCTCTTTCTTCGGGAGACCGCTGATCAACGGCTGCTTGTCCGAGCTGCTCGCTCGAGGACCGAACCGTGTGTGATCTCCGCACAGCTCCTTCGGGCGTCCGAAGCCCGAGGGATCGTCAACGCCTCGGATCTCACCCTCGATGGCGACGGCGACCTCACGTTTGCAGGCGACGGCCCGCTGCTCTCGATTTGGGAGATCGAGTAGGTCTCGCTCGCTTCACGCTCACCGCTGCTCGGCTCGCCTCAGAGCGATGAGCTGCGCGGAGAACCGGGGCGAGAGAACTGACGTGTTTCGCGCTTCGGTGCGCGAGACGTGAGGCCCCGAGTCAGTTGGGCGGACTTGGCGGTGATGATCGTGCCTTCACCCGGCGACGAACGGATCGTCAGCTTGCCGCCGACCTTCTGAGCGCGAGAGCTCATGATGCCGAGGCCGAGGTGCCCCGGTCGCGAGATCGTCGAGTCGAATCCGACACCGTTGTCGCTGATCACCAAGTTGATCGTTGGTTTGCCAGATGAGACGCCACGTTCGAGCTGAACGGATACCTCGGTTGCGTGAGCGTGCCGCAGCACGTTGTTGAGCGCTTCTTGGGCAATGCGATAAAGGGCAATGCGCTCCTCGGGATCCGCATCGACGTCTTCGATCGTTGTCGAGACCGTTGTGGTCGTGAGGTCGGAGAAGGCTGTGATGGCGTTGTCGACGAGCTCACGCAGTGGAATTCGTGCGAGCTCGGACGGACTGCGGTCGAGCACGAGTGACCGAGTGGCGTCTTGGGTTTGGTTCGCAGCCACCTTGATTCGCTGAAAGATCCGCTCGGTCGGATGGTCGGGCTCCACCGCTTGCAGACCTGCGTGGGCAAGCAACGAAACGCTCCACGAAGTCTGGAGCACCGAGTCGTGGAGTTCTTGAGCGAGTCGTTCTCGCTCGTCGTCCGCCCCGTTCAATTCGGCATCGCTCGAGCGGTCGAGCGCAGAGATCGTGGCCGACGCCTGGCCCGCGATGGCTCCAAGACGATGGGCGCTGCTCGGGGCGAGCAAGTTGAGTGTGCTGCTCTCGAGCAGGAGGAGACCGACGGGTTTGCCTGAAACGACCATCACCGCAGCCAACGTCGATTGCGCTGGGCCAAGGCGGTCTCCCGCGCCGGCGGTGAGTGTTGCCCCATTCTGCACACCGGCATGAAGGAGCGGGCTCAACCAAGAGAAATCAAGGCTGGATGCGGCCGACACGTCGAAGTCCGGGCAGGTGACGTGCCGTTCGAGTTCGAAGTTGCCGTCGTCACCAACCATGAGGACAGCGATCATTTCTGCTGTGAGGACTCGTTGGATGCTGGCCACGACCTCGTCGAGCAGCGCGTCCATGTTCTCGATCGTTGCGACAGCAGTCGCCATGTCGAGCAGGGTCTGTCGCAACTCGCGACGATCGGTGATGTCACGGAAGCTGCCGATCACACCGATGGTGGCTCCCTCATCATTGGTGAGCGGCACCTTGTCGGTTTCAAGCCAGCGGGTTGAGCCCTCGGCGGTCAGAATCGGCTCTTCGATCCCGGTGACCGGTTCTCCGGTGGTGAGCACATGCTGATCCCAGTTGACGTAGGTGGCGCCACTAACCGGTCCCCACGGCATGTCCTGATCCGTCAGCCCGATGACCTCGGCTGGCGTGAGCCCTGCATAGGCCGCGAACTCGGCGTTGCACGCAACAAAACGAGAGTCGTTGTCTTTGATAAAGACGGGCGTTGCGATCGAATGAAGGAGATGGTGCGCCGCTCGGGCCGAGTCTTCAAGCGCGACATTGGTTCGTTCTGGGCCACCATCGAGCAGCGCTCGGTAAGCAGCGAACGGATCAGCACCGCCGCTCTGTATCGCCCCATCGCTTCCCAAAGTCTGTCCTCGCTCCGCTGACGCCCAGCAACGATGAGCGACACGACGGTACCGAACGGCCGAAGCCTTGAACAAAACCGTGGACGGTTGTCGTGCGGTCAGGCGTCACGCGTCGATCGCGCCACCGTCGACGGCGAGATCTGACCCGGTGATGTGCCAGGCAGCTTCGGATGCGACGAAGGCAACGACCCGGCCGATGTCAATCGGCTCGGGGATGCGCTCGGTCAGGTTTGGCATCGTCTTCGCCAGTGCCCAACGCTGGGCGTCATCCCACGAGCCACCAGCTCCGTCTCGCTTTGCTCGTCGGGTGACCATCTCTTTCACCTCGGGTGTTGCGATCATGCCAGGGCTCACGAGGTTGGCGGTCACGCCAGTTCCGCGCAGCTCCTGAGCCAGGGTTCGGACCATTGCCGGTTGGCCCGCCTTTGCGGTGTAGTAGCCAACGTTTCGATCGCCCGGCATGCGCGTGCCGACGGTGCCGAGAAAGATGATCCGACCCCAACCACGACTCCGCATACCCGGTATCGCCAGCTGCGTGCAACGAACGCCCACCATCACATTGCGATTCCACTCGTCGGCCCAGGCGTCGGTGGAACTCCAGGATGACTTCGACGGCGAGCCGTAGTTGTTAACGAGCACGTCGACGGAAGCGAGCTGGTCACCGATCGTGTCGAGGCCTTCGTCGCTCATGAGGTCGGCCACAATGCCGTCGGCGGAGCCGCCAGCCTCGCGAATCGAGTCGACGACCGCATCTGGTTGGCCTGGCTCGAAGCCGTGGACAAGAACATGAGCGCCTTCGGCCGCGAGCACGGCCGCGATGCCGGCCCCCGTGCCTCGGTAGCTACCCGATACGAACGCCGTCCGGCCCGTGAGTCCAAGATCCATCGGTCGATCGTAGAGAACCTCATGACAACGAGACAGGTTCTGCGATGGTGGGGGAGGGGACTTGTGTCGCAGGCGAGCCTGGCCGAGACTCAAGAACGCGGTCCACCCCGGCGCGATTCACCCCCGAGATAACGAGGTCCTCCGATGATGCATGCCGACGATCGAGCGAGGCACGCTGCACGGCGAGCGAACCACGCAATTGGTAGTTGCGCGATTGGTATCGATCGATGAGTGATGGCGAAGCGTTCTACACCGAGGCCCAGCGCGCCGTGCAAGATCAGTTCGATACAACGCCGTTGGCCCAGGCACTCGAGGCGGCCATCGTGGTCGAGGAACTCGACGACTTCGCCGCGGGGTTCGTCAGCTCGCGAGACTTCTTCTTCTTGTCGACGGTGAACGGCGCCGGTGAGCCGACCGTCAGCTACAAGGGTGGTGGCGTCGGGACGGTCACGGTGATCGATCCTTCGACGCTTGCCTTCCCCATCTATGACGGAAACGGCATGTTCTTATCGGTCGGAAACATCGAAGCCACAGCGAAGATCGGCATGTTGTTCATCGACTTCGAAACGCCTCACCGCGTTCGTGTGCAGGCGACGGCGAGCTTCGATGCCGACGATGCCTTGATGGCGGCGTACCCGGGCTGTATCGGCGTGGTGCGAGCGTCGATCGATTGTGCCTTCGTGAACTGTGCTCGCTACATCCATCCGCACGCTCGGGTGGCGACGTCGAAGTACGTCCCGAACGCCGATGGCGAGCAGCCCTTCGCGACCTGGAAACGGATCGACGGCATGCAGGAGTATCTGCCGGAGAAGGACCAAGGCAAAGCCGCCGAACACGGCGGGGTGATCACCGAGCAGCAATATGGCGAGGCACTGATTGCCGGTGAATCGTAGATTCACGCAGGACGGGCTGACGTGACCAGGCTGAGTGATCGGATCGACTGATCAGCGCCAGGGCTGGGGAACGAACTTTGGGGTCGTCGCTGCATAGGCCGGATAATCCGGAAAACGCTCCGTGAGTTGCGCCTCTTCCCAGGCCGCCTTGCGATCGAAGAACACGATCGTGATCGCCGCGAGGGCGAGATGGATCCAACTGCCGGACCGCAACGTCATGCCAGCGACCACGGCCAGCACACCGGTGTAGATCGGATGGCGGACATAGCGGTAGAAGCCGCCGGTCTTGAGCGAACCGTTCTGGGTGGGAACCGGCGTTGGGGTGAGCGACGTGCCGAGCCCGAGGGCCGCCAGTCCGACGATGGCGAGGCCGCCAAAGAAGGCCAGGCCTGCGATGCCGACGAGCCACCCGGGGGTCGCCCAGTCGTCTCTGCCGGGGAGAATGATGAGAGCGCCGAGAAGAACAGCCTGCCCGCCGACCCAGATCCAGCCGATGGTCGATCGGCTCACGGCGCGACCGTTGGCAACCCTGCATCACTCCACGAGAGGATGCCGCCATCGATGTCGGCCACATCGGTGAAGCCGAGTTCGCGCATCACCTCGATGGTTTGGCCGCTTCGGTTGCCGGAGCGGCAATACAGCAGATAGGGCACATCGGGGTCGAGCCCTGCGAGCTGTTCGGCAAAATCGGCGTCGTAGAAATCGATCATCACCGCACCATCGAGATGGCCCTCAGCGAACTCTTCAGGCGTGCGAACGTCGAGGATGACGAGGTCGGCCGGTGGGGCACTCTGCAGTGCTGCCCCTTCATCGGCCGAGATCAGGCGCAGGCCCGTGTTTGCTTCGACAGACGCCGTCGGGTTGGTGTCAGCACTCTCAGAACCGCCGCAGCTGGCGGCGATCATGATGATCGCCGCCACGCCGGCAACAGTTCGCTTCGACATTCCAGTCATCGGATGACTCCTTGCGATCGATTGTCGAGCATTGTACGGACAATTGCGTCGACGGCAAGGGTTTCTGCCTTCGTCGGCCGCCTTTGGGGGCAGCGTTGGGCCGTGGCGCGTTTCAGGTTGGAAAGCTTCAGGATGCAGGGGTGTGCATCCCCGTGTCCGCTACGAAAGCGACTCGACTCGAGCGACCAGCTTGTCGATCGCCATGTTCCATCCTTGGCCGCCGGGGGAGTCGGCGGGAACGCCGACGTGGGTCATGGTCATCTTGGTCGAGCTGCCGAGGTCCTCGAGTTCCACGACGACGTGGGTTTCCATCGGGAAATCGGCCGGCATGCCCATCTGTTCAGCGGTCATCGGCGTGCCGTCCTCCGAACCCATCTGCTCGGTGTAGACGAGGCGCGTCTTTGGGTCGATCTCGCGGTATTCGCCGATGAAGAACATCTGCATCGGGCCGCCGGGGGTTTCCATCTCCATCCCGATGTGGCGACGGCCGCCGACGGTCACATCCATCTCGGCCTTCGGGATTGAGGCGCCCATCGGGCCGTACCAGTTGGCGAAGTGCTCGGCCTCGGTCCACATCGACCAGATCAGGTCGATCGAAGCATCGAAGGTTCGTTCGATCTGGACGTCTTTGGTGGCGTTCTCGTTCATGTCTTCGTTTCCTTGTTTCGTGAAGCGTCCAGATTCGGCGCTTCATGTTGGATCGTCTTGACGTAGGCGTCGAGACGGTCGAATCGGTCTTCCCAAATCGGGCGGTAGTGCTCGGCCCAGTCGGCAATCATTTGCAGCGGCTCGGTCTCGAGTGTGCAGGGCCGGTATTGAGCGCGACGTCCTCGGGTGATGAGTCCGGCCTTCTCCAGCACTTTGAGATGCTTTGAAATGGCGGGAAGTGTCATGTCGAACGGTTCGGCGAGATCGTTGACACTCGCCTCGCCCTCGGATAGTCGGGCGAGGATGGCTCGACGCGTGGCGTTGGCGAGGGCCGCAAACGTTTCGTCCAGGCGGTCGTCGTCGAGGTCGGTGGAGAGGGTGAGTGTCGGCATCAGCAGCATGTTTTGCTAGTTGGTTAATTAACCAGATCGGAAACTAAGCGCGCTTCGCCCGTGTGTCAAGGAACTCTGTATCTGGTTGGCGGTGTCCCGTTCATCAGCGGTGCCGTCGACGAAGTCGGCTCACGAGACCGATCACACCGAGCACACCAACCGTGATCACTTCAGCCCGCCCGGCGATCTCGACCGCGCCCTTGATGTCGGTTGGTGCGGGTCTGGTTCCGTCGCCGAGTGTCGGCCGCAGCTCGACGCGATCGCCGTAGCGCAATGGACCGCCGAGTTCGACGTCGAGCGCAGCGGCCATCGCCGATTCAGCGACGCCAGCGTTGGGCGACGGGTGGGCACGAGCGTCTCGTCGAACGATGCGCGCGATCGTTGCGGCGCGATCGGGCCGGGAGAGAGCGACCAGGCTGGCGAAGACCCGAGCAGGTATGAGATTTGCTACATCATCGAGACGGGCTGCGGCGGTGCCGAAGTGTCGGAACCGAGTGCTGCGGTGGCCGACCATGGCATCCATCGTGTTGATTGCCCGATAGCCGAGTGCTCCGGGAGCCCCGGCGACAACCGCCCAGAACACCGGCGCGATGACGGCATCAACACTGTTTTCCGCAACGGATTCGATCACTGCGGCAGCGATTCCCGAGGAATCGAGATGTGACGGATCTCGACCGACGAGAGAGCGCAGCTCAGCGCGTGCCGCATCGACGTCGCCCGTCTCGACAACCATTCCGATGTCGGTCGCCGTCGTTCGCAACATGTTGCCGGCAGTTGATACGGCGACGGCGATTGTGGTGGACCGAATGGCGGCACCGGCGATCGCTCCGATCGCGAGGCCGGTGGTGGCGTAGGCGGCGCCCGGCAGTCGTCGATCTGCCCACAGTGCGTTCTCGACGTGATGCATCGTCGTGCCAAACCACACAACCGGATGAACGGCTGTCGGCGGCTCACCAACGATCCGATCGATGAGAAGGCCAGCGGCAGCGGCTCCGCAGCGAGTGGCGATGGTCATCGAGGACTCTCAGAGGTCGTGGCCGCGTTCGGTGGGTTCGAGATCGGTGGGCTCAGGTCAGGCGGGTGGGTGTTGATTGCGCGGGTGATCGCAGCATGAACGGCGATGGCGACCTGGCTTCCAACGTTCGATCGAGGGCCAGCAAATCGCTCGACCCGGACACCGTCAGCGATGGGCCAGGCGAGCACGATGGCGTCACTTGCGGTTCCCGTCCCCGGAATGCCAGCCTCGATCATCGCTTGAGTTTTCGCCTCGGTTGCGGTCATCACCGCGTTCACGGCGGCGGCTTGATCGAGCGCGACATCGAGCTGGATCACGAGGTTGATCGTGCCGGCTGACCACTCGTTCCAACCACCATCGGGATCTGCCGCCCAGGTGGGCTTCGAGACGCCAACGGTCGCATCGACAGTGACGTTTGTTGTGGCGTGTCGTTGTGCGTTTGAGACATCGGCCGCGGTGAGTAGCACGATGCCATCCCGGTTGAACCCGGGTGCGCCTCTCTCAGCCGAGTTCATCTCAATCGAGGCCGCCACCTCATCGGCGTAGGTCTCGAGATCGGTTCGGGCAAAGTCCGACGGCACGCCGATGTTCATGAGCTGTGTGGCGGTTCGAACACCGCCTCGAACCGTGGCCGAGGACAGCGTTGCCATGGGTGTTGGCCAACGCCACATCAACACGCCTCGATGGGATGTCGAGGGGCCGTGCAGGTGGGGTTCGACCGTCGATTGCGAACTGTCAGCCAGCATCACGGGGCGTCGATGTGGTCGAGTGCGTTGGCCAGCCGATTGAGGCCTTCGTCGTTGGTGATGCCCACTCGAACGACGTCGGCCATGCCGAAGTTGCCGCAGTCGCGAACGATGATGCCGGACGGCATGAGCGTGTTTCGTAGATCGGGCGCGGTCACGAGAACCCAAGGGGCATCGGCAGACTCCGTTGCAAACCCACGGCCTTCAAAGATGGCGGCGAGATCCGATCGAGCCTGAGCAACAGTGGTCTGCCACGAGTTCAAGTCGCACGCCTCGAGCATGTCGGGGAGAGCGGCAAGAGCGAGTGATCCAATAGACCAATGGGGTTGGTGGCGGGCGAACCGAGCAGCGCCATCTGCCTCTTGATCGTCGGCGATGAGGTAGCCAAGCCGCAGCCCTGGACAGTTGAAGGTTTTGGTGAGCGACCCAACGACGGTGCCTTTGCGGTGCGCTGTCCACTGCCCGGTCGCGAGCGGATAGAAGGCTTCGTCCCATACGTCGGCGTGATCGTCGTCGCCAGCCAGGTGTCCGGTTGGGTTGTGGGGGTCGCTTCGCCAGATCGGGCCTTCTGAGTTGCGCGGGTGAAGGGCGAATTCGGGCTCGGAACGAACACGTCCGCCGAGCTCGGTTGACGCGATCGTGATCGCTTCGCTCCCACCGTTGGTGAGGAGAAGTCGTTTTGTCTCGACCCCGAGGTGTTGAGCGAGGAGGTCGGTGGCATCGACGGGGTTCGGATAGTGGCCGACCGAGTCGAGGTGTCGAGCAACGATCTGTCCGACGTCGGGCGCCGCAGGATTCATGCTTTGGGAGAGGTCGAGGATCGAAGCGGGGTCGAGGCCGAGCGCTGCTGCGATCGCCTGACCATCTCCACCATGGCGGCCAGCGGCGAGGTTCACCAAAGAAATCGTACCGACGAAACGCGATGCCTAGAATTGATCAACTCGACAGGAATTTTGGGAATCGCCCTTGAATCCGGCGGACCAGCGTCGATAGAGGAATGCATCGAGATGATTGGTGAAGCAGATACGTCAAATCTGCGTCGAAAAAGGTCGCACTGAGTCGTTTATCTGAGGGTTTCGGCGCCGATACATGGCTTGTGAACACGTTTTCAGGCTTCCCCTCCTCTTTGGTGCGCGTGGTGGCACACAGCGCACCGCGCGCCATCTTGGCGCTCCTCGTCGCATTCAGCGGCCTGGTTCTCTCCTCCGCTGCACCTGCGTCTGCCGCACCCACCACCTGTGGTGGTGTCGTTTTCCAGGACTACGACGCTGACGGTGAACGGATCGAGGACTACTCGTACATTTCGTCCGAATACGCCGCCGTGCCAGACGCCGGTGTCGCCGATCTGACGGTCACCGTCACCGATGCGCAGGGCGATGTGTTCACCGCCACGACCAGCGCAACCGGTGAGTGGTCGGTCGCCATCGACACGAACGACTTCCCGATCCGCGTTGACATCACCGGTTACCCCTCGACGTGGAGCCCGGGCCCGGTCGGTCCAGACTCCGGCAGCCTCAACCAGTTCATCACCAACCCGGCCGACTGCACCGGTCCGTTCGATGGCCTCGGCCAGGCCGGTAACGCCAGCGTCTCGGCCCCCGGATCGTTCTGTGAGAACCGGCCTGACTTCGTCACCTCGTGTTACCTCTTCGGCGACGTCGTCGATCACGACAACCAGGCGGCGATCGTCAGCCTCGTCGACGGAGCGGTCGACGACCTCTCCACCGCCTCCACCGACTGGCGAGTCGATGAATACACACCGCTCGCAACCCTCGGCGAGGTCGGCACCGTTTACGGAACCGACATTCGCCCGCAGGACGGCTCGATCTACGCCGCTTCGTTCGTGAAGCGCCACACGCAGCTCGGCCCGACCGACAACCCGACGACGATCTATCGAGTTGGTCCCGCTGGGACCGCGCCGTGGTTCACCGTCGATGCGGCCGCAACCGATCCCCACTCGGGCGCAACCGACGGCTGGCAGCTCGATGCCGACGCATTCGCCGCTGTTGGTCGCGAAGGTCTTGGCGACCTCGAGATCACGCCCGATGGCAACACGCTCTACACGGTCGACCTTGGGAACCGTCAACTCGTCATGATTCCGATCAATGCCGATGGCAGTGCGAACACCGCCGGAGTCGTTCGGACCGACATCACAGCGGCCTCCCTTGGCGTGGCCGGCACGTGTGCCGCCGGCGACGTTCGACCGTTCGGACTCGGGTTCTCCCAAGACGGCGACCTGCTCGTCGGCGCCGTGTGCTCCGCCGAGTCGACCGTCAGTGCTGCGGACTACCCAGCTGACGAGATCAACGGCCCACACCTCGGCGACAAGAGCCAACTCGATGCTTGGGTGTTCACCTTCAGCGGCGGAACGTTCTCCAATCGGATCGATGTTCCGCTTCCGACGACCGGGCGCGGTTCGCAGAATGGCGGTGCTGCAGCCCCGAACACCTATCGCGGTGAGTCCGACTGGCGCCCGTGGGTGACACAGGCTCCCTTCCAGGCCAACTTCACCGGTTGGCCGGGCGGTGGCGTCACCTATGCCCAGCCCATCCTCAGCGACATCGAAGTCGACGGTGACGATCTCGTCATTGGCTTCATGGACCTCTGGGGACACCAGGCCGGCTCGAATGCAAACCTCCCGAACTACGACGGAGGCAACGGTGGAAACGTCTATCGGATCGATCAGCCGTTGAGCTCTGGCGACTCGGTCCGCGCTGTTGCCAACGGCTCCGGCGGCTACAACTTCCCAACGGTCGGTCCTGACTTCTTCTACTTCGGTGACAACTACCCGACCACGCACCAAGAGACCCACCTCGGTTCATCGGCGCAGATCCCCGGTCGGCCCTACACCGTCTTCAACGTGTTCGACCCGGTTGAGGCGCCGAACACCTGGCAGTCCGGCGGTCTGGAGTGGATGGACAACTCCGGTCTTGGCTCGCTCACCCCTGGACAGCACGTCCGCGGTTACCGCCTCTACGACGGCAACGACGGTTCGTTCCCTGACGGAACGCCGACCGCCGAGGGCACGTTCGAAAAGGCAGCCGGCATCGGTGACCTCGCCGCAACCTGTGGCATCGCACCGATCGAGATCGGCAACCGCGTCTGGCTCGATCTCGATGCCGACGGTGTTCAGGACCCTGAGGAATTGGCGCTCGAGGGTGTCGTCGTTCAACTCCTCGCAGCCGACGGTGTCACCGTCATCGCAACCACGACGACAAACGCAGCCGGTGAATACATCTTCACGCAGGCCGACGGCGTCGACTTCAACACCGACTACATCATCGACTTCGACGTCAGCACCACCACCTCGACCCTCCCCGGTGGCCTGGTGCCCGCCGATCTCGTCGAGACCATCCCGGACGCCGCAACCGGCGCCAGCGCTGACGGCATCGACTCCGACGTCGTCAACGACCAGATCGCCATCACCACCGGCGGCCCTGGCGAGAACGACCACACCTTCGATGCTGGCTACACGCCGGCCTACGACCTGGCGCTCACCAAGGTCTACACCTCGGACGACTTCGGCAACACCACCGACGGCATCGTCGAAGCTGGCTCGAACGTCACCTTCACGATCACCGTGACGAACCAGGGTGCGGTCGACGCAGCTGCTGTTGAGGTGACCGACTACATCCCGAGCGGCTTCACGCTCAACGATCCGAACTGGACGGACAATGGTGACGGCACCGCCACGCGCTCCATCGGTCCGGTCCTGCAGACCGCACCAACCGTCGTGACCATCGTTTTGATCGCCGACGGCACGCCGGGCGACAAGATCAACCTTGCCGAGATCTCGAGCGATGACGGCAACGACATCGACTCAGAGCCAGACACCGATCCGGCCGATGACAACCAGCCCGCCGCCCCCGGCGACGCAACCGACGATGTCACCGACAACTCCACCGGCCCCGGTGGCCCCGACTCTGACGACCACGACATCGCTGGTGTCACGATCGTCAACTACGACCTTGCCCTCACGAAGGTCTACACGTCTGACACGTTTGGCAACACCACCGATGGTGTCGTTGAGAACGGTTCCGATGTGGTCTTCACGATTGAAGTGACGAACCAGGGCACGGTGGCCGCCACGACGTTTGAGGTGACCGACTATCTGCCGGCCGGTTTCGTTCTGAATGACGCGGCCTGGACCGATAACGGTGATGGCACAGCGACGATCGCCGCTGGCCCGCTTGCCGCTGGTGCGTCGACGACGCTCACGATCACCCTGACCGCTGATTCGGCTGCCCCTGGTGACTTGGTCAACTGGGCGGAGATCTCGAGTGATGACGGCAACGACGTTGACTCGACCACGGATGCGACGCAGGGCAATGACAATCAGCCTGCTGCTCCTGGTGATGCGACCGATGATGTGATCGACAATTCGGCTGGGCCTGGTGGCGCTGACGAAGACGACCATGACCCGGCCCCGATCACGGTGGCGAACTATGACCTCGCCCTCACGAAGGCGTATACCTCTGACGACTTCGGTAACACCACCGATGGTGTGATCGCCAACGGCTCGAACGTCACCTTCACGATCGAAGTGACCAACCAGGGCACGATCGACGCAACCACGTTTGCCGTGACTGACTATCTGCCTGCCGGTTTCGTTCTGAACGATGCTGCCTGGACCGACAATGGTGATGGCACGGCAACGATTGCCGGTGGCCCTCTTGCCGCCGGTGCAGCGACGACCTTCACCATCACGTTGACGGCTGACTCCGCCGCTGATGGCGATCTCGTCAACTGGGCCGAGATCTCCGCCGACGACGGCAACGATGCCGACTCCACACCGGACACAACCGTCGGGAACGACAATCAGCCTGCTGCTCCTGGTGATGCAACTGATGATGTGATCGACAACTCGGCTGGCCCTGGTGGCGCGGACGAGGACGATCACGACCCGGCCCCGATCACCGTCAGCTCCTATGACCTGGCGTTGACGAAGGTCTACACGTCCGACACGTTTGGCAACACGACCGACGGTGTCGTTGAGAACGGTTCGGACGTGGTCTTCACGATTGAAGTCACGAACCAGGGCACGATCGACGCGACCACGTTCGAAGTCACTGACTACCTCCCCGCCGGCTTTACGTTGAACGACGCTGCGTGGACCGATAACGGCGATGGCACCGCAACGATCGCTGGTGGCCCGCTTGCCGCTGGTGCGACGACAGATTTCACCATCACGCTTACCGCTGATGCAGCTTCGGCTGGCGACGCGGTGAACTGGGCGGAGATCTCCGCCGACGACGGTGCAGACATCGACTCGACCACCGATGCGACGCAGGGCAATGACAACCAGCCTGCCGCTCCGGGAGACCCGACCGATGATGTGATCGATAACTCGGCTGGCCCGGGTGGCGCCGATGAGGATGATCACGATCCGGCGTTGGTGAGTGTCAGCGCATACGACCTTGCCCTCACGAAGGTCTACACCTCCGACACCTACGACTCGACCACCGACGGTGTGGTCGCAAACGGCTTCGACGCCGTGTTCACGATTGAAGTGACCAACCAGGGCACCGTCGGCGCAACCTCGTTTGAGGTGACTGACTATCTGCCTGCCGGTTTCGTTCTGAATGACGCCGCCTGGACCGATAACGGTGATGGCACCGCAACGACCGCTGGTGGCCCTCTTGCCGCTGGTGCGTCGACGACGCTCACGATCACCCTGACCGCTGATTCGGCTGCCCCTGGTGACTTGGTCAACTGGGCGGAGATCTCGAGTGATGATGGAAACGACGTTGACTCGACACCGGACGTCACCATTGGGAACGACAATCAGCCTGCTGCTCCTGGTGATGCAACCGATGATGTGATCGACAATTCGGCTGGCCCTGGTGGGGCTGACGAAGACGATCACGACCCCGCCCCGATCACGGTGGCGAACTACGACCTCGCCCTCACGAAGGTGTACACCTCTGACGACTTCGGCAACACGACCGATGGACTGATCCAAAACGGCTCCAACGTCACCTTCACAATCGAGGTGACGAACCAGGGCACGATCGACGCAACCACGTTTGCCGTGACCGACTACCTCCCGGCCGGTTTCGTTCTCAACGATGCAGCGTGGACCGATAACGGTGATGGCACGGCGACGATCGCTGGTGGCCCCCTCGCTGCAGGCGCAGCGACCACCTTCACCATCACGCTCACGGCTGACTCCGCTGCACTCGGCGAATCGGTCAACTGGGCCGAAATCTCAAGCGACGACGGCGTTGACGTTGACTCGACCACCGATGCGACGCAGGGCAATGACAATCAGCCGGCTGCTCCTGGTGATGCGACCGATGATGTGATCGATAACTCGGCCGGCCCCGGTGGCGCCGATGAAGACGATCACGACCCTGCGCCGGTGACGGTCGGGAACTACGACCTTGCCCTCACGAAGGTCTACACCTCGGACGACTTCGGTAACACCACCGATGGTGTCATCGAAAACGGCTCGAACGTCACCTTCACAATCGAGGTGACCAACCAGGGAACCCTGGATGCGACGACGTTTGCGGTGACCGACTATCTGCCGGCCGGTTTCGTTCTGAACGATGCCGCTTGGACCGACAATGGTGATGGCACGGCGACGATTGCCGGCGGTCCGCTCGCTGCTGGTGCGGCGACCACGTTCACGATCACCCTCACGGCTGATTCGGCTGCTGACGGTGATCTCGTCAACTGGGCTGAGATCTCGGCCGACGACGGCACCGATGTCGACTCGTCACCCGATGCCGACCGCCTGAACGACAACCAGCCGCTGGCTCCCGGTGACGGCACCGATGATGTCATTGACAATTCGGCTGGCCCCGGTGGCGCCGATGAAGATGATCACGATCCGGCTCCTGTCACCGTGCAGAGCTATGACCTTGCGCTTACGAAGGTCTACACCTCGGACGACTTCGGTAACACCAGCGATGGTGTGATCGAAAACGGCTCCGACGTGGTGTTCACCATCGAGGTCACCAACCAAGGTTCGGTGGATGCAACCACGTTTGAGGTGACCGACTATCTGCCTGCTGGCTTCATCTTGAACGATGCTGCGTGGACGGACAATGGTGATGGCACGGCGACGATCGCCGCTGGCCCCCTTGCTGCGGGCGCAGCGACCACCTTCACGATCACCCTCACCGCCGACTCGGCTGCCCCTGGGGATCTTGTGAACTGGGCGGAGATCTCCGCAGACGACGGCAACGACGTCGACTCGACCACGGATGCGACGCAGGGCAATGACAATCAGCCTGCTGC
The DNA here is from genome assembly GCA_937925335.1 of uncultured Acidimicrobiales bacterium. Classification (GTDB taxonomy): domain Bacteria; phylum Actinomycetota; class Acidimicrobiia; order Acidimicrobiales; family SZUA-35; genus CALEWY01. The sequence continues at coordinate 24,022 of CALEWY010000035.1, forward strand.
TCCTGGTGATGCGACCGATGATGTGATCGACAATTCGGCTGGGCCTGGTGGCGCTGACGAAGATGATCACGATCCGGCCCCGATCACGGTGGCGAACTATGACCTTGCGCTCACGAAGGCGTACACCTCCGACGACTTCGGTGACACCACTGACGGACTCGTCGACGTCGGCTCGAACGTGACCTTCACGATCGAAGTGACGAACCAGGGAACCTTGGACGCCACGACGTTCGAGGTGACCGACTACCTCCCCGCCGGCTTCATCCTCAACGATGCTGCCTGGACGGACAACGGTGATGGCACGGCAACGATTGCTGGTGGCCCGCTTGCCGCCGGTGCAGCCACGACCTTCACGATCACCCTCACGGCCGACTCCCCGTCGGCCGGCGATGCAGTCAACTGGGCGGAGATCTCCGCCGACGACGGCAACGACCTTGACTCGACGCCAGACGCAACACAGGGCAATGACAATCAGCCCGCAGCCCCTGGTGATGCGACGGATGATGTGATCGACAATTCGGCCGGCCCCGGTGGCGCCGACGAGGATGATCACGATCCCGCCCTCGTGTCGGTGGCGGCATACGACTTGGCGTTGACCAAGGCGTATACCTCTGACGACTTCGGCAACACGACCGACGGCCTCATCGAGAACGGCTCGAACGTGACCTTCACGATCGAGGTGACGAACCAGGGAACGATCGACGCCACCACGTTTGCCGTGACTGACTATCTGCCCGCCGGTTTCGTTCTGAACGATGCCGCTTGGACCGACAATGGTGACGGCACGGCAACGATTGCCGGTGGCCCGCTCGCTGCTGGTGCAGCGACGACCTTCACGATCACCCTCACCGCCGATTCGGCGGCCGATGGTGATCTCGTCAACTGGGCGGAGATCTCCGCCGACGATGGTGCCGATATCGACTCCACGCCGGACGCAAACCAGGCCGATGACAATCAGCCTGCTGCTCCTGGTGATGCGACCGATGATGTGATCGACAACTCGACCGGTCCGGGTGGGCCCGACTCTGACGATCATGACCCGGCGCCGATCACCGTTGGCTCCTACGACTTGGCACTCACCAAGGTGTTCACCTCTGACGACTTCGGGAGTACCACCGATGGTGTCATAGAGAACGGTTCTGATGTTGTGTTCACCATCGAGGTGACCAACCAGGGCACGATCGACGCGGCGACCTTCGAGGTAACCGATTATCTCCCGGCCGGCTTCATCCTCAACGATGCTGCGTGGACGGACAACGGCGATGGCACGGCGACGATCGCTGGCGGGCCGCTTGCCGCTGGTGCAGCGACGACCTTCACGATCACCCTCACTGCCGATTCAGCTGCTGATGGCGTTGCCGTCAACTGGGCGGAGATCTCCGCCGACGACGGCAACGACGTCGACTCGACCACGGATGCGACGCAGGGCAATGACAACCAGCCTGCTGCTCCTGGTGATGCGACCGATGATGTGATCGACAATTCGGCTGGACCCGGTGGCGCTGACGAAGATGATCACGATCCGGCTCCTGTCACCGTGCAGACCTACGACCTTGCACTGACGAAGGTCTACACGTCTGACACGTTCGGAAGCACGACCGATGGTGTTGTTGAAAACGGTTCCGATGTGGTCTTCACGATCACCGTCACGAACCAAGGTTCGGTGGACGCCACGACGTTCGACGTGACCGACTACCTGCCGGCTGGCTTCACGCTCAACGATGCGGCATGGACGGATAACGGCGACGATACGGCCACCATTTCGGCCGGACCGCTCGCCGCTGGCGCATCGGTTGACATCACGATCACGCTCACTGCAACCTCAGCCACGGCTGGGGGACAGGTGAACTGGGCGGAGATCTCCGCCGATGATGGCAACGATGTCGACTCGATTCCGGATACGAACCAGGCCGATGACAATCAGCCTGCTGCTCCTGGTGATGCGACCGACGATGTGATCGATAACTCGGCTGGCCCCGGCGGCGCTGACTCTGACGATCATGATCCGGCGCCGATCAATGTCGTCACCTACGACCTTGCCCTCACGAAGGCCTACACGAGCGACACCTTCGGTCCGACGACCGACGGTCTCGTCGAGAACGGCTCCGACGTGACCTTCACGATCGAAGTGACGAACCAGGGAACCCTGGACGCCACGACGTTCGAGGTGACCGATTACCTCCCGGCCGGATTCATTCTCAATGACGCTGCCTGGACCGATAACGGTGATGGCACGGCGACGATCGCTGGAGGCCCTCTTGCCGCTGGTGCAGCCACGACCTTCACAATCACCCTCACCGCCGATTCGGCGGCCGACGGCAACCTCGTCAACTGGGCGGAGATCTCCGCCGACGACGGCAACGACGTCGACTCCACCACGGATGCGACGCAGGGCAATGACAATCAGCCTGCTGCTCCTGGTGATGCAACGGATGATGTGATCGACAATTCGGCTGGCCCTGGTGGCGCCGATGAGGACGATCACGATCCGGCCCCGATCGCGATCGGTTCCTACGATCTTGCGCTCACCAAGGCCTACACATCCGACACGCACAACGTCGCCAATGACGCAATCATCGAGCCCGGCGCTGACGTGGTCTTCACGATCACGGTGACCAACCAGGGCACGATCGATGCAGCCACCTTCGACGTGACCGACTACTTCCCGGCCGGCTTCACGCTGAACGATGCCGCTTGGACGGACAACGGAGACGACACGGCCACCATCTCGGCCGGACCGCTCGCCGCCGGCGCATCCGTCGACCTCACCATCACACTCACCGCTGGTTCGATCGCCGCTGGCGATTACGTGAACTGGGCGGAGATCTCGAGTGACGATGGCAACGATGCCGACTCGACTCCAGACGCCACGCAGGGCAATGACAATCAGCCTGCTGCACCGGGTGACGCGACCGATGACGTGATCGACAACTCGACGGGCCCCGGTGGCGCTGACGAGGACGATCACGACCCTGCCGGTGTGAGCGTTGAGGTCTACGACCTCGCCCTCACGAAGGCATACACCTCCGACACCTTCGGAGCTCCAAACGACGCCGTCATCGAGCCCGGCGCGGACGTGACCTTCACGATCACGGTGACCAACCAAGGAACGGTTGATGCCCTCACCTTCGAGGTAACCGACTACCTCCCAGCTGGCTTCACCTTGAACGATGCGGCCTGGACCGATAACGGTGATGGCACGGCGACGATCGCTGGTGGCCCCTTGGCCGCCGGTGCAACGACCGACATCACGATCACGACGACGGCCGGCGCCCTCACGCCCGGTAGCTACGTGAACTGGGCGGAGATTTCGGCAGACGACGGCAACGATGCCGACTCGACGACCGACACAACCCAGGGCAACGACAACCAGCCCTCGAGCCCCGGTGACCCAACCGACGGTGTGATCGATAACTCCGACGGCCCCGGTGGGCCCGACGAGGATGATCACGATCCGGCCGTCGTTGGCGTCGACAACTACGACCTGGCGCTGACCAAGGTCTACACCTCTGACGACTTCGGCGACACGACCGACGGTTTGGTGCAGAACGGTTCGGACGTGGTCTTCACGATTACCGTCGTGAACCAGGGCACGATCGACGCGACCACCTTCGAGGTGACCGACTATCTCCCCGCCGGCTTCGTCCTGAACGACTCGGCGTGGACGGACAATTTGGATGGCACGGCGACGATTGCCGGTGGCCCGCTCGCCGCCGGTGCGTCGACCAACGTCACGATCACGTTGACGGCCGACTCCGCTGTCGATGGCGATCTCGTCAACTGGGCCGAGATCTCAACCGATGACGGCACCGACATCGACTCGACCCCGGACGCCACGCAGGGCAACGACAACCAGCCTGCAGCTCCCGGTGACCCGACCGATGACGCAACCAACAACGCAGCCGGCCCCGGTGGCGCTGACGAGGACGATCACGACCCAGCACCAATCTCGGTTGGTTCCTACGACCTTGCGTTGACGAAGGTGTACACCTCCGACACCGCGGGAGCGCCGACCGACGGTGTTGTCGAGCCCGGCGCTGACGTGGTCTTCACGATCACGGTGACCAACCAGGGCACGATCGATGCGGCCACCTTCGCAGTGACCGACTATCTCCCCGCTGGCTTCGTCCTCAACGATGCTGCGTGGACCGATAACGGTGATGGCACGGCGACGATCGCTGGTGGCCCGTTGGCCGCCGGTGCATCGGTTGACATCACGATCACCCTTACCGCCGACGCCGTCGCTGCTGGCGATGTCGTCAACTGGGCAGAGATCTCGAGCGATGACGGCGACGACATCGACTCGACTCCGGATGCCGACCAGGCCGATGACAATCAGCCTGCTGCGCCTGGTGATGCGACCGATGATGTGATCGACAACTCGGCTGGCCCCGGTGGCGCCGACTCTGACGACCACGACCCAGCGGGTCTGACCGTTGAAGTCTTCGACCTTGCGCTGACGAAGGTCTACACCTCGGACACCAGCGCTGACGGCAACGCAACCGACGGCGTCCTGCAGATCGGTGACGACGTGACCTTCACGATCGACGTCACCAACCAGGGCTCGGTCGACTCGGCCACATTCACGATCACCGATACGCCACCCGCCGGTTTCACGCTCAACGATGCAGCGTGGGCCGACAACGGCGACGGAACGGCAAGCTTCACCGGTGGCCCACTGGCCGCCGGAGCAACCGTCTCGGTTCCGATCACGTTCACCGTGGCTTCTTCTGGCGCCGGCGAACTCGTCAACCTTGCAGAGATCTCGGCCGACGACGGCAACGACGCCGACTCGACGACCGACTCCGATGCGACGAACGACAACCAGCCGGCGGCTCCTGGTGACCCGACCGATGATGTCACCGACAACTCAACTGGCCCCGGTGGCGAGGACGAGGACGATCACGACATCGCCGGCGTCACGGTCGATGCCTATGACTTGGCGCTCATCAAGCAGTACGTCTCGGACACGAGCGCCGATGGCAACAGCACCGACGGCCAGATCGCTGCGGGCGACGATGTCGTCTTCTCGATCACCGTTCTCAACCAGGGAACGGCTGACGCCGCCAACATCGTCATCACCGACACCTTCCCGGCCGGCTTCTCGCTGAACGATCCGGCATGGACCGACAACGGTGACGGCACCGCTCAGCAGACGATCGCTGCGATCCCCGCTGGCGGTCAGGTCGTCCTGACCATCACCTTGACGGCCGATGGAGCCAGCATTGGTTCCACGGTGAACATCGCCGAGATCACCGCCGATGACGGCACCGATATCGACTCGACCCCAACGGTTGACCCGGCCGACGACGGCACGCCCGTCGACGATGTGGTCGACAACACCGGTGGCGACGAGGACGATCACGATCCGGCTCCGATCACCGTCGTGCCCGACTACGACCTGGCACTCATCAAGATGCTGGATGGAACGGCAACGACCCTCCCGGTCGTGAACGGTCAGACCGTTTCCTTCACCATCACGGTGATCAACCAGGGCAGCACGCCCGCCCAGGACATCACGGTGATCGACTACGTCGACCTCTCGATGTGGAACGGATTCAGCGTGGCTGACAACGCTGCGGGCACGACCGGTGGCGATGTGTCGCTGCCGTACGTGTGGAGCGCAGCTGGTACCGACGGTTCGGTGTCGCTGACCGGCGTCCTCGCCGGCGGTGAATCGGTGACGATCCCAGTGACGCTCACCATCGCTGCAGGCGCCGACCTGTCGAGCCTGCTCAACGTTGCCGAGATCTCGTCGGCAACCCCGATCAACCCGGACGGCACGCCAATGACCGGCGTGACCGATACCGACTCGACCCCGGACACCACCAACGACGACACCGTCGTCGACGACGTCACCGACAACACCGGTGGCGACGAGGATGACCACGACGTTGCCGGCGTGACCCCGCCGACCTACAGCATTGGTAACCAGGTCTGGTTCGACGAGAACAACAACGGCCTGATCGATGCCGGTGAGACGGGTATCGGCGGTGTCACCGTTGCGCTCTTCTCCGATGCTGATGGCGACGGCCAAGCCGACGATGTCAACGGTGACGGTGTCATTACGACCGCCGACGCGGTTGGGACAACCACCACCGATGGCGACGGCCTCTACCTCTTCGACGACCTTGCTTCTGGCGACTACGTCGTTGGTATCCCGGGCTCGGAATGGAACGCTGACGGGCCGCTCTACGGCACCCTCTCGTCCGACCCGACCGCTGCTGACCCCGATGGAAACATCGACAGCGACGATGACGGAACGCCGTCAGGCGGATTCGTCTTCAGCGGTGGCGTCACCCTGGGTGACGGTGAACCGACCGGTGAGAACCCGGACAACGACCCGACCACGGCCGACGTGAACGAGAACCTCACGGTCGACTTCGGCTTCTGGCGTCCGATCTTTGACCTTGCGCTGCGCAAGCAGCTCGAGAATGGCTCGAACTCTGGCGAGGTCAACGTTGGCGATTCGGTGACCTTCACGCTCACCGTGTTCAACCAGGGCTCGTACCCAGTCACCGACATTCGAGTGATCGACTACGTACCGACCGGCCTCACCTTGGCTGACCCGGACTGGACAGCGACGACCGGTGGAGCGACCACATCGCTTCCTGGCACGTTGGCTCCCGGTGCGGCGATCTCGGTCGACATCACCTTCGTCGTGAACCCGAATGCTCCGGCAACGATTCGCAACAACGCCGAGATCATCAGCGGCAACGCAGTGGCGAGCGACGGGGGAGTGATCGTGATGCCGAACGGCCTGCCGATCCCTGATCTCGACTCAACACCGGATGCATCCGACAGCGAAACGCCGCTCGACGATGTGCTCGACAACTCCGGTGGTGACGAAGACGATCACGACACTGCCGTGTTGTCCGTCTCACAGCGCACGACGACCTCAACCATCGCCTTCACCGGCGCCAGCACCGGAACGATCTTGATGATCGGCCTCCTCCTGCTCCTCGCCGGTGGTGCACTGCTCGGCTTCGGCCGACGCCGCAACGCCGACACCGCGGTATAGGTGTCGGGTCGCGCTGTTGCCTCGCTCCAGCGCGGCTCGTACGTCAGCGTCGCGTTGGGAGTTCGTACGCGGCGGCGAACGTCTCGACCAGTCGTCGCGACTCGGCGAGAACCGTTCGATCACCGTGCGGGTCGTCCCGAAATGCGATCCGGAACGAAGCGCCGATCGCAGCCCAATGAACCAGGAGGCGTGTGCGAGACCTTGCGCCTGGTGGCATGAGGCCCGCTGCAATCGCGACGTCCGCGACCTGGGCGACAAGCCTGGCGTTTGAGGCTTCCTCGATCTCTGCGTAGCGAACTCGATACTCTCCGGCCAGCTGAACCTGCGTGTACTGAGGGTTCTCGCGGTAGAACGAAATCACGGCTTCGCTCAACCGCGTGAAGAGCACGAGCAGCGAGTCGGGCTCGTTCGTTGACACGACCTGGTTGAGATGATCCTCGATGGCATTGGCGTGTTGTTCAAGCACCGCATCGACGATGGAGTTGAGGCTCTCGAAGTAGCGGTAGATGGTGCCGACGGAGAAGCGAACCTGCTTCTCGATCCCGCGGACGGTGAGTTCCGTTTTGGGGTCGGCCATGATTGCGCGCGCTGCCGTCAGGATCGCGTCGACCTTCTCTGCGCTCCTGCGCTGGACGGGGAGGTGGCGCCGACCATCGGACCCATTCGTCGACAACGTTTCCATCACTTGACCATACGTCTCCGTCACTTTGACCGTACGACCTTGTCGAGGGTCGCCGTCCTGGTCATCGATGCACGACCGCTTCCCGGCTGCGTCGGAGGACTGGCCACGACGAAGTCGGCGGGGGGTCAGGCGTCGGTTGTTGATTGACGAAGCGCTGAGGCAAGCACGGCTAACGCCTCGGTGAATGACTGCCATTCGTGTTCTGCCAGCGTTGCTTGGTAGATCGAACGCATTCGCGACGTGGTGTGGGCCGTGGCAGCCGTGACCTTGGATCGATGCGCATCCGGGTCTGGGTAGGGCGGTTGCCACCCGTGCAGGGATATGCCGTCAAGGCCCCGAGCGACAACTTCGGCCTCGAGCGGGCTGATGCCTGCCGCCGCGATGTCTTGGATGTGAAGGTCCCCTCGAAGTTCGCGCAGCGTCATCATGACGATCCCTGCAGCTGAGCTGACTTCGCTCGGTCGTTCCATCGCTCGCCAGCCCACAAAGAGGGGATAGCCGAGCGGCGTGATGCTGTCGATGACCTTTTGGCCGACCGTGGCGAAGGTTGCTGCCGCCTCGGCTGGGAACACGGCGTTGCTGAAGGCCGTGAGGCCATCCGCGTAGTGTCCCGCCATCGCGCCTGGGTCACCCCAGGCGGTAACGGTCTCCCACGCGCCCTGCACGATCTCTGGTGGGAAGAACGCAAAGGCCGAATGAACCTGCTCCCAGCTCGAGGTGCCGAGCACGCCGCCGCGTCCTCCCGCATAGAACGTCAGCGCATCGTCGACACCGACCGCTCGTCCTGACTCGAGGACCGGCTCGGCGAAGAGCATCGCCGAACCAATGCGCTGGATTCGTCGATCTGCTGTTTCTACATCGTCCATCTCAAACATGTGCTTCCTTTGGCAGTGGTGTGTTGGCGGATCACTCTCGGTTGACTAGTAGAACATGAACATGACTCATGTTTGGTATTTCACTGGACCATTTTCGACCACTCGATGCTGCCGTTCAGGGTCACGTGTGAGGGAGGGTGTGGCGGGATCCCTTTCGACCGGCTGTTGATCGGTCAGGCTTTTCCAATGACGGTTCACACCTTTCATCTCGCCAACACGTCGGTGTTGACGACGGCGAAGTCGATCATCGGTGGTCCGACGGCGAGCACGGTGCCCGGTCTGCAACACGCGGAGTGCATGTGGACGATGAAGCTCGGTGTGCCCGTCGTGTCACCGCGACGGCTTCAACTGCAGAGGTTCGCGATGTTTGCGTCGTGGGATGATGAAGCGGCGATCGACCACTTCCTCGCGAACGATCCGCTCGGCAAGAAGCTCGCCAAGGGTTGGCACGTTCGTCTCGACTTCATTCGCCGATGGGGCCACATCACCGAATTCGATGGCCTGCCAGCATCGACGGGGGAGAGCGATCCGACAGCTCCCGTCGTCGCCGTGACCCTGGCGCGGCTGAAGCTGCCTCAGCTCCCGCGATTCATCAAGTGGGGCAAACCGGTGGAATGCCTCGTGCGCGACGACCCCGGTGCCGTCGTCGCCCTCGCCGCGACGCGGCCCCATCGAACGGTGTCGACTTTCACGGTCTGGAACTCCCAGCAGGCGATGGTCGACATGGTGCGAGGCCACGCCGACATGCCAGAACCCGACCGCCACGCCACCGCCATGGTCGAACGCGACCGCAAAGACTTCCACTTCGAATTCACCACGCTGCGGTTCCGCCCAATCTCCGAACACGGAACCTGGGAAGGCCGCACCAACCTCATCCCTCAACCTGCGTAAGCCCTGGGGTCAGACCTCGATTTACGCAGGTTGTCCCGAAGCTCCCTCAACCACGGAACTTCGCAGGCGGTGAACAAACATGGGCCAGCCGACCGAGTGATTCTCGACCTGGTCGTCGGGGAGGTCTCGATGCTCGACCTCAACGAGCGTCCCGCTCGGGCCTCGATCTGCAGAGATTCGTTGGCAACGTCGTTACAGATCGAGCGCGGCCACCAATGCGTCGATCTCGTCTGGCATCGCGAGCCCGAACGCAAGCTGGCGCCCGAATTGAACAACAGCGCCTGCAACCACGATCGGTTGGCCGGCGATCGAGAGTTCGTCGAGTTTGGTGCAGAGATAGCGGTAGGGATCGATGCTGTCGAGGCGCCCCTCTCGCAACAGTTCATCGCCGATGTCGAACAACACTCGGCCAACCGGTGATGCCTGTTCGAGAAGGAGTGCCGTGAGGTAGCGCTGGGCGCTCACTCGATCGGTACTGGTTTGGTCGAGGCTGGCTTGGCTTGGCCGTTCTTCTTCGGTGATGCGGGACTCGATCTCTCCGAAGAGCCGAACGGCGACGGCTTCGAGCAGCCCGGCGCGGCTTTCGTAGTGATAGAGGACCGTGCCCTTCGTGACGCCGGCAGCCTGGGCGATCGTTTCGAGCGGGACGCCAGACGAACCGGTTTGCTCAAAGAGCGCGAACGCTGCGTCGACGATGGCCGTGCGTGTGCTCTCTCGTCGCTCCGCCTGGGTGGCCACGGCGAAAGGTTAGGGCGGGCGCTGCGTTGACACGCTTACTGACCGGCGGTCAATATGTTGCATGCCGACGAACGTTGTCAATCGGGTCACGCCAACCATCACGCCCAACGATCATCCGTACATGAATGGAGCGTGGGCGCCGTTGCATGAGGAGGTTGATGCAACGGAGATGGAAGTGATCGGTGAGATCCCGACCGACCTCGACGGCATCTACATCCGAAACACCGAGAATCCGGTGCACGACGCCATTGGCACCTATCACCCGTTCGATGGTGACGGAATGCTGCATGCGATGTCGTTCCGCAACGGCGCAGCGACCTATCGCAACCGCTTCGTGCGCACGGAAGGGTTTGAGGCCGAAGCCGAGGCGGGCCATGCCTTGTGGGTCGGCCTCATGGGCAATCCGAAGAAGTCGCAGCGACCCGGTTGGGGCGCCCGCGGTGGCATGAAGGATTCGTCATCGACCGATGTTGTCGTGCACGCCGGTGAGGTTCTCTCGACCTTCTACATGTGTGGTGAGGGCTACCGGCTCGATCCGAACACGCTCGACCAAGTCGGCACCGCCAACTGGGTGCCACCGGAAGGTGTGTCGGCCCACCCGAAGGTGGATCTCGAGACCGGCGAGCTGCTGTTCTTCAACTACGGCAAACAAGCGCCGTACATGCACTACGGCGTCGTCGGTGCCGATCGAAAACTCAAACACCTCATCCCGATCGAACTCCCAGGGCCGCGCCTGCCCCATGACATGGCGTTCACCAAGAACTTCTCGATTCTGATCGACCTGCCGTTCTTCTGGAACGAAGAACTTCTCGACGCGGGGTTTCACGTGCCGACGTTCCACGACCACCTGCCGACTCGATTCGCGATCGTGCCTCGATTCGGAAGCCCGAGCGAGATCCGTTGGTTCGAGGCTGAACCAACCTTCGTTCTCCACTGGATGAACGCCTACGAAGAGGGCAACGAGATCGTCGTCGACGGCTACTTCCAAGAGAACCCCGACCCAGAACCACTCGAGGCGCCGGGCCGTGATCCGCGCCTGGCCAACCTCATGGCCGGAATCGACGAGCAATCGTTTCAGCCAAAGCTTCACCGCTGGCGCTTCAACCTCGACACCGGCAAGACGACCGAGGGGCATCTCGATGAGCGCAACCTCGAATTCGGCATGTGGAACCAGCACTACGCCGGCCGCAAGAACCGTTATCTCTACTCAACCACAGCGGAGCCGGGCTACTTCTTGTTCAACGGCATGGTGAAGCACGATCTCGAAACCGGCGAAAGCGTCGAGCTTGGCTTTGGTGCGAATCGGTTCGGCAGCGAAGCACCCTTCGCCCCGCGCGTTGGTGCCACCGCAGAAGACGACGGCTACCTCATCTCGTTTATCACCGACATAAACGAGAACCGGTCGGAGTGTGTCGTGATCGATGCGCGCGATGTTGCGGCTGGGCCGATCTGTCGGATCATCCTCCCGCACCAGATCTCGAGTGGCACTCACGCGACCTGGGCCTCCCACGATGAAATCGAAGCAGGGCTCGCCCGAGTCAGCTGATCAAGACTGTTTGATCAAGATCGTTCGATCGAAATCGCCTGGTCAGCGGCCAGCCGGGCGGCCGATGGCGGCGAACGTCACCGCGGCGGCGTGGCCGACATTGAGCGAATCGACGTTGGACGAGATCGGGATACGGACGCGATGTGTTGACGCATCCATGGTCTCGGCTTCGAGGCCGTGGCCTTCAGCGCCGAGCAGGACGGCAACCTGATCAGGTACGTCCATGTCCCAGATGTCGATCGCACCTTCGCCCGGGGTGAGTGCCCACGTTTCGAAGCCGACGTCTCGAAGCGTGTGCAGCGCGTTCGGCCAGTCGTCAGCTTCGGCCCGGGCGACGGGGACGTGGAGGATCTCACCCATGCTGACTCGGACCGTTCGGCGTTGGTACGGGTCGTTGCAAGTCGGGCTGATGACCATGCCATCGATGCCGAACGCTCGAGCTGCTCGGGCGATGGCCCCGACGTTCTGATCGTCGTTGAGTGCTTCGAGCACGACCAGCCGGCGACAGGTGCCCGCCAACTCGGCCACGGTTGGCATCGGTGCGCGGAACGCCGAGGCTAAACAACAGCGGTACATGTTGAACCCGACGACTTCGGCGAGCACCTCCTGCTCGGCGACGTAGACGGGCACACCCGCCATCTCCGGATGCGACATCGTGGGGATGAATCGTTTGAGCCGTTTCGGATGAAGCAGCACCGATCGCATGCGATGCCCTGAATCGAGCATTCGGTCGATCGGCACGTAGCCCTCGCCCATGAAGTACTCGTCGCGCTCCATCTCGGCTCGGATAGCGATTTGGTTCAGCTCGCGGTAGTCATCGAGGCGCGGATCAGCAGCATCCTCGATGTAGGTGACGCCATCGACGCGGTCTGTTTGGTCGCTTACTCGTGCGCCATCGCTCATGAACTGTCCGATGCTGAGAGCCGAGCGACGTTGAATACCACCAGGTGAGCCTGGCGTGGTGTCCGAGCTCCCACAACCGACGGCGCCAATGAGGAGTGGGCGTCGATCTCGAATCGCCGAGCGGATGCCGGATCGCCCGAAAGAGAATGTACGGCCCTGGCCTGGTCGGCGACAAGCTTGTTTCGTCTGCCCTGATTCGTGGACCTGGCCGCCCTCACGCAGGGAGCACTTGGTCAGGCGGCTTGCGGTCCTGTTGTCGGGGTGCTCGAGCGTCGATACGGCTTGAGCAGCTGGCGCCGATGGTGCTTGGCCACCAAGTTGGCCTTGGGGCGCTGGGTGAAGTGTTGTGTGTTGTGCTCCGCTGGTTCGCGGCTTGTGTCCACCATGTCGAGTTTCCCTCCTCTGTTGCCCACCGACTGCGGGCCGTGGAGGCGATTGTGGTGTTGAGTTGGGCCGGTACGTAGGGGGAAGGCCCCGACATTGACCTGGGGCCGGTGTTCTTCGGCAGTGCGGCTGGGCGAGTGCTGTTTGACGGTCGGTTGTTATGACGACCTGAGCGCTGCCTGGCGGCGGAGCTCGCGACGTGCGATGGCCATCAAGTGGACCTCGTCGGGGCCGTCGGCGATGCGTAGCGAGCGCATCTGCGCGAACATCCGAGCGAGGGGTGTGTCGTCGGAAACGCCGGCCCCGCCGAACACTTGGATGGCTCGGTCGATCACCTCGGTGGCGGTGCGCATCACCCGCACCTTGATCACCGACATCTCGGGAGCGGCAGCCTTGTCGCCATCGCTGTCCATCACCGACGCGGTTCGAAGGGTGAGAAGGCGGGCGGCATCGATGTTGATTCGAGCCTCAGCGATCCAGTCCTGGACGTTCGCTCGACTGGCCACGGTCTGGCCAAAAGTGGTTCGATCTTCGGCTCGTTCACACATGAGCGCCAACGCATGCTCGGCAACACCGATGGTCCGCATGCAGTGTTGCACTCGTGCGGGGCCGAGACGGGCCTGGCCGATGGCAAACCCCCCGCCGACCTCGCCGATCAATGCCTCACCGGGGACTCTGACCTTGTCGAACGCCAGCTCGCAATGACCGTTGGCGTCGAGGTAGCCAAACTTCGGAAGGTTTCGCAGAATCGAGAAGCCGGGTGTATCGAGAGGCACGATGAACTGACTCTGACGATTGTGCCGAGGCCCGTCGGGATCGGTCATCGCGACGGCGATCACGAACGCACAGTTGGGGTGTTGCACGCCGCTGATCCACCACTTGCGTCCGTCGAGAATCCAATCGTCGCCGTCTCGTGTTGCGGTCATCGAGATGTTGGACGCATCCGATGATGCGACGTGGGGCTCGGTCATGGCGAACGATGACCGAATCACTCCATCCAGCTGCGGCTCGAGCCATTGAGCCCGCTGTGTGTCGCTGCCGTAGATCGCCAAGGCATCACCGTTGACGCTGGAAGGAGCATCGCAGTTGGTCGCTTCTTGAGCGGTTGAACTGGTTCCCAGCGCCTCGGCGAGAGGTGCGTACTCAACCATCGTGAGCGCCGGCCCGTAGCGAGGATCTCGCACACAGAGATTCCACAGCCCAGCATCGCGAGCCTCACTCTTCAACGCGTCGATCGTTGGCGGTTGACGGGTTGGTTCCGCCTCGCGTTCGGTAGCGATCGTTGACTCGGCGGGGCGCACCCGATCGTCGATGAATCGCTGGAGTGTCGCCAATCGATCGAGCGTTTCGGGGGAGTGGTCGAAGTTCATCGCTCGCAAGACTCGCAGAGTGTGGGGCGCGAACTCCACTTGCCGAGGTGCGCTCTAGACTCGCCGAGTGATGTTCGCCGTCGGTTTGGACTGGCCCACGTGGCAACAGTCCTGGGGCACATCGGTCATCTTGATCGTGGCGTTTGCGGTCGTGCGTCGCCAGCGCCCGACCCGTCTCACCGAGGCAGCGCTTCCGGCCATCCAGGAGCTCATCGTCCTCACGGGCATCTACGGGTTGTGGCGAACCGCTCGGAAGTTGCCGCTGTTCCAGACAGAGGGAGCGATGGAGCGAGCTCGTCGCATCATCGACTTTCAGGAAGCGATCTGGCTGCCGACAGAGCTCAGTCTGCAGGAATTCGTTCTGCGCTATGACTGGCTCGGCTGGTTCTCCGCTGCGTACTACGCCGGCATGCACGGCCCGAGCATCATCATCTTCCTGATCTGGATGTTCGTCCGCCACCGCGATCACTACGACCGGTGGCGCAACGTCTTGGCACTGACCACTGCGGGCTCGCTGATCATTCGATTCTGGCGAGTGGCCCCGCCACGGTTCCTTGTCGATCTCGGGTATCAGGATCTCTCTGAGGTCTACGGGCTTCCGGTCTATGGGCCGGTCGGGACGGGGGTGTCGCAACAGTTCGCAGCGATGCCATCGATCCACGTTGCGTGGGCGGGCGTGATCTCGTTTGGAGTGGTCGCTGCGAGCACGAGCCGGTGGCGATGGGTGATTGCGGCGCACTTGCCGATCACCGTCTTCGTCGTCTCCGCCACGGGGCACCACTGGTGGCTTGACGGGATCGTTTCCCTCGGCCTGATGGCGATCGGCATGATCATCGACTCGGGCGGGCGACGACTGATCAATCGCCGCGAGAGGCAGCCGCTAGTTGTCGAGCACGCGGTTGAAGGCGCCCACCACGTCTGAGGGCCCGGCGAGGGTGGTCCAACGGGCGCCTGCTTCGTTTGCGAGTTCTTCAGCCGCCGCCGAATCTTCATCGGGCGAGATGATCACCAGCTTGTCGAGCGACTTCGCGGCGGACATGAAATCGCCGGGTTCGGTCGCTCGGCAATCCGAAAGCAGCACGACCACTCGACGTTTTGCGTTGGACCGCTGCAGCTGTTCGTGGGCGGCGTTGAGGGCTGCCTGAAGATCGGTCGTGCCGTGCCCTTTGAGAGCGAGAACTCGGTCGATGACATCGGTTGGCGAGCGGTGCTCCCACATCGACTTCGCAGCCACGACGCGGTTTGAGAACGACAACACGGCGTAGTCGCCGGGGGCTCGGGCGGCCACGGCAGCAGCCGCAAGTGATGCCGTGGCAGTTGGCTTCCCGTGCATCGAGCCACTTGCGTCCACCAGCAAACACCAGGCCGTCGATGCCTTCGCCCACGAGAGAACTCGGATGTCGTCGGCTTCGATCGCACGTCGTTCCGCTCGAGCCTCGACGACACCTTCGATCGTTCGGTCGAGATCGAGATCGCCCGCGTCTGGGCGATAGGGCGAGCTCACCAATCGGCTTGGACCCGATGTATCGGGCCGGGCGTGTTGGGTGAGATCGAGGAAGATTCTCGCCGCGAGTTTCCGAGCGAGGCGTTGCAGCTTGACGTCGGTGGCGGCGGTCATCGCAGCCACAAGATCAAGCGTTGTGTCCGGATCCTCTTCGAGTCCTTCGCTCACCGCTTGCTCGTCGATTTCGCCAATGTCCGGTGAGAGTTCGCTGAACCCGTCCATGCCGTCGAGTGTTCGACGAGGCAACTGCTGTCGTCTCGCTTCGTCGATCGCTTCGTCGGCTTCGGCGCCCTCTGCAACGGGCGGAGGGGGCTGTCGTTCGGGACGCTCGCCCCCTACGGGGCTGTCACTTTTCCCGAGTTTGTTGCGTCGTCCGATTCGTCCGGTGGGGGAGCGAACACGTCGTTCCAGAGCTCGGTGATGATGTCCTCGGGGCTGCGGTCCGAACCTTCGTTCACCCGGATCCGGCCAGACAGCGCAAGTAGCGCGGCATCGAGTGACACCGAACGATCGCCGGGTGCTCCCCCGCGAACCCCGGCGAGAGTCGCCGCGATCGCCGACATATCGATGGCCCCACGAACGGATGATCCGATGCGAACGTCGGGGTGTGTGCGGGTTCTGCGAACGAGCTCGACCACTCGTGCGAGTTCGCCAGGATCGTCGGCGCCAGCACGGTCGACGAGTGCGTTCTCGGTGATCGATGCTTCGTCGTCGGCCGATTGGTAGTCGATCGCCAAACGACACACTCGGTCGTAGATCGCCGATGAGATCCGTGCGGTGCCAACCGCGTCGAATGGGTTCATCGCAGCGACGAGGCGGAAGCCGTCAGCTGCCCCGATCCGTCCTAGGCGAGGCACGACGGTCTCGCGTTCGCTCATCACGGTGACGAGCACGTTGAGCGTCTCTTCAGGAACCCGATTGAGCTCTTCGATGTAGAGCAGCGCACCTTCGCGCAGAGCCGCGACGAGTGGCCCGTCGACGAAGGTGTCTGGATCGAACCCTTCGTTGAGAACTCGGGCGGGATCGAAGTAGCCGATCAGCCGTGCCGGGGTGAGTTCGGCGTTGCCTTCGACGAAATGGAAGCCAACACCGATCTGATCGGCGACCGTCCGCAGGAGTGTACTCTTGCCCGTTCCCGGTGGCCCTTCGAGGAGGATGTGGCGATCGGCAGTGAGGGCCGCAACCACGAGTTCGATCTCGCGATTGCGACCAACGACGTGGTTCGCCACACCCTCGACGAGGGAGCGTTCATTCAGCTGGTTCGTCAAGAAGACGCGTCAGTCGAAGATGATGACGCCGCGAATGTTCTCGCCGTTGCGCATCGCCTCGTAGCCCTCGTTGATCTGGTCCAAGGTGTAGGTCTTGGTGATGAGATCGTCGAGGTTGAGCTGGCCGGCCAGGTACATCTCGAACAGCATCGGGATGTCCTTGCGGATGTTCGCTGAGCCGAAGAGTGATCCGATGATCTGCTTCTCGAACATCGTGAGCATGATGCCGGGGATCTCCATCGTCCCTTCAGCGGTGCCGTGCAGGTTGGTCACGACGATCTTGGCGCGCTTGCCGCCAAGATTGAACGCCTCGCCGAGGGTCTTGCCGTCGCCGGTGCCCATGGTCATGATGACCTTGTCGTAGCCGCGGTCCCAGGTCACTTCTCCGAGGGCGGCCTGTGCATCTTCGATCGACGCAAAGGTGTGCGTGGCGCCGAACGCCATGGCCTTCTCACGCTTGAACTCGATCGGATCGATCGCAACGACGGCACGTGCTCCGGCCATCTTGGCGCCCTGGATCGCGTTGGAGCCGATGCCGCCAGCGCCGACAACGGCGACGTAGTCGCCCGGCTCGACCTGGGCTGAATAGACGGCTGAACCCCAGCCGGTGACCACACCACAACCGAGGAGGCAGCCCTTGTCGAGCGGCCAGTCCTTGTCGATCTTGATGACGCTGGCCTCGTTGACGACCGTGTGCTCGGCGAAGGTACCGAGGAGGCACATGAGGCCGAGATCAAGGCCGTCGTGTGTGTGATGGCGATGGGTGCCATCGAGGATCTGCGTGCCTTCGGTGAAGGTCGCCGCAGCATCACAAAGGTTGGAGTGGCCGTCGGCGCAGGACGGGCAGCGTCCGCATGCCGGGATGAATCCGAAGATGACGTGATCGCCGACTTCGAGGTCGGTCACACCTTCGCCGACCTCTTGAATCACACCGGATCCTTCGTGGCCACCGATCATTGGGGCGCCGGGGACGAGGCCGGCGATGTGGCCGTCGTAGGCGTGTTCGTCGGAGTGGCAGAGGCCTGATGCCGCCATCTTGACGAGCACCTCACCTCGCTTCGGCGGATCGAGTTCAATCTCCTCGACGCTCCAAGGCTGGTTGACTTCTCGTAGGACGGCAGCTCGCGTTTTCATCGAAGACCTCTTTGCTTGGTTTTTCGCATGGTTGTTGCCTGATCGATGACCGTCGGCAATCCGGCGGCTCATGGACGAATCGGCGCTTCGTCGGTTGTGACGGGCGACACATTCGACACTACATCGCGGGAGGTCGAGCGTTGCAAGCGAGCGCGAGAACGCCGTGATGGTCGACGCATCGTTTCTCATGACCAAAACCGCTTGGTTCGGCGTGTCTCGACGTCGGTGTCAGAGATTGTTGTCGCAACTTCTCAACACCAATTGCGGGCTGCCGAGAGATCTGTATGGACAAATGGCAGGAACTCAACAGCTCCACCCAGCGAATCGGTCAGTCTTCTCAGCGGCCTGCTTTCTCTGCAGCTGATGCTCCTGGAGAGCGTCCCGATCCCAAGCCGGCACCCGAGCCGAAAGAGGATGAATCGAACAAGAAGGCCGCCGGTCTTTCCGGAGGCGCCAAGGTCGGCATTGCTGTTGGCGCGCTGGCGTTTCTCGGAATCGGTGGAGCCGTTGCCCTCGGTGGTGGCGGCGACGATGCCGCACAGTCACCGGCGACGTCCGTCGTTGCTGAAGACACGTCCGCCGATGGCGAGGCCGAAGACGGCTCCTCTGCCGGTGATGCACCAGACTCACTCGCCGATGCCGACGCACCGGCTGAGGATGACGCCATGCAAGATGGCGATGCATCTGAAGGCGATGCCGGAGCGGGCGATGTCGGAGCGGGCGATGTCGAGGAAGGTGACGCCATGCAAGACGGTGCCGCCGACGAAGGTGATGCCGCTCCTGCAACGTCCGATCCTGTCCCCGGTCCCGATGCGTCAGCCGATCCAGCCAGTCCGAGTAGCTACCTGTTCGCTGACCAGCCCGATCTCCTCGCAGCCGTCGGTGCGGATTCGCCAGCGTCACCTCCCGGTGCTCCTGCGGTCCACTCGATCCTGCAAGACGGCAAGCTCTACCTCCGTGGTTGGATCCCCTCCGAGCAGATGGGTGGCCTGATCATGGCTGCCATCACGCCGGTCATGGGTGAAGGCAACATCGTGAACGAGTACGTCATCGACGGAACCAAGCCGTTCAACCCTGGTGAAGGTTCACCGACCTACATCGGCGACACCGTCTTGTTCGCCCCCGGTAGCTCGACCGTCGACCCGCAGTTCTACCCGGTGCTCGGCCCAGGTCTGATCCTTATGGAACTGCAGCCGACCGTCGTCATCGAAGTGGTCGGGCACACCGACTCGCAGGGCGATGACGCCTCCAACCTTGCGCTCTCCCAGGCTCGAGTCGATGCCGTCCGAGACTTCATGATTTCCCAGGGTGGCGATCCCGAGCGGATCATCGCAACGGGCAAGGGCGAGACCGACCCACGCGCCGATAACGGCACCTCCGCCGGTCGCGCGACGAATCGTCGAGTCGAGTTCATCATCACCGGATTCGAGTTCGGCTGATCCTGAGCCGTCCGTGAGCTCGACCGGCTGAGCGTCGCTCGTTGAGGCCGCGCCGTCGAAGTCAGGCAACATCTGAATCGAGCAGCGACCCGTTCACGGGGAGCCGATTGATTGCCGAAACACCCCCGGGTCTAGGGTCGAATCCCTCGGACCGTCAGGGGGTGTTTCGCTGTGTCGAATTCTGTGAGTGGGCCTGCCAACGGCGGGCTCGACTACGAGGTGATCGTGATCGGTGCCGGCGTTGCCGGCATCTACCAGATCAAGCGCCTCACCGATCTGGGCGTGCCGTCGACCGTGCTCGAGGGTGGTGCCGACCTTGGCGGAACCTGGTTCTGGAACCGATATCCAGGTGCCCGATTCGACTCTGAGAGCTACACCTACGGCTACTCGTTCTCGAAGGAGTTGCTCGACGAGTGGCACTGGAAAGAGCGGTTCTCAGGCCAGCCCGAGAACCTGCGCTACTTGAACTTCGTCGCCGACAAATTCGAGCTTCGTCAACACATGCAGTTCAACGCTCGCGTCGAATCGATGCGTTGGGATGACGATGGCGAGTTTTGGACCCTCAGCGTTTCGGACGGCCGAGAGCTCACCAGTCGGTTCGTGATCACGGGCCTCGGTCTGCTCAGCGCACCAACGCCGCCGCGTATCGAGGGCCGAGAGACATTCGAGGGCCGCTCGTTCCACACACATGATTGGCCGCAGGAAGACATCGATCTCTCCGACAAGCGAGTTGCCGTGATCGGCACTGGTGCAACCGGAATCCAGGTGATCGGAGCCATCGGCCCCGAGGTCGGCGAGCTGCATGTGTTTCAGCGCCGGCCGAACTGGAGCACGCCACTCAACAATGGGCCGATCTCCGACGAGGAGATGGCCGACATTCGATCTCGCTACGACGAGATCTTCGAGACTTGTGCCCGAACGCCGGGAGGTTTCATCCACGAGCCCGACCGGCGCGGTTTCTACAACGTGTCTCGCGAGGATCGAGTCGCGATGTGGGATCGGCTCTACGACGAGCCCGGCTTCGGAATCTGGCTGCAGAACTTCATCGAGATCTTCATCGATGAAGACGCCAACGCCGAGTTCTCCGAATACATCGCAGACCGAATTCGCGGCAGGGTCGATGACCCGGCTCTTGCTGAGAAGCTCATCCCGCGCGATCACGGATTCGGTGTGCAGCGAGTGCCGATGGAGACCAACTACTTCGAGGTCTACAACCAGCCGAACGTCAGGCTGGTCGACGTCAGCGAAACGCCGATCGAGTCGATCACGCCGACGGGTATTCGAACGACCGATCAGGACTACGAGTTCGACGTCATCGTGTACGCCACCGGGTTCGATGCGATCACCGGCTCGTTCGATCGGATGAATATCGAAGGAGTCGGTGGGCAGAAGCTGGCCGACAAGTGGCACGCCGGGCCGGTGACCTATCTGGGTCTGATGGTGCACGGCTTCCCGAACTTCGTGATGTTGGCCGGGCCCCAAAGTGGCTCAGCGTCGACCAACTTCCCGCGGGGCATCGAGACCGGCGTCGATTGGACGACCGACTTTCTCACCTACATCTGGGAGAAGGGGTACGGCCGGGTTGAACCGTCGGCTGAGGTCGAAGCCGAGTGGGTTGAGCACGTCGCCTCGCTCTACGAGATGCTCTTGCTCCGCAAGGGCAAGGGTTGGTTCACCGGTTACAACTCGAACGTCGACGGGCATGAGGAAGGCGTGATGCGCCTCAACGTCTACAACGGCGGATCCCCGAAGTTTGTGGCGACTCTCGCCGAGGTGGTCGATGGCGACTATCGAGGCATCGACTGCACGTGAGGAGCAGAACGTGAGTGATTCCAAGGTCCTTCGATCCGACGATGGGGCGGTCGCCACGATCACCCTGAACCGGCCAGACAAGTTGAACGCGCTCGATCCCGGCTCGTTCGTCGAGCTGCGCGCCCACCTCGACGCAGTCGCCGCCGATTCGTCGATCGCGTGCGTCGTGCTGCAAGGCGCCGGTCGGTCGTTTTGTGCGGGGCATGATCTCGATGCCATCGCTTCACACGAGCGAGCACCGAGCAAACACTTCGAACCCGAGACGGTCGATGCGCTCGAACAGCTGCCACAGCCGACGATCATCAAGCTGCACGGCCACTGCTTCACCGGAGGTTTGGAGCTCGCACTGGCCGGAGATGTTCTGATCGCGTCGGAGACCTGCAAGATCGGCGACACGCACGGTCAATGGGGTTTGGTGCCGATCTGGGGCATGTCGGTGCGGCTGCCGGAACGAGTTGGTGTTTCAACGGCGAAGCAGCTGATGTTTACGAGTCGGCGAATCAGCGGTGCTGAGGCTGCCGAGATCGGCTTGGTTGACCGAGCGGTTCCCGAGGATGCACTCGATGGCGTCGTCGCTGAGCTTGCTGGGGAGATCTGCCGCAATAGCGCTGGGACGAACCGCATCGTGAAGCAGCTGATTGCTGATCGGTCGGATCTCACTCGAACCGATGCGCTGCTGCGGGAGCGAGAGATGCCTCACGGTGCACCGGACGACATGGCTGCGCGAATGGCCGCCGGCGGTCGTTCGTGACGCGTGTGCATCGTTCGTTGATGGTCGGAGTCTGATGACCGCCGGTGCGCTCGATGGGATTCGGATCCTTGACCTTTCGTCGGTGGTGATGGGGCCGCTTGCGACGCAGATGTTGGGCGATCTCGGGGCTGATGTCATCGTCGTCGAAGATCGAGTTGGCGATATCAATCGGGCGATCGGACCTGGTCCTGTGAAGGGGCTCTCCGGTGTTGCGCTCAACTTGATGCGCAACAAGCGCAGCGTGCAGATGGACCTGAAGAAGCCCGAGGGGCGCCAGGCCTTTCTCGATATCGCGGCGACCTGTGATGTCGTGATCACCAATCTTCGGCCCGGTCCGCTCGGCCGCCTCGGCCTCGCCTACGACGATGTTCGAGCGGTGCGGCCCGACGTCGTCTTCTGTCAGGCGCATGGCTACGCCTCCGATACCGACATGGCGAACGCCCCGGCCTATGACGACATCATTCAGTCGGCGTCCGGCATCCCTGACTTGTTCGAGCGTCAGGGCCACGAACCGTCGCTCATGCCAACCCTCGTTGTCGACAAGGTGTGCGGCATGGCGGTGATGTCGTCGGTTCTGGCTGCGGTGATCCATCGCCTGAAGACGGGAGAGGGGCAGTTCATCGAAGTGCCGATGTTCGATGTCGTGACGTCGTTCCTCCTCGTGGAGCACGGTGCCGGTTCGATCCCGGAGCCGAAGATGTCGGTGCCGGGGCACACTCGAATCCTGACCCCGTGGCGCAAGCCGCAGCGGTCCGCCGACGGCCTCGTCCACGTCATGCCCTACAGCACCGAGCAATATCGGATCGTGTTTGAAGCCGGCGGTCGAAGCGATCTCGCCGAGTGGAGCGACGGGCTGACCCGCGAGGGTCGGTTCGCACACAGCGATCGGCTTTACGAAGGTCTCAACGAAACAGCCGGAGCGCTCACCACACAGCAGTGGCTCGATCTGTGTGCCGGTCACGGGATTCCCTGCACGAGGGTCGGCGACATCCCATCGATCATCGATAAGTTGCCGGTTGTCGAACACCCGGTCGCTGGGTCCTACCGAGAGATCCCCTCAGCGGTCCGCTTCTCAGCAACCCCCGCATCCGTCCGCCGCCCCGCTCCGGTTCTCGGCGAACACGGCCCCGAAGTCCTCGCCGAAATCGGCTACGACCAAGCCGCGATCGACCACCTCACCAACACCGGCGCCCTCCTCTAGACCCACTGCGATCTCTGAGACCACAGTGGGTTCGGCACCTGCTGTTACCTCAGAGACCGCAGTGGGTTCGATCCGAGCGCCTCGGCGGACGAAAACGATCCGAGCGCCTCAGCCCGACCTGCCGGCTCAAGTCCTAGGTGGGGGTCCGGAGCTGGATGACTTGATACTCCCAGTTGGCGACGTCGCTCTCCCAGCGTTGGGTGTTCTCGATCGTGCCGGCGCTTTCGAGGAGTTCGACGTTGTGGTCGAGCGAGCGAAGTTCGAACGGGCGCCTCTGCCCGGCGAAACGAGACTCGTCGACTTGCGACCCGAGCTCGCCGCCCCACACGCCGATCACCATCGGCGAACCGGGCTTGAGGGTGGCGCACATCGCTGAGGCCGCCGCTTCCATCCGAGCGGGCTCGAGATGCATGAGAACACTCACCGACCAGCCAGCGTCGAACGCGGCTGGCCGGATCGGCGGATCGAGGACCGACCCGTGAACGACAGCAACGCCGCGCGTTCGGGCGAGCCCGGCATTGGCGTGTGCCAAATCGAGGCCGACGTAGTTGAGACCGGCGTTCGAAAATCCCGACCCATCCGAGCCTGGTCCGCTGCCGAAGTCGATGACTGACGTGCGCCCCTCGGCATGGAGCTGCGTGATGAACTGCGCCCGAATCTCGATCCGTCGGCCCGAGGGTTCGTTGCGAGTCTCACGTCGCGCCTCTTCGTCGTAGTACGCCCGAAGATCATCGCGCGCGGGTCCGACCGATCGTTCGAAGTACACCCGATCGAAGCCGCGCTCGGTCACCCGGTTCGTCTCCTCGAATCCGGCGCGGAGGTAGTGCCCGATGTTCTCGATCATGGACTCGTGAGTGAACAGTCGGACAACCGACCGGCCTGACTGACGAGCGAGGTCGTTCGCTCGTTCGAGCAGCGCAGTCCCAATCCCTTGTCCTCGGGACAACACACTCGTTGCGACGTTGTCGATCATCCAATGATCGCCCCCATCGTGCATCGAGATCAGTCCGAGAACGTCGGAGTGCGACGCTCCACCTTCGGCATCGAATGCATCGTGAGCGTCACGCTCATCAAGGGCTCCATCGCCGGGCACGCGTCGCGCCGCGACATGGACTGCACCAGCGATGATCAACGCCTCGTAGTCGTCGTCCATCGGCGCAGGCCGACGGCCAACCCGCTCGACGTACGGCGCGTAACCCTCGTCGACGATGTGTCTGATCGCGCCGAGATCCGACGGGCGTGCCCTGCGAATCGTGAACCCCTCCTTCATGGGAGCCCTACTCCCGAGTGAAGGATGCGGGACGCTTCTCCATGTATGCCATGAGGCCTTCGCGGAAGTCCTTCGAGCCAAACAGCGGCAGCAGCGCCAAGTACTGACGCTGCACGTGATCCTCGAGGTTCTCCGTCATCGAGTGGCGCATCATTCGTTTCGCGGCCCTGATTGCGAGTGGGGCGTTGGCCACGATCTCGCCGGCCAATCCGTACGCCGTATCCATCAACTCATCCGGCTCGACGACGTTCGACACCAGACCAAGATCGAGGGCTTCTGGCGCGGTCAGCGTGCGGCCGGTGAAGAGAAGCTCCGCCGACTTTGACCAACCCAAGATTCGTGGCAGCAGCCAGGTGCCACCGCTCTCGGGCAACAAACCCCGTGCTGCATACGACGCTGCCAGCTTTGCCTTGCTCGATGCGATGCGAATGTCACAACCGAGCGCAAGGTCGAGTCCGTAACCAGCGGCTCCGCCGTTGAGCGCAGCAATCGTCGGGGTGTCGATCTTGTGAAGCACGACGGGTGGAGCGTTCCGAAGATCGAACTCGCCGTTGTTCGTTCCGCTGCCGTCGCCAATGCCGCCACCGTTGCTCGCGGCCTCAATATCGAGCCCTGCGCACCAGGCTCGGCCAACGCCGGTGATCACGATCGCTCGAACGTTGTCGTCCGCATCGGCTTCGAGGAGGCGCTCAGAAATGGCTGCGAGCATCACTCCCGTGATCGTGTTCATGCGATCTGGCCGGTTGAACGAGATCGTGGCGATGTGCCCGTCGACTTCGTACAGGATCTGATCGGTCTGGGCGGCGGCGCTCTCGGTGCTGGTCACGCTCGGACCATAGAACAGAGTTCCTACGGCAGGACAGAGAGGGCGTCGTTGTCGAGAATCGCCCGCACCGAGCGACCGAGCATCGTGGAGAGGAGGTCGCGCTGGCGCTCGTTCCACGAGTCCCATGACTGGAAGCTGGTAACGCCATAGATGAAGCAATGAGCGAGGCACACCTGGTATTTGCGCCACGCCGTGTCGAAGTCGAGCTCGACACCGTTTGTCGCCAGGACGGAGAGGTAGTGGCGAACGAGTTCTGCGTCGTGGCCAGAGCGAACATCGCTGTCCATCGACTGGCTGGCGAAGTACGCAACGTCGTAAAGGCCGACGGCGAAACCGCTGATCTGGAAGTCGATCATCGTGATCGAATCGTCGGGTCCGAAGAAGACGTTGTCGGCTCGCCAATCGCCATGCACGAACGTGGCGGGCTCCATCATCTCCTCGAGAAGCCACGGCACAAGTTCACCGAAGCGGTCGCCGTGTTCGATGAGTTCCGGAGTGAGTTTGTCCGCTCCGTGTTCTTGGCATCCGGCCCATCCGCCATCGAAAACGCCTGGCAGCGCGGCGAGGTAGACGGGGTTTTCGATCGGGAGGAATCGCTCTGACAACGCGGGAATGTCTTCGTGTTGCCACCAGGGAGCGTGGAACTCCGCCATGGCCGTGATGGCGACCTTTGCATCATCGATCGACACACCATCGACCTGGTCGATGCTCGTGAGATGGGACAGATCTTCCATCACCAAGACGAAGTCTGAACTCTCTTCCGCCATCTTCGAGCCGTAGATCGCCGGGGCGCCAAAGGGTGCCTCCGGCGCGATCTCGGCGTAGAACGCAAGCTCTCTCGGGTAGAAGCCGAGGACGTCGGCGGTCATCCGCTGCACCTCATCGGGAACCGGAATCTTCACCATCGCCGACGCGGGTCCGTCGCCTCCTTCGTAGGTCATCGATGCTCGGAAGATCAGGCTCAGCAGCCCGCCATCTTCGCCGATGTCACGAACGTCGATCGTTGCGACGGATGTTGACGCGTCGATCGTGTTGGACGAAGCCAGAACAGCGGTCATCCATTCAGTGGTGATGCCGTCGGCGCTGTTGATGATCTCGAATCCCACGGTTGCCCTTCGTCTGTGCGTCTGGTGCGCGTCTGGTGTGTGCGTTTGGTCTGTGAGACCCGGCTTGTTCGGCCCGGGTTGAGGGACGAGTGAAGCCGATCGGTGCGATCCGTGCCAGATCTCGGCTGCTCGGCTTCAATGGAGCCGTTCCCGAGGAGACCCCGCGTTGAAGAATCCAAAGTTCGGCTATGCCCGCCCAACAACGCTCGACGAGGCTCTTGATCTCCTCGCCAGTAGCGAAGACGCCAAGCTTCTTGCGGGGGGCCAGAGCTTGCTGCCGGTGCTTGCGTTGCGACTCGGGTCGCCCGATCTCGTCGTCGACATTGGGCGAGTTCCCGGCCTCGATGAGATCACCCTGGCAGCCGACGGTTCCGTCGCAATCGGGGCGCTCGTTCGCCACGCCGAAGTCGAAGATTCACACACCGTCGCCGGTTACGCGCCGCTCGTTGCGGCCGCCATGCCGTGGATCGGCCATCGAGCGATCCGCAACCAGGGAACGACCGTCGGCAGCATCGCCCACGGCGACCCAGCGGCCGAAATGCCCGCCGTCTGCCTGTCGACAAGCGCCGTGATGACCGCCGTGTCGGCGAGAGGCGAACGCTCCATTCCCGCTGCGGACTTCTTCGACGGCTTTCTCACGACGGCACTGGAACCAGATGAGATCCTCACGAAGGTCACCTTTCCTCCCTGGCGAACGGGAGATCGCGGAGCCGTCGTTGAGCAGGCGCGACGCCACGGCGACTACGCGCTCGTCGGCCTCAGCGCACGTGTGCACGTCACCGATGGCGTGATCGACGAGGCTGTACTCGCGTTCTTGAGCGTGGCCTCCACACCTGTGCGAGTAGCGGCCGCCGAGGAAAGCCTGATCGGCAGCGCACCGAGCACCGACGCCTACGCCTTGGCCGCCGAGGTGGTCTCCAACAACCTCACGCCCGGAGCCGATGTACACGCAACGGCCAACTACCGAAAGCACCTCGCCGGGGTGCTCACCAAACGTGCGCTGGAGCAAGCCCTGATGAGTGAGGTCGCAGCATGAGCCCGCAGAACGAGCAGGGAGTTCGTGTCGTGATCGGCGGCACGATCGACATCGAGTGCACGATCAACGGCGAGCCGGTTGCGGTGGAAACCGAAGTGCGTCGATCGTTGTCCGATGTGATCCGGCACGAAGTTGGCCTCACCGGCACCCACCTCGGTTGTGAGCACGGAGTGTGCGGCGCATGCACCGTGTTGATCGACGGCAAGGCCGTTCGGTCGTGCCTGATGCTCGCGGCGCAGGCTGACGGTGCCGACATCACCACCATCGAAGGTCTTGCCGACGGCGACGAGTATCACCCGGTGCAGCAAGCGATGCACGATGCGATGGCGTTCCAGTGCGCCTTCTGTTCGCCCGGTTTCATCCTCACCACGGTTGCATTGCTCGACCGCAAACCGGATGCAACCGGCGACGAGATCAAGCAGGAGCTCTCGGGCAACCTGTGCCGATGCACCGGCTACCAATCGATCCTCGATGGTGCGGCCAAGGCGGTTGAGCTGATGTCCGAAACGGCGAACCCGCCGGGCCAGCCGACGGCTGATCAAGCAAGCGGCGAGCGGAGCGACGTATGACCGACCAGCGCACACAAACAAGCGGTCTTGGCTTCGTCGGCCAGAGCGTGAAGCGGGTCGAAGACGCTCGATTGCTCCGAGGTCAGGGCACGTTTGTGGCCGACGTCATCCCGTCGAACTGCCTGCACGCGGCCTTCCTGCGCAGCCCGTTTCCGCACGCTCGGATCGCCTCCATCAATGCAGCGGTGGCCCGCAAGCTCGATGGCGTCGTCGCCGTCGTCACCGGTGCTGAGCTCGAGCAGATGACGAATCCGTTCCTGCCGTTCACTCAGCAGGCCGGGCTTTACACGCCGCTCTACTACGGCCTTTCGGCTGAGCGAGTTCGAATGGTTGGCGATCCGGTCGCCATCGTGGTGGCAGCCTCTCGCCACATCGCGGAGGACGCGCTCGAGCTCATCGAGGTCGACTACGAAGAGCTGGGCCCGGTGGCCTCGATCAGCCAGGCGCTCAATCCGTCGTCGGCTCAGCTTTGGGACAAGGCCAACCACAACTTGCTCTACGACCACACCGATCAGTTTGGCGATGTGGATGCGGTGTTTGCGTCGGCCGATCATGTGTTCACCGAGACGTTCAGCTGCCCCCGCCAATCGAACCAGCCGATGGAAACCCGCGGCACGCTCGTCGAGGTTGACCCGGTCACCGGTGACGTCACCGTGCGTTCGGCAACTCAGTCATCACACGCACTGCGCTGGATGCTGGCGGCCTACACCGAACGCACGAGTGGTCTGCGTTCGCTCAAGCAGTTCCTGACCAACTCCGATCGCCGGTCGGGATTCCTCGCCGGCGCCAAGGCCGTGTTTGCCGAGAAGGGGGAGGCGCTTCAAGAGAGCGACAACGCCGGAATGATCGACCAGATCAAGTCCGACAAGTCGACCGTGCCAAACCTCATGCGCACGCTCGCCGGAGTCGCTGGCAAGGAGCGCTACGTCAAGGTGGTTGCCGACGACATCGGCGGCGGCTTTGGGGCAAAGGGTTCGGTGGCGCGTGAAGACGTTGCGGTCGCCGCGGTTGCGATGGCGCTCGGCCGGTCGGTCACGTGGATCGAAGATCGTGTCGAGAACCTGATGGATGGCGGGCAGGCCCGCGAGGAAGACCTGACGATGACCGTGGCGGTCGATGCCGATGGCACGTTGCGCGGCCTCAAAGTCGATCTGATTATCGATCAGGGGGCCTACCCGGCAACACCAGTTGGGGCAGCGCTCACCGCTCGGATCATGCAGGTGATGCAGCCCGGTTCATACCGTTTCGAAGCGTTCGAGCAGCGCAGTCGAATCGTTGCGACGACGAAGGGGAAGTACGTCGCCTATCGCGGTCCATGGGCCAACGAGACGTGGGCGCGGGAACGCATGCTCAACGTTGTGGCCCGCAACCTGGGCATGAGCCAGACCGAGATTCGCCGGAAGAACATGTATGGCGATGAGGACTGGCCCGATCCGGCGAACCTCCCAACGATGCTGACCGGGCCGACACTCGACGTCACGATGTCGGTTCGCAAAACCCTCGACCGTGCGATCGAGCTGGCCGATCTCGGTACTTTCGACGCGGCGAAGGCTGATGCCGAGTCTCGCGGCAAGTGGTTCGGCGTTGGGTTCGCCAGCTATCACGAGGCGGCCCCTGGTCCACCCAACTACTTCGATTCGATCAATCCGGGAACCGGCGCACTCGTCGATCAACCGGGGCGAGTCACCGTTGGAGTTGATGGCAAAATCCGCGTGTTCACCTCGCAGATGCCCCACGGGCAGAGCCACGAAACGACCTACGCCCAGATCGCAGCCGACCAGTTGCGGGTTGGCATCGAAGACATCGAGCTGGTGTTCGGCGACACCTCTCGCACACCATTCGAGCTGCTCGGCACCGGCGGAAGCCGTGGTGGTCCGGTCGGTGGTGGTGTCGTTCGAAAGGTGAGCCGTCGCTTGCGGCAAGAGCTCATCGATTCCGCGGCAGACCTCCTCGAAGCGAACCCGGATGACATCACGATCGAAGCCGGCAACGTCCATGTCGCTGGTGTTCCCGCCAAGGGTGTGAGCTTCGCTGACATCGCGGCACATCACATGAAGGCGAAGGGCACGGCCATCGTCGACCGTGACGCCGTCTTCGATGTCGACGACAACTACAACGGTGCCGGCGATGGCGGCTGGTCTGTCGCTACCCACGTGTGTTGGGTCGAGATCGACAAGGACACGGGGTTCGTCGAGATTCCCCGATACCTCGTCGTCGAAGACTGCGGGCCGGTCATCAACCCTGCGATCGTCGACGGGCAGGTGCGCGGCGGTGTGGCGCAAGGCATCGGTGCGGTGCTCTACGAGAAGGTGGCCTACGACGAGCGTGGCACCCACCAGTCGACCACCTATCTCGACTACCTCGTGCCGACCTCCATGGAGATCCCAACGATCGAGATCGAACATCTCGAGACATTGAGCGACGGCGAGAATGACTTCCGAGGTGTGGGCGAAGGCGGCATGATCGGCGCACCGGCGGCGATCACGAATGCCATCGAAGACGCACTCGACGTGACGATCACCGAACAACACCTTCCGCCGTCTCGAATCCTTGAGCTTGCTGGCGTCGTCGAACCAGATTGATGAGCCCGCAGGTTCCGAAATATCAGGCGATTCATGCTGTCTTGCGGCAGCGAATTCTCGATGGTGATCTCGCGCCGGGAGAACAGCTTCCGCCACAGCAGGGTCTCGCCGATTCGTTTGGTGTGACCTTGATGACGTTGCGCCAAGCGGTGGCGGCGCTCGAAGCTGAAGGTCTCGTTTGGGCGGCCCGCGGCAAAGGAACCTTTGTCGCCGACCGGCCGATTGACATCAGTTTGGGCAACCTCTCGAGCTTCGCCCAGCAGATGCGGGCAGCCGGTGTCGAAGTCGAAACCGAGATGCTCGGATCGAGCTCGGTCGACGGTGCGGTGCATGCCGGGGGAGCGGCACTCGGCATCGACGGAGCGTTGTTGTGTGTGACCCGTCGGCGCTCGGTCGACGGTGAGGTGATCGCTCTACAACGCAGCTACCTCGACGCATCACTCGGTGTCGATGTGGCGACGATCGGCGCCTCGCTCTACGGCGCGATCGAACGCGTTGCCGGGTGGACGATCGAACGAGCGGAGGAGTCGATCACCGCCGTTGCGCTGTCGGCTTCCGATGCCGAACTGCTCGCTACGGAGCCGAGCCACCCAGCGCTCTTCTCGGCCCGCACCTCGTTCAATCAGTTCGATCAACCCTTCCTGTATGACGAAGCGTTGCTCGTCGGTGGGCGCAGTGCGATCGCTGCCGACCGGACCTCGGATCGTCTGTCTCTGCAATATGGTTTGCCCTCCGAAGGGAAATGAATCTAGTCTTCTAGAACTTTCGGTTCGAGGAGATGACATGACAGACACAAGCCCCGCCCCCGTTGCGTCGCCTGAGCACATGGGCGAACCCGATGAGCTCGGTTTCTTTGGTGAGTTCGGCGGCCGTTACGTCGGCGAACCGCTGATCGGCGCGTGTGAAGAAGTCGAAGCAGCGTTCGTCGATGCCTGGGGCGACCCGGCGTTCCGAGACGAGTTCATCCATGTCCTGAACACCTACGGCGGCCGTCCGTCGCCAACGACCGAGTGTGGCAACCTCAGCGAGCAGCTCGGCCTTCGACTGCTGCTGAAGCGTGAGGATCTCAACCACACCGGCAGCCACAAGATCAACAACGTGATCGGCCAGGCGCTCCTCGCGAAACGAATGGGCAAGACTCGTTTGATCGCCGAGACCGGCGCCGGCCAGCACGGCGTTGCTACGGCGACTGCCGCGGCTCTCCTCGGCATGAGCTGCACCGTCTACATGGGTGAGGTCGATATGGCCCGCCAGGAACTCAACGTGTTCCGTATGCGTTTGCTCGGCACCGAGGTGGTGCCCGCCATGTCTGGCAGTCGGACGCTGAAAGACGCCGTCAACGAAGCGATGCGGGCGTGGGTGTCCGAAGTTGGCGACACGCACTACTGCCTCGGGTCGGTCATGGGCCCACATCCCTACCCGTGGATGGTTCGCACGTTCCACGAGATCATCGGCACCGAAGCTCGCCAGCAGGTGATGGATCTCACCGGTGGATTGCCGGACGTTGCTGTCGCCTGTGTCGGCGGCGGTTCAAACGCAGCCGGGCTGTTCGCTGGGTTCGCTGACGACCCAGGTGTGCGTCTCGTCGGAGCAGAGCCTGCTGGGGGCGCGGCGGCCGGGCGCGGCGTTCCCGCCATCGTGCACGGCATGAAGTCGTACTTCATGCAAGATGAGGTCGGCCAGATTCTCGAGGCCGAGTCGATCTCTGCCGGCCTCGACTACCCGGGCCTCGGCCCCGAGCACAGCCATCTGGCGAAGACCAAACGCGCCGAGTACTTCCCGGTCACCGATGCCGAGGTGCTCGATGCATTCCAGTTGCTGAGCCGTTCGGAGGGCATCATCCCCGCCCTCGAATCAGCCCATGCCATCGCCTGGGTCACCAAGGCCAAGGATGAGCTAAAAGGACAAACCGTGCTCGTGAACATGTCGGGCCGTGGCGACAAGGACGTGCAGCAGGTTCAAGAGATCTTGGGAGAGCAGGCATGAGCGACACGCAGGTGAAGAAGCAGGAAAGCCTCGAGGCCTATCTCACCGAGCGACGTGGGCAGCGCCGGCTCTTGATGCCGTACGTGACCGCCGGCGTTTGCCCGGACTGGCTTGAACTCGTCGACGCCGTGATCGATGCCGGGGCCGATGCGATCGAGATCGGCATTCCGTTCTCCGACCCGGCCATCGACGGCACGACCATCCAAGAAGCGACGGTTGTTGCACTCGAAGCTGGGATGACCCCAGCGCGATGCCTGACCGAACTGTCGCAGCGCCAGTTCGGCGTCCCGCTCATTGCGATGACGCACTACAACCTTGTCTATCGCTACGGCCACGAGCGCTTTGCCGATGATCTCGTCGCCGCCGGCGGATGGGGAACGATCCTGCCCGATCTCCCAATGGAGCACGGCGCCGATTGGACGGCCATCGCCGCAGAGCGAGGGATCGAGAACGTGCTGCTTGCGGCGCCGGTCACGAGCGATGCTCGGCTGCAACGGGTGGCCGATGAGTCGGGCGGCTTCGTTTACGTCGTTTCGACCATGGGAACCACGGGAGCCCGAGCCGGCGTCGACGACGCGGCGACGGTGTTGGCGACTCGAGTGAAGAGCATGACCAACAAACCAGCGGTTGTCGGGTTCGGCATCTCGAATGGCGAAACCGCTGTCACCGCAGCGAAAGCGGCCGACGGTGTGATCATCGCATCGGCCCTCATGCGTCGCATTCTCGAGGGACAATCGGTGGAGGAAGCCGCAAGCCTCGTCGCCGAAGTTCGGGCCGCACTCGATGAGGCGTACCCCGCTGGCTGAGCCGTTTGTTTGGTCCGCCCGTTCGTTGGCTCGGTCGGTTGACTCGCTCGTTCGACGAGACCGTGCGGTCGACGGGCGGGCTTCGCAACGGCGAGCTCGAGCGATCGGGTTCGAGCGGGATCGCGTTCTAGACGATCGCATTTCTAGGCGATCGCGATGAGGATGCTGCCACCGATGGCGCCGCCGATGCCGATCGCTTGCCACCAACGAATCTGATCGTCGTCGAAACGGGTCGCAAGAACGGCGACGACAGCGGGATAGGTCGAGCTCACGACCGACACGGTCCCGAGGTCGCCCTGTTGCCCGCCGATGATCCAGGCGATCATGCCGCCGACACCAGCGATGCCGCCGCCGATTCCGAACTTGCGAAGCCCGCCCGGCAGCAATGCGGGAACGTTGCGGCGCATCGCCAGGCCGGTCATGGCCACGAACCCGGTCGCTCGTTGCGAGACAGCGGGCCAAGCGCCGCTGGCCTCGGAGGTGTCGGCGGCGCACACGATCGAAAGACCGAACAACAAGCCGCCGGCGAGGGCGAGCACAAGGCCTTCTCGAACTCGGTCACCCAGATCGGGATTGAACGTCGTCAATACAAGGGCGGTGAGTGCGACGCCACAGCCAACCACCTCGAGAGCCTTCAGGTTTGTGCCGCCAGCAACATCCCATAGGAGAGGAACGAGTGCTGCGAGCACTGCTGCGGCGGGCGCAACGATCGCAGCGGATGACAGCGCCATTCCCCGGTAGACCACGGCGAGCCCGCCGGCGATGAAGACGCCGGACACCGCTCCACTCAGAAGGTCACGGCCGATGAGTGAGCTGCCGAGAAGCAGCGCAACAGGAACCGAAATCACCGCGCCGGTCAGCATCTGCGTGCCGACGTGGCTCACCGAATCGGCGCGTCGCGAGCTCACTCGTCCGAACGTGTCGGACACGCCGATGAGAAGGCTGGCAAGAACGCCGAGCGCAAGGGGCACCGGGGAAGCGTAGAGCTCGGTTCTGCGATCGCTCCATTGGCCTGCGGGTGAGACGTCAAGGGACTTCGTTGCGGTACCCCCGCTCGGCAACGACTCGTGCTCCACTGTGGGGATGCTTCAACGTCGTCGACCCCACCTCCGCCTGCTCCTCGCGGCCTTTGTGCTGTTCGTGGCAGCATGCGGCAGCGATGGAGCTGCCTCAAACCAGGCATCGGAGAATGCTGGTGAGCAGACCGATGCGACCGCGATCGGCGGTGATGAAAGCGATGGTGAGGCAAGCGATAGCGATGGCGAACCAACCGACGGCCAGGAACCGCCGGCTGAGGAAACGACCGAAGAGACCGTTGCCGAAGCAGCCCCGACCGGGGCAACCGAGTGCCCGCCAGCCGATGGCTCGGCCGAACGGATCGTTGCTTTCGGACCCAATCCGCCGCCGCTCTGCATCGATGTCAACGCCACCTACCAGGCGGTCATCACCACGAATCGTGGCGAGTTCACCGTCGACCTCAACGCCACGTTGTCACCACAAACGGTGAACAACTTCGTGGTGCTCGCTCGCTATCACTACTACGACGGCGTCTCATTCCACCGGATCATTCCTGGCTTCGTCGTGCAGGGTGGTGACCCGGTCGGACAACCCGTCGGCACCGGTGGCCCGGGTTACGTCTTCGCCGACGAACTCGATTTCGACGGCTACGAGGTTGGTTCGATCGCGATGGCAAACGCTGGCCCGAACACCAATGGAAGCCAATTCTTCGTCGTCACCGGCGAGAACGGCGCACAGCTTCCCCCGCTCTACTCACTCTTCGGAACCGTGAGCGAGGGTATGGACGTCGTCATGGCGATCGAAGGCACCGGCACCGACTCCGGCCAGCCGACCGAGCCGACGATCATGGAGTCGGTTGTCATCATCGAGAGCTGATCTCGGTTGGTCTTGTCGTGCCTGGCGAACCAGACGAGGACGCAGGTCTTCTCGACAAACGAGAGCCCGATTTCGACGGTGACGGCGGCTCACTGACTCGGCTGGTGCCTGCGAAGAGGCGGCGGGGGTGTCGCGCTGACACCAATCGAGCATCAGGCCTATTCTGGTCCGACTCGTGATCACACTGCTTTGCAGGGTTCTGTCCCATCTCTTCTTCTCCACCACCAAGGTGTTCCACGCCGAGCGCATTCCGCGCTCCGGCCCGGTGCTGA
>CALEWY010000036.1 GCA_937925335.1 uncultured Acidimicrobiales bacterium
TGTTGCATGAAGAGCTCGCCGAGCGACAGTTCGAGCTTCGACACGATCGACAGCGTTCGCTCGGCCGCATCGGTGACCGACACGGTTGAATCGATCGCAGCCACCTCGAGCGGAAGATCAGGCCCGCCGATGCCGGCGAGATCGGTTGCGAGCACGAGCATGTTCGGCGGCTTGGGCAAGGGCGGCAGGGCCCAGTTGAACACGAGCGGCACGTTGAACCCGGCCGGAGGATTGTCGCCCTCCTGCAGGTCGATCATGGCGTCTTCAAACATCAAGATCGTGCGGGGATCGAGCTCGATTGCCAGGTGAAGATCGAGCGGACCGCCACATGCCCGCTCGGGGTGCAGGTCAACTTCCCATGCTTGGCGCATGGAGTAGGTCTCGACGAAATGACGTTCGTCGTGCAGGTGGAAGCCGTGGTCGGCTGCGTGATCCTTGAGGTCGGCAACGAAGCCTTGGATATCGACGATGGCCATCAGCCCCAAGGTTGCCATATTTCGGGCAAGATGCGGCGGTGCCCGCTGCTGATCCCAAGACTGACCCCACTGCGATCCTGAGTTTGTTCGACCAGCTATCCGACGATCTCGGCGATGCGCTCGCAGGCCTCGACGACTGGGGCCTGACCGGCACGATCCCCGGCCAGTATCACCACGACGTCGTTGCTGACCAGCTGATGATCGCTCCGTTGATCGACGCAGGATTCCGAGTGCTGACCGAAGAGTCGGGCATCGTCACCGCACCTGGCACGAACGGTGCCGAGGGCGCGGGCAGGTCTGGACCTGGAAGTATCACCGTCGTTGTCGATCCGGTCGATGGGTCGACCAACGCTTCACATGGACTGCCCTGGTATGCGACGAGTCTGTGCGCGGTCGATGCTGAGGGTCCGCTCGCAGCACATGTGGTCAACCTCGCAACCGGTCAGCGTTTTCAAGCGGTGCGAGGTGAGGGTGTGGAGGTCGATGCGGGCCTTGCCGACCGGTCCGAATTTGGTCCGTCCGGGTGCGACACATTGAGCGACGCAATCGTTTCGCTGTCTGGCCTTCCGCCTTCACACGGTGGTTGGCGTCAGTTCAGGGCCTACGGAGCGTGTGCGCTCGACATGTGCGCGGTCGCCGGGGGATTGGTCGATGCGTTCGTCGACGTCGATGGAGCACACGGCGTGTGGGACTACCTCGGAGCGCAGCTCGTGTGCAGCGAAGCCGGCGTTGTCCTGGCCGACGCTCAGGGCCGCGATCTCGTCGTGCTTGATCCCGCTGAACGTCGAGCGCCGATCGCTGCGGCCACTCAGGAACTGCTCGATGGGCTGCTGGCGATGTGGGCGGGCTGGCAGTAGTTCGCCTCTCAGCGAGCGAAAGCCCAGGGCGAAAACTGAGGTCAGTTACTCGAGCAGTCGACGGCCAACGCTGCTTCGACCGCTCCGGCTTCAGCATCGTGACGATCGATCATCATGAGGCTTGCCGTCACCGAGTTGCCGGTACGAGACCAGTCGATGTCGTCGACGCTCGACAGCCACATCGCCGATTGAGCGGGCGTGTCGATCTCTGAGTCGATTCCAAACGCAAGCTCGACCGAGCCAGATGACGCGGTGACGAAGAACTCGCTCTCATCAACACCGCCCGGGCCGCTGACGACGAAGTCTTTGTCTGTGATGGTGCACGCAGTGGGAGCGAAATCGTACGAGGTTCCGTCGATGGTGAGCGTTCCCTCGGAGGGCGTGGCTCGAGCGGCACCGGTGAAGGTCGACGAGAAGCCGATCCCAATCAACATGAGCGCGACGAGTCCAACCAAGATCGGCCACCGGAGAGGTGAGCGTCGGAGTGCGGTGAGGGCAGCCATGAGACAGGAGAAGCGAGCCCAGGGCCCGCTCAATTCAGACTAGAAGGCCGCTTCGGAAGCGGGGTTTCCGTTGGGTGACGATGCGGTGACGAAACCGGACGAGCGTGGTCAAGAATTGTCGCTACAGTCTCTCGCTTAGGGCGTTTAGCTCAGTTGGCTAGAGCATCGCGTTTACACCGCGCAGGTCGGGGGTTCGAGTCCCTCAACGCCCACGTATTCGCCTTCGGCGAAACCCGAGTTGTTCGCTGGTGCTCACAACGTCGACAGCCCTGGCGGGCTTTCTCACTTCCCGCTTTTGCCTGGCGGCAAAACGCTCTGGCGTGACGTTGAACGGAGCCACGCGGGCCGAAGCGTTCAAGGGGCAGGTCACGTCACACTTCAGAACAACCGAAACTTGACCCCTGAAGCCAGCGGCACGTCGCTCCGGCTCTGATGCGCGCTGTAGTGTCCGGGCATGACCAGCGACGCTCAGCTTCGCAGCGCAATGGCTTTGACGATGGCTAGTTTCGCTGCTGTGGTGGCGGCGCTTGAGTCGCAGCATTGGGACCAGCCGACGCCCTGCACGGGGTGGTCGGTCTTTGATGTCGTCGATCACGTCGTGGCCGGTGAACGATTCACGGTAATGACGTTGAACGGCGCGTCGGTGTCTGAAGCCTCCGTCGCCCAGCAGGGCATCGATCCGGAGGATCCCGACGTTGTGGGCCAAGTCAACGACGCTGCTGCGACGGTGCTGTCGGCGTTTGATCGACCTTTGGACCGAATGATTGAACACCGCATCGGCACCGTCTTGGCTCGGCGAGTCTTGGGCTTTCGGATCATCGACCAGCTCGGCCACACGTGGGACATTGCGACCGCCATCGGCCGTCCGGTCGTCCTCGACCCTGTCGCCCTTGCAGTCGGTCTCGAGGTGGTTCATGCGGAACGGGCAACTCTTGAACGCTCCCCGAACTTCGTCACGCTGCCGCACGACCCATCAACGAAACCCGATGCGCAGACGGCGTTCCTGCATGCAATCGGAAGGGCGCCGTCGAGTCCGGGTCTTGGATCGACCGTCGTCAACCCGCACTAGTTCGAGGCCGACCGCCGTCTCAGAGGTTTGAGCCGCCGGTGATGAGCGGATACAGGCCGTCTGCCCCGGCCTCGATCGCTGCATCGCCGACCCAGTTCGACCATTCACGAACGCCGCCATACTCCGAGCGCCAGGCCCACAGGCGACGGCTCGAGTGGTGAAGCTCGTACTCCTGGGTCATACCCATCGCACCATGCGCTTGATGGCACGCCTTCGTCGCCCGGGTGGCGGCTTGGTTGACAACAAGTTTCGACGAGGCGATCTCGAAGCGAGCATCACCCCGGTTGGCTTGACGGCCAGCGGACTCGGCCGCCATTCGCGCCAGCGCTGCATCCTGGCTGGCCCAAACGAGATGCTGTTGCACCGCTTGGAACTTGGCGACCGGCCGCCCGAACTGCTCCCGCTCGTTCGTGTACGAAACGGTCAGTTGGCTCATCTTCTCGATCGCTCCCGCCATGAGTGCAACTCGACTGAGCGCGCCGCGGAACCGCAACGACTCTTCGTCAACGCCGGCGGGCGCAGCGGCACGATCTGACGAAGCGTTCGTGAACGTGAGGGTGTCTCGCGGCTCCCCGGCGAGCGACGTCGCGTGCTCGACGTGAGCGCCGGCCACGGGTATCGATGCGACGAGGCCATCACGCACGATGGCCAGCCGTTCAGCGTGTCGGCCCCAGGGCACGTTGTGCACCGACCCGCTCGCGTTGCCGTCTCCGTCGATCATCAACGTGTCGGCCCGACTGCCAGGGGCGACGGTCACGATTCCTTCCGGCAGCTCAAGTCCAGCGCTCGCCAACAGCCAGCCTCCGAGGATTCCCGTCTCAGCAGCCGGGATCGGGGCGGCGTAGTAGCCAACAAGTCGAAGCACTTCGAGCGCGTCGAGCAGCGTGCCACCGGAACCGCCTGCTTCTTCGGGCAGAGAGATCCATGGGAAGCCGGTCTCGGCGAACGCACTCCAGATACCTGGAGCGCCTCCTTCAGCCTCGGCCAGTTGAATCGCGCTGTGGGTGCACTGCTCGGCGAAGAGCCGAGACGCGGTTTCGGTGATGAGGGAGTCGACGGTCATGCTGGCAACCCCTGCAGTCCCTTGGCCGCGACGGAGCGCAGAATCTCGATCGTGCCTCCCCGAATCGTGTTGCCCGGCCCGGTGAGCACACACTGCGCCAGTAGTCGCTGAAACAGCGATTCCGATTCGGAGACCAGCTCATGGTCGACCAACTCGACCAGCTTCTCGATCACTTCGAGCTCAAACCGGGTGCCCATCTCTTTGACAAGCGACGACTCGACCGATGGTGCGTCGCCATCATCGATCAGACGTGCGACCGACAACGACAGATTGCGCAGCGCCCACCATCGAGCGGTGAGTTCACCGAAGAGTTCAACGACCGGTCGTTCGAGATCCCCGCCTTGGGTCTCCCGCAGCAGCTGTTCGACGGTTGAGAATGGCGACAACCATCGATCGGGACCGCCTCGCTCGTAGGCCATTTCGGTCGTGTTCTGATTCCAGCCCATGCCAGCTTGGCCGACGACGTTCTCGTCCGGCACGAACACATCGTGGAACGACACTTCGTTGAAGTGGTGCTCGCCGTTGAGGAACGGGATGGGGCTCAGCTCGAGGCCCTCGGTGTTCTTCAGGTCGATCAGTACCTGGCTGAGGCCTTCTCGTTTGTTGCCGCCAGGTTCCACCGGAGTCGTGCGGACGAGACAGATGAACCAGTCGTTCGTGTGGGCGCTGCTCGTCCAGATCTTGGTGCCGTTGAGGATCCAGCCGCCGTCGTCGCGATCTGCCTTGGTCGAGACCGACGCAAGGTCGGAGCCGCTGTCGGGTTCGCTCATGCCGATGGAAAACCCGATTTCCCCGCGGCAGATCGATGGAAGAAAACGCTCGCGTTGCTCGTCGTTTCCAAACTTGTTGATGACGCTCCCGGTTTGGCGATCGGCGACCCAGTGATAACCAACGGGCGCTCCCCAACGAAGCATCTCTTCGACCACGATGAAACGGTCGACGGCCTTCTTGTCGCTGCCTCCCCACTCCTTGGGGAGTGCCATGCCGACCCAGCCTCGGTCCGCCATCTTCTTGGAGAACGCCCGGTCGCTGCGGGCGGACATGCCGAGCCCCGGCTCGTGACTTCCCGGCGGTAGCTCTGCAGCCAAGAACTCGCGCACTTCCAACTGGAGTGCTCGCTCGTCAATCGTGAGCTCAGTCGGTGTGAATCGCATCGAGGTGAACCTAGCGAACCCAACCTTCGCGGCTCAATCTGGCCGAAGCGCTTTCGATCGTTGTGAGCCGGTTGACTACGGTTCGAAGCCATGACGGATATGGCGATTGACACCGCAGCCCGACCAGCACGGCGCATCGACGACAGTTCAATCACGTGGCGCGAGTTCCCTGGCTATGAAGGCCTCTACTTTTGGGTGCTCGGGGTGAACGAAACTCGTCAGAAGGTTGACCTGTACTTCCGGCTCGCCCCGGGAGCTCGGTGTCCATCACACCGACACGTGGGCCCCACCGACACGCTGGTGGTGGAGGGCGAACACCGAACCTGGGAACTCGCCGACGGTGAGTGGCGCCTCGACCAGGTCCGCCCTGCTGGCTTCTTCGGATCGAACGAGGGAGATCATCTGCACTCAGAGGAAGGAGGGGCCGAGGGGGCGATCGTTCTCCTTTCGATGGAAGCGGTCGACGGTGTCATCTGGGAAACGTTCGACGACGACGGTGAGCTGGTGGAGACATCGATGTTGGACGATTTCAAACGAGCACTTGCCCGCCAGGAGTGACCAACTCACAGCTTTCGATAATCACGGATCGATGCATGAGGCTGGCGTGACAAACGATCGAGGAAGGGGAATGAACGATGAACGAGGCAGCCACTGGCGATGTCGACGAGGTTGAAGAAGACGTCACCCTCTTCAAGAGCGCGTCGAACAACTCGTACTACCCCGTCTACTTTAATGCGCTCCCAGAACCGGGCGTCGACGACCTCACCGTGGAGAAAATGACGGTCGACCTTCGGCCCGAACGCGATGTTTCGCTGTATCTCGAGATCTACAACCCGCAAGCGAGTATCCCCCTCATCGTGACACCGGGCGGGATGGGCGAGATCGACGGCTTTGGCGGATTCGCCAGGAACGTGGCGGCGGCTGCCCCCGATCTCAAGGTGATCATTTGGGATCGCCGAAACATGGGTCGATCCGGGATCAACTTCGGCTCCGATCCGCTCTCGATGGAGGAAGCCGAGGATCTTCACGTGCTCCTCAACAGGCTCGACATCGGACCAGCTGCGTTCTACGGGATGTCCTCGGGCGCTCGATCCAACATGGTTCTTGCCGAGCGTTACCCGGAGCACATGGCCTGCTTTGTGATCGCTCCGATGACGGGCGGACCACTCGCGGCACAGCAACTCTCCAAGGAGTACTACCTGAAGTACCTGGCGGACGAGAGCCTCACCTCGATGGAGCAGGTTGCGAAGA
The DNA here is from genome assembly GCA_937925335.1 of uncultured Acidimicrobiales bacterium. Lineage (GTDB taxonomy): Bacteria > Actinomycetota > Acidimicrobiia > Acidimicrobiales > SZUA-35 > CALEWY01. The sequence continues at coordinate 6,374 of CALEWY010000036.1, forward strand.
CTCCGCTCTGGGCTGCATATATCGAACGCAATGGAGCTGGCGGCCAAGAGGAACTGATGCGCCATGACGCGGCCGACTTCCTTGCAGCGATGAAACGAACGGGTGAACATCTGCGGTCGTACGGCCAAAAGGTCACGCTCGGTTCGACCGACGAGCAGCTCGCTGCACTCACGGTGCCAGCGACGTTGATCCTGCATCACGGTCAAGAGATCGACTACCTGCACCCCATCGCACATTCGAGGGCAGCGACCACGCTGCTGCAGAACTCAACCCTCGAATTTGCTCCGACACTCGAGCCGATTCTCGAGTTGATGCTTCCCTTCGTTCGAGAGCACACGCCCGCCGAGACCTGAGCCGACGACCGGCAAAGCGCCGCATCCACCTTTCGGTCGATGCGGCGCGTGCCGCCGCGCACTGGTTGATGGCACTGGTTGATGGCACTGGTTGATGAGCACTGGTTGATCAGCACCGTTTGACGAGCACTGTTGATCAGCTGCATGCCTCGAGAGGCTGTGCACCAGCGAGTGCCGAATACGGTTCGCCGCTTTCGAGCTGAGCCTCGAGCACGCTGTCTTCGATCAATGTGTCGAAGTAGGCGGTGTCTCGGGTGCCGTCTGGCTGCACATCGAGTGCAAAGGTGCCTTCGGGGCTCGACTCGGTCGAACCCCAACCCGTGCCACCAGCGATCTGCTCCGCCAAAACCGCTTCGTCGAAGCAAGCGACGCCGTCGACGAGGTGGAACACGTCGATCTCGACCGGCTGCCAATCGGAACCGAATTCCTCCACCGCAGCGGCAACGGCGCCGCCGTACTCCGCCTCAGCGACCTCGTCGCCGTTGGAGTCGCTCACCGTGATGACGACGACGCCGTTGGTTTCCTCGCGATCGACGAAGAAGCGACTGCCGTCATCCTCTTCGACGATGACGGTGTCGATGTTGTGTGATCCGAAGCCCGATCCGAGCGATGCTCCAGCGGTATAGGCGAAGCCGAGGACGATTGGTGCCGCAAACGCCACTGCACCAAGGCTGAGCTTCCATGATTTCCGCATGTGATTCTCCTTTGGTTGGGCACCCACCGAGCGGTGGGTGCTGGCTTTGCAGCGTGGGGGAGGCCGCCTAGATCAAACATGAACCGACCTGTATGGAGACTAAACGCCTCCTTCAAGGCGCTCTTCTGGAGACGAGGTTCGTGCCGTACTGTGAATTTCGTGCGAGTGCTCCTGATCGAAGACGACCCCGAAGTCAGCCGAGTTGTTGTGCGCGGGCTCGAGGCCGAAGGCATGAGCGTCGACGCCGCCGCTGATGGAGCCGATGGGCTTTGGCATGCTTCGGAAGGCAACTTCGATGTGGTCGTGCTCGACCTGCTTCTCCCTGGGATGAGCGGTTACCGAGTTTGTGAGTCGCTTCGAGCGAGTGATGACACGACGCCCGTGGTCGTGCTCACGGCAAAGAGCGGTGAGCTCGATCAGATCGATCTTCTCGACCTCGGAGCGGACGACTTCTTGACCAAGCCAGTGTCGATCAAAGTGCTCGCGGCACGATTGCGAGCAGCGGTTCGTCGTTCGGCGGGATCGTCCACGAACGAGCTCGAGCATGGCTCGCTGCGGTTCGACCTGACGGGTCATCGATGCTGGCTCGATGGCGACGAGATTGGGCTGACCAAGAAGGAGGCCGAGGTGCTCCACGTTCTAGTCAGCGCCGGCGGGGGAGCGGTGAGCCGCGGTGAGATCGTGAAAGCCGCGTGGGGTCTCGAGTTCGAGGGTGATCCCGGTTCGGTCGACGTCTACATCAACCGACTCCGCAAGAAGCTTGGTTCGGACACGATCATCAACACGCGAGGTGTCGGCTTCCACCTCGCTTCGAGCTAAGCCGTGAACGACCAGATCGGTCTGAGGTGGAAGATCGCCGGAGCGGCAGCGATCGCCACCGTGACGTTGTTGAGTTTGGCGGGTGCTCTCGGATACCAAACGATGATCAACGCAGCTCGCCAATCCCAGGTCGACTTCCTGAACGCTCGGCTCGACGAAGTTGAAGTCCAGATCGAGTCCGACGATCTCAATCTTGTGGCGAACCGCCAGGTCAACAGCGTCGTCTTGGTGGTTCGGTCTGGAGAGTTTGTTCCCGAGGCGCCGGCGGGCGCCGTGCAAGTCGTGAGGCCGCAGGCCGGTGACGAGATCATCGCGTTGGTGGCGCTGGTCGACACAAGCCGAATCAACGAGACATTCGCAACGATTCGCCTTGCTCTTTGGGCCGCGGTGTTCGTCGTGGGATTGTTGGTCGGGGCGACGGCGTGGATGGTGGTCGACCGATCGCTGGCGCCCGTTCGCCGACTGACCCGAGAAGCTGAGGAGAACTTGGATTCTCCTTCTCTCGATCCAGTCTCTGCGGAGGATGGCGGCGAGATCGCCGACCTGGCGCGGACCGTGAACTCGATGCTTGGCCGCCTGCGCTCGGCAGACCAAGATCGTCGGCGGTTTGTCTCCGATGCCTCGCACGAGTTGCGAACGCCGCTCATGGTGTTGGGTGCCGAGGCTGAATTTGCGGTGGATCATCCGGTGGCATCGGAAGAGCTCGCGCAGAGTGTGCTCACACAGACCGAACGACTGACCGAGCTGGTCGATGGTCTGCTGGCGCTTGCAGCGCTCGACGAACACGAAGCCGACCTGCTCGACACCTCCACACTCGAGCATGTGTTGGATCGATCGGACTCGCGATCGGCGCTTCGGGAGCTTCCCGCCGACCTCGAGCAGCTTTGGATTCCTGACGTATCGAGGTCGCTTGGCAATCTTGTGGTGAACGCTCAGCGCCATAGCAAGAGTTCCGTCGACGTGTCGGTCGAAGTGGTTGATGACGTCATCCACATCAACGTGGACGACGACGGTCCCGGTGTGCCCCTCCACGAACGCGAGCAGATCTTCGGCCGCTTCTACCGACCTGACTCGGACCGCAATCGAAGCCAGGGGGGAGCGGGGCTCGGGCTCGCGATCGCCAAAGCAGAGGTTCTTCGCGCCGGCGGTTCCCTGGTGGTGGGTGAGAGCGCACATCTGGGTGGTGCACGGTTCACACTCTCGGTTCCGGTTCGAACGGGATAGCGGCAGCTGTCAACTTGGAGACATGGGCAGCGTCGCGCCAGTCATGTCGTTTCGAGTGATGTCGCTCGACGGATGTAAGAGTGACGGCATGAAGGTACGAATTGGTGTGGCCGCAGGCGCCGGCGTTGCGAGCGACCCGATCGAGTTTCTCGGACTGGTCGATGCCCTCGACGACCTGGGCTACGACTCGCTCTGGGTGCCAGATGTCGTGTCGACGCCGACTCTTGACCCGATCGTGGCGCTGTCCGTCGCCGCAGGCCGCCGATCTCGACTCAAGCTCGGGACACATCTCGTGGTGCCGGGGCGAGACCCGGTCTTTTTGGCCAAACAACTCGCAACCTTGGACCAGCTCTGTGACGGCCGTTTGCTCTTGTTGGCAGTGATCGGTTTGAAGCGACCCGAAGAGCTGGCGGCCCAAGGCGTGAAGGCCGGGGACCGCACGAAGATGCTCGAAGAATCGCTGCACATCATGCGGCGGCTCTGGGCAGGGGAGTCCGTCTCCTTCGATGGCGACCACTATCACTACGAGAACGTGTCGCTCGCCGTGCGTCCAAAGCAGGACCCGCTCGAAGTCTGGCTCGGCGGCCAGGTTCCAGCGGCGCTGCGCCGATGTGCTCGCATCGGAGAAGGATGGATGCCAGGTCTGTGCACGCCGAACGAGGCGCACGAGAGTCGAGTAGCCATCGAAGCTGAAGCCGAGGCGGTCGGCACACATATCGATGGCGAACACTTCGGCGTCAACATCAGCTGGGTCGATGGATCGATCCCCGACGAGGTGCGAGAGACGGTGAGCTCGAGGCGCCCAGGCCTCGATGCTGACGACGTCATCGCGGTGGGTGAGGCAGGCCTACGCGAGCGGATCGACGCGTTCCTCGACGTTGGGTTCTCCAAGTTCGTGATTCGCCCCGCAACCACGCCGGAGTCTTGGCCGAGCGCCGTCGAGTCGGTCGCTGGTGTGTTGGAACTTCAAACCTGATCAGCAGCACCGACGCTCTGGGCGGGCCTCGATGGCGTCTGCGCAGTTGCGCTACTCGTTGGCGAGCGAAGCCTGAAGTTCAGCGAGGCGGCCGATCGCGTAGGTCGGTTCTGAAACCCATCCGTTGGCGGTCTCCCATGCGTGCGAGAGTCGTTCGGCTTGAGCGTGCGCTTGGGGCGGTAGCACCGGGACCCCAAGATTTGAGAGGTCGTGCCAGGTCACGTCGACCCGGCTCTCGTCCCAATCGAGAAGCCCGACCCGTCCGTCGTCCGTGATCCGAATGTTCGGACCCCAAGGATCGCCGTGCACGACGGCGGTCTCGGCCATTCGGAACGAGCGGAAGACGGGCACGAGCACGTCAACGACCTCGGCAGGAATGGCATCGAGGTCTGCATCGACGCTTCGGCGGGCGAGGGGTAGCTGATGCACGATGCAACACTCGGGCCGCTGGCCGTAGAGCGCCGTGAGGCGGTGGAGGCGTTGCAGCTCGTCGGCGACGGCTCGCCAGTCATCATCCGACTCAGGTGGGCGGCCGTCGATCCACTGCTGCACCACGATTCCATCGGCCGACGACGCTCCGCTATCGGTGGGGACGACAGCAGGAACCAGAACGTCATGGCCACTCAGGTACGCGAGCAGTTCGAGCTCCCAGCTGAGTGACTCAGCACTGCGCCGGCTTCGCCGAACGGCGACGTGTTTGCCGTTGAGCGAACCGAGCCAAACCTCGTTGCGATGTCCGCCTTCGACAGCTCGCACGAGCTCAAGGTCAGACCAAGCGGCGACGTCATTGCTCGTGAGGCCTGGTGTTTGGTCGTTCACGCTTCAACGGTACTCGTGGTGGTTCGAGAGCTCATTCGAGAAATGTTTGGCTTTGTGATGCACCTCACAGAGGTGCGGGCGGTCTCACGTCAGTGTGGTGATCACAACAAAGCGACAAACACGGAGTCGCCCCTGACCAAAGGAATCAACGATGCTCACCAACCGCAATGCAAGCAAACAACGCACGACCGTCATCGGGTTGGCCGCAGCCTTCCTTCTTCTCCTGAGCGCCTGTGGTGCATCCGGAGGTGCCGAGTCCCTCGGTAGCGAGTCCAACAACGCCGCCACCGCGACCACCGATCAGAAAGCCGACGTCAACTCCGATGGTGTCTTGGAAGACGATCACGAAGGAGATGCGCCAGCAATCGAAGAGCAGCCAGCTGCCGGTGAGCAAGAAGAAGAAGAAGTAGTGAGTGACGGAGATGTTCCCTCTGAAGGGGATGCGGAATGGGGAGCGGACAACAACTGCAGCATTGGACAGTTCGATAATGTCCACGCCGAGTACGTCGTCGGCAACATCCCTGACAATGACCCCGACGGCGGTCTCGTCGTTCGCCTCCTGCCCGGTGCGGACGGACCACGGTCCAAGGTCTTGCCGGCCGGCACTGACGTGATGGTCGATCCTGACCTCAATGGTAACATTTGCATCGTGATTGGATCGTCGGTCTGGTGGCATCTTGCCCCGAGCCCAGAGCTCGCTGTTGGTGGATGGGTGAACTCGGCCTACGTCTACGACATCTCAGGTGAGACCGATGAGGGAATCGGCGACGAGGAGAACACGGGCGAAGACGACTTCGATGTCGAACTTGCTCAGATCGAGTGCATCTACAACGACTCCGCTCAGGCGTGTGATCTCTTGACCCTCTTCGTCGCTGGCGTCGATGACAACTACGGCCTCGGCAATTCGTATTCCATGGCACCGAGCGAGTTCCTTGCCTCGGATTGTCTGGTCGACTTCGACCAGATTGCGTGCGCTGAACTCCGCTTCCGGGGTCCGGGTGGAGACATTGGATCGATCGCCAACTCCTTCGTGGCGGCCTACCAATCTGGCGATGTCGCTGGCCAGCAGGGCCTGTCTGGCCCCCGACAAACCGTCATCAACTCAAGTGGAGCGATCGAAAACACCGACCCCGGCGTGGACGTCGGTGTGAGCTCACTCAACGCCGACGGCAACGAGTTCAGCTGGACGGTCGCTCCGACAATCGTCGGTCGTTGCATCGTGGAGAGTGGTCTCGTGCACGGTTGCGCCGTGTCCGGCGACTAACCAAGCGGTGTGGCTTGTGAAGGTGGCAACGACTGATTGAGAGGAGAGGCTCGGGTTCGCCCGGGTCTCTCGTCGTTTTCGGCTGAACCGGACAGAACGCGCTCGGCACAACCGGTGAAGACAGTTCGAAACTGCTGAACTAACTTCGTCGGATGGCCACGATCACCGTTCGCCGACCTGAGTTTGTCTGGCCGAGTGATCTTCCGGTGTTGCCGCTGCCGGAGGATCCGTCCCGCAGCTGCGAATTGGTGGCGCTGTCGTTCACCCTTCCGTACCTCGAGCCGTATCTGATTCGTACGATGCGGGTGGCGACGAAAGAGGTCGCTGACGAGAACCTTGCCGCCGAGATGAAGGCGTTCTCCGGCCAGGAGGCGCAGCACTACAAGAACCATGCTCGAGTGAACGACATCGTTCGCTCGAAGCTGTCGCCGGCGGGTGCGGCGGAGATGCGATCGCTCGAAGACGCGCTCGACGCCGACTACCGCCGATTCACCGACACGAAGTCGCTTGCGTTCAACCTGGCCTACGCGGAGGGCTTCGAAGCGATGACGTTCGCCCTCGCTCGCTCGGTGATGAGCGTTGCGGAGGCCGAGGGAGTGTTTCCAGAGTGGGGCGACCTCATCTCGTGGCACCTCGCCGAAGAGGTGGAGCACCGCACGGTCACCTTCGATGCGTATGAAGCGATCGTCGGTCGATACCCCCATCGTGTGGCTGTCGGGGCCTACGCGCAGGCTCACTTCCTTCGTCATCTCCTCAAGATGGCTCGCGCGCTGCAGCGCGACACGTTCGACGCAGGCGTCACAATGCCAACCGTGCTGAAGCAGGCCGTGGTGCGCAACTGGCGCAATGGCATCATCCCGGGAACGCTCAGGGTGCATCTGCCCGGGTATGACCCGCGCAAGATTGTGATCCCGGATGACGTGGTGACGATTGCAGCGATGCAAGGCGTCGAGCTCGTCTGAGCCAGTGCATTTCACCGAAGCGATAACGCTTGAGGCTTCGGGCCTTCAGTTCTCGGCGCAGGTCGCTGGTCCGGCAAACGGTCCAGTCGTGTTGTTCATGCACGGCTTTCCTGATTCGCCGGCGACTTTTCGACATCAGGTGGGGCCGCTCGTCGAGGCTGGCTACCGCGTGATCATCCCGACGCTGCGTGGATACGAACCGTCGTCGCAACCGACCGATGGCGACTACTCGCTGATCGCTCTCGCTGACGACGTGGTCGGCTGGCTCGACCATCTCGGCGTAGATCGAGCGCACCTGGTTGGTCATGACTGGGGCGCCGTGATCGCCTACGTCGTGGCGGCCCGCAATGCCGAACGGCTTCTTTCGCTGACGACGCTTGCGATTCCGCCCCTCGCTCGCATTCCCGCTTCGCTTCGCAACGTTCCGAGGCAACTCCTGCGATCGTGGTACATGACGTTCTTCCAGCTGCGAGGGCTTGCCGACAGCGCACTCAAGGCGAGTGACTGGGCCTTGATGCGTCGGCTCTGGCGCGACTGGTCGCCCGGCTATGTGTTGAGCGACGACGAGTGGGTGCAGCTGCGAACTCAGTTCGAAGCGCCTGGGGTCGTCAAGGCCACGTTGGCCTACTACCGGCAGAACGCGACGCCGCCGATTCTGCTCGGGCTGCGGTCAACGCCGGCGATGGCGGTCGTGCCGATGGACGTTCCTGCGTTGCTCATCCACGGCGCGGAAGATGGCTGCATGGACCGGCGGTTGTATGAACACACCGTGTCGCAGCGCGACTTCCCTCAGGGTGTTCGAGTTCTCGAAATCCACGATGCAGGGCACTTTCTGCAGCTCGAACGCCCCGGTGATGTGAACGCCGCGCTCCTCGAACACTTCGCGACTCACTAGCGATCCGTAGTTAACTCATCCCATGCGTTGGGGGGAACGATGGCGGCACTTATTGTATTTGGCGTTGTTTGGCCTTGTCGGAGCATTCGTACTCAGCTTCTTTGCTGTGACGATGGCCGAGGGCTACGGACCTAGCGAGGTCGACGAAGGCAGGGTGGTCCACCGCATCGATGATGAGTACACCTCCTGCCCCGGCAATACGACGTCCAGCTGTCGGGAGCTGAAGCGATTCACGCTCGTCGGTGAACGGACCGACGGGTCGTCATGGTCCGTCAACGGTGACAGCCCCTACCGCCTCTTTGGCCGTGGGGACCGCGTGGATGTTGAGACGTCAACGGTCACCGGCAGAGTCGTCGGGCTCAGCTCAGAAGAAGAGTCCTGGAAGGGCACGGGCGTCGGATGGACGGCGATCGCAGTGGCCTTTGTCGGGTTGGCCCTCATGACTGGGATCAGCATGGAGTACGGGCGCCGGAATAGCGACTCGGTGCCGCTAACCGGGCCGTTCTGGCGATCCGACTTCGCGATCGTGCCGCCGGCGATTCTGTTGGGGATTTTCGCCGTCTGGTATCCGATGTTCGGGCGGGCGCCAGACCTGTCAGGACTCGCAGCGCGAGACGAGTTGGGCACCTTCGTTTCGGACTCGCTCGACTTCGACATCCGAGCTGACGGGACTGGGCCCGCCGCTGACGACGATGGGCACGTCGTGCTCGGCCGATACGGAGGCGGCGAGCTTCTCCGGCTGGTCGTCGTGCCGCTCGCCGATTTGAGCCCAGATGTCGCGGGGCCTCTGCAAGGAGTCCCGAGTGGAACCGTTGCGGTTCCGCTCATTGGCCACGAGTCGTCGAGATCTACGGGCCCCGTGGAGTTCTTGCTCGTCGAATCGTCAACGCGGGCCGTCGAGGCGGAGGAAGTCGACTGTCCAGAATCGCTCGTCGAATACGGGACCGTCCTTGGCGAGGACCGAGATGTCGTTGGTGGGTTTGTGTGTTTCGATGCAGACGAAGTTGGCGCCACGACGGTGATGAGCGTGCGGCTCGGAGATCTCATTCCTCAGGAATCCACGTTCCAGCTTGAACGCTGACTCGGACGCGGCTGATCACACGCGACAGTGGCGAACCCCGATCGGAGTTCGCCACTGGATTTCAGATTTCTGTTGGCTCAGGGCACTTGCCCTGAAGGGATCAGTAGATCTCGATGAGACCGGCTGCACCCTGTCCGCCACCGATGCACATGGTGACGACGCCGAGCTTGGCGCCACGACGCTTGCCTTCCTGCAAGATGTGTCCGGCGCAACGGGTGCCGGTCATGCCGAAGGGGTGACCAATGGCGATCGAGCCACCGTTGACGTTGTACTTCTCGGGGTCGATGCCGAGGGTGTCACGGCTGTAGAGGCACTGTGAGGCGAATGCCTCGTTGAGCTCCCAGATGTCGATGTCGTCCACCGTGAGACCGTGGCGCTTGAGAAGCTTCGGGACGGCGTAGATCGGGCCGATGCCCATCTCGTCGGGCTCACAACCAGCGACGGCCCAGCCCTTGAATGCGCCCATCGGCTCGATGTTGCGACGGCTTGCTTCTTCGTCGCTCATCATGACGACGGCGGCTGCGCCATCGGAGAGCTGGCTGGCGTTGCCAGCGGTGATGTAGTTGCCCTCGCCGCGGACGGGCTGCAGCTTGGCGAGGCCTTCGGCCGTGGTGGTCGGACGGTTGCACTCGTCCTTGTCGACGGTGTAGTCGACGATGGTCTCTTCCTTGGTCTCGCGGTCGACCATCTTCATCTTCGTCTGCATCGGGACGATCTCGTCGACAAACAGCTCGTTCTCCTGAGCGAGCGCCATGCGCTGCTGGGACTGGAGCGAGTACTCGTCCTGGTATTCACGGCTGACGTTGTAGCGCTCGGCCACGATGTCGGCGGTCTCGATCATCGCCATGTAGACGGCGGGATACTGCTCGGGGAGGGCCGGGTCCATGTTCTCGGCCCCACCCATTCCAGGGTTCGGCATGGTGATCGACTCGACACCACCGGCGACGGCGACGTCAACGCCGTCGACTTTGATGTGGTTCGCCGCGACGGCGATGGAGTTGAGGCCGGAGGAGCAGTGACGCTGAATCGTGTTGCCACCGACGTTGGTCGGCAGGCCACCGAGGAGGCCGGCGAGGCGGCCGAGGTTGCCGGCACCGTGGGCGCCGTTGCCAAGAGCGAAGTCTTCGACGGCCTCGGGCTCAACGCCTGACTTCTCAACGGCATGCTTCACGGCGTGTGCAGCCATGGTCATTGCTGGCGTCATGTTGAAGCCACCGCGGCCAGCCTTGGCCAAACCGGTACGGGCATAAGAAACGAAAACTGCTTCGCGCATGGGGAGTCCTGTCATGAAACGCGGGGTGTGTCCCCGCTTCCCGAGTTCGCTCGGAACGCACCAAGGTAGTGACTGCGGGCGCTGTGGCCAATTTGGCATGCTGGCGGTGATCGCCTCAGGTCAATCCTGGCGGCGCCGTGTCGTCGTCAGCGATGAGGCCAGCGAGGAGGCGAGCGACGGCATCGCCCAGCTCGGTGCCAGCGGTAGCAAGGTCGAGGATGACGTCGAAATGATTGCGTCCGTCCACCTGCAGGCTTGAGACCTGCACACCTGCGGACTCCAGCGCTGTTGCGAATGATGTCGACTGTGCCTTGAACTCGCTCGTCTCGTTCCCGCCCCAAGCGATCAGCGTCGGTGGGAAGTTGGCGAGATCAGCCCGGAGTGGGCTGTGGTCGGCCGCGATGGTTGCGTCGATCCCGACTGCGTCGTTGATGGACGTGGTGATCAGCGGCTCGAGTTCGTAGACGCCCGAGACGAGAATGAGGCCCCTGATCGGCGGGTCGAGCTCGTCGCTGTTCGTTGCCGCGGCGAGGTGGGCTCCGGCTGAGCTGCCCGACACGAAGATTTGCGAGACATCGACGCCGAGCTCGTTTGCCTTGGCGTGGAGTGTTCGGATTGCGACGCGAACTTCCTCGATGATCTCGGGGAGCGTGGCGAGCGGAGCCAGCGTGTAGTCGACGGCAGCGAATGCCCAGCCGCGTGCAATGCAATCCATCGCAGGGAATCGAGAATCGTTGCTCGAGAGTTCCTGCCAATAACCGCCGTGAATGAAGACGAGCAAGGGGACCGGAGTGACAGTGTCGGCCGGGACCGCGAGGTCGATCGTCTGAGAGGTGCTTTCGCCGTAGGGCAGGGTGGTGATGATCGCCGAGTCTGAGAGCGTGACTTCCTGCCAAGCCGCAGCGCTGGCTCGAACGTATTCGGCAACGAACGGTCGATAGTCGCCATCCGGCAAGCGTGAACTCGGCGAGTACTCCCGCTCGAGTTCCTCTGGATCCATCTCGCTCCAGCGCAGGTCCACTAGGTGTTCGGTGCTGACTGGTTGGCGAGAGCGAAGTCGAGCCCACCACGGACGGCGGCGACTTGGGCTTCGATGCAAATCTCCGGGGTGGCGTTCGGGCTGTCTGGGTAGACCTCGGTCGTGGTCGTGAATCGGGCGGTTGTCATACCCGCGCACAGGCCAAGCTCGACGAACGGATAGTTGATGACGCCGGGCTGGGTCACGTCCGTGCCGATGATCTGGCCTGCCTCGTCGGCGGGAGCGATGTGGGTGACTTGCTCGACACCGGCGATGATCGCCCCTTGGAAACCGGGCTGCGGGTTCGGCGTGTCGCCGACGGTGTAGAAGCCATCGGGGATGAGGCCAGGGTCAGATGCTTGCCCATCTCGAGCTGCCACGGCCGGGCGGAACTCGGTCTCGTCGCTGTCGGTCGTCTCGTGAAGATCGACGTGCATGAGAAACTCGACGTTGCGCTCCGCCGAGAGGTTCGCGACGAACGCCATGAGAGCGGCGGCTTCCTCCGACGGGCTGCCGGCGTAGAAACAGCGGTTGGGGTCGAGACAGTTCGGGTTCCAACGGTTGATCACCTCGTACCCCCATGGGCTGACACAAGGGGCGACGACAAGGTTGACGCGATCGCGATAGGCAGCGGCGTGGGATGCCGTGAAGTCGAGCGCACCTTGGACACCACTCGTCTCGTAGCCGTGGACGCCGCCGGTGATCAGCACCCATGGGGCGTCCGGGTTTGTCGACTGGAGTGTGATGCTCACCAGCGGGTAACGGTCGAGGTCGAGAGGGAGTGCTCCGTAGTGCGAGATTTCGAACGAGTCGTCGAGCGCTTCGATCTTGGTGAGCACCTCGTCGCGGTAGCTGCGTTCGATCGAGCGGGCGTCGAACCACTCACGTTTCTCGGCATCGCCCCACGGTTCGCCGGGGGTCCCAATCGGATAGAAGCGGTCCATGGTGGCGCAACGTACCAGAACGGTTTGATCCTGGATGAGTGCGGGACGAGCACGGATTGTGCTGCTCAACGATCTCTCGGGTATCCAACAGGAATGAAGACTCGCCGGGTTGCTGTCGTTGGGATGTTCCTCGAGAGCAACGCCTTCGCCAAGGATGTGTCGGAGCGTGGCTTCCGTGCCTTTCTCTACCTCGACGGTGATGAAGTAACCGCTGATGTGCGCTCCGATCATCGCGTCATGTCCGAAGTCGTCGGCTTCTACGACGCGATGGACCGGTCCGGGCCGTGGGAACCCGTCCCGATTCTGGTGACGATGAGCGGCGGCGGCAAGGTCGAGCATTCGTTCTTCGAAGAGACGATGGCCAAGGCAAAGCAGGGTCTTGCTGACGCTGGGCCGCTCGATGCGGTGTACATCTCCAACCACGGAGCGATGGTGACCACGGAGGAAGAAGACGGCGACGGCGTCTTCTTCGAAGCGATGCGGAAGGCCGTCGGACCGGACGTACCAATCGCAACCACGCTCGATCCACACGGCAACGTCTCGGCGCGGATGGTTGATTCAGTCGACGTGTTCGTCGCCTACCGAACCGACCCGCACATCGATCAATACGAGCGAGGGGTGGAGGCAGCCGACCTTCTCAACGAGGTGTTGGACGGGGCGCAGTTGCACAAGGTGTTCGTTCGGCTGCCGATCGTGCCGCCAAACGTCTCGTTGTTTACTGACACTGGGCCGTTCGCTGAGATGGTCGCGTTGGGGGAGCAGCGAGTCGCCGAGGACACGTCGGATGAGATCGCGAACGTGTCGATCCTCGGTGGGTTCGCGTTCTCGGACACATCCAAGAACGGTCTGGCGATCATCGTCAGCGGGCGCGACGCAGATAGCTCGGCAGCGCATGAGCTCGCCCGGGAGTTGGCCGATGTCGGCTGGGCGAACAGAGAACGGTTTATCTGCGATCCGACGTCGATGGATGAAGCGATCGACCGGGCGATTGCGGCGGGGAAGGATCAGTCGTTGCCGCCCATGGTCTTCTCTGACCTCGGTGACAACTGTGGTGCTGGAGGCCCGGTCAACACGATTTGGATGCTCGAAGCGCTGCATGATGCAGGCGCGCAGGGCGTGCTGATTGTGAACTTTCGCGATCGACGCCTTGTCGAGGCTGCCCAGGTCGCTGGTGTTGGAAGCACGATGACGGCTCACTTCTCGGGAGACGAATGGGGTCGTGATGATGGGGCGAGGTTCAGCGCCGACGCGAAGGTCTCGGCGTTGCACGATGGGCATTTGGTCGGCCGCCGCGGAATCGTGGCGGGAAAGAGCCTGTTCGCCGGCCCGATGGCGCTGCTCGACCTCGGCGGTGTGCGCGTTGTCGTGACGAGCCGGGCCGCTGTTGGCAACGATCCGATTTACAGCGAAGCGCTGGGCGTCGATTTGGCAACGGTTCGCACCATCGTCGTCAAGGTTCGCAGCTCGTTTCCTCCGGCATACGACGAGTTCGTCGACCACGAGAACATGCTGTTCGTCGACACTCCTGGTCGGACGTCACCGATGCTGCATCGGATGCCGTTCGAGAATCTGCCGCGGCCCGTTTACCCGTTGGACGAAGGCTTCGATTGGGTGAACCCGCTATCGCAGGCCTGAATTCGGAACTCTCGGGGTCGACGGTGTTCAGAGTCGCATGGGTAGTGAGAGCACGTCAGTAGACAGCGAGCGGACAATGAGTCGCTGATGCTCAACATCACGCTTCTCCGACTTGCTCCTGCATCTAGCCACTGGACGCGCGCCCGAGAGCGCTGTCATCCGACACGTTGACGAGGCGACTTCTCTTTCAGTCCGAGCTGCGGAATCCAACGCGAAAGCCACCTCAAGCGCTCGGCCGGCTGAACCCACTGCGGTCTCAGAGACCGCAGCCGGTAGTCAGAATTCGCTCTGCGAGATAGGACCCCGTGGTTGCAGGGTTTCGCTGCTCTCGACCGGCTGTCGTCTCTGAGGTCACAGCCGGTTCTGAACCACTTGCGGTCTCAGAGACCGCAGTGGGTGTCGAGTGGTGTCGGTGGTGGCTAAACGGTGGCGGTGACGTAGGGCGGGACGATGTTCTCTTCGATCCAGGCGGGGTTGTCATTCCTCGGCAACTGGTAGGCGACGTCGCCTTTGCAGCTGATGCGGTAAAGCAGCCGGGCATCGCCCGGATCGTTCACGACGCGCAGGTTCGGAGGTGCGTCATGCAGTGTTGCGAAGTTGCTCCAGATCGTCACGTCACCTGGCGTGTGCGGATGGTCATACCGGAACTCGGGTTGCAGGCACTGCTCCTCGAGGCGATCGAGGAATCGGCGTGACTCGTCGGGTGACATGCCGTCGATCTCGGCCGGAGCGATGCGTTTGCCTCGCGACGCCCAGACCGGGCTATGGAGCGACTTGCGCCCGGTTCGAGGGTTGGTGTGGACGAGCGGAATCAGCCACCCAGGGTCGTCGACCTTGAGTCGACGTCGCACCATGATTGCGTCGAGCATCTGGCGTTCATCGTCGTTGAAGGCCAAGTATGCGGCTGCGGTGTCGGCGTAGGCCGTTTCTCCATTGAGCGGGAGTCGCTCACGCAGCTCCGCGAGGCCCTCCGGCGAGTCGGGATGGTAGAAGCCCTCTTCTCGAGGCGGGTTGGTAACCCATGTCCCCTCGTCGCTGTTGCGATTCGCGGGCGCTCGCTGGACGTAGAACATGCTGGTCGAAAGCGGAACGGGTTGGAACTCGATGTCGGTGTGCCAATGCTGACCGCCGACATGTAGCGGCTCGGCTTCTGGACCGCTCCCGACGAGGTTCGTCACGATGTAGACGGCAGGGCTGTCTGCGCCCGGAATGCACTCGATCACCCCGGGGAACGCCTGGTTGACCGCAGTGGAGGTTCGACTCTCGATGGGATGCTGGACGAGAGCGGCACGCGTCTTCACGTAGTCGGCGTAGTTCGCATAGTTGTAAGGGTGAGGGATCGGTGCGCCGAAGTGGTTGGCCACCCGCTCCAGGTCGTGAACGTCCATCCCGTTCTTGTCTTGGCTGGCGAACGACACGAGGTTGAACTCGTCCAGAAGTGAGACGATGAAGGCCGCCTGTTCTGGGGACAGGGGCCGGGAGAGATCGACTCCGCCGACGCGCCGGCCCATTCGGTCCTCGTCCGTCAGCGGCTCGATCGTGCTCGCTTCGCCGAAGAGCTGTTTGAGGTCTTGTTCGACTGCTTCACTCATCGATCCTCCGAAAACGCCTGACATTTTCTGACTGGAATGTCAGGTGAGAATGTCACACGGCACGCCGGTCGTCGTCAAACCGCTGGGGTCGAGCCAGCGGTACGACATCGTTTCGATGGCTGAGAGATGTGGTCGCTACGGCTGTCCGCAGTTGAACGGACCGTCGAGACCTCGGTTGAAGGCACCGAGAGCTGGTTGCGCGGTGCCCGTGTTTGCGATGTTCTCGGTCGATTCAGCGAACATCAACAGAGCGTCGCCTCGACTCATGCCGCCGGCCATTCGCTCCGTCCAGAAGTCGAGGCCTTGTGCGTCGCTGTCGCGTCCCAACGTATTGACGTAGAGCTGATTGACGAATGCGCGGTCGCTCGGAGCGCCATAGCGAGAACGGAACTCGTCGCTCGAGCTGAAGAACTGCGCCATCCAAGGAAGCGACTTCTCGCCATCGACGTACTCGTCGAACCAGTAGCGGAAGCCGTCGGGTTCAGGCGACCGGCCGAACGCCGCGACATACAGGCGGACGATCGAGTCACTGTGATCTTCGCAGCCGGTTGCAAACGGGTTTGTCGTCGATCCACCGTCTTGTGGCTCGGCTGACCCTGCGATCGAAGGGAACGTGTAGGCCGCGATGATCGGCGGGTTGGAGTAGGTCCCTGCCTCATCGTTCGCAGCAAGGATCGACAGATACAGCGTGCCCGTTTCCATATCGAAGGATCCGCCGCCGATCGCGTTGAACCCGGTGTCGTCGGTTTGGAACGGCACGGCGAACTCACCCGAGGCGTATGGCCGAACGGTGTGCGCCTCGACGTCCCCATTGCCGACGGCGACGAGATCATTGAGATCCCACATCCAGTAGTAGTTCGAATTGTCGTCTGCCTCGAAGGGGCAGTAGCCGCCGCAAACGTTTCCGTCGTCTTGGGTGATCTTGTAACCGACGCCCGAGTTGTGTCCGCCCGAGTGCCCGATCGTGACGTATGTCCCCGACCCCGGAACGATGAAACCGAACCGGGCGCGGCTGAGGTGGGTCCACATGTCGTTCGTGCCGCTCTCGTTCGCCAGGTCGGTGGCGAGTGGATCTTGCAGGCTGAACTCGAGCAGGCGATTCGTCGCCAGGGGCGAACCCGGGACTGATGTTGCGGTCACGTCGTCGGCATCGATGGCGTATGCGGATGGCCCGACGGTTGCCCGGGAGATGATGGGAATGCCACTCGAGTGTCCGACCAGATGTGACCCGCCGAGTGCCTCTTGCCAGGCTTCAGGAATTTGTGTCATCCAGCCGGAGGCGGCGGCAGCTCCATCGAGAGCGAAGAACCCGTCGACCCGAGAGGAGCCGAGCAGATCTGCGTTTCGAATGACCAGGGTTGTGTCGGTGTTATTCGCCGGTGCGTCGTAGTACTCATACGCGTTCACGATGAGTTGGCCGTCGTGGAACTCGAGCCCGCCGATTCGGTTGGAGCCTTGCTCGTTTCCTCCGGTCGGGCGATCGAGCACGGTCGAGAACGGTTGCACCGGGTCGTCGGCGGTGTTGAGGTCACCGATTGATGTGCTGTTGACTAGCGCCGGTACCTCGAACTCTGCGATGGCGTTGTGGTGGTTGTGGCCGACGATGAAGAGGGAACCGTCGTGGTATTCGAGCGGCCCCTCGGAGTAGTTCATCGACGAATCGCCGAACTCTCCGGCAGGCAACGCGAACGCACCGGCGTATTCAAAGTCCTCGATCGAGAGCAGCGGCAGTGACTCGCTCGTTGCGGCGCTCGCAACCGGAACGGGACCGATGACGGAGGCAAGCGCACAGGCTGCGGTTGCGATTCCTGTAGATCTGAGGTGGCGGCGCATAAGGCTGTATCGGTGGAGGGTCAAGATTTCTTGATCCCCGAGCCTGAGGTGCTGAGAGATCCGGAGTCAACGCGAAAGGCGCGCCCGAGAGCGCAAACATTCTCGGTAGATCCGGCCCCTCACGCTCGGCGCCGCCACCGTCCATCTCAGCAACGAAGCGGCAAGACGCAGCCACCACGACGGACCCTCTGCGGTCTCAGAGACCGCAGTCGGTAGACGAATTTCGCCGATGGCGATACCACCCTGTACTCAACGGGTTTCGTGTCATTGGACCGGCTGCCGTCTCTGAGACCACAGTCGGTTCGGAACCGGCTGTGGTCTCAGAGATCGCAGAGGGTGGAGGTGGGGCTGCGGGTTGGGGGTTTTGGCTGCGTGTTACGGTCTTGCGATGCCGATGCGCAGGCGAGCTTCTTCTTGGGTGGTTGTCGGTGGTGCGCTGGCGTTTGCGCTCTTTCCGTTCTTTTCTTCGGCTCGTTTGAGCGGTGAGGCTCTTGCTCAACTGCCCGATGTCGACTCGGCAACGTTCGTCGACGATCAGCATCGTCTAGCGATCTTCAGCGACGATTTCGTGGTCGCGACCCGGGTGTACGACGGAACCTCGATCGAGGCGATCCGTACCGCGCTCACTTCTAACGGGTACGAGATCTCTGGGCTGAACCGAGCCTCGGTCGAATGTTGTGGGGACTCGGACGGTATTTGGGTTGTCCTCACCGAGGTCGATGACGGTTCGATCTCGGCGTCGCTCTCGCCTGTCGACAAGGACATCCAGGCAACCTGGCCGGTCTTCCCGATCATGGCTGTGTTGCTCGGCTCAACTGCCCTTGTCTTGCTTCGGGCCCGGTCGACCCGACTCGACATCGAACGTGACATCGCAGCGTCTCGCTCGACGAGTCCGCAGTCGACAGAGAGCTCCTTGGTCTGACAAGCCAGATACCTCCCGGGTCTGAGATGCAGAGACCTCTCGGGCACTGCCCAAACGGCCTGGTGCCCTGGCTAGAACTTGGGCCTCGTGAAGAGTCGGTCCCAGGCGCCGCGGACGTCGGTCGGTATGGCTTCTCGATCGTCTTTGTGGCGCACCGCGCTGGTCACGATCGACGCAACGGCAAAGTCGAGCGAATCCCAGTCATCACTGCTGCTGAGTTTGAGATCGATCCCCGCCCGCGTCTGGATCGAGAATCCATCGACGATGGCCATGATCGAGCGAGTCACCCACTCGGCACTGCAGCCGTTGCACAACTCGAGGTCGAGGGCATCGATCACCTCGCCGAACAGCGCAGCCATGGCGTCGATCCAGTCATCCACGCTGGAGCCGATCGCCGCAATGTCGTCGGCGTGCCCGCCGGCGAGCATGGTGAGCTCTGACCAGAACCTCGGATTCAAGGCGTTCCGCAACACCTCAAGGCGCATCTCTTGAAGCACCGAATTGGCCCTGTTCTCAGGATTCGTCGCAACCGCGCCAACGAGTCGCTCGACGACATCGGCCAAGTCCCATGAGTCGCCAAGTCGTTGGCGGAGCTCGCGGCGGTAGTCCTCAGCGCTTGGCCACAAGTCGTGGAACGCCTCGGATGGAAGGTTGGTGCGGCCAAGAACGTCGTCAGGTTCAAGTGCTTCGATTGGGCTACCGACAGCTGCGAGCAGGTGCTTCATGCCAGCGGTAAGCAGTTCATCACGTTGAAGCTCCACATCGCTCGGCAACGCCTCCTCGCTCATCGTCATGTCCCGCTCGATTCTGATGACTCCGCTCGCTGCGCCAGTTCCGCAGCGATCTCCGGCCCGACGAGTCCTTGAAGCTCCGATCGCAGACTGATCGCGACTGGGACTTCGCCGACATACGCCGATGGCAGGCCGTCGGAATGTTCGCGTTCGGTGCAGCACCATGCGAGATCGGAGCCATCGGTGCCCCAATCGTCTCGCCGCCAGCGGCGAAGCGTCTTCACCCCGTCATCGTCGGTATCGACCCGGATCGGTACCTGCCAACAAATCGACGGCCGCCAATCCATCGGCGACTCGTCGTCGTCGAGAGCGCCGAGGTAGAGAGCACAACCCTCGCCACCGCTGAACCCCGGACGGTTGTGAAAGATGCAGGCGCCGTCGACAACGCGGGTTGCCTGACCACCGTTTCGGTTCGTCGGCGCATCTCGCAAGACGCCTTCTGCAGCCGCCGTTGCATGGTTCTCGAAGCGGGCGGGATCGAGAGTCAAACCCAGCGCTTCGACGAGGCGGGCTTCGTCCTCGCCGAGAAGATGCGCACCCTCGCTGCAACAGCCCTGGGCGAGCTCAGGCGCCGGGCGATCAAGAATTCCTTGGCAGCCGTTGCCCCAGAGGCACTGCCAGTTTGAGTCGGTGAAGCCGACGTCGATTCGCCAGTGGGTTCCGTCAACCGGATCGGCGAACTCCTCGAAGTGCGCAGCGCTCGTCGACCCCTCCTCGTCAGCCATGGGTTGCTAGAGGTTGACGTCGAAGCGCCAGCCGTCCGACGTCTTCGTGACGACGTGGCAGTCTCGAGCGATACGCCACAGTGCCTTCACCGCTGGCGTGTCGTCGAAGCGGTAGAGCTCCGGGTACGCGGCTGCGATCGCATCGGTTGCCTCTTTGGCGCGGTAGTGCGGGATCTTCGGGTCGAGATGGTGGGCGACGTGGGTCGATCCGATGCGGTGATGCAAGAAGTCGGCGACGGTGCCATACGGGCGATCAACCGTGCAGAAGGCGCCGCGCACGAACGACCATTCGTCCTCGTCGTAGTGAGGAACGTTGGTGTCGGTGTGCTGCATCCACGTATAGGCGACGACCCATGCATTCACGACGAGCAGTGGGCCGCCATAGAGCGCCATCACGAACCAAATGCTCGACACGCCGAAGGACAACCAAAGCAGCAGGATGTGCATCGAAAGCACACCGGCAGCGGAGATCAGAACCTTGCGTGGCCACTTGCCAGGAAACAGCGACTTCGAGAACGGCGCCCTCGGCCAGAAGTGATTGGTGAGCCCACGGCTCGGTCCGCCGGTTGCTCCGATCAACAAATACATGGGCCAGCCAACGCCGAGCCGCGACGCGATCGCAACGAGGGCACGAGGCGCTCGGCCGATGCGGCGACCTGCTCGGGTCGCTCGCAGCGCACGGTCGGTGCCATCGGCCTTCGGGACGTGCGTTTCACCTTCGGTGAGGTGGTTCGTCTTCGCATGATGCAGAGCGTGGCTGCGCTGCCAGGAGAAGTAGGGAACGAGCAGTGATGTGTGCAGCACAAATCCGATCGTGTCCTGCAGCTTTGTGCCTTCGCAGAATGCTCGATGACCACACTCGTGGGCAACGACCCACACGCCGGTAGCGATCGTGCCGCAAACGAAAATGTAGGCAAGCCACAACGGTGCGTAGCTCCACGTGAACGGGAGGAACGCCCAGGCCACGAACCCGGTCATCAAGGTGAGCCCGACGGACATGCCACCGTGCAGTGAGGAGCGCAGGAGGCTTCGCTCTCCGCACTCCTTCGGGATCACCGATGCAAGTTCGATTCGAGAAGGAACAGGAGTCGCCACCCCGAAACTCTAGAGGCTGAGAACCACAAGCTTTCGCTACCCAAGGGTCACTTTTCAGCAGGGTTCCCGGGTTCAAGACGGAAGTCGGAGATCTGGACCTCAGCGCCGTAGTCGGCGAAGTCACCGTCGGCTCGGGCCTGGCGAAACTTCCCCCAGTTGATCGTGTCGTACGCAGCGCTCCCGCCGGCGTCGATCGACCCTGGCAAGGGTGCGTAGTTGGTTTCGTAGCTCGGGTTGAAGAAGTAGGGGAGTGAATACCGGGCACGATGGGTGATCGGAGCAACCCGATGAAGGCCAGCTCGGTATCGGTCGTTCGACCACACCTGCATCATGTCGCCGGTGTTCACAACGAGAGCACCTGGAATGGGTTCGACCTCGAGCCAGTCGTCGCCATGGCTGACCTGGAGCCCGCCAACGTCATCTTGCAGCAACACGGTGAGCGCTCCTGAGTCGGTGTGGTGATGCAGCGCCATGTCGCCGAGCGGCGTGACGTCACGCGCCTCGTCCGCCGCGAGTGGATCGTCGAGCGGGTAGTAGTTGAGACGTACGAAACTGCTGTGGCCCGGAGCAAACGCGCCGGACAAGTGGTCGGCAGGTTCGTCGAGGCCAAGGCAAAACGCGGCCAAGAGCCACAGTGAGAGTTCTTCGCAGGCGTCGAGCCAGCCGAGCATCGTCTGGCGAAATCCGGGGAGCGCCGGCCATTGGTTGATGCCGTCGACCGATTGTTGATTCGCCGGGTTGTCATCGCCGAGCTCGGGGAACGGGACCTGCGAAATGTCGAGCACCTCTTTCCGATCGCGAGCGTTCTTCGTGAGCTCGCGGTCGTAATAGCCCCTGGTGTTCTCCTTGGTGCGAAGAAGTGAACGCTTCTCGTCCATCGGTTGAGCGAAGAACCTCGCCGCAGCGCTCCACACCTCGTCGATCTGTTCGGCCGCAATGCCGTGGTTCACGACCTGAAAGAACCCGAAGCGTTCGGCGGCGTCGGCAACCGCTTGTGTCACGTCGCTACTGGGGACAGCGGCATTTGCTCCGTCGAGGTCGATGATCGGGACGTCGCTTGGCATGTCTCCGTTGTAGCGATTTCTCACCAGCGAAAGAGGAGCGGGCGAAGAAACTCACCGATTCGAGCTTGTCCCACTTGACAGGGACAAGCCCTTGTCTCACACTTGTGGGACAAGAGGTTCGGATAGGGCGGGCAAGCGATGGGTCAGGAGATTGGCATGGCATCTGCGGTCGATGATCAGCAGGCGGAAGATGTGCAGGCGGGAATTGGGCACGGCTCATCGTTCGACCAGGCGTCGCTCGATCAACTCATTCCAGCGCCGATGAGTCGGCTCCGGACATTTGTTGTCGGTGGTCTGATCCTGATGGGTGCAGTCGCCGCCGCGTTCTTGTTGGGAGGTGGCTACCTCGTGCCGCAGCCAACGCGGGGTTCGAGCTTTGGGTCGGATGGTGCGCTGCGCATCGATCGCGAAGGCGGCGCCTTCATTGGCGAAGTGATGATGCCGAACAACAGCGCTCGGGATGTCCGCATCACCGCTGTCGACCTTGATGCGCCAGGCGCCGAACTCGTCACCGTCACAGCCAGGATCGAGAACTCAACCGATGGCGAAGGACGGGGAGAGGATCGAGTTGCGTCGCTGCCGCTGCCGATCACGGTTCCTGCCGGCGAACGTGCCTTCATCGCCGTGCACTTCAGGCCAACGGACTGCGATGAGGCATCAGCGTTGGTTGACGCCGGGTCGGCCGGCCCTCCGTGGGGAATCGCAACGGCAACGGTCGACTTTGGCGACGGAGCGTTTCCTCCGTTGAACGCAAGCGTTCGGCTCGACGAAGATCCGATCGCTGAGGTTGGCGGGTCGTCGTTACTCACCGCTGACCAGCTCCTCGACGGTGACCACCCACTCGCTCTCGCATGTGAGGTGCTCCGATGACGGGAATCCTCGATCGGCTGGTCCGTGTTCGCTTCCTCCTTCTCTTGGCGCCGATCGTCGTTCTCCTCGTCGCATCGCCAGCCGGTGGTGATGGCCTGGGCCAAGGCTCGACTGCGATTGCACTCGGGTCACTCGCGTTGTTCTGTCTCTCGTTGGGGTTGAACCTCGCCGGATATGACCCCGACGCTCCGGCGATCGCTTCGAAACTCTCCGAAGACCCTGCGGGGCAGGCGCTGCTCGAGCGGTGGCTTCGTCGTTCGAAGAGATTTCGTTTCGTCGGCGGAGCCGCAGGATTCGTGATCAGCCTGGGCGTCCTGGCCGATGGGAACCTCTTTCAGATTCTCCTCTTCGTATTGCTCGGCATCGCTGTCGGGGGAGGGCTCGCCGAGATTCACGTCTTCCGTCGTCGTTCCGGAGGGAGTCGGCTCGCCGATCTCGCTGTTCGTCACGTCGCCGACTACACGACCCGCACGGACCGTTGGGCGCTGATCGCGATCGCCGTCTTCGCAATTGCACTCGCCGTCGTCTCGCTCGTCGCCTCGGCCGAGGCTCGCGGGTTCGTCGTTTTCAGTTCCCTCGCCGCACTCCTCGTCGCGGCGGTCGCCGGAGCGTTGCAACGGCTCGTTGTCGTCCGGCCGCGGCCAGCGCTGCCCGACGCCCTGCGGTCGGCTGATGATCTACTCCGAAGGCTTGCTGCCACACGCGGCTTCACTCGCCCGGCGATCGCTCTTGGTGCGGGGTTGTTGGCTCAAGCACTCGGCCGTCTGGGAACCGACGTTGCGATCGCCGCTGCAGTGTTGTTCGCGATCGCGTCGCTGGCCTGGTACGTGTCGAGTCGGCAGAGTCAGATTCGTCCGGCGGTCGCGATCCAATGATGTTGCGAGTCGACTCCACCCTGGCCCTGCCGGTCTACGAGCAGATTCGTTCACAGGTTGTTCGAATGGTTGTTGCCGGCACGATCGAACCGGGCACGCGTATGCCGACGATTCGCCAGCTCGCGAACGACCTGCAGCTTGCAAAGGGGACGGTTGCGAAGGCGTATTCGTTACTGGAGCAAAGCAGCGTGCTCGAATCGCGGGGGCACAAGGGCACCTTCATCATCGGTCCAGGCGACGTTGGCACCGACGTGTCAGAAGTAGAAGACCTCAACGCCGCGGTCGATCAGTTGGTGGTGGCGGCTCGCCAGCTCGGGTTCGAACGCGACGAAGCGGTCGATCTGCTGCGAAGCCGTTGGGATCTTCTCTGACCGAACCGCTCGTCGTTTCGTCAACGCCGTTGGATCTGAGCGAGCCGCGGCAGGCCGCGTTCGATCAGGCTTGGCAGTCGTGACGTGCGCGGAACGGTCTCGTTACGCCACGCCCTCTGGGAACTGATCTCGCAGGATGCGTTTGAGCGCCTTGCCCGTTGGGTTGCGGGGAATGGCGTCGATGAACTCGACCTTCACCGGTTGTTTGAAACGAGCGAGGCTCTTCTGACACGCCGCGAAGATCGCTTCTTCGGAAAGCGATTCATCCTCGCGAACAACGACGGCCAGCGGCGATTCGCCCCACTTCTCCGACGGCACACCGATCACGGCGGTCTCACGAACGCCGGGCACGCCAACGATCACGTTCTCGATCTCGGCGGGATACACGTTCTCGCCGCCAGAGATGATCATGTCTTTCACCCGGTCCTGGATGTAGACGTATCCATCCTCGTCGTACACGGCGATGTCGCCGGTGTGAAGCCAACCGTCGACGACGGATTCTTCCGTCGCATCCGGACGATTCCAGTAGCCAACCATGATGTGTGGCCCCCGCACGTAGACCTCGCCGGGTTCGTCGGCCCCGACTTCGTTGCCGTCCTCGTCAACGATCTTCACCTCGGTGTGGAAGAAGCCCTTACCGGTCGATCCAGCACGCTTGATCGCATTGTCGGGGTCGATGAGACAGGCCGGCCCACCCGTTTCGGTCAGGCCATAGACCTGGTGGATCTCGATGCCCATGCCTGCATAGGCCTCGATGAGATTGACGGGCACGGGTGACGCACCACTCATCACCCAACGAAGGGTCGAGTAGTCGTGTTTGTCCTTGTCGAGCGTCGTCAACATGAACTGCAACGCTGCCGGCACGGCAAGCGTCACGGTGATCTTCTCCTCGCCGAACAGCTCCCAGATCCGAACGGGGTCGAACTCGCGCATGATCACGCACGTGCCAGCTTGGTAGACGGTGGTCATCAACGGATTGAGTGCCCCGACATGGAAGAGCGGCAGGCAGATCAGGTAGCGATCGCCCTTGCGCATCTCGGCGGTCGCGCTTGCGGTGATCAACGCCCACAGGGTCGTGCTGTGGCTGTGCATCACACCCTTCGGAAGGCCTGTGGTTCCCGACGTGTACATGATGAAGAAGAGGTCATCATCCGACGCAGCTGCCTCGGGCTCATCGATCGAAGCAGCCGCGAGCACTGCTTCGTAGTTCTCGGCCCAGTCCGGCGTGTCGGCCGCGTCGCCGACATGAATCCAACGGGTGATCGCGGTTGCCTCCGCACCCCGTGCATGGAGCTCGCTGACGACTTCAGCGAACGGCGTTCCAAACAGCATCACCTCGGCACCGCTGTCGCCCAA
Source organism: uncultured Acidimicrobiales bacterium (assembly GCA_937925335.1). GTDB lineage: Bacteria > Actinomycetota > Acidimicrobiia > Acidimicrobiales > SZUA-35 > CALEWY01. The sequence goes on from CALEWY010000036.1 coordinate 31,825, forward strand.
GATGAATGAGAGTTCGTCGGCGACCAGACGCCAGTTGAGCGCAACGTTGACGCCGCCAACCTTGCCAAGTCCGTAGAACGCCTCGATGAACTCGTGGCTGTTCATCAACAACAGAGCGACGCGATCGCCGGGTGACACGCCGCCATCGACGAGAGCGTTGGCGATTCGGTTGGATCGCTCGTTGAGCTCTCGGTAGGTGAACCGCTTGTCGACCGCGACGTCGAAGACCGCTTCGCGATCGGGCATCAGTTCTGCGCGCTTGGTGAGGTGAAGGCCAACGTTGTTCTGCACGTCAGCGATCGTAGGTTCAGCGGGCGCTACGCACCCAGCCAGCGACGGAAGCTCGCTCGACCCTTGCGATTCCGGCCGCCGAGGATTCGTAGATCGGCGAGGCGCGTCAGTGTTGTCGTTGCGAAGGCGTCGGCGATCTGGGCTGCATCGAGCGGAGCGATCGCTTCGTCGGTTGGCAGCACGGCGCGTGCCACGTAGGCAGCATGTCGCCGCGAAACGGCGCGCCCTTTCGCCTCGGAACGATCCCTTGTGGATCGTGCGATTCGGCTGATGACGGCGGCCGACTGCACCGTGGCGCCGGTCCGCCGCCATGACTCGGCGACCTCTTCGTAGAGCACGTTCCACTGCTCGGTGTCGAGCAGAGGAAAGGCCCGGTCGACTCGGCGAAGGACGAGCGCTGCGTCGGGGATCGCCGCTCCGTTCTGGTCCTCCTCGTCGTCGTCGATGGAGTCGTCGCTGATGGAGTCGTCGTTGATGGAGCCGTCACTGGTGTGCTCGTCGCCGACGGGCTCGTCGGTTTCCTTCGCGTCGCTACCGTCGGGGAGATCGTCAGCGAAACCGGCAGGGAGCAGGAACGCCTGACGCCCAGTGGTGATCTCTGATTCGGGAAGCGCGTGGGTGATGAAGCGCTTGAAGGTTCGGTGTCCGAACCACTCGTCGCTGATTTCGGCGCCGAACTCGGTTTGCAGCGCCCATGCGAGCACGGCCAGGTCTGTGGGCCGATCGAGGTTCTCCCAACGCTCGATCAAGAACGTCGTCGCGTCGGCGCCTTGCTCACTGAGAATCGGCTCGTCGGAAGCCGCTTGGTCAGAGTTGGAGGCTTCGTCACTCGATCGGGCAACGACGGCTTCATCGATCCGGTCAAGCTCGGATCGGAGGTCTTCTGCAATGTCGTCGAGCGTGGCGAACAGGTCGGCCATGCGCTTACTGAGCACCTCGACCAGGGGCGGGAGTGCGCCATCTTTGCTGTAGGTGTCCTCGTGTGTGAGCTCACCCCAGCTGTCTTGCAGCAGCGTTCGGACCTGCAACTCACACGTGACGGGAACCTCGACTCCGTCGACCTCGACGCTCACATTGAGGTTGACGTGCCAACCTCGATAGCCCGACTCCTTGGGTTCGACGACGTAGTCGCGTTCGGTCGCGGCGTCGATCCACAGCCGCCCGCCGTCAGGGGAGCGAGGCACGGTCTCGAGCGCAGTTTCCACCATCTCGATGTCGCGCAGGTTTGTGCAGGTGATGCGAAGCCCGACGAGATCGTCGACAACGCTTGGAATGTCGGCCGGGCTGTTGACCCGTCCGGCGTAACGAGGCTGGCGAACTTTGCGCCAGGTCCGCCGCTTCGATTTCACCCGGCCCGTTGCGTTGCGCAGGCGTGAAAGATCTCGATCGGACAAGACGTCGACGAGCTCTCGATCCAGCTCGGCCGAGGCTCGATCGAGCGCTGGCTCGAGGACGTTGGTCCGGTAGGCGTCGTACCACGCTCCGTACTCGTCGTAGCTCAGCGCAAAGATCGTGGTGGCACTCACCGGCTCAGACTAGGTCGCCTCGGCGGGCTGACGTGCCGGGAACGAACCCCACAATCGGGGTAGCGCTAAGGGCATCCGGTCAGCGCACTCTGTGCCAACGTTCGTTGATCCCTCGGGAGATCGGAAAAACCTTGGACGACACGATTCGGGTTGTTGTCATCGAAGACCACGACATGGTGCGCGAAGGCTTGCAGGCGGTGCTCGATGCTGACGCGCGCCTTTCGGTCGTCGCGACGGCTGGCTCGCTCGCCGATTTTCGTGCTCGCCAGTCCGAATGGGATGTCGACGTTGCAGTGGTTGACCACCAGCTTCCTGACGGAAGCGGTTGTGAGCTTGCCGTGGAGAGCCGAGAGCGTGGGGACGACCTTGCCGTGCTGCTGATCTCCGGGCTCGATGGTGCTGCTGTCCTCGAAGAGAGCGTCGCAAGCGGATGTGCCGGGTTCCTCTCGAAGGGAGCAGGCACGTCTGAGCTGGCGAGCGCCATCGTGACCATCAGCAAGGGTGCGACCGTGTTCCCCATCGATGCTCTCCGACAATTCTCACAACGCGATGACTCGGATCGATACGGCTTGACCAACCGCGAGATGGAAGTCCTTCGCCTTCTCGCGAATGCTCACCCGGTTGCCGAGATCGCCGAACTGTTGACCGTGTCCATTTCGACTGCGCGCAACCATGTGCAAGCGGTACTGACGAAGATGGGTGCTCGCTCACAACTCGACGCCGTCGTGATCGGCGTGCGAGCCGGGCTGGTCGAGATCGAGCCCGAGGCCCAACCGGTCGTCTGACCCGAGTCCAACGGCCACAATTCGTGTCTCCGGCACCAGGCAGCGGCCCAAACGGGGCTGAGAGCGTGGCAGCACGGCTGCTGGCGTGGCATCCTTCGCTGGTGAAGATCATGTCCGTGGTGAAGGCACCTCTTTGGCCGTTTCGAGCAGTTCGTGACCTCCGGGCCGGGCGGCGCTCCAAGAAGATGGCCAAGTTGGCAGCAAAGGACGCCATTCGGTTTTCACGGATGAGCGGACGGCTGCAAGACGAAGTCAGTCGGACTCGCTCTCGCCTGATGGACTGACGGGCTGCGTTCGGCCCCTTACTGGTTCAGATTTGATCCTTCGCGGGTCGCGAGATTGCTACGAGACATGAGCCCTCCGGCCCATGTTGATCAGCCGTGAAGAGCCGAAAATAGATGTGTGGCCCAGTTCATCGACGAATCAGACGTTCGGAGACCGAACGAGATGCCGCGCATGGGCGAGCGCTACACGATTCCCGGCATCAAGGCGACATGGTTCGTCCCCGGTCGTGGTCTGAAGCGCCTCTCACGTCCCCAGGCCGAGACGATCAAGTTGATCGACATCTCGGTTGCTGGTGCGCTGGTCGAGGCTGAATCGAACACGGGCATCGAAGTCGGATCGCGTCTGCAGTGGGAACTGAACGGCACCGAAGGTGTGGCCGAGGTTCGGAACGTGCGTGTGGTCGATGGTGTGACGCTCTACGGCATCAGCTACTTCCGTATGGAGGACGAGCAGAAGGCGCTCGTGCACCGAGTCGTCGCCAAGGTCCGCGAGGCCAACAACTTGACCTCGCAATGGGAACGCCGCCACTTCTAGACCGGCACGCCCGATAAGTCGCGCTGCAAAGCCGCTCTTTGGGGAGCCCAGCTTGGGAAGCCCGGCTTGGGAAGCCCGGCTTGGGAAGCATTGCTGTTTCTCGGTCCTGACGTCAGTCCTACGTTGAGCCTCGGCGAATTGACGAGTCTCGGACGGGGAGACGGCATCGGCGATGCTTCGAATGACGGGCGCGATCGCGTTCATGTGGTTGGTGGTTGGAGTTCTCGCGGCGAGCGGGAGCAATGCCATGGGTCCACTCGTGGAGTTTGTCTTTGACGACGGCCAGCCATCGATGCCACAAGCGGAGTTTGGCGAGCAGCTGACCGATGTCGAGCGCAGCGGTCTGAACGATCTGGCCGCCGCTTCGACGGTGCGGATCTCGGCCCGGACCTGTGATGGCTTTCAGCTTGGGAGCGGCTTCGTCGCCGACGGGTCGCTCTTCACGAACCGTCACCTGGTCGCCGGCGCCACAGAGTTGAAGGTGGACCAACCCATCTCGCCCGTTCTCACGCTGGTCGACCGCCGAGCAAGTGGCCTTGACCTTGCAATCGGCGACCCGGTTGGATCTCGTTCGCTGGAGTTTGCGTCGATGAACCCCGAGGTTGGCTCCACGGTTGCGATGGCCGGCCACGCCGGGGGAGGGCGAACACTCCTCGTCGAAGGCACCGTGCAACTGTTTGACGACGGTGCGGCCTGGGGTGTGGGCGGACCGGTCATGCTGATCGACGGATCGACCACCGGCGGGTTCAGCGGTGGTCCCGTCTTCGATCGTGACGGGCGTGTCGTAGGTGTGCTGCAGGGGTACTCGCCAACGGTTGATCTCACGATTGCGATCCCGGTCGAGTCGGTGGTCGATTGGGCTGCATCTGACGACGACGCTGACGTCGTCGAATGCTGACGCCCCAGATCCGGAAGAATCACCCACGATCCCAACGCAGAGTTGAGTATCTCAACTCAGGCGTCCGCTATTTCGCGCCGATTGAGATAGGGCTATGGTCGCCGCATCGCCCCACATCCTTTTCGCTTCGGCGGTTCGCACAAGCGAACTCGCTCCACTTCGCATCCTTCACTTGGTGACCACGTGAAGAAGGACGCGCTGAACGGCCCAGCTTCCCACGGCTCAAATTCGGGCGGCTCAAATTCGGGCGGCTCAGATTCGGGCGACCCAGATTCCAGCGGCCCAGATTCCAGCGCTCCGGCGAAGCCAACGAACGGAAAGTCGGGTGACGCAGTGGCAACACGCGGTCTCGGACGTGGCCTTGCGGGCATCATCGGCGACACGCTCGCTCAGGCACCGGGATCAGGCGTGACCGAACTCCTCGGAATGGAACGAGTGCTTCGTTCTCCCGAAGTTCGTGAGCTCGTCACTCGAGTTGCGTTGCAGTCGATCACCGATGGGTTCGGCGCCGATGGCGTGGTTCTCGTTCGTCGTGATGGCGCCGAGATCGCTGCGCTCACCGCCGAGCTCGGTCCGAGTTGGAATGGCTTTGGTCCGGTCTCGTTCGAAGTCTCCGGCCGTCTGTGGGCCCAGCTCGCTGCGACCACGCCCGGAATCGATCAGCAAGAGTTCGACGGCAAGCACGTTCTGTTCTGTAACCAGGCCGGCGACGATTCAGCCATGGCTGCGGCGGTCGTTCGCTCCACCCCGTTCGAAGATGCCGAGGCGAAGCGGGTTGCTGATCTCGTTCGTTCCGTGGGTGCTGCGCTTGGTCGCCCCGTTGGAATCCCATCCGGCCACTCGTTGCGGGTCTTGACCAGCGACACCGACGACGGTGTCCTCGCAGATGTTCGGCTTTCAGCCGGAGCAAGCCAGCGACATGCTGCGTCGGTTGCTGAAACACCGCAGATGGCGCTCGCCTGTGCTGCTGCAGAACTATGTGATGACCATCTCCACGTGGTGTTCGCAGGCGACACGCTCGTCGAGGGCAACCTCGTGAATCTCGTGGTGCTGAACCGCTCGAACGGAGGGCCGCTCTTCGGTCTTTCGGTCGGTGAACAGAGCGCAACGACCGGTCCTGCCGAAGCGGTTTTTGCCGCAGCATCGTCGGTCGGGATCGATCCGTTCACCCCATCGCTCAGCCGCCACTAACACCACCACTCGCACCGCCGCGAACGCCGCCACAAACACGGCGCGCCAGCATCGCCTCGTTCGGCGCTGAACGCTGCCGGGGCCAGGATCGTGACGAGTGGTCCCAAGGTGTCCACAGCCCGCCAAATGAATCGGGCTGGGGTGATCAAGCTCAGGCCTCCGGCGAGAGTACGATGCGCACCCGTGCTCCTCATCCTTCGGTTGATCAAACGGCTCGCGTCGCTCGGGCTCGTTCTCGTGGCGGTTGCGTCGGTTCTCGCAGCCACCGCCATCACCACCATTCCCCAGGTCGCAACCATCGTCACCTCCAACGAGGGGACCGCCGACGAACTCGCGTTGCTCGAGCTCGGTCAGCGTTCATCGATGTTCGCCTCGGACGGAACCTTCCTCACCTTCTTGGTGGAAGAACAGAACCGCGAGCCCGTCACGCTCGACGAAATTCCGCAACCCGTGATCGACGCGATCCTTGCGGTTGAGGACGCCGAGTTCTATGAGCACAACGGGGTGAACTTCCGAGCGGTCTTCCGAGCGCTCGTCGAGAACATCAACGCCGGCGGCATCGAGCAGGGCGGTTCGACCATTACCCAGCAGCTCATCAAGCAGTCGGTGCTCGCCGACTCAAGCCAGAACTTTGACCGTAAGAGCACCGAGGCGTTCTACGCCCTTCGTCTCGAGCGTCAGTTCAGCAAAGACGAGATCCTCGAGCGCTACCTCAACACCGTCTATTTCGGTGCCGGTGCCTACGGCGTCCAGGCTGCAGCCGAGACCTACTGGGGCTACGAAGACGTCAGTGAGCTTGGCTGGGAAGAAGCAGCGATGCTCGCTGGTTTGATCCGCCTGCCCGGACGTTACGACCCGACGATCAACGCCGTCGCAGCTCGTAACCGTCGCTCGACCGTCGCCGACGTGCTCGTCTCCGGTGGCCACATCACCGAAGAGGCCGGCGAAGATATCAAGCGTGCGCCGCTGCCTGCCGAGCGCCAAGAGCCGTTCGATACCAAACCAACCGACTACTTCATCGAAGAAGCACTCAACGAGCTGTTGACGAACCCCGCCATTCCGATCGGCGAGGTAGGGCCGGACCGGTTCAACGCGGTCTACTTCGGCGGCTATCAGATCACGACGTCGTTCGACCTCGCAGCACAGGACATGGCCTTGCGCGCCCGTGAAGATTTGTTACCCGATGATGACCGCGGGTTCACGATCGCGATCGCTGCGGTCGACACCCACACCTCGGCGGTGCGGGCCATGGTCGGCGGACCCGAGTTCGCCCGAGAACAGTTCAACCTCACGACCGATGGCTTACGTCAGCCCGGCTCGTCGATGAAGACCTTCGTGCTCGCTGCGTTGTTCGAAGCTGGCTACACCCCGCGCGACACCGTCCGCGGCGACAGCCCGTGCAAGTTCGACAACCCCGGCGCCAACCCGCCGTTCTACGAGGTGAAGGGCGGCGGTGGCGGTGTTCAATCGCTGGCGTCGGTCACCCGATCGTCCAACAACTGTGCGTTCGTTCGCCTCGGCCAGGTGGTCGGCAACGAAGAGGTCATCGAGGTCAGCCAGCGTCTCGGTCTGACGACCTTCACGGGCGGCCCGGCCGACGCCGTGCTCTCGCTGCCGCTCGGTGCGAAGGAAGTGCACCCCCTCGAGATGGCGACGGCCTACGCCGCGATGGGCAACGACGGCATCTTCAACGAGGCGTGGTACATCGAGAGCATCGAGGATCGCAACGGCGAGGTGATCTATGAGCACCGCTCGAACGGTCGACGAGCGATCTCCACCCAGAGCGCCCGCATGATCTCTGAAACGCTCGCCAGCAACGTCCGTTCCGGAACCGGCCGAGCTGCGAGCCTCGGGTCGATCGGCCACGAGGCCGGCGGCAAGACGGGAACGACCCAGAACTACGAAGATGCGTGGTTCGTTGGTTACACCGATCATCTCTCCACCGCCGTGTGGATGGGCCATCCTGATGAGAAGGTTCCGATGCGTGGCGTGCCGGGCTGGGGCAACATGTTCGGCGGCAAGGTTCCCGCGGCGGTCTGGGGCCAGTTCAACCTCGAGTACCACGCCGATCTCGAACCGGTCGACTTCCCCGAACCCGACGGCTATTCGGGCGGCCGCTACCTCAAGGTGGATAGCGAGATCGACTTCTGCGAAGCTGGCGACCGTGGCCTTGGAACAAAGAACACCCAACTCGTCGACTCCGACGGTGATGGCGCGAAGGATTGCTTCCGAGTGATCACCACCACCACGCAGTTGCTGGACGCCGACGGCAACCCGATTCCGCTCGACGCCGATGGCAACCCCGTCACCACGCTCGCACCTCCGCCGACGGCAGCGCCGCCTGCGACGACGGCTCCGCCTGCGACCACTGCGCCGCCGGCGACGACGGCTCCTCCGGCGACGACCGCACCGCCGGCGACGACGGCTCCTCCGGCGACTACCGCACCACCGCCGCCTGACTCGGTCCAGCCTCCGGCGAGCGACGCCGGCGGATGACCGCTCCTGTTTACGAACGGCTCCTCGCCGTCCAGGATCTCGATGTGAAGCTCACGCAGCTCCGCCATCGCCATGCCAACCACTCGCTTCGAG
>CALEWY010000037.1 GCA_937925335.1 uncultured Acidimicrobiales bacterium
ATCGAGGTCTGACCCCATTCGTTACGCAGGTTGGCTGGGAACGGTGACCGCTCGACACGGAGGATCGGTGAGACGCCAGTAGTTTGTCACGGTGGCGACCACGGCTCCCTCTCCCCAACGCGGCTCAACAGCCGGCGTTCGACCGAGCCCGATCTTCTTCGCGGTGGTTGCTATCGCCATCGTTGGCGCGATTCTGTGCGTGATCAGCACCGTGCCCGACGGCATCGCCGTGTTCGTCTTCGTTGCCGCCGGCTGGGTCCTCTCGTTGATCTTCCACGAGTTCGCCCACGCCTATGTCGCCTACCAAGGTGGCGATCTGTCCGTTGCAGACAAGGGCTATCTCACGCTCGATCCGCGCCTGTATGCCGATCCGGTCACGTCGCTCGCCATCCCGATGTTCTTCGTCATCGCCGGCGGCATCGGGCTGCCGGGCGGAGCCGTGTGGATCAATCGTGGCCGACTCCGCTCCCCCGCTGTTGCGTCGATGATGTCACTGGCCGGACCGGCGACAAACCTCGTTCTTGCCGTCGTTCTTTTGGTTCCACTTTCCATCGGTCTGATCGATCGGGCGAGCCAGCCAACGCTGGCCGCAGCGTTCGGATTCCTCGGCTTCTTGCAGATCACAGCATTCATTCTCAACATGTTGCCGATCCCGGGACTCGACGGTTTCGGAGCGATCGAGCCCCACCTTCCCAATCACGTGCTCGTCACACTCGCCCCGATCCGGCGCTACGCCATCATGATCTTGTTTGCTGCGCTCTTCTTCGTCGACCCGCTGAACCGGGCCTTCTGGGACGTCATCCGAGGCGCGATCGAACTCTTTGGCGTCGATCGCGATCTGCCGCTCGTTGGCCTCGATCTCTTCCGGTTCTGGGAACGCTGAAGCCATGAGTCGACGGACACGGGCCAATTCCAAGGCCGCGCTTCACCCCGATCTCGAGAACCCAACCGAAGGGATCGGTGCTTGGATCGGGCGACCGATCTGGAACGAGCTTCGCAAGCGTCGCGAGCTTCGAAGCCTTCAAGAGAGTGCGCTGTGGCAGGGCGAAGGCATGCCGGAAGGCAACGGACGCCCCGTCCTTCTCGTCCCCGGATTCCTTGCCAGTCGGACCAGCGCCGACGCGCTCGAACACATCCTCACACAAGCGGGGTGGGTCGCCCGCCAAGCCAAACTGGGCCGCAACTTCGGACCAGCCATCGATGCGATCGCAACGATGCGCGAACTCGCACAGGAACTGATCGACGAAACCGGCCAGCGGGTCTCGATCGTTGGCCACAGTCGAGGCGGTCAGTTCGGTCGAGTGCTGGCCGTGCAGAATCCCGAAATGGTTGAACAGGTCATCCCTGTCGGCTCACCGCTTCGGACCAAGTATCCGAAGTACCTCGTCGTCAAGATCCCTGCCGAGGTGCTCGACAAGGCCTGGCGTGTTGGGGCCTTCGGCTACACGAACCCCCACCATGAGGACTACGTCGATCTTCTTCGCTACGCCCCGTTCCCGGAATCGGTGCGAATGATCACCGTGGCGTCGAAGGTCGACGGCGTGATCGATTGGCGCCTCACGCTCGACACCGCCGCCGAGGCGAGTATCTACGTCGAAAGCTCGCACCAGGGCCTCTTCAACGGCGTCGAAGGTGTGCGAGGCATCGGCGAAGCGCTGACGTACCTCGATCGTTAGGCCCGTTTGGCGTCGAGGATCTGCTCGATGAGAACGGCGAGACCGTCCTCATCGGTGTGGCCAATCGTGTAGTTGGCCGCTTCCTTCGCATCGTCGGTGGCATTCCCCATCGCAAAGCTCGAGCCAGCCCATTCGAGCATGGGCACGTCGTTGTGGTTGTCACCGAAGGTGGCAACTTGGGACTGGCTGAGCCCGAAGTCGCCAGCCAGCAATTCGAGTGCTGTGGCCTTCGTGACGGACTTCGCAGCGACTTCGATGAACGACAGTCCCGAGTAGCTGGCGACCCCCTGCCCATCGAGCACGGCCACGGTCGTTTCATACAGCTCATCGAGTGCATCGAATGAGTGGGGCCGCGCAGCATCGAACACCAGCACCTTCTGCACGCGCTCGATGATCGCCGGGATCACGTCGTCGACGGGGTCGCCGGGCGGCTGCGACGGCACGATCTTCTCGAAGCCGTGCTCATACGCCACGTCGATCTCGAACTCGACGGCAAAGCGAATGTTGTCGAGCCGTTCGCGCATGGTGCGCACGAGGCCAGCCGCTGTCTCGATCTCCATCCAATAGGCACGAACGGTCTCCTCACGTCCGAGGTGTCGCGTGATGGCGCCGTTGGCAAAGATCCAATGCTCGTTCAGATCGAGGAGTTCGATGACGTCGAGCGAGACGATGTAGGGGCGGCCGGTCGTCGGCACGACGTGCAGGCCAACATCTCGGGCCGCGTGCAGTGCGGCCTTCGTTCGATCGGTCATCACCCCATCGGTTCGCAGCATCGTGCCGTCGATGTCGATACCGAGCAGTTCGATCGCCGCCAGCTGGTCATGGGTTGGCGAGGTCATTCGATCACCGACTCTTTCATCAGGTTCCACAGCGCCTCGACGTGATGGCGCTCGGTGGCTTCGACGCCGATCGAGATACGAACCATCCAGGCGTCGTCGAGTTTCGACGGCGTGAGGTAGGCACGGCCAGAATCATTAATCGCTCGGACCCAACGAAGCGTGTGATCCTCGGCTTCGGCTGCCGTCATGGGCGTGTCATCGGCTGCCGTGTCGCCCGCTCGCGTGACGTGTGTTGGCCGGTGCCGCACGCAGACCGTTTGCAGCGAGACGGGAGCGACCACCTCCCAACCATCTTCGGCTTCGACCTGCTCAGCGAGCCACGCCGCGTTCGCGAGATCCCGACGAAGGCGAGCCTGGATTGCCTCAACACCCTCGAGTTCGAGCTGGAACCACAGTTTGAGCGAGCGAAAGCGCCGGCCCAGCGGGATTCCCCAGTCGCGATATTGCGTGACTTCGCCATCGTTGACCGACTGCAAATAGCTCGGGTTGGTGGACATGACCGACTGCAGCTCGTCGACGTCACGCACGTAGAACAGCGAGCAGTCGAGAATCGTGCCCATCCACTTGTGTGGGTTCCACGAGATCGAATCGGATCGTTCCACGCCCTTCCAGAGGTGGCGACACTCCGGGAGAAGCATCGCCGAGCCGGCCATGGCGGCGTCGACGTGTAACCAGATCGGGGCTCGCCGGGAAGCTTCTCGAGACGATGCTTCTCCAGACGATGTTCCTCCAGATGTTGCGGCTTCGAGGACCGTGGCGATTTCGTCGACCGGGTCGATGGCGGTGGTGCCCGTCGAACCAACCGATGCGACAACTGCAGCTGGCGTGCGGTCGTTCGCTTGATCGTTGGCGATCTCCGCCGCGAGAGCATCTGGCAACATCGCTCGAGTGACGGGATCGCTGTCGACCACTCGGATGTTGTCCCAGCCGTAGCCGGCGAGCAGCGCCGCCTTTGCCACCGAGGAGTGGGCGTGGTCCGTTGTGTAGACGACCAGCGGTTTGCCGAGGTTCTGGAGCCCACCCCGGTTCTGTTCGAGCGCCGAAGCGCGTTCCCGGGCGACGAGAAGTCCAACGAAACAAGCCGTCGACGCGGTGTCGTGAATCGTCCCAGACCAGCGATCGCTCAACCCGACGAGTTGGCGAAGCCAATCACACATCACCTCTTCAACCTCGGTGATCGCCGGGCTGCTCTCCCACGAGATGCCAAGTTGGCCGAGGCCGGACGATGTGATGTCGCCGAGGACCGACGAGAGTGATGCGTTGGAGGGGAACCACCCGAAATGCATGGGGTGTTGCACCTCGGTCAGACCGGGAACGACCCGGCCTTCGAGCAAGTCAAGCAACTCGTTGAACTCGATCGGGGCCGCTGGCGGAGCCGTGGGGAACGACCGCTGAACGTCGTGTGGATCAATCGGGGCCAGAACCGGCCGTTCGTCGACCGCAGCACGGTGATCGGCAATCCAATCGATCAATGCGTGGCCGGCAGATCGAAATTCCTCGGCATCCATCCGGGCAGGGTAGAGCGCCAAACGTCACCCCAGGGGCGACCGAACGGGCTCAAGTGTTGGCTCTATGGTTCCGAGAGTTCTAGAGGCGCCCGTTTCGACAATCGCGGCGAGCGCCCAGTTCCAGGAGGACGTTCACATGTCGAAGAGTCTCGCAGCGGTCATCGCTGCCATCTCGCTCACCGCCGCTGGATGCGGCCTTGGGTCGAGCGATGAAGCAGGCCAGACCGCAGCCGGCGGCACCGAAACCACGCTCGCAAGCGCAGCGCCCGAAACCGGCGCTGTTGAGAGCGATTCCGCCGATCAAGCAGCTGACGGTTCTGCCGACCAGGCAGCCGACGGTTCGGGCGACGAGACCGCGGCTCCAGCCAGCGATGACCAGTCCAGCGACTCTGGTAACTCCGCCGGTGGCGGCACCATCGGTATCGGTGGCGCACGAGTCACCCTCGGCGACACCATCCTCGCCGGCACGCTCAACCCCGCTGCCGACACCTCCACCGCTCGCTTCAACGCCGTGATCGACATCGTCGGCGCACCCGACTCTGACCTTCCGGGCGAGCTGACGCTGGCATTCGATGGCGCCTACGACATCGGTGCCAACTCGAGCGACATCACGATCGACTTCGGTGACGTCTTCGCCGCTGCAGCAGCGACGGAAGCCGACTCTGAGTTCGGCCTGTTCGCTGACTTCTTCGAAGAGCCGATTCGTATCGTCACGATCGAAGACACCTCCTATGTGCAGTGGGGCCTTCTCGGGATCCTCGCCGGTGGCGACATCGAAGGCGACGTCTGGCTCGAAACGCCAGCCGACGAATCCGAAGACCTTGCAGCCAGCTTTGGCCCGGGTATCGGTGGCGGCGAATCACCCGCTGCGTTCCTCGACCAGCTTCGCGACGCTGACGCAACCGTCGAAGACCTCGGCTCCGAAGAGATCCGCGGCACGCAGACCACCCACTACCGGGCATTGGTCGACACCGAGACGTTGACCAAAGGAATGGACGCCGAGGAGCGCGCCGAGTTCGAATCCACCTTCGGTGGAGCCGACACCGCCTTCCCGATGGACTTCTGGGTTGGCGACGACGGCTTGCTCTACCGCTACGTGATCTCCATCGACGCATCGGCGCTGCCCGATAGTGATGGCCTCGAGCAGCTCTCGATCACCTACGAGATCTTCGACTACGGACAAGACGTCATGATCGTTCCTCCCCCAGCCGACCAGATCATCTCCGACGATGCCCTCGGCGGGCTCGGTTTCGGTAACTGATTCATCGGTTCTCGCCGCAGCTCGCTCGGCACCGCTGAGAGGCCCGTTCTCTCAGCATTTCAAAGGACTTTCACCACTGCCTCGCAACGCGGTGGGCTCTCCGCAAGACTGCGCTGATGAGTTCCACCGCAGAGACCGTGTCAGACCCAGCTCCAATCGCCCGCGTTGGCGTGGTTGGTGCTGGCCAGATGGGATCCGGCATCGCTGAAGTGAGCGCAAAGGCTGGCGTCGACGTGATCATCGTCGAGGCCAGCGAAGCCGCTGCGAGCGCCGGCCGGGCGCGCATCGAGAAGTCACTCGGACGGGCGGTGAAGGCCGACAAGCTCGCAGCGTCGGAGGAAGCCGCGATCCTCGATCGGCTCACCTTCAGCTCTGATCTCGAGGCCCTCGCCGACCGCGATCTTGTCGTCGAAGCGATCATCGAGAACGAGAACGCCAAAACCGGCTTGTTCCGTCGCCTTGATGAGATCGTCACCGACTCCGATGCGATCTTGGCATCGAACACGTCGTCGATCCCGATCATGAAGCTGGCCATGGCGACTCGTCGGCCCGAGAACGTGATCGGCATCCACTTCTTCAACCCGGTGCCGGTGCTGCACCTGGTCGAGCTTGTGACCTCTTTGCACACGTCGAACGAGACGCAGTCACGAGCCGATGCGTTCTCCGGCGGTCAACTCGGCAAACGAGTCATCCTGTCGAAGGACCGTGCTGGGTTCATCGTGAACGCCTTGCTCATCCCCTACATCTTGTCGGCGGTGCGGATGTTCGAATCCGGCTTTGCGTCGAAAGAGGACATCGACCAGGGCATGGTGACCGGGTGTGCCCACCCGATGGGCCCACTGGCGCTGGCCGATCTGATCGGCCTCGACACCACCAAAGCGGTTGCCGAGTCCCTCTACGAAGAGTTCAAAGAGCAGCTGTATGCGCCGCCGCCGTTGCTCGCTCGGATGTGTGAAGCCGGGCTTCTCGGCCGCAAGAGCGGTCGTGGCTTTTATGACTACGAGCGCCGAACCTGACCGACCGCGGGTGACTCGGTGCTGGCCATTCGGTGCTGGCCATTCGGTGCTGGCCATTCGGTGCTGGCCATTCGGTGCTGGCCATCCGCCCGCGATCATCGAGCCGCAGCAGTGGCCGTCCAGCGCTGACCGCTCGTGACGTCGCCTGCGGACGCGGACGTCGAGGCCACGAGCTCCTGATGCACGTGATCGCTGGCGCCGTGGTGTTCCGTCAGGTCGGGCCGTGTGGGTCGGCTTCGAAAACGCAAACGGGGCAGTGATCACATCACTGCCCCGTTCAACGTGTTCTTTGTGGCTGCCGGTGAGTCATCCCCACCGGGCTTGTTGCCGAATTAGTTGCGGCTGAGCTGCATGAGCAAACGGAGCACGTACCAGAACATCGTCATCAGCGAGCTGAAGAGTGCGACAGCAGCGCCGACGTAGGCCCACTCGGGGTAACGGCGGACGACGTCTTGGGTCTGGTACAGAATCGATGCTCCGGCGAGGGCGATCATCGCCACGCTGAAGATGATTCCGAGCTGGAAGCCGAAGATGAAGCCAGCGACGATGAGGCCGAGTGCGGCGATGAAGCCCCACATGACGATCGGCTTCAAGAAGCTGAGGTCTCGGCGGGTCACGAACGCGACAGCGGTAAGTGCTGCGAAGCCGACGAGGGTGATGCCGATGGCGTTCACAACCAGCCCGCCGCCGTACTGCGGTGAGTTGAAGGCGAGGTACAAGAACGGGGCGAAGATCAACGCTTCGGCTCCGGCGATCAAGAAGAGACCGCCGTACTGAGCGCCGGGGTTGTCGATCTGCGTCGTGAGCTTGTTGGCCACGAAGTTGATGCCGATCACGCCGAACATGAGCAGCATGAACGTTCCTCCACCACCGGTGAAGAAGAAGTTGTACATGGACTCGGCAATGCCGGTCATGAAGAGCAAGATTTCGATCACCAAGAACGCGGCTACGGCGAGGCCAAGGTGCTGATAGACCTTGATGATGAACGATGACCGGATGTCATCCGGCTGGTTGATTACTGGGGAATTGGTGCGTGTGTACGTATGGGCCATGGTTGGTCCTCTCATTTGACGAAACCCGGTCAAAGCCGGGGCATCACGTCTTGAAACGCCGCAAACGGGAGTTTCGTTCCCACTCGTTCCTACTTTTGTGGGAATCCTCCTAGTCTAGGCCGAATGGTCGGTTTGAGCGAGGTCCACGATGTTGCGTTGGCACGGCTGCGTGAAGCCGATCAGCGCTACACCGGTAACCGCCGGTTGCTGGTTGAGGCGCTCGCAGCGGCGGGTGCTCCACTGACGATCAACGAAATCCTCGATGATCGAACGGATCTTGCCCAGAGTTCGGCCTACCGAAACCTTGCAGTGCTGGAAGACGCCGGTGTCGTCCACCGGATCGTCACGTCGTCCGATCACGCTCGTTTCGAGCTGACCGAAGCGGTGACCGGAGCGCACCACCATCACCTCGTGTGCACCGAATGTGGCGTCGTGCTCGACATGACCCTCCCCGACGAACTCGAGCATCTCCTCCACGAGGCCCTCACCAACGTCGCCGACCAAGCCACCTTCCATGGCGAACACCACCGAATCGACCTCCTCGGCCAGTGCGCCGCCTGCGTCTAACCCGAGGCTCCGCAAACCCCCTCGCCCAGCGCCCCTCGAAGCGGAGGGATACCCCGCAACAACTTGCGGCAATCAGCTCCGCAAACCCCGCACCCGCCGAAGCGGAGGGATACCCCGCAACAACTTGCGGGAATCAGCTCCGCAAACCCCGCGCCCGCCGAAGCGGAGGGATACCCCCGCAACAACTTGCGGCGATCAGCTCCGCTTTCACCGGTTGACGAGGCCCGGCTGCGGTGAAAATTCTCTCGATGCGCGCCCGGGGCGCGCCTTGTCAGGCCAGTTCGACGTAGCGTCGAGGCTCATCGCAGCCACGGCTGCCGCTGTCTCCGACCGAAAGTCTTGACAATGGCTGCCCGAGTTGGCCAAGCGATCTCGAACGAACTGGCGAAGAGCGACGGAGCGGCGAGCCGCCGTGCGCTCGTCAAAGCCGGAATCGCCGAACGCACCATCGAGCACCGACTGTCCGTGGGATCGCTCGTTGCGTTTCCGTGCGGCGTCGTCGGCGAAAACAGGCCGATCGACGCCTATCGACAACAAGCGAGGGCGGCGCTTCTCGGCGTGACGGGTTCAGTTCTCGGCTTCCAGACCGCCGCTGCGCTACACGACCTGCCGGTCGCCAGGGGTTCGGACATCCACCTTGTCGTCCCGCATGGCGTGCACCACGACCATCCGAATGTGCATGTGCATCAGACCCGGCGTCTTCCTTCGGTCGACATCACCACGGCGGAGGGTTTCGCTACGACGAGCACGGCGCGAACCCTCGTCGATCTCGCAGCCGCTACTGGCGGACCGAGGTTGCGATGGCTTTGTGAGTTCGCCATCAAAGAAGGTTCGGTGAGCCCGACACAACTCGGCGCATGCGTCAGCCAGTTCAGCCGTCGACGGCCTGGCTTATCACTCGCCTTTTCGACGGTCACTCAACTGACTGAACTCGAGCCTGTCGGTTCATCCGCCCTGGAGGATCGATTCCGCAAATTCTGGACGACACTCGAAACAGATCAGCTGCTCGTCGAACAGTTCGAGCCACCGTGGTTCGACGGCCTTCGAGGGATCGTCGACTTTGCGATTCCCGGCCTGAAGATCATCATCGAGGTCGACGGCCGTCGATGGCATGCCTTGACCCAAGACATGACTGCCGATCGGCGACGAGATCGTTCCGCTGCTGCCGAGGGTTGGATCGTGGTCCGTCTGACATGGGATGAACTGATCGAGCGCCCAGACGAGCTCGCCACCGACCTGCTCGCGATCATCACCGACCGACAGCACTCCGCCGCGTAGTCACGACCACCTGCTCCGGATCCCCGAAGCGGAGGAGATCCCCGCAACAACTTGCGGCAAATCCCTCCGCTTTGGAGGTTCGAGCGTGGCTTAGAGATCGGGGGTGACGGTGTAGTTGGCGCCGCCGCCGAGGGCGAGGACGTCGTCGAGCCAGCTGGTGCCGTAGACGTCACCGACCTCTTGTGACATGTCGGACTCTTCACCCTCAGGAGTCGACTCGAGGGTCCAGGCCTGACGTTTGTAGGTCCAGTTCTCGCGGTGCAGGGCGTGGGCCTCTTTCCACAGTGGGACGGCGGCTTCCTTGCCGACCGTGTCGTGGAGGTGGCAACCAAGTTCAAACAACGCTGCCGCACGACTGTGCTCGTGGGGACGAGGCTGCGACCGAGCGATGACCTCTTCGGGAGAGAGCGCAAACTCGCTGTCAGCACCCTTCTCAACCCAGTCGGCGATCGCTGCTCGATAGGCCTCGGCCGTATCGGGCATCTTCTTGATCTCGGTGAGAGCCACCCGCATGCGTTCGGGGATGTCGTCGGTGATCTCCATGTCGCGCAGCGGCGACACCTCGATCGATGCACCCTCGGCCGGTCGCACGAGTGTGCCGGTCTCGTCGATCCAGACCGCCATTGGCACGTTCGAGATGCCGAGCCGAGCATCGATTACGTGATGCGAATCGACCAGCGACGGATGGGTTTGGTTCGCAGCGTCGATCCAGGTTCGAGCCTTTTCAGGATCGAGATCGAGTGCGACGGTGACCACGGTGAGGCCCTGGTCTTCGAATTCAGCGTGGAGTGCTTGCCACCCGGGCAAGCTGGTGCGGCAGCCTCACCACGACGCCCAAGCGACGAGCAGAACCTTGCGTCCGTGAAGTGCGGACAACGAGAACGGATTGCCGTCCATGTCTGGCAGTTCGATGTCGGGCACCGTGGCCGTGGAGAGGGCGGTGCCACCACTCTCGGGGCCGAGCGCCCACATCCGACTCGCCGGTTCCTCGACCAGCGACATGCCAAGTCGTTCGGAGACGATCTGCACGTCGAGCTCCCCCTCCGGCGTGATGGCCTCCGGGGCAGGCACACACATGGCGCCCTTACAGAGGCCCTCGGGTTTGGATTCCCAGCCGGTCTGCGCTGCAAACTCGGCGGGGTCGACGGTGAGTGATGTCAACAGCACGCTTCGAAACCTAGCCCGGCCGCGCTCCAGACAGGACAGCTCCAGAAAGGACAGCGCCAGAAAGGACAGCGCCACACACGACAGCCCAACCAGGACAGCCCAGCCAAGACAGCCCGCCAAGACAGCCCAGCCAGGACAGCGCGGTCCCCTGGCAAGACGGCGCACTGGCCAGGGCAGCGCCCGTCGACCGCAGCGGCCCGGAAGGACACAGCAACGTCGGCGGACAAGAAGGGGCAACTCGCATGTCAAGACCGACGGAAAGGCATCCGCTTGGGGAGACAGCGACGAACCTGCGTATATCGAGGTCTGACCCCAGGGCGTACGCAGGTGGACATCTACGCTGGCCCGATGACGCTGCTGGTTCGACTCGCCGAGACTTCTGAGGCCATCGCCGCAACGTCGAGTCGGAAGGAGAAGAGCGAGCGGCTGGCCGACACGATCCGTGAACTCGAGCCCGATGAGATCGTTCCGGCGATTGGGTTCCTCACCGGGTCGGCCCGGCAGGGTCGAGTCGGGATCGGCTGGGCATCGCTGCAGCGAGTGGTCGACCAGGCATCGGTCGTGGCGAGCGAACCGAGCATCACGATCGCCGAGTTCGATCAGCTGATCAGCGACATCGCGGAGACGACGGGCTCTGGGTCAGAACAGGCCCGAGTCGATCTCATCGTCGCCACCATCGACCGAGCGACAGCGACCGAACGCCCCTTCATGACGAGTGTACTCCTCGGTGAACTTCGCCAGGGCGCGCTCGCTGGAGTCGTGACCGATGCGGTCGCCAAGGCGGCTGGCCTCAAGATCGCCACCCTTCGTCGAGCGGTGATGTTGTCTGGCGATCTTGGCTTCGCTGCCTACGTTGCGCTCACCGACGGCGCGGACGGGCTCGAAGCGATCGACCTCGAAGCTGGGCGCCCGATCCAGCCGATGCTTGCCTCGACCGCCGCCGATGTCACCGAGGCGCTCGACGCAACCGGCGAGGCCTCGGTCGAATGGAAGCTCGACGGCGCCCGCATCCAGGTCCACAAGACAACCGACGGCTCCAAACCCCACTCCACAACCGATACACACACAGCTGCCGGCACCCATACGAGCACGGCTGCTGAAGCCGGCACGAGCACAGCTGCCGGCACCGACACTGGCACGGCTACCGAACCCAGCACGAGCACAACTGCCGGCACCGACACCGGCACGGCTACCGAACCCGATACACGCACAGCTGCAGACACCCATACGAGCACAGCTGCAGACACCCATACGAGCACGGCTGCTGAACCCGGCACGAGCACAGCTGTCGACACCGACACGGCCACGGTCCGCATCTTCACCCGCAACCTCAACGACGTCACCGACCGGCTTCCCGGGGTGGTTGCCCTCGTCAGAGGATTCGATTGCACCTCGACCGTGCTCGATGGCGAAGTGCTCGGCATGATCGAAGTTGATGGCGACGTCTCGCCCCAGGCCTTCCAAGACACCATGAGCCGTCTCGGTTCAGACGGCCCGGACGTCAACCAGCGAGACGCCGCCAGCCCGGAGCTCGTCCAACCGGACAACAACAGCCCAGACCTCGCCGCCAGCCCAAACCTCGCCGCCGGCCCAGACCTCGGCGAGCCGGGCGGCGGCGACAGGTCAGACACAGACACCGCCACCCCAGACACCGCCACCACAGACGATTCGGTCACCTCGTCGTTCTCGATGCGGCCCTTCTTCTTCGACATCATGGAACTCGACGGCGTCAGCCTCATCGACGCTCCCCTCGCCCAACGTCGAGCGCACCTGGAACAACTCACCGGCCAGTTCGCCGTACCCGCCACCACCACCGACGATGCTTCCGTCGCCCAAGCCCAGCTCGACAACGCCCTCAACGAGGGACACGAAGGCGTCATGGTCAAGGCTGTTGATGGGGCCTACGAAGCCGGCCGGCGAGGAAAGTCGTGGCGCAAGGTGAAGCCGGTCCACACGCTCGATCTCGTCGTGCTGGCTGCTGAGTGGGGCCACGGCCGAAGGAAGGGCTGGCTCTCCAACCTTCATCTCGGCGCACGTGATGCCACCACCGGCGAACTCGTCATGGTCGGCAAAACCTTCAAGGGACTCACCGACAAACTGCTCGCCTGGCAGACCGAGCAGTTCCTCGAACGCCGGCTCGATCCCGAGGCAAAAGGGCACACGGTCGAGATTCGGCGAGACATGGTGGTGGAGATCGCGGTCGACGGAGCGCAGGGCTCGACGAGGTATCCGGGTGGTGTCGCTCTTCGCTTCGCCCGGGTTCGTGGCTACCGACCCGACCGCACCCCCGACACCGCCGACACCCTCGATGCGGTGCGCTCGCTCCTCCCCGGCGCCCGAAAAACACCCGGGAAAGACACCCCTTGAAAAAAGATGACCCGGAGTGGAACCATTTGAACCAGTCCGGCGTCTTCTACACAGACAACCTGGGAGGAAGCCATGTTCCGCAAGATGGCATTGGCCGCAGCGATCAGCATCATCGCTGCCGGCTGCGGAGGAACCGCAACAACCGACGCTTCAGCTGCTGAAGAAGAAGGCATCGAATCGTTCGAGGATCTCGAGTTCGAATCGCCCATTGCCGAGTTCCTCGGCCAAGACGCATCATTCGACTTCAACAGCGACGAAGCACAAGCTGAGTTCACCGCTCAAGCAACCGAAGCCGAGGAACAGATCGCCGCCTGCATGGCCGCCGAAGGGTTCGAGTACACCCCGGTTGACCAGGGTCAGTACAACTTCTTCGACGGAGAGGGCGAAGAGCTCCCGTACTTCTCCGAAGCGTGGGTCGCCAAGTACGGCTTCGGCATTACGACGCAGTGGTTCGGCCAATCGGAGGTCGGCACCGATCTCGTCGGGTATGACGACGCCGCCTTCTCCGAAGCGGAAGATTCGTTCGTCGATCCAAACGAGGCTTACGTCGAGGGTCTCCCCGAAGCAGAACAAATCGCCTACTACGAAGCGCTCTACGGCAACGAGCCCGAGCTCCCCGAAGACGCAACCGAAGAAGACTACGACGCGGCGTATGAGAACTGGGAGCCCGACGGCTGCGCCAACGAGGCCTGGAGTGACTTCGACGGAGGCTTCTCCGGCGAGGGCTTCTACAACGAATTCGGCGACGAACTCGACGCTCTCTATGAGCGCATCGAGGCCGATCCTCGAGTCGACGCCCACAACCAAGAAGTCAGCGCCTGCGTCGCCGAGCAAGGCCTCGAATACACCGGCATGAACGACCTCTACATGCGGTGGGAGGACGAACTCAGTTCGATGGGCGGCGGCGACCCGTTCGCCGAGAGCGAGGTTGACTTTGAGAACATGAGCGAGGAAGAGCTCGATGCCTACTTCGCCGACTTCAGCTTCGAGCTGAGCGATGAAGACAAGGTGGCGCTCGGCGAGATTCAGGCCGAAGAGATGGCCCTCGCAACCGCGGTGATCGAATGTGGTGGCGGCCCGCTCAACGACGAAATCGTTCTCGGCCAAGTCCGAGTCGAGTACGAGCAGGACTTCCTCGACGCCAACCAGGACCGCCTCTCAGGCTTCGAAGGCGGGGCCGGGGATTCGTGAGTCGTCGCACGATTCTGGTGGTCGTCGCAGCTGTCGCTGTGTTGTCGGCCGCCATTGGTTGGGTCGCCGGCCAGCAAATCAAATCACCGGCTGACATTGCGGCGGAGGCCCAACCTCCAGAAGCGTCGTTGATCACCGTCCCGGTCGAGCAGCAGGCGTTGTCGTCCAACGTCTTGCTGCGCGGCCAGGTCGACTTCAGCGAATCGACCGACATCTCGGTCGATGGTCCGGCTGACGGTGGTGTCGCCATCATCACCAGGGTCACCAAAGCCGATGGCGACCAGCTCGCCGAGGGTGACATCGTCATCGAGGTTGCTGGTCGACCGTTGTTTGTTTTCGAAGGTGAACTGCCCGTCTTCCGCTCGCTCACGCCGGGTCTTGAGGGCCCCGACGTGCGCCAGCTGGAAGAGGCACTCGTCCGCCTCGGGTTCGACCCAGGCCCAATCGACGGCACGTTCGATGCGAAGACCGAGGCCGCTGTTTCCACGTTGTATCGCGAGGCTGGCTACACGCCGAACGAACCGTCAGTCGAGGATCTCGAACGTCTCGAGCAGGCTCGCCGCACCGTGCGGAACTCGCAGAACGACCTGAATGACCTCCAAAGCAGCGGGTCCGGCGGAACGCCCGAGTCGACCCGTCTTCGGCTCAACCAGGCCGTGGCTGACGCCGAGACACAGCTGACACTCGCCACCAATGCTCGAACAACCGCAGTCGATCAAGCGTGGGCCGACACGATGGCAGCACAAACAGCGCTGACCGATGCAACGACCGCCGCCGACACGGCCCAGGCTCGCCTCACCGAGGCCGAGGGTGGCATCCATCCAGACACTGGCGTGGCACCGACCCCTGACGAGCTCGTCACCCTCACCGAGGTGCGCGACGAGACCGCCGCAACACTCGTGGTTGCAACCGCTGAAGAGAAGGCAGCCACCGAGGCCGAGGCCAACATCAAGATTGAGCAGGACGGCTTCGTTGCTGCGGCGACCGCCGAGGTTGCCATCGCCAAGGCTGAGCGCACTGAAGGTTTGCAGCCGGCTGCTGGCGGCGAATCCAATGCGAGTTCGCTCGCCCAGGCTCGCGAGAGTCTGGCCGATGCAAACCAGGCCCTCGCTCGGCTCGAGGCCGAGATCGGCGTGAACTTCCCGGCGAGCGAAATCCTGTTCCTACCCAAGCTCCCGAGCGAGGTGCAGACGGTTCGCGCCAAGGTTGGCGACGTGCCGCAGGGCCCGGTCATGACCGTCACCGGCTCTGGCATCCGAATCACCTCCAGTGTCCCGACCTCCGATCGCAGCCTGCTCGCTGAGGGCACCGAAGCCATCATGGAAGACGACGATCTCGGGCTGATCATTCCCGTCCGGATCAGCTTCATCGCTGACAATCCCGGCGGCGGAGACCTCTCCGGCGATCGCTACGCCGTGCGTCTCGAAGCGGTCGACGAGATCCCCGAAGAAGCGATTGGCCAAAACCTTCGAGTCACGGTGCCATTCGCATCGACGAGTGGTGAAGTGCTTGCCGTTCCACTCGCTGCACTCTCCGCTGGTGCCGACGGGTCGGCTCGTGTCGAGGTCGAACGAAGCGACGGCACCGTCGAGATCGTGCGGGTCAC
>CALEWY010000038.1 GCA_937925335.1 uncultured Acidimicrobiales bacterium
TGAGGTGACGGTCTCTCGACCACGTGACTGGATTGTTTTTGAGCGCGGTGTCGGGCGCGGGTTTGGGTGGTCAGTCGACCGATGAGCTCGGGAGGTGCACGATCACGCAGGCGCCACTTGGCTGATTGTCGGTGATCTGAATGTCGCCAAGGTGTTGGTCGATGATGCGTCGACTGATGGCCAGGCCGAGCCCAGCGCCTCCGCCTCCGGTGAGGGCCGATCCGTCTGCTTGCCAAAAGCGCTCGAACACCTTGGCCCGCTCTTCGACCGGGATGCCCGGACCGAGATCTCGAATGGCGACACGAATCGACCCGTCGTGGCGACTCGCCACGATCGTGACCGGGCTGCCGTGCGGCGAGAAGCGCAGCGCGTTTCCGACAATGTTGGTGAACACCTGGCGCAGCCGGAGATCGTCGCCGAGCACCCGAAGACCCATCGGCGCCTTTACCTCGATGACCGCAAGCGGGTGAGTCATTCGTTGCTCGACGGCAAGTTCGTTCAGCAGATCGCCGAGATCGATCTGATTCGTTGCCGGGTGATCCGATCCCGCTTCGAGACGGGACAGATCGAGGAGCTGGTTGACGAGCCGACCGAGATGCTCGGACTGCGCCAACATGAGTTCGAGCGTCTGTCGATCAGCGCGAGCCAAGCCATCGACCAAGTTTTCGAGTGTGCTCTGCAGCGCGGCAACCGGCGTTCGGAGTTCATGACTGGCGTTTGAGATGAACTCTTTCTGGAGACGATCCGATTCGGCGAGCTCCGCACTCATTTGGTTGAAGGCCTCGGCGAGCTGCCCAACCTCATCACCGTTCGACGATTCGACTCGTCGTGAATAGTCGCCGCGAGCCATGGCCTTTGCCGCATCGGCCATCTGGCGTAGGGGATAGGTGAGACCGTGAGCGAGGAACTGGACCGCAAGCAAGGCCAGCGCGCCGGCGACGATCGGACGAAGCCACACCGGCCATCCGAGGTGCAGGCCGATCTGGCTCATGAGTGCGGTCACCGCAACTGCCGCCACGATGACGATCGACCATTTCGCCTTGATCGACGAAGGGATCGGCGCAAGCGGGCGCGGCCGGATCCGAGGACTACTCACCCGTCGCTCCGAACGCATAGTCGAACCGTGGGGTCATCCGCGTTCTCCGAACGCATAGCCAACACCGTGGACGGTGCGAACAACATCATCACCGAGCTTGCGGCGCACCGAACGAACATGGCTGTCCACTGTCCGCGCCCCACTTCCATCTCGGTAACCCCAGACCATGGCCAACAGTTGATCACGGCTGAGCACCGCTCCGCCTGCTTCGCCAAGAACTCGTACGAGATCGAACTCGGTGGGGGTGAGATGTACCTCGGCGCCATCGACTGAAACCCGCCGTGTCGATGGATCGACGTGAAGCCCAGCCGACGGGTCGCCGCCGATGACCGGTGCTGGCGTGGATGCCGATCGGCGGAGCAACGCTCGAACCCGAGCGACGAGTTCGCGCGGCGAGAACGGCTTCGTCATGTAGTCATCTGCGCCGACACCGAGACCAACCAACATGTCGGTCTCGTCATCTCGCGCCGTCAGCATGATCACGGGCACCTGGCGCTTGGCCTGGACCTGGCGGCACACCTCAAGGCCATCGAAGCCCGGCAGGTTGAGGTCGAGAATCAACAGATCGGGCCGCTCCGCCTCGTCGGTCGCCACCGCGCTCGGACCGTCAGAGGCGACCGACACGTTGAAACCTTCGCTGCGAAGACGGGTGGCGATCGCATCAGCGATCGTCTGTTCATCTTCGACCACGAGAATGTGTGTCCCTGCGGATGGTGTTCCGTGTGCCGCCATATCCCTCAAACGTAGAGAACCAACGGGCCCATGTCGTGAAGCAGGTGTGAAGATCTCGTGCAGGCGCCAACGGACGAAACAGCCAACGCAACACCAACCGAACGGCCAACCCCACGAACAGCCCGCCAGCCTGCCCAACGACGAACCCCACGACCAGCCCAACAGGGGATCCACGAGCGGGCGCACCACGGGGGCGAGCGAGATCGCCCACGTTGGGATGACTGCGCGCGCTGGTTAGACTTGTCGGTCGGTCTGATCTCGGGCATGCCCGAGGGCGGATCGAGGTCCTGCTCTCACCGGTTTCGGCGAGTACAGCACAAGGCCGCAACGATCTCACGTCATTCGAACCGCAGGAACATCTGTGGGGCGGACGTGTTCGCTCAAGGAGTCTGTTATCCCGAAATCCAAGGAAGATGCAATCGTTCTCGAGGGCAAGGTTGTCGAGTCGCTTCCGAACGCAATGTTCAAAGTCGAACTCGAAAACGGCCACAGCGTCCTCGGTCACATTTCCGGCAAAATGCGCCGGCACTACATCCGGATTCTTCCGGGTGACAAGGTCCAGGTCGAACTCACCCCGTACGACCTCACTCGCGGCCGCATCACCTACCGGTACAAGTAACACCCCTTGAGTGTTGGTGCCCGCCACCAACGTTCGGTCACCGGTTCCGTCCACTCCTGTTCGGAACCAACTGTTCACATCGCCGCGGCACCGCGGCGTCCATTTCGTTCGAGGAATCGCATGAAAGTACGACCCAGCGTCAAGAAGATGTGCGACAACTGCAAAGTGATTCGGCGTAACCGTCGAATCATGGTTATTTGCACGAACCCGCGTCACAAGCAGAGGCAAGGCTGATTTATGGCACGTATCGCCGGCGTTGACATCCCCCGCGAAAAGCGGCTTGAGGTGTCACTCACGTACATCTTTGGAGTTGGACGCTCCACGGCCAAGCAGATCGCTGTTGCGGTCGAGGTCGATCCCGCCACTCGCGTCAAAGACCTCACCGAGGCCGAGGTGCTCCGCATCCGCTCGTGGATCGATGCGAACGTGAAGACCGAAGGCGACCTTCGCCGAGAGGTCTCCCAAGACATCAAGCGCAAGATGGAGATTGGTTGCCACCAGGGCATCCGTCACCGCAAGGGCCTCCCGGTCCGCGGCCAGCGCACGCAAACCAACGCCCGTACGCGAAAAGGTCCAAAGCGGACCGTCGCCGGCAAGAAGAAAGCGGTCTAAGCCATGGCCAAGCCGAGCGCAGGCGGGCGTCGACCCCGCAAGAAAGAACGCAAGAACGTCACCCATGGCGTTGCTCACATCAAGTCGAGCTTCAACAACACGATCGTTTCGATCACCGACCAAGACGGCAACGTCTTGTCGTGGTCCTCGGCCGGCAACGTCGGGTTCAAGGGCTCTCGTAAGTCCACCCCGTTCGCCGCCCAGATGGCTGCCGAAGCCGCCGCCCGCCGGGCGATGGAGCACGGTGTCCGCAAGGTCGACGTGCAGGTGAAGGGCCCCGGTTCGGGCCGTGAAACCGCTATCCGCTCGATCCAGAACGCTGGCATCGAAGTCACCGGCATCAAAGATGTCACGCCGGTTCCGCACAACGGTTGCCGCCCGCCCAAGCGTCGTCGGGTCTGAGGAGTTAAGAACTTATGTCTCGTTACACCGGCCCACGCGCCCGTATCTCCCGCCGCCTCGGCACCAACATCTTTGGTACCCGTGGTGAAGCGGCTGCGCTCGAAAAGCGCCCGTATCCCCCCGGCATGCACGGTCAGACCCGTCGCCGCGGCAACAACAACACCGAGTACCTCTTCCAGCTTCAAGAGAAGCAGAAGGCTCGCTTCAGCTACGGCCTCAACGAACGCCAGTTCCGCAAGGTCTACGACGAGGCCTCACGCCGTGAAGGTGTGACTGGTGAGAACATGCTCCGGTTCCTCGAGTTGCGGCTCGACAACGTCGCCTACCGCGCCGGGTTCTTCTCAACCCGCCCGCAGGCTCGTCAGTTCGTGAGTCACGGCCACATCAAGGTGAACGGCAAGCGGGTCAACGTCCCGTCTTACCGTGTCCGTAAGGGCGATGTCATCGAGATCAAGCCGAAGACTCGTGAGAACGCGATCATCCAGTGGAACAAGGACGTTCTCGATCGCACTCCTCCGGCGTGGCTTGACCTCGCCGCCGACGGCCTCACGGTCACGGTCTACTCCGAGCCGCTTCGCGAGCAGATCGACGTGCCGCTGCGTGAGCAGCTCATCGTCGAGCTCTACTCCAAGTAGTCGCTCAGCTTTCTCGTTTCAGTCTCGTCTAGCAGTACTCGCGCAACTCACGAACACACCCCAAACGCTTCGGCGTTCGGTCGGAAGGAAGTCCCATGCTGGTCATGCAGCG
Organism: uncultured Acidimicrobiales bacterium; assembly: GCA_937925335.1. Lineage (GTDB taxonomy): Bacteria > Actinomycetota > Acidimicrobiia > Acidimicrobiales > SZUA-35 > CALEWY01. The sequence continues at coordinate 4,209 of CALEWY010000038.1, forward strand.
CCCATCCGTGGAGCAGATCGACGATGGTGAGTCGAACCACGGTCAGTTCGCAATCGGCCCACTCGAACCAGGGTTCGGTCACACCCTCGGCAACTCGCTTCGCCGCACGTTGCTGTCGTCGATCCCCGGCGCAGCGATCACCCAGGTTCGTTTTGACGACGCTCTGCACGAGTTCGACACCCTCACCGGTGTGGTCGAAGACGTCACCGACATCATCTTGAACATCAAGGACATCGTCGTGACCTCCGAGTCCGACGAGCCTGTCGTGTTGCGCCTCGACGTGCGCGGCCCCGGAGACGTCACCGCTGGTGACATCTCCTGCCCCGCTGAGATCGAAGTCCTCAACGGCGACATTCACCTCGCAAAGCTCGACGCCAAGGGCCGCCTCGCAATCGACCTCACGGTCGAGCGTGGACGCGGCTGGCTCAGCTCGCAGCGTCCAAGCGGCTCCACCATCGGTGTGATTCCTGTCGACGCCATCTACAGCCCGATCCGTCGGGTGTCGCTGTCGGTCGAGCCGACTCGCGTCGAGATGAGCACCAACTTCGACCGTCTCCTTCTCGACATCGAGACCGACGGATCGATCACCCCTCGCGACGCTCTCGCATCAGCTGGCGCCACCCTTCGTGGACTCGTTCAGCTCGTCGAAGAGATGAGCGATGAGCCCGAGGGCCTCACCCTCGGCGAGGCACCTGCTGCCGCCTCCGGTTCACCCGATCTCGATCTGCCGATCGAAGACCTCGACCTTTCCGAGCGTCCTCGTAACTGCCTCAAGCGGGCACAGGTCAACAGCATCGGTGAGCTCTTGCAGAAGACCGAAGACGATCTCCTCGCCATCACGAACTTCGGACAGAAGTCGCTGGATGAGGTCATCGTGAAGCTTGATGAGCGGGGCCTCGCCCTGCGCGGCTCGAGGAGCTGACATGCCAGGACGTCCCACCAAGGCCCGCCGCTTCGGCGGCTCGGCCTCCCATCAGAAACTGATGATGGCCAACCTCGTTGCATCACTGGTTGCAGCCGAGGGCATCGTCACCACCGAAGCCAAGGCAAAGGCCATGCGCCCGATCGCCGAGAAGCTCATCACCAAGGCCAAGAAGGGCGGACTGCACAACTTCCGTCAGGTTCTTGCCTACGTCGGTGATGTTGAGATGACCACCAAGCTCTTTGAAGAGGTTGGTCCTCGTTATGCCGAGCGTCCGGGTGGTTACACCCGCATCTTGAAGATGGGTCCCCGTCAGGGTGACAACGCTCCCATGGCTCGAATCGAGCTCGTCTAATCGAGCCCAGGCATCCGCGGATGCCTTGATCCATGCACGAACCGTCGCTCTTCGATGCCAACCCATCGGACGAGGCGGATTCTCAGATTGATTCTGGAGAAACCGGGCCGACGAGCCCGGTTTCTCGCGTTCGCCTGACCATCGCCTACGACGGCACCGACTTTCGCGGGCTCGCTCCCAACCCGGGGGTGCGCACGGTGGTCGGTGAACTGCAGCGAATCTTTGGCGCTGCGTTTGGTGTGGTGCCAGACATTGTGATGTCTGGCCGGACCGACGCCGGCGTCCACGCGGCATCGCAGGTGCTGTCGTTGGACCTTTCACTTCCCGACCTCGCCGACCCCGAACGAGCCGACGACGCACTCGAACGAATTGGGCGCATGGTGTCGTCGCGCCTTGGGCCCGAGGTTGTGGCCACGGCGGTTGAACTCGCCGAGCCAGATTTCAGCGCTCGTTTCGACGCAACCGGTCGGAGCTACTCCTACCGAATCTTGAATCGGCCGATCGGTGACCCAACCCGCGCCCGGTATTCGTGGCACGTCACCGAGCCACTCAACCTCGCGGTGATGCGACTCGCCTGTGATCCGTTGATTGGCGAGCACGATTTCTCGTCGTTCTGTCGTCGACCGAAGGTGTCGCCGGGAAGCGAACCGCTCTCGCTCGTGCGTCGGATCACGCGGACGAGTTGGACCGACCACGGTGATGGCGACCTCGAGTTCCGGATCGACGGATCAGCCTTCTGCCACCAAATGGTGCGAAGCATCGTCGGCTTTCACGTCGCCGTTGGCCGCGGCAGGCGCACGGCAGGGGAGTTGCGGTCGGTCCTGGCCGCCAAGGATCGCCAACAGGCTGAACAGCCAGCGCCGCCTCACGGCTTGCACCTCATCGACGTTCAATACAGCTGAGGTTCGACACAGCTGTCCAGTGCAGCTGACATTCAGTGCAGCTGACGTTCCGCGGGTCGGCCGTCTTGGGCGCCACATGGGTTGGTGAGAGATCGGTGCGTCGATTCGCCGCGGCTCAACGCGCTTGTTTGGTGCTTCGTTCGCCTCGATCTCAGAGATCGGTCCAATCGGCGGATCAGCCTCGTGGAGGCTGGTTTGAACACGCAAGCGCGAAAATCCCTTTACATGTCAGTTCGTTTGCGCGAATATGACGAAACGATGACGCGGGCGGTCATCACGGGCTCCGATCGAGGCGCTCAGAATGCGAGGCAGTCATGTCAGAGGCATCCGCTCATATCCACGGCGCCGGGAACCCCGGGGTCGACGACGCAATTGTTATCTACAGCGATCGTCAGGTGATCGACGAGCAGGGGCAAGCGATTGGCAAGGTCGAAGACGTGCTCTTCGAAGGTGCCAGTGACTCCCCGACGTGGCTTGTCGTGAAGCCTGGCTTCCTCCGAAGTGCGCACTACGTGCCGGTTCGGGGTTCCTACACAACGGTGACCGAGAAGGTCGTCGTTCCCTTCAATCGAGAGACCGTTCGGGCAGCGCCGAAGGCAAATGCTGACCACGTGCTCACATCCGAGGAGCGTTCCTTGCTGGCGCAGCATTACGCGCTAGCGACGTAGAACCTTCGCGGAGTGGACGTTCACCAGGGAACGTCCACTTCCACGGCCATCGGCGTTCTCGCTACCTACCTCCCCTTTTTGGGTGGCGGCCAACGGCGGACCATGCGGTCGGAATCGGATTCCCTCCTCCGTTTCCGGCCGCATGTGTTGTTTTGGGGGAGGGCGAGTGAGGCCGAGCGCGTGCGCGGGCAAGCTCCGTGCAACGGCCCCCGGAGGGAGTCGCTCCGTGCAGCGGCCCCCGGAGGGAGTCGCTCCGTGCAGCGGCCCCCGGAGGGAGTCACAGGGGTTGCTCCGTGCAACGGCCCCCGGAGGGAGTCACAGGGCAAGCTCCGTGCAACGGCCCCCGGAGGGAGTCACAGGGAAGTCCGACTCATCCGTTCGGTTTTCTTTTTGCCGCCCGTATGCTTGCGGGTCGGCCGAAGAGTCTGTTTCGGCCCTTACGACGTGTAGAAGCAGGATTCGCTGTGAAGACCTTCACCCCCAAGAAAGCCGAGATCGAGCGCGACTGGTTCGTCGTCGACGCCGACGGCCTCACCCTCGGTCGCATGGCGACCGAGATCGCTCGCATTCTGCGTGGCAAACACAAGCCCACGTTCGCACCTCACATGGACATGGGTGACCACGTCATCGTCATCAACGCATCGAAGATCGTGTTGACGTCTGACAAGGCCGACCGCAAGTTCATCCACACGCACTCCGGGTACCCGGGCGGCCTCACGAGCCGTAGCTACACCGACTCGATGGAGCGCAAGCCCGCCGACACGGTTCGGAAGAGCATCACCGGCATGTTGCCGAAGAACCGTTTGGGCAACCAGATGGCTACCAAGCTCAAGGTCTACGCCGGTGCCGAGCACCCGCACCAGGCTCAGTCCCCCAAAGTTCTCGACATTCCCGGCGCACGCCGTGAGGTGAAGGCATGACCGCAGTTCAAACCACCGGCCGTCGCAAGCAAGCCATCGCACGTGTGCGCTTGACCCCAGGCGAAGGTGCCATCACCGCAAACGGTCGAGCATTCGACGACTACTTCCCGTCAGCGGTTCACCGCACGCTCATCACCGAGCCGTTGCGTGTCGCTGACCTCGAAGGTTCCTACGACATCGCCGTCACGCTCGACGGTGGTGGTCTTTCCGGCCAGGCCGGCGCGTTCCGTCTCGGCATCGCTCGTGCACTGATCGAGATCGATCCGGAACTCCGCGGCGCTCAGAAGAGCGAAGGCCTCCTCACTCGCGATCCGCGAAAGAAGGAGTCCAAGAAGTACGGCCTCAAGAAGGCCCGAAAGGCTCCGCAGTACTCGAAGCGCTGATCCTTCGGGTTCACGCATGTTTCCGAGCTTTGGGACCGACGGCGTCCGAGGTCTGGCCAACGAGGTCTTGACCCCCGACGTTTCCGTCGCCCTTGGCCGCGCCGCGGCCGAAGTCCTCGGTGGCAAACGAGTGGTGATCGGGCGCGACACGCGCCGATCGGGTCACATGATTGAGGCTGGCTTGATCGCCGGCTACACCTCGGCTGGTGTTGACGTCGATCTGCTCGGCGTCGTACCAACGCCGGCGGTCGCGTGGGCTTCGCTTGGTGATGATGTGAGCGGCGCCATGATCTCGGCGTCGCACAATCCCTTCGCCGACAACGGCATCAAGCTGTTTGCCCCCGGCGGCAACAAGCTCGGTGATGAGGTCGAAGCATCGATCCAAGAGCGGTTCCACGAACTGCTCGGCGGTGCGGTTTTCCCAGGGCCGACAGGCGCCGACATCGGCATCATGCGAAACGACCCGGCCACGGCTTCGGTCGACGGCTGGATCGAGCTGATCACGAACTCGGTCGCCCCCCGAGCGTTTGCCGGCCACCGATTCGTTCTCGATTGCGCCAACGGTGCGGCGTCGGGCTGGGCCGCCGACATCTTCGGTGCCCTCGGCGCTGACATCACCGTGATCGGTGATGCCCCCGATGGGATCAACATCAACAGTGGCTGTGGATCGACACACCCGGAGATTCTCCAAGCCGCCACGGTCGAGGCCGGAGCATCGGCCGGGCTCGCCTTCGATGGCGACGCCGACCGTTTGATCGCCGTCGATCACACCGGCGCAATCGTCGATGGCGACCGGATCTTGGCGATCCTCGCTGCTGACTGGAAGGCCACCGAACGCCTCAACCACAACACCGTGGTCGTCACCGTCATGTCGAACCTGGGGTTTCACCGGGCGATGGCAGCGGCCGACATCAACGTTGCGACAACCGGCGTAGGCGATCGGTACGTGCTCGAGGAGCTTGGCCGTGGCGGCTTCTCCCTCGGTGGTGAGCAGTCCGGGCATGTGATCTGTCGAGATCTCGCCGGCACTGGCGATGGCATTCTTGCCGCCGTGCAGTTGATGGATGCGGTAATCCGGTCCGATCAACCGCTGGCGTCACTGGCGAGCAACTCGATGACCACCGTCCCACAGGTGCTCAAGAACGTCCGATTCTCCGTTCGGGATCCTGACATCGTCAACAAGATGGCGCCCGATGTCGAGAAGGCGTCGGCGGAGATGGGCGATGACGGTCGGGTGCTCGTTCGGGCCTCCGGAACCGAACCGCTGGTGCGGGTCATGGTCGAACACGTCGACGCGACCGTTGCCGACCGCGTTTGTGATGAACTGTGCGACCGTGCTCGTGAGCTGATCCCGCCCAATCCGGCCTAACGACGCCACCCCTCCCCGTCCGATCACCTCTGGCGATGTGCCAGACGGAGCTCAAACCAACCCGGCTGCCGCCGATGAGGAACTGAAGCGGCTTACGTCGAGAAGGAGTCCAAGCATGTGCGGAATCATCGCCATTGCGAGACGTCGAACCAAACGGAGTGCCCCCTCGCGGGCCGAGGTGCTCAGTGCACTGGATCAGGCTCGTGCCTCCATGCCGACCGCAGAGTCATCCGACCTGCGAGCCGCTCTTGCCTCTGCGGCCGATCAACTCGCCGCCATCGACCTCACCCTGCGCGGTGAAGCAGGGCTCGTCGCTCTGATCAGCGACGCTGAGCTTGCGCGAGAGATCTCTGCTCGCCTCGTTTCGGTGAACGAGTCGCTCGTTGGAATCGAAGCGCACCTCGAAGCCGAGGGTGACCGCATCGCGAACATCGAAGAGATCAACGCATCGTTGATCGCCGCCAAGGACGCTACATGGGCGATCGAGCGTGATCGCTTGCGCACCGCCCGGGAAGTGCTTGGCCTGGCCGGAGCCGATGCTGGTGGTGCCGCAATCGCCGCGTTCTTCAGCCTTCAGCAGGCGCTGAGTGCGCTTGACCGCCTCGAGGTTCGCGGCCGTGACTCCGCCGGTGTTCACGTGCTCGTGCGCAACCATGGTCTTGACCTCAACTCGCCCGAGATCGACCAGATGGTGAAGGAACGAGCGGCTGATCCGCTGTTCACCAATGGTTCGGTGCGAACTCCCGATGGCTTGCTCAGCTTTGTGTACAAAGCCGCCGCCGAGATCGGTGAGCTTGGCGACAACACCTCAGCCATGCGCGCCGCGGTCATGTCCGACGAGCTTCTGCGCCGGTCTCTCGTCGCTGAGACCGCCGAAGTCACCGTGCTTGGGCACACCCGTTGGGCGTCGGTCGGCATCATCAGCGAACCGAACGCTCACCCGGTCAACTCCGATGAGACCGAACGTCCGCTCGGCCAGCAGGGCCCGTATGTCACCGCCACCCTCAACGGCGACGTCGATAATTTCGCCGACCTGATCGCCAACGAGAAGTTGTGCATCGCCGGTGAGATCACCACCGATGCCAAGGTCATCCCGACCCTCGTGAGTCGTGGGCTTGGTGAAGGTTTCGACCTCGATGAATCGGTTCGCCGGGCCGTTGCCCAGTTCGAAGGATCCGTGGCGATCGGCCTGAGCACCACGGCGGGTCCGGACGATCTCCACCTCGCCCTTCGAGGCAGCGGTCAGGGCGTGTTCGTTGGCCTGTGCGAAGACGCGTTCGTCGTTGCATCGGAGCCCTACGGCGTCGTCGAAGACGCAACCTCCTACATGCGGATGGACGGCGAAACGCCGGCCGATCCAAACAACCCGGTCGCAAGCCAAGGGCAGATCATCCGAATCTCGGGGTCGCTCGCCGGTGACGAATCGGGTGTGACCCGCTTTGCCTACGATGGCACTCCGCTTCCGGTTGGGTCTGACGAGTGGCTTCCGCCGGCGGTGACCACCCGCGACATCGATCGTGGCGATGCTCCTCACTTCCTGCTCAAAGAGATCAGCGAATCGCCGGTCTCGTTCGCCAAGACCCTCCGCGCTCGTCTCATCGAAGAGGACGGCTCGTTTGAGGTTCGGCTGCCGAAGGAATCGCTGCCGGCCGAGGTCGCAACGATGTTGTCGTCCGGCCAGCTCCGCAAGGTCGAGGTGATCGGACAGGGCACGGCCGCGGTCGCCGGCCAGGCGGTCGCTGCGGCATTCCAGTCAGCGCTTGCGGGCACCGACGTTGCCGTGCGCCCCGTCGTCGCCACCGAACTTTCCGGATTCGAAATGCGTGACGACATGGGCGACACGCTCATCGTGGCCATCAGCCAGTCGGGCACGACGACGGACACCAACCGAACCGTCGACCTCGTCCGCAGCCGTGGCGCCGCCGTCGTTGCGATCGTCAACCGTCGAGGTAGCGACCTCACCGACAAGGCCGACGGCGTGCTCTACACGTCCGACGGTCGAGACGTTGAGATGAGCGTTGCGTCAACGAAGGCGTTCTACGCGCAGATCGCGGCGGGCTTCCTGCTCGCTGAGGCCGTTGCGCAACTCGTGCCGGGTACGACGACGTCGGCTGAGGATCGCCAGGCGTTGCTCAAGGCGCTTCGCGAGCTGCCGGACAAGATGCGAGCCACCTTGGCCAAGCGTCCGGAGATCGCAGCAGCAGCCGAGCGCCACGCCCCTTCTCGGCGCTACTGGGCGATGGTCGGCAACGGTCCAAACCTGGTCGCCGCTCGAGAACTGCGCATCAAGCTCTCGGAGCTTTGCTACAAGTCGATCGCGTGTGACGTCACCGAAGACAAGAAGCACATCGATCTGTCGTCTGAACCGATGATCTTGGTGTGTGCTGCAGGACTCGTTGGCTCGAACGCCGACGATGTCGCCAAAGAAGTTGCCATCTTCCGGGCTCACAAGGCCGCACCAATCGTGATCGCCACCGAGGGCGAGAACCGGTTCAATGCAGCTCTCGACGTCATCGCCGTTCCGGACACCCACCCGCTTTTGGCCTTTGTGCTGTCGACCGTCGTTGGCCATCTCTTTGGCTATGAAGCTGCGCTCGCTATCGACGCATCGGCGCGCCCGTTGCGAGAAGCGCGAGCGATTATCGAGAGCTACGTCGGCGCTGAACAGGGCGAGAACTGGTTCGTCGAGTTCGGCAAGGAGCTGGATCCGCTCGCCACCCGTTTCTACGACGGCCTGCGCGCCGGTCAGTTCAACGGCCACCTCGAAGCCTCGACGGCAACCAAGTTGGCGTCGCTCATGCGATTTGCCACGGGTGCGGCTCGCTTCGAATCGTTCCAGATCGAGTTCGGCAAGGTCGGCACGCCCGGTGTGATCGTCGAAGATCTCGCCGCGGGCCTCACCGACGCGATCGAGGAGCTCACCCGCCCAGTCGACGCCATCAAGCACCAGGCGAAGACCGTCACCGTTGGCATCTCCCGAACCGACGAAAGCCTGCTGCAGGCGGACCTCATCCAGTCGGTCCTCGAAACCGGTTGCCCTCGCGATCGTCTTTCGTACCGTTCGCTTCGAACGCTCTCGTCGATCAGCCCGGCGATTGGCGAGGTGGTTGGTTACACCCGCTACCGCGTCGAGGGCGACGTCGACTCTGGTGCACAGATCCATGTGGTCGACAAGGGCGGCATCGCGGCCAACCTCAGTTCGCGAACCGACAAGGACCCGATCCTTCGAGGTAACAAGCACCGTGTGGCAGTCGAGCGCATGCCGCTCGTGACCGTTGGTTCCGACAAGCGGACCGTGCTGATCATCGCCGAGGTGAAGGACGGCAACACGACCGGACTCACCTTGTGCCACGTCAATCTCGTCGACGAGCTTGGCGTGTCGACCGCCCGTTCGGTGATGCAGGGTTACCGAAACCGGTATCGCCAGCTGGTCGATGTGGTCACCGAGCGCGAACCGTCGTTCCGAGATGATCTGTTGGCCGACGTGCCGACCGTTGAGTTGTTGACCGCTCCAATCTCGGACGTCGCAAGCCGTTGGGCACAGAGCTAACACCGGGTCAAGACGATGGCCGCGACCTGACCGTGCCAGACCTGTCTGGTTTGGTCGGGTCATCGGTCGTTTCCATCGGTGCGGACGTGGTCGAGATCGACCGGATCCGTCGGATCACCACCGAACGGCCGCGTTTCGTCGAACGGGTCTACACGGAGGGGGAGCGGGCCTACTGCCAAACCGCGGTGGACCCGGCGGAACGATTCGCCGCTCGCTTCGCGGCGAAAGAAGCCGTGATGAAGGCGCTGGGTGTTGGTCTTGGCGGCACCGACTTCGACGAGATCGAAGTGGTCAAGCTCGAGACCGGGCAACCGGTGCTTCGCCTGCACGGCCGAGCAAAGGCCAAAGCAACCGAGCTCGGCATCGAAGATTGGCTGCTCACGCTCTCGCACAGCGACACCGTTGCGCTCGCCATCGCGATCGCACGCTAGAACGATCCGTATGAACTTCGGGCATCCGTTGCGGATCGCAATCGACTCGGTGTGGGAACACTTTGGCGATCGCTCGTCGCTTCTTGGCGAGCTCCCAGCGGATGCCGTCCTCGCTCGTTCTCGCAGTGATGAGCGTCGAGCGGCGGCCCCGCGCATTCTCGAGTTGTTGACGAGTCCTCAACCCTTGAACGCTCTCGATGTGCGCACCGGCCGGGAGCTCATGGCTGAGATCGTTTTGCTCCTCGATGAGCCCGAGTTGACGGCGGATGAGCGAAGTGCACTGATGGCCGTCCTCGATCGGTGGTGGGCTCAGACGTTGATGTTCGACGCGATCGATGACGGGCTGACGGCGTCGCAGACCCTCGCCCTGCTGGCCATGATCGACGCACCGCTCGTCCGTTGGCTCGAACCGTGGCTCACCGATCTCGATGGAGCGCCTGCCCGTCATCTTGTTGCGCTTGTGCAGCACGGTCTCGACGGCGAGGAATGGCACGATCAACCAGATCTGGCCGGCCAGGTTCGAGGGTGGACGCGCAGCGAGCCCGTGATCATGGGCATCACGCTCGTGGGTGGCGTCCATCTCGACGAGGGCGACCTCTCCGCCATTCTCGACGAACTCTTGTCTCCCTCGTCCGAGCACCCCGGCCCCGCGACGCAATAGGGTCTGCCAGGTGAGCCGTTCATGGGTCGAGGTTGATCTCGGCGCGATCGCGCACAACGTTGCCGTTTTGGCCGGTGCGGCCGACGGTGCCGATGTGTGCGCCGTGGTGAAAGCCGACGGCTACGGCCATGGAGCCATCTCGGTCGCTCAAGCAGCAATCGCAGCTGGGGCGACCACACTCGCCGTTGCTCAAGTCGATGAGGGCGTCGAACTTCGTGAGGCGGGAATCGAGGCACCGATCTGGGTGCTGTCTGAGCCTGAACCCCATGAGTTCGTTGCCACAGCCGAACTCGGCCTCCAGCCTGCGATCTATTCCGAGCACGGCATCGAGGCGGCGGCCGCCGTCGGGGTCACCGCTCCCTTGACGGTCCACCTCAAGGTCGACACCGGGATGCATCGAGTGGGCGCCGCACCGGCCGACGTGGTCGCTCGCGCCCGATCGATCGTGTCTGCGGACGGGTTGACGCTGGGTTCGGTCTTCACCCACTGCGCTGTTGCAGACGAGCCCACGAACCCGTTCACCGATCAGCAACTCGCTCGTTTTGACTCGGCACTCGGCGAACTCGCCGAAGCCGGCATCGAGGTGCCGTTCACACACGCTGCGAACTCAGCAGGAACGTTGGTCGTGCCTTCCGCGCGGCGTGACATCGTCCGGGTCGGGATCGCCATGTATGGACTCGCGCCGAGTCCGGATCTCGCCGAGGTTGCGTGCGAGGCGGATCTGCGCCCCGCGCTGTCATGGCATTCACGAGTGAGCTTTGTGAAGCGGCTCGCCGCGGGCAACCGGGTGAGCTACGGCCAACGAGCCGCTGTGGATCGCGAGACGACCGTGGCGACCATTCCACTCGGCTACGCCGATGGCTTTCGTCGAGGTTTGTGGCGTGACGGGTCCGTGTTGATCGGTGGCAAGCCTCGGCCGATTCTTGGTGTGGTGACGATGGACCAGTTCGTCGTCGACTGTGGCGATGATGATGTAGCCGCCGGTGATGATGTCGTCCTCATCGGCCACCAGGGGGGCTCGCTCATCAGTGCTGATGACCTCGCCGCCAAGCTCGACACGATCAACTACGAGATCGTGTGCGGCATCTCGAAACGTGTGGAACGGAGATACCGATGAAGATCGCCACACTCGCTGCGGGCATCGCTCTTGGTTTTGGTGCCGAGCGACTCACGCTGCGCCGAATTCGCCGTACGACCGATGACACGCCAACACCGGATGCCTATGAACTGACCGACGGATCGGTCGAGCTCCGTCATCATCGGATGGAAACCCACGACGGTGGTTCGCTTCACGCGATCGACGCTGGCTCGGGGCGGCCCATCGTGTTGCTCCACGGCGTCACGTTGCACGCAGGCATTTGGCACAACCAGATGGTGCTCGCCGATCGCGCAAGGATCATCGCCGTCGACCTTCGTGCTCATGGCCAGTCAACCGCCGGCTCAGACGGGCCAACGATCGAAGCGAACGCCCGTGATCTCGTGACCCTGCTTGAACGGCTCGACCTCACCGACGCCGTGATCGCCGGCCACTCCATGGGCGGCATGGTGCTCGGCCGATTCCTCGTCGACCATCTCGACGTCGCCACCGAACGCGTGTCGGCGGTCGGTTTCATCTCGAGCGCCGGTCGAAATCCGGCGAGGGTTCCGACGGGCATTTTGGGGCCGGCAGCGAAGCGGCTTCGAAAGATCGCAATGGCTCGACCAAAGCTGGCGGCTCGGATCGCTCAGGTTCCGCCGAGCGACCTCGGCGAGATCGCCGTTCGGGCAACCTTTGGCGCCACACCTCACCCTGACGCTGTTCGGGAAACCGCGCTGGCCTTTGAGGCGCTGCCGCCTGCCGACTTGCTCGGCATCGTTCCATCGATCTTCGATCACGACGTTCTGGACGGCCTCACAAAGGTCGAGCTACCGGCGCACGTGATCGTCGGTTCGCAAGATCCGCTGACCGAACCAGCCGAATCGACGCACCTCGCCGAGGCGCTGCCAAACGCAACTCTCACCGTTTGTGATGGTGCGGGTCATCAGCTGATGTTGGAGCGGCCGGATGCGGTCAACGACATGCTGATGGCGCTCCTTGACGAGAGATGATCGCTGGATGAGCGCGGTGCCTCCGATCGCTCGGCTGCGGTGAAGGTCGTACTGGTCGAGCCATGGCTTGGCGGTTCGCACGGGCAGTGGGCGCACGGCTTTGCCGAGGCCAGTTGCCACGACGTGTCGATCGTTTCGTTGCCGCCGGGGCCCTGGCGGTGGCGGTTGCGAGCCGGTGCCCTCCCGCTTGGAAGGCTCTCGATGCCCATGTGGCTCAGCACGATGCACCCGATCTTCTGGTGGTGAGTGGGCTCGTCGATGTCTCGCAGCTCTTGGGGTTCGCTCGACGTTCCATTCCCGGCGCCACGCCGATCGTCGTCTACCAGCACGAGTCGCAGCTGGTGTATCCGACCGCTTCGGGCGCAGTCGACCCGGAGGCAAGCCTTCGAAACTGGCAGTCGTGGTGCGCCGCCGACGCCGTCCTCTTCAACTCGCAGTTCCATCGCAATGCGGTTGCTGCCGAGTTGCCAGCATTCCTCGAACACCAACCCGACGACGACCAGCGACCGTTTCTCGACGAGGTGATGTCACGATTCGAGGTCATGCCTGTCGGTCTCGATCTCGATTGGCTCGAAGCGGCCCAGAGCGGCTCGGCAACGGAAGGTGTGTCGGGTCGAGAACCGCAGCACGCCGACGGCCCCGTCGTGCTTTGGCCCCATCGATGGGAACCTGACAAAGATCCCGATGCCTTCTTGAGTGCACTCCGCAAGCTGCGGGGAGGAGGGAGCCGGGCCCGACTGATCTTGGCGGGAGGCGACCCGTTGGTGCCTTCGGCGACGAAGGAACAGATCCTCGAAGAGTTCGCTGATTGGGTCGACGCGGTTGGTCCGTTCGACACCGAGGGGTATCGGTCTCATCTCTTGCGGTCGGACATCGTCGTGAGCTGCGCCCGCCACGACTTCTTCGGTGTTGGAATCGCTGAAGCCGTAGCTGCCGGCGCGCGGCCCCTACTGGTCGACGACTTGGCCTACCCCGAGCTGATCGACGAGCGCTGGCATGGCGACGTCTTGTATCCGCGGGGTCGGTTTGGCTCGGCGTTCGCTGACGCAGTCCGACGGGTGAGCGAGGGACTCGACGTCGACCGAGCGTTGGCCGCGTCGGTTCGCGAGCGATTTGGGTGGTCGACGATTGCGCCGCAGCTTGATGAGCGTCTTGAGGACTTGGTTGTGTCCGGCTCCTGAGCGTGGCGCTCTGTCAGACTCGTCGAATGGGAGAAACGTTCGCCGGTGACAAGAAGAAGGGCCAGTCGCTACTCGGCCCGTTCGAGCGACGATTCATCGATTGGGGAATCCCCAAGGTTCCGAAGCCCATCATGAGTCATCACCTGACCTACGTGACGATCTTCTGGTCGGCGGCGACCATCGCTGCTGGCTACCTGGCACAGGACAATCGGGCGTGGCTGCACGCCATGTCCTTTTTCGTCTTCGGGCAGTGGCTGACCGACTCGTTCGACGGGTCGCTCGGCAAGTACCGCAAGCAGGGCCTCGTGAAGTGGGGCTTCTTCATGGACCACATCCTCGACTTCTTCTTCGCCGGGTCGATCGTGATCGCCTATTCGTTCCTCGTCGAGGTGTGGTGGTTGCAGTTCCTATTTCTGATCCTGCTGCTTGTCACGTGCGCGACGATGGCCGTGTCGTTCCTGTCCTTTGCCGCAACGAACCAGTTCCAGATCGCGTACTACGGCATCGGGCCGACCGAAATCCGCATCGCCTATATCGCGCTCAACACCTTCGTGTTTTTCGTTGGCACGGAGATCTTCAGCTGGGGTGTCCCGGTGATCGTTGCGCTCAACGTGGTCACGCTTCTCGTGATGACCGTCCAGACCAGCAAGATGCTCTGGCAATTGGACTACGAAGCCAACGTCGACAACCAGCCACGCCCGTAGTCGCCTACCTGCGTAAATCGAGGTCTGACCCCACGGGTTACGCAGGTTGGCTGTCGGTCTTAGCGGGCGGCTTCGGCCTCGCTCAGCAGGCTGGCCATGATGTCGGCGACGGGGCGGACCTCGGTGGCGTAGCCGATGCCTTGGCCGGCGCCGGAGTGCAGCAGCGGCTCAACCTCGTGTTCGTCGATGGCGCCAAGCAGATCGCCAACAAGCACATCTTGGTACGGCATCTTGAGTGGGGTTGGTGCGTCAGGCGCTTCCCACTCGTCGCTCCAGGCTGAACGAATTTGGCGGAACGTCTTGCCCGATTCGCTTCGGGTGATCACCGTGTCGGCCGATGTTGCCGACAACAGCTTGTCGACGAGTGCGTCTGGCATGTGAGCGGTGTGTTCGGTGCTCGTGAGCCAGATCGTGCCTGCCCATACACCTTGGGCGCCGAGTGCGAGTGACGCCGCCACATGGCGCCCGGTCGACACGCCGCCCGCGGCGAGGACTGGGATGTCGCCGCACGCATCGACGATCTGGGGGACGAGGCTAAACGTGCCGATCGTGCCCGTGTGAGCGCCGGCCTCGGCACCTTGCGCAACGATGAGGTCGACGCCCGATGCGAGCGCTCGACGAACATGGCGGGGGCTGCCGATGAGTGCCGCGGTTGTCTTGCCGAGTTCTTTGGCCCGATCGACCGCAGGCCGCGGCGCACCGATGCCGCACGCGAAGAGATCGACGTCGGAGGCCATCACCGCTTCGAGTTGTTGCTCTTCGATCTCGGCCGACCGGATGAAGCGCGTGCGCATTCCTGGCCCGCTCGGCTCGTCGACCGCGTATTTCTCGGCGATGCCGGCAACGAACGCTCGATGCTCATCGGGAATGTGCGCTTCGATCGCATCGCGCGAGTTGTGCTCGGGCATGCCGTCAGGGAGGACCAGGTCAACACCGAACGGCTTGGACCCGACGAGGCGGCGGATCTCGGCGAGCTCGTCGGCGATCTCGTGCGGAAAGCGGCGGGTCGCGCCGTAAACACCGAGGCCTCCTGCGTTGGTGATCGCAGCAACGGTTGCGATGTCGTGAGCGAAGCCAAAGATGGGATGTTCAATCCCGAACTGGCGGCAGAGGTCGTTGGTGAGAGCACCCATAGATCGCCGTTTGTAGCAGGCGGTCGCCAGCGTGTCCGCTTCGGGTCAGCTGGCTTGTTTCTGGCTGCCCTGGTTGCTGCTCTTGCGGCCCCTTGCTGCGAACTGCATCACGCCGTCGGCGATCGGTTCATCGCCGATGAGTTTGCGGTCGGCCGACAACCGCTGGGTGTTGAGCCACGGTGCACGGTCGCCCTGCCTTGGCATCGCCTCCATCGTCCGCTGCATGTAGCTCGCGGAGAAGTCGTCGATCCACGGTCGCTCGATCATGTCAGCGTCGGACTCTCGAAGCTGGGGTGTTGCTTCGTCCGCTCCGATCTCGGTCATGTAGTTCAACAAGCGGGAGACGTAGTCGCTGATGAGATCGGCTCGCAGCGTCCACGACGCGTTGATGTAGCCGAACGTCGCGACCAGGTTGGGAACACCCGAATAGGCGAGGCCCTTGTAGGTGAAGGTGTCGGCGAAGTCGACCGGCTCACCCTCGATCGAGAACGCGACTTCGCCGAGTGTGACGAGCTCGAGGCCGGTGGCGGTGACGATGATGTCGGCATCGAGGTGATCACCGGAGGCGAGCGTGATCCCGGTTTCATCAAAGGACTCGATGGAGTCGGTGACGACCGAGGCCGATCCGTCTTTCAGCGCCTCGAAGAGATCGCCGTTGGGCACGAGGCACAAGCGTTGATCCCACGGGTTGTAGGCCGGGTTGAAGTGCGTGTCGACATCGACGGTCGAGCCGAGTGCATCTCGAGCGCCATCCAGGATCATCTTCTTGATCTTGGCCGGCTTCTTGCGAGTCTGGTTGTAGAAGAACTCGCCCTGCCACGCGTTCTTCGCCCGGGTCATTCGGTAAGCGAGCTTGTCTGGCAACACCTTCGCCATGGCATTGGCGAGCTTGTCGGTGTCTGGTCGCGCCACGACGTAGGTCGGTGACCGCTGCAACATCGTGACGTGCTCGGCGTCGTCGGCCATCGCTGGAACGAGCGTGACTGCCGTGGCGCCCGATCCGATCACCACGACCAACTTGTCGGCGTAGTCAAGATCCTCCGGCCACTCCTGAGGATGAATGACCGGCCCGGAGAATCGCTCTTCGCCAGCGAACGACGGCCGGTGTCCGCCTCGGTAGCTGTAGTAACCGGCACACATCAGCAAGAAGTTGCACGTCCGGGCGGTCGTTTGGCCAGTCTCGGTATTGGTGATGGTCAGGGTCCAACGTGCCTCGTCGCCTGACCAGTCAGCCGTCTCGACCAACGAGTCGAACACGATGTGCTGATCGATGCCGTTCTCCTCCGCGGTCTCTTGCACGTAGGCAAGAATCGATGGGCCGTCGGCGATCGACTTGGGATCGGTCCAGGGTTTGAACGAATAGCCGAGCGTGTGCATGTCGCTGTCGGATCGGATTCCGGGATAACGGAAGAGATCCCAGGTGCCGCCGAGTGCCGAGCGGCGGTCGACGATGGCGTAGCTGCGATCAGGGCAATCACGCTGCAGGTGATACGCCGCGCCGATTCCCGAGAGGCCAGCGCCAACGATGAGAACGTCGGTGTGAACGGGATCAGCTTGAAGAGAAATGGTCATTGGATCGTCCATCGGTTGTTTGTTCTCGATCAGGTGAAGGCCAGGGCGGCGAGGTTCGGGCCTCGATCGTCCAGCGCCTGCTCCGGCGCCATCTTGTTCATCACGTAGGAGAAGCTCACCTGGTGCTGCACGTCGACGATGCTCAGCGATCCGCCCCAACCGCCCCAGTAGCAGTACTCGCTCTCCGGAAGGAACGGCAGGGTTTCGGGCGCCCACAAGCCGTACCCCACGCCGAACCTGATCGGATGCCCGACCACGAGGTCCATCCCATGTGATTGCTGTTCGAAGATGAGGTCGATCGTGTCGGGGGAGAGCAGCCGGACATCGCCGACTCGGCCGCCGTTGGCCACGATCGCCTGAATCAGCGCGACGGATCGGGCGTTGCCGTGGCCGTTGGCTGCGCCGATGTCGGCCATCCGCCATTCGTCGGTCCATGCGGCTTCGGCGATGGGCTCCGGCCCGGTGAAGGTCTTGTAGGCGGGGGAGTCCGGATCGACGTTGTCGAGATCTTGTGGTGGGCCGCCGGGTGACACAACGTTCGAGACCCGGTGGAACTCGGCTGGATCGAGGCCGATGTGAAAATCAGCGCCGAGCGGTTTTGCGATCTCCTCAGCGAAGAACGCGCCGAGCTTGCGCCCGTCGATGCGGCGAATGACTTCGCCGACGAGGTGCCCCTGCACGAGCGCGTGGTAGCCCGACGCGGTGCCCGGCTTCCACCACGGAGCCTGTGCGGCGAGCTTGGTGGTGCACGCCTCCCAGTCGTAGAGGTCCTCGATCGAGCACGGCGCATCGAGTCCGCTCACGCCCGAAGCGTGGCTCAAGAGATGCCGAACCTCGACCGACTCCTTGCCGTTCTGTGCGAACTCCGGCCAGTAGTCGGCGACCGGGGCCCAGAGATCGAGCTCGCCACGATCGACCAGCACGAGCGCTGACAGGAACGTCATCGTCTTCGTGGTCGACCACACGTTGGTGATGGTGTCGCGGCCCCAATGAACGGTTTTGTCCTCATCCGCCCATCCGCCCCAGATGTCGACGGCCATCTCGCCTTCGATCGTGAGCGCAACCGATGCACCGAGGTCAGTCCCCGCATCGATCGACGCCGAGAGCATCTCGCCGAGCTCAGCGAATTCAGAAGGAAGTTGTCCGTGGATCTGAGCCATGCAGCGAACCCTACTGATGGATCGGCCGTGGGACCCTGGTCGGATGGCGCGGCTGCAGCCGAGTGGCGACGAGCGTTGGGGTTGGTGTCGTCGCAGGCTCGGCCGGGAACCAACCCTCTGCGTCGTATCGCTCCAGGACGAGGTCGGCGCGCCAGGACTAGGTTGGAAGGCCTGCGATCGAGGGGAGTGTCGGATGGCCACGGCAAGCACTGGCAAGAACGTGTTGAGCTCAGAACAGGTCGAGCGCTACCGCAATGACGGTTACCTCGCTCCGTTGCCGGCGCTGACCAGCGTCCAAGCTGCGGACGCTCGCGCCAAGCTTGAGGCGCACGAGAAATCCCTCGGGCACCCGCTCGGGCCGGGTCAACGAACGAAGTCGCACTACCTGTTCACATGGGTTGACGAGATCATGCGCAACGATGCGATCCTCGACGTTGTCGAAGATCTGATCGGGCCAAACATCTTGTGCTGGGGCACCATCTTCTGGATCAAGGAAGCGCGGTCGCCGAGTTATGTCGGATGGCATCAAGACCTGCAGTACTGGGGTCTCAAGACCGAGGATCTCGTCAACGTGTGGGTTGCTCTCGCCCCTGCCTCGGAGGAGGCGGGCTGTATGAGCGTGCTTCCCGGGACCCAACACGAACAGCTCGAGCATGTTGAGACCTACCACGAGGACAACATGCTCACCCGCGGCCAGGAACTCACGCTCGATGTGAATGGTCGAACCCCGGTGGCGATGCCGTTGGAGCCAGGCGAGATCTCGGTACACAACGGGCGCCTCGCACACGGGTCCGGCCCGAATACCACTGACGATCGCCGGATTGGTTTGTCGCTCCAGTACATGCCGACGAGTGCAAAGCAGACGCTGGTTGATTGGGATACCGCCTCGCTCGTGCGCGGCGTGGATGAGTACGGCCACTTCGACCACGGCCCACGGCCAGAGTTTGATCTGGACCCGGTTGGCGTCGAGTTCCAGAAACGGGCAAACGCCGCCCTTCGCGACCTGATCTACGCAGGTGCCGAACAACAGGTCGACCCCACCCTGTAGCAACCCAAACGCAGCGCGACGCCTCCCTCCTCGAGTGCGTCACTACCGCCAATCTGTGCCACTCGCTACCGACTGCGGTCTCTGAGACCGCAGTCGCTTCCTCCATGACCAAGCAGCGAGCGGGAACGCCGCTTTGCCCACTGATTTGGGTGCGCGCCCGCCACCGCGGGCCATTTGACCGGCTGCGGTCTCTGAGACCACAGCCGGTTCGGAACCCACTGTGGTCTCAGAGACAACAGTGGGTCAGAAGCAGTGGGTCAGGAAAGCAGTGCGTGCGGCTGTGGGGTGGCAGCGGTTCGTGGTGCGGTGGGCGTCCTGGTGGGAAATCGGGCCAATAGCCTTTGAGGGTTGTGGATTCGCTTCGTTGTTTTGCGACCGACACGCCGTCGGCAACCAAAGAGCTTGGTCAGACATTGGCGGAGCTGTTGACCGATGGCGATCTGCTGGTGCTCACGGGCGATCTCGGGGCGGGGAAAACCTGCCTCACGCAGGGCATCGGGGTTGGCCTTGGAATCGAGGATCGAATCACGAGCCCGACGTTCACGATCGCAAGCCAGTACGACGGTCGACTTCGGCTCAACCATCTCGACGTCTATCGCGTCGGCCAGATCTCCGAGACGCTCGATCTCGATTTGCCCGAACTCTTGGAAACCGGTGTGACCGTGATCGAGTGGGGCGAACAGATCGACCCGGCCCTACCGGAGGATCGACTCGTGGTTCGTCTTGGATACGGCGACGGTGACGACGATCGGAGCATTCGCTTCGAAGCACAGGGTGAACGTTGGACGGCGCGCCTCGACACGTTGGCCTCGGCGCTCGGCACTTGGGAGGTCCAATGCTGACGCTCGCTGTCACGTCGTCCACCGCACTCGTGGGTGTTGCGCTCGCCGACCTCACGAATGAAGGTGGTGCCGCGAACGTGGCTGACGTCGGCCGAGCCGAGATCTTGGCGAGCCACGAGGTGCTCACCGATCGGCGTCATGCGGAGGAACTGACCCCGATGATCGCCGAGGTTCTCGCCGACGCTGGCGTGAGCTTGGACGATGTCGAGCGCTTCGCCGTCGATGTCGGGCCCGGTCGATTCACCGGAATGCGCGTTGGAATCACGACGGTTCGAACGCTCGCCGTAGCGACCGGTGGTCTCGTCGTTCCGGTCACCAGCCTCGAGGCCTTGGCTGCAGCCCACCCCGGCCGCAACGTCACCGCCGTCATCGATGCACGCCGGGCGGAAGTCTTCCAGCAGCGTTTCGGGCCGGACGGACCGCTCAGCGAAGCGACGGTTGGCGGCGCTGAAGAACTCGCCGCCCTTGTCGACGACGGTGATGTTGTCGTCGGCGACGGAGCCGACCGCTACCTCGACTTCTACAACGGGCCCGGACGTGAATTGATCGCGGACAGAGCGCCATCGGCCGAACTGATCGCCTCGATTGCAGCGAGCCGAACAGCCGTGCCCGGTCACGAGATCGAGCCGCTGTATCTCCGAGCGCCAGACGTGCAGGTCAACATCAAGACCCGCCACAACACATGAGCTCCATGCCAACGATCTCTCTGCGAGAGATGACGCTTGACGACGCGCCGGCGATGGCAGCGCTCGAAGCGCAGGTCAGCCCGGAGCCGTGGTCTGAGGAGCTGTTTGCCGGCGAGCTCGACGTCAACGCGGCCGAGCGTCATTGGCTCGTCGCACTCGAGAATGGCGGTGATGTCGTCGGGTTTGGCGGCTTGATGTTTGTTGCGGTTGACGGTGACCCGACCGAAGCGCACCTCATGAATATTGCGGTCGACCCCGCTCATCAGCGCAAGGGTGTGGCGACGCACCTTCTGCACGGACTGCTGATCGATGCGCGGCGTCGAGACACAAACAGCCTGACGCTCGAGGTTCGGTCCGACAATGTCGCCGCTCACGTTCTCTACCGCCGGTTCGGTCTCGTCGACGTCGGAACCCGCCCTGGCTACTACCAAGACGGAGCGGACGCCTTGATCATGTGGGCGCACGGCATCCTGGGTGACGCCTATGGCGAACACCTCGCCACGCTCGTGGAGTGCCCGGTGGATGGAGGCGAACGATGACCGTCGTTTTGGCGATTGAAACAAGCTGCGACGAGACCGCCGTGGCCATCGTGCGCAACGGAACCGAGGTGCTCGCCAACGTGGTGTCGAGTCAGATCGACATCCACGCTGAGTTTGGTGGTGTTGTGCCCGAGGTTGCGAGCCGTGCACACCTCGAGATGCTCGAACCGGTGCTGACGAAGGCGCTCGACGACGCAGGCATGACCGGTACCGATATCGACGCTGTGGCGGCAACCCATGGCCCTGGCTTGATCGGTGCCTTGCTGGTTGGCGTCAGCGAGGCCAAAGCGCTGGCTCTCGCGTGGGACGTTCCGTACGTCGGCGTGAACCACATGGAAGGACATCTCTTCGCGACCTTCCTCGAACAGCCCGATCTCGAGCCGCCGCTTGTGGTCCTACTGGTATCTGGCGGCCACACGTTGATCGTGCACCTCGAGGCGCTCGGTCGTTATCGAATCCTCGGGTCGACGATTGACGACGCCGCCGGTGAAGCGTTCGACAAGGTGGCTCGCTACCTCGACCTCGGCTACCCCGGCGGGCCCGTGATCGATCGGCTGGCGACTGAGGGCGATCCGACGGCGATCAAGTTTCCGCGAGGGTTGCTCACGAAGGGCAACGTCGGCGATTTCGACTTCTCGTTCAGCGGGTTGAAGACGGCCGTCATCAACTACGTCCGTAAGCACCCGGAAGCCACCGACGCGGATCTCGCGGCCAGCTTCCAAGAAGCCGTGGTCGATGTGTTGGTCACCAAGGCGATGCGAGCGGCCGATCACGTTGCAGCGAAGGGTGTGTGCCTCGGCGGGGGAGTCGCCGCGAACTCGCGACTGCGGGAACGTTTCGCTGAAGAAGCCGCCGAGCGCGGCATCGACTGCCTCGTGCCAGCGCGAGCGTTCTGCACCGACAACGCCGCCATGATTGCGGCCGCGGCAACATGGCGCCTTGCGAACGATGGCCCCACCGGTCTTGACGACGGCGCAACCCCCAACCTGGCGCTGCCCACGGTGTAACCAGCTCGGTGTCACCGGCTCTGGTCTCACCGGCTCTGGTCTCACTGCCCCGGGCCGTTCTACGCCGATCGGACCAAGGCTGGCTCGGTCAGCTCACGCCGCTTGTAGCCAAAGCGATCGAACCCGATCGCCCACCGCTCATTGATGGTCTCGACTTCGCGTTCGCTCAGCGAACTGAACGCATTACGCCGATACCCGGAGATCGATTCGAGGTAGTCAGCGATCCGGCCGCGAGCCGCGGCAAACCCACAGATGTGGAGAGACCGGTACACCCGCTCAAGCGTCTCGAGCGGGTGATCGACCAGCTCTTCGTAGCTGATCTCGATGAGCTGATCTTCGGGAACGTGGGCCGCATCCTCCACGTATCGCTGCATCACTCGTTCGTAGATCTCGAGAACGTTGCTCTCGATGATCGCCTCGTCGTAGTCCTGCAGCGCCGTGAGTCCGAGAATCTTGCGGTGCAGGTTCACCGTGGACGGGTACACCTCGTAGGGCGAGCGATGGATGAACACGAATCGAGCGTTTGGGAATAGCTCGAGGAGCATCGGAACGCGAGCGGTGTTCACGGGGTTCTTGAGCAGCAGACGGTTCGACTGATCGTGGAGTGCGGCGACCTTCAAGAGGCGCAGGTACTTCTTCTTGAACTCGCTGCGAGCTCGAGCCGGCGCTCCATTCATCAAGACGTAGCGCTCGAACGTGGCGATTGCCTGCTTTGGAAACAGGAACTGGAGGTACCACGAGTAGGGGGTGACCTTTGCGAGCGGAATCTCTTCCTCCTGCGGAGCGTCCATCGGCCAACTCATGTTGTCCATCGGCCGCTGTTCGGGCACCGCCTTTGCCAGGACCTTCGGCAGCCAGCGCTGTGTCGAAATCGAGCAATCGGGAGCGAGCGCTTCGAACATTCGAAGGCACCCGAACTGCTCGTCGAGGCTCATCAAGTTGTGCAGGTGGGTCGTGCCGCTGCGCCAGTGGCCGATGATGAACACGGGCTCATCATCGAGTTCGACAGCATCGATTTCTCGACGCCGACGAAGCCACTGGCTGAGTTGCAGCGGCGCTCCGATCCACCCACCTGCCGCGATGCCAAGCGTTCTCGGCAACCGTCGGGGCGACAAAGACGGGAGCCGATGCGTGAGGCGCAGCAGCGTGGTTGGGCGAATGAACGAGAGCAGGCCGAGTTGGTAGCCAAGATCGCGATCGGATCGTTTAGACATTGGTGTGGGCCCCCTCTGGTGAGACCGCTGTGGCGGCCTGGCCTGGATCAACTCGGCTTGGTTGGGTGAGATCAACGGTGGTGAGGCCGGCGTGCCGTGGAAGAAGTGCGGCGATCACGACGGCGGTGACGGCGAACATGAATCCGCAAGCGATCCAGCTCGTTCGGTAGGAGGAGAGCGTGGATGTAGACCCGACCGCTGCGGTTGCGATGGCGATACCGACGGCCATTGCAAGTTGGCGAACCGTTGTTGAGCCAGCAGCTCCAATGGCGTATTGCGATGGTGCGACGTTGACCATCGAAGCCGCGGTGAGCATCGGGAATCCAGCGCCGACGCCGGCTCCCATCAAGATGAGTCCGGGGAGCATTGCGGTGAGGTACGACGGGCTGTCGCCGATCGTCGCCAACCACCACGTGATGGCGGCGAACGATGTGAGCGCTCCGGCCGTGATCACGGCTCGGTGGCCGCGGACCGCAGCCATTTTGCCGGCTGGCCCTGACACGATCGCCATGACGACGGGGCCGGGAGCGATGGCGAGGCCTGCTCGGAGGACCGAGTAGTCCCACACTTCGGTCAAGAAGCTCGGGGCGAAGACGAGCCAACCGGTAAAGCCGGCGACGAAGGCCAAGGATCCGACCGAGCCGACCGCGAAACCCCGGTCGTTGGCGACCGCCGGATCGAACACGGGTGCGGGGTGGCGAACCGATCGGTAGACGAACACGCCGATGCAAGCGGCCGCAAGCGCCGCGCAGCCAAGCGTGACCGGGCTGGCCCAACCGAGCGTTTCGGCTGCAACGATGATGAAGACGCCGAGCCCAACGCCAATGGCCCCGGTCGGCACGGCGATCAAGTCGACGGTGCGAGCGATGTTCGGATCGAGGCTTTCGGGCAACACCCGAGCTCCGACGATTGCGGTCACGATGGCGAGCGGGACGTTGACGAGGAAGACCGAACGCCAACCGACCGAAGCGACCAAGACGGCTCCCACGGTGGGCCCGACTGCAGCGGCGAGCCCCGCCATGGCGCCCCACACGCCGATGGCGACATCGCGCTTGTCGTCGGGCACGACGTGCAAGATCAGCGCCAAAGAAGCGGGGATGAGAAGCGCACCGCCGACCGCTTGGGCAGCGCGGGCGGCGATGAGCAAACCGATGGTCGGCGCAAGCCCGGAGGCGAGTGAGCCGATGGTGAAGACAGCGAGACCAGTGAGGAACAGCTTCCTCCGGCCGAATCGTTCAGCCAGCCAGCCGCCGATGAGGAGGAGTGCCGCAACGCCGACGTTATAGGCGGTGAAGACCCAGGACAGCGTCGCCCGGCTTGCATCGGGGAACGTGGCGGAGATCTCGGGAAACGCAACCGAGATGATCGTGAGCTCGAGAGCGATGAAGAAGACGGCGACCGATCCAATGGCGATGACGAGGCCCGGTTTGGGCTGGCGTTGCGCTGCCCCAGTTTCGGTCGAGCGGTCATCTGCGGGGCGGTTCTCGGCCGGGCTGTTCGGGTTGGTGTGAGTGGAAGTCATCGTGCAACCTCGACTGCTTCGCCTTCGGTTGCGTCGCCCTCGACTGGTTCGCCTTCGATGAGTGGCGGTGCAGCCGGCTCCCCGTCAACAACAGCCGAAACGTCGTTCGTGACGAGCGGCTGTTTGCCGAAGTTGGTGCCGATTGCATACGTTGCGATCGTTTCCAGGTAGTCGAGGGCAGGCGGCATCGAGACGCCAGCGACTCCCAGCATCAACCGTTCTCGACGGTTATCGAATCGAGTCGAGACGCCCGTGTAGGGGGAGTACGGCGCAAAACCCTTCAGGCCACGTTCGCCGAGGCGGCCCCAGCGCCGAACCTTCGGTGCTGATTTCGGGGCTCGAGCGGCCAGGCCAACACCGGTGGTCAGCGCCGCCCAGCGAGCGGGGCCGACTAGTTGTGGCTCCGATGGTGTTCGGCCGAAGAGCTTCGAGATGGCGACGCTCGTGTCGACGAACTGGGAAACGTTGAATGCGTCTGGTCCTGCGGTCAGATGATGGCCGACGTAGTCACCGCGATCGGATTGAGCGAGCGTCACGATTCCGTCGGCGACGTAGTCGACGCCGACGCTGTCGACGAGCGCGAGTCCGCTGTTTGGCATGACGGGGAGTTGCCCGTTGGCGATCATGCGCATCGGTGCGTAAAGCACGTTCCAGTTGTCGGTTTCGCCGTCGACTGAGTCGCCGCCAACGATCGATGGTCGATAGATCGCGACCTCGACTCGGTCCTGTTCTCGCAGCAGACGTTCGGCCCGAGCCTTCGTGCGCTCGTAGGTGTTGCGGAAGTTGCCGGCGCTGTCCGCAGGCAGATGATCGGCGTCGACGAGGCCGCTTGCCGTGCCGGCCGCATAGGCCGTGCTGACGTGATGGAAACAGCCGAAGCCGCCGAGTCGAGATGCGAGGACGGCGAGCTCGAGAAGATGTGCGGTGCCGTCAACATTGATGCGTTGGGCTTCGTCCAAGTCGAGGTCGAAACGCACCGATGCGGCGCAGTGAATGATGTCGTGGGTGGTCGTTGCGACCGCTTGCCACATCGAGTCGCTCATGCCGAGCTGTGCCTCTTCGATGTCGCCCCGTACCCAGCGAATGCGAGCGGCTTCGGCTGCGGTCGGTTCTCGGTCAAGTGCGCTTCGCAGCGTTTCCGCGCCACGTTCTTGGGCCATCTGCTGGCTCGTGGCACGAACCGGGGCGATCAGCTCGGCCGGCGTCGATGCAAGCAGCCTCGCGATCACCGCACGGCCCAAAAAGCCCGTGGCCCCCGTGATCAAAATCGGTTTCGAAAACTCTTGCTTACTCATCGACATCCCCTCCGGACGTGTGTCATCTCGATGCTGCGCCTTGTCTGTCTTGCGTTGTCTGTCTTGCCTTGTCTGTCTTGCCTCGGCCTCTTGCGGTTGCCACACCGGTTATGCGGTGCTGTTTCGCTCGGAGCGCCGAACTGCGGTGTTGTTGAGTCCAACGTACGGGCCGACCCGAATCGGTTCTGTCGGGGCGCTGACAGAAGCACCGTGTTCGAAGGCACGTCGACGGCGCCCGGGCTCATCGCTGCCGGGGTCGCTGTGAGAATCGTCGGCGTTCGCACAGATTCGATGCCGAAGCGGCCAGAATGATCCGTGATGCTGTTTGCTGCCGAGTCGTCCCGTGACAACTTCGTCGATCTCGACGTTTCAACCGCCTGGTGGGTCGCTCTCGCCGTGATCATCGTCGTGATGCTCGCGATCGATCTCTATCGCCACCGCGACGATCACGAGCCGACACCACGGGAGGCAGCGATCGAATCATCGATTTGGGTCAGCATCGGCCTTGCGTTCTCAGCGGTGGTCTTCTTCGGGTTCGGCGACCTCGGTGGTGCGGCCTTTGGCGAGTACATCTCGGGCTATCTCATCGAGAAGTCGTTGAGCGTCGACAACGTTTTCGTCTGGTCGATCCTGTTCTCAACGATGTCGATCCCGCTCAAGTATCAGCATCGAGTGCTGTTTTGGGGAATCTTCGGAGCCCTTGCACTCCGCTTGGTCTTCATCCTCGTCGGCAGTGAGTTGATCGAACGTTTCGCCTGGATCCTGGTCTTCTTTGGACTGTTCTTGATCTGGAGCGGCGTGAAGCTGGTCCGCCATAGAGAGGATGAGGGCGAGAACACCTCGACGATGGGCCTTGGCCTGTTGAAACGGGTCATGCCCGTCTCTGACGAGCTCGATGGGCACAACTTCTTCACGATGAAAAACGGCGTTCGCACCGCAACGCCGCTCTTCGCTGCTCTGGTCGTCGTGGAACTGACCGACGTGGTCTTCGCGTTCGACTCGGTGCCGGCTGTGCTCGCCGTGTCGAACGAGCCATTCATCGTGTTCGCATCGAACGCCTTCGCTCTGCTCGGACTGCGTGCGATGTACTTCCTCTTGGCAAACGCTCGCGAGCGTTTCCACTATCTCAACCACGCCCTCGGCGGCATCCTCGTCTTCGTTGGCATCAAGATGGTTCTGAGCATCTGGTTCCACCTCAACACGTTCCTATCGCTCGGCATCATCTTGGGAATGCTCGTCTTGGCAGTCATCTTCAGCGAACGAAAGGCCCGTCAGCTTGGCATCACCGGCTGATTCCGACTCGTCGGAAACCATGAATTCACACGATCGGGTCGGCGACGCTTCGGCGACCAAACCAGCGATCGATCGGCGGCTGTTTCTGCTCGGGCTGGCGGCCACCGCAGCTTGCGGCGATAGCGGATCTGATGGCGTGTCCGCCGAATCGACCACGACCGCAGCTCCAACCACGACGACCACCACGGTTCCGCCAACCACCGCTCAGGCACCGACAACACTTGCTCCTGCGCCAACGACCACAACCGAGCCGCCGTTGCCGGATACCGAGGTTGAGCTGGCGCTGATTGACGCCGACATCGCCGCCACGTCGGTGCATTTCGTCGAAGCGGCAGCGACCTACGTCGTTGCGGTGCCAGAAGATCTGCGGGAACCCTTCAAGGCGTCACTCGATCCGAGCCTGCACGCCGGTGTCGACGCTGGCTACCTCGCCCTGTTCAACAAGTGCACACATCTGGGCTGCAAGGTTGCGCCCTGTGATGCAGCGATCAAGCTCGATCCGCTTCCAGCCGAGGGTGACGCCGCGGTTGAATCGGCTTCCGGTGATGCGGCCAACGCGGACGCAGTCGCAGAGGGGGAGGCCGAAGGCGAGGCTGGAGCCGTAGACGGTGGCGAGGCCGCCGAACCCTCCGGCGAGTTGGTTCGCCAGTTTTGGTGTCCGTGCCATGCATCGGCGTTCTCGTTGCTTGGGGAGTATCGCGGCGGACCCGCCATGTCAGCGCTCTACAACATGCCGATCGAGGTCGGCGAAACGTCGGTAACGATTCGCGCATCGGCCCCGGTCGATGGCCTCGGTCGAGACATCGACATCTCTGGTCTGCCCGCAGGCGAGGCCTGCTAGCGCACTCGGTCTGCCCGCAGGCGAGGCCTGCTAGCGCACTCGGTCTGCCGCTGGTCGACCGCAGATCTGATCAGCATCACCCATGGGGTTGGTGCTCTGCAGGTAGCGCCTTAGTCTGGCACTCGTCCATTGAGAGTGCTAACGCCACGGAGGCGACCTGCGCATGAACTTGCAACCACTTGAGGACCGGATCATTGTCCGGCCCGACGCCGCCGAGTCCACCACCGCGAGCGGTCTGGTGATCCCTGACTCAGCCAAGGAAAAGCCCCAACAAGGAGAGGTCCTCGCCGTTGGCGGTGGCCGTCGTTCTGACACGGGAGATCTCATCCCTGTCGACGTCGCAACCGGTGACACCGTCGTCTACTCCAAGTACGGCGGTACCGAAATCAACATCGACGGTGAAGACCTCCTCATCCTCAACGCTCGCGACGTGCTCGCGATCGTGAAGTAGGAATCGCCACATGCCAAAACTCCTGAAGTTTGACGAGGAAGCGCGTCGCTCCCTCGAGGCGGGCGTGAACAAGCTCGCCGACGCCGTCAAGGTCACGCTCGGCCCAAAGGGCCGCAACGTTGTTCTCGACAAGAAGTTCGGTGCTCCGACCATCACGAACGATGGTGTGTCCATCGCTCGTGAGATCGAGCTCGAAGACCCCTTCGAGAACATGGGTGCGCAGCTCGTTAAAGAGGTCGCAACCAAGACCAACGACGTCGCTGGCGACGGAACCACCACCGCCACCGTGATCGCTCAGGCTCTGATCAAAGAGGGCCTTCGTAACGTCGCGGCCGGCGCGAACCCGATGGGTCTCAAGCGAGGCATCGAAGCAGCGGTTGCTGCCGCGGTCGCTTCCATTGCTGACTCCTCCAAGGAGATCGAGGACAAGAGCGAGATCGCTCAGGTCGCTGCCATCTCCGCTGCTGACCCTGCGGTCGGCAAGGTGCTCGCCAACGCGATCGACAAGGTCGGCAAAGACGGCGTCGTCACCATCGAAGAGTCGAACACGTTCGGTATCGAACTCGACTTCACCGAAGGCATGCAGTTCGACAAGGGCTACATCAGCCCCTACATGGTCACCGACGCTGAGCGTCAAGAGGCCGTGCTCGACGATGCCTACATCCTGTTCAACCAGGGCAAGATCAGCTCCGTCCAGGAGCTTCTCCCCGTCCTCGAGAAGGTGATGCAGTCGGGTAAGCCGCTCGTCATCATCGCTGAAGACATCGACGGTGAAGCCCTCGCAACGCTCGTGGTCAACAAGATCCGCGGCACGTTCAACTCGGCTTCGGTCAAGGCTCCCGGGTTCGGCGAGCGTCGCAAGGCGATGCTCCAGGACATGGCGATCCTCACCGGTGGCCAGGTCATCGCTGAAGAGGTCGGTCTCAAGCTTGATGGGGTCACCCTCGACATGCTCGGCACCGCCCGCAAGGTGATCATCACCAAGGACCACACCACGATCATCGAAGGCAACGGCGACAAGGCCGACGTCGAGGGTCGCGTCCAGCAGATCAAGTCCGAGATCGACAACACCGATTCCGACTGGGATCGCGAGAAGCTCCAGGAGCGTCTTGCGAAGCTGGCCGGTGGTGTTGCGCTCGTCAAGGTCGGAGCAGCCACCGAGGTGGAGCTCAAAGAGAAGAAGCACCGCATCGAAGATGCACTCTCGGCAACCCGTGCCGCTCTCGAAGAGGGCGTCGTGGCTGGTGGCGGAACCGCACTCTTGCGAGCTCGCCCCGCTGTCGAGAAGGTCATCAAGAAGCTCAAGGGTGACGAGGAGACCGGCGCTCGTTCGGTCGCCAAGGCACTCGAAGCTCCGGCCCGTCTCATCGCAGACAACGCCGGCCTCGAAGGTGCGATCTGGGTCCGTCGAGTCGAAGAAGCTGAGGGCAACATCGGCCTCAACGCTTCGACCGGTCAGCTCGAGGACCTCCTCGCTGCTGGCGTGACCGACCCGGCCAAGGTCACCCGCGCTGCGTTGCAGAACGCAGCCTCGATCGCTTCGCTGGTTCTCACCACCGAGGCGCTCGTCGCCGATAAGCCCGAAGAAGAGGGCGGCATGCCCGGCGGAATGCCGGACATGGGCGGCATGGGTGGCATGGGCGGAATGATGTAGTCAATCGCCTTCGGGTGAATGAATCGCAAACGGCCGGTCCTGTTGGACCGGTCGTTTCGCGTTTTGCGTCCGCTCCTCGTCAGGGCCCGACGACGGCCTGCGGCGGAGCTTGCTTCGCGTCGCAATTCCGCCTCCGACCGCCGCCTGTCCCTGGCCGTCGCTCATTTGTTCGTCGCCTGTTTTGTTTCTTGCGTCCGCTCCTGGTCAGGGCCTGGCGACGGCCTTCGGCGGAGCTTGCTTCGCGTCGCAATTCCGCCTCCGACCGCCGCCTGTCCCTGGCGGTCGCTCGTGTGGCCGTCGCCTTTTCTGGTGGTCGCTGGTCGTCCCCGGCGGTCGCTGGTGTGTTCGGCGCTTGTTTTTCGTGGTCGCTGGTGTCGAGGGGTCGCGTCTCAATCTCAACAATTCGCTGGGCGAGGAGCGGCTTGACGGCTGAGAGGTAGGGATCGCGTCGATCCTGTTGAGATTGAGACGCGACCCCAAGGCGTGTGGCGGGCGCGTTGGGCCAAAATGTTGAGATTGAGACGCGACCCCAAGGGCGTGGTGGCGGGCGCGTGTCACACTTGGGGGATGTGGACGTGTCCTTCGTGTGCTCGGCCGTTTGGGAAGACGAACCAGTCGCACATGTGTGCGCCGGGGTTGTCGATCGACGAGTTCTTTGCGACGGCGCATGAACGCGAGCGGCCGATCTATGACGCGGTTGCCGATCATCTTTCGTCGATCGGCGAGATCACGATCGAGTTCGTGCAAGTCGGCATCTTCTTCAAGAATGGCCCGAACATCGCGCAGCTTCGCACGATGAAGAAGTGGATGGCACTTTGTCTCTACTTGCCGGAGAAGGTCAATAGCACCCGCTTCAGCCGCAAGACGGTTCCGGCCGGTGGCAAGGGCAGCCGCTGGTATCACGTCATCAACGTGACCGACGCCAGTGAGATCGACGATCAGGTGCTCGAGTGGCTGACTCACGCCTACCTCGCCGTCGACGAATAGACGGGTCGTTGAAACCAAGGTGGTGGGCGAGCGTGTGTCGGCCATGATGAGGTGATGTCGTCTCACCTCGATGCTGGCCGTCTCGCCGGTCTGCTCGCTGAACCCGATCGCCGTCGCGTTGTCGCCGCGCTCATCCTCGAAGCTGGCGAACTGCCGGACATCATTGCAGCGACTGGACTCGGCGGTCGAAGCGTGGTCGATGCGCTCGATCGGCTGACCTCTGGAGGCCTCGTCGAGCAGGGAGCAGACGGCACGTTCATCGTGCTCGAGGAGAGTTTCAAGGCCGCAGCTCGTGCTGCGGCCCCTGAGCGGCCGACGGGTCAGCATGGTGACGAGCCGGAGGATCACCAGCGCGTGCTGGATCGAGCCATCGTCGATGGGCGACTCGTGAAGCTGCCGACCAAACGATCAAAGCGACTGGTTGTCCTCGAGCGACTCGCCCAAGAGTTCGAACCGGGGGCGCGTTACGTCGAACGCGAGGCGAACGCGATTCTCCGAGCGTTTGACGACGACGTGGCAGCACTTCGCCGCTACCTGGTCGACGAGGGATTTCTTGATCGCGCGGACGGTGAATATTGGCGATCCGGCGGCCGAGTCGACGTGTGAGTTCGAGAGGTCCCGAGGCTCTGGGATCGGTCCGATCGCCGGGAACGACCATCTATGGTTCGACTCGTGACCTCGTCATTCGAATTGTCTTCCGCTCGAGCCACCGCCCGTATCGACCTTGACGCGGGCCGGCTCGGTTCGCTCATCGTCGATGATCTCGAACTCCTCGTCACCGAAGGGGCCAAGCCGACTCGATGGGGTTCGTTCCCGATGGTCCCATGGTGCGGACGGCTCAACACCGGCCTCCTCAGCTTCGATGGCGCCTCGTACCAGTTCCCCATCACCTCCGGCATCCACGCCAACCACGGCACGGCGATGCATCAGGTCTGGACCGAAACATCTCGATCGGAAGCAGCAGCCGACATCGCCGTCGACCTCGCCGATCCTTGGCCCCTCGGCGGCTCGGTCAGCCAGCGATTCGAGCTGACCGACACATCGTTCACCGTCCACATGGCGGTCACCGCTGGTGACGAGCCCATGCCGGCCCAGATCGGTTGGCATCCCTGGTATCGCCGCGAACTCGACCACGGTGACCCGCTCGAGCTGGAGTTCTCCGCTGCGTCGATCTACGAAACCGATGCAGAGCAGATCCCGAGTGGTCGGCTCATCCCAACACCGGAGGGTCCGTGGGATGAAACCTTCGTCGAGATCGAGCAGACGCCGATCCTTCGATGGGATGGTGCGCTCACGCTGGCGATCACCTCCAACTTCGATCACTGGGTGGTGTTCACCGAACCTGAGCATGCTGTGGCGATCGAGCCCCAGTCCGGTGCCCCGAACGATCTCAATCGAGCGCCGCAGATTCTCCAGCCAGGCGAAACCCTGCAAGGCTGGATGCGACTCGACTGGGGAGCGTTGTAGATGAACGACACGTGGCAGGGCGATGCGATTGGTTTGGTCGAGGCGTTTCGCTCCGGGGAGCGAACCCCGCTCGAAGAACTCGACGCATCACTTGCCGCCATCGAGGGGTCGGATCTCAACGCTGTTTGTTTTACTGACCCGGACCGTGCGCGCCAGGCAGCAAAGACGGCCGACGTCACCCTTCCGTTCGGTGGTGTGCCGATCGGCGTGAAGGAACTCGATCGAGTCGAAGGCTGGCCGGACACGCACGCGTCGGTTCCCTTCGCCGATGAGATTGCGACGGTCACCGACACGAAGATTCAGCGCCTCGTCGACGCTGGCGCGATCCTCGCCGCTCAGACGACCGCGTCGGAATTCGGGGGCGTGAACCAGACCAACACGAAGCTGCACGGAGCGACCCGCAGCCCGTGGAATCGTGAACGCACGCCGGGTGGTTCGTCCGGCGGAAGTAGCGCTGCGGTGTCTGCGGGACTTCTCCCGATCGCCACCGGCGGTGATGGCGGCGGATCGATTCGGATCCCCGCAGGGTTCACCGGGTTGTTCGGCCTCAAGGCCACGTTCGGTCGCATCCCCCTCGGCCCTGACGCGGGGCCGGGCAACCTGACCGTTACATCGGGCTGCCTCAGCCGCTCGGTGCGAGACACCGCTCGATGGTTCGACGTCAGCAACGGGTTCGATCTGCGCGATCCGCTCAGCCTTCCTCGGGTCGAAGGATGGGAAGCCGGGCTTGATTCGTTCGGCGATCAACTTCGTGGCCGACGCGCGGCCGTGCTCCCGGCCCTCGGCGCTGCCACGGTGGCCGACGAGACCATCGAGCTTGTGACCGAAGCGGCAACATGGCTCATCGAGTTACTCGGTCTGACGCGCGTCGACGCTGATGTCGCCATGCCGCGGTCGGGAGGAGCATGGTCCGCAACCGGCGGCGTTGGACTCTACGGAACCGTGCGCGACCGATGGCCCGAATGTGGCCCGGATCTCACCGGCCCAATGCGAGCCGGTGTCGCTGCGACCCTCGAGTACTACAACGTCGATGTTGCGGTCCGCGCCGAGGAGGAGCGGATTGCGATCAACGAGGCGATGGCCACGATGTTCGACCAGACCGACCTCGTGTTTGCTGCGACGAACCCCGATGTTGCGTTCACCGCAGATGGGCGTCTGCCGAGTGTGTTCGGTGGCAAAGAGGCCAAACCGATCAACAATGGACTGTTGACGATCCCATCGAACATCTACGGAAACCCAGCGGTGTCGATCCCGATCGGAACGAGTTCGGACGGCCTGCCCGTCGGGCTTCAGGTGCTTGCTCCACACTTCGACGAACAACTGCTGCTCGACATCGCTCGAGCCGTTGAGCGAGAGCGGCCATGGCCGCTGCTCGCCCCATAACGTCCGGGTCAGGGCCGTTTGGTCAGGTTGCTCGGGTCAGGGCCTGTTCAGGTCAGGCCGCAGTGGGGCTCAACTCGGCACCGAATAGATCTGAGCTGAATACGCTCTGTTCATGATCGTGAGTTGCGGCGAGGCGTTGGTCGACATGGTGCCCCATGCGGTGATCGGGGGCGGTCCGTTGAACGTGGCCGTCGCGGCCGCACGGCTCGGCGCGCCAGCTGCCTTCGTCGGAGGGATTTCGAACGACGAATATGGTCAGGCGATCTGGGCGCACCTCGAGGCCAACAAGGTGAACCTTGCCGCGTCTGCTCGGTTCGACGCACCGACGGCGAAGGCCATCATCGAACATGTTCCCGAGCTGCGCTTCCGCTTCGAGGGCGAGAAGACCGCTGACACGCAGCTCGAATCGATCGATCTCGACGTGCTTGGCGAGGGGCCGCACATCATTCATGGCGGAACGCTCGGGCTCTTTCGAGGAGCGACCGCGCGAGCTCAAGCGGACCTTGTCGAACGCCACGACGGTCTCGTTTCGCTCGATCCGAACATCCGCCCGCAGATCATCTCGGATCGTGACGAGTGGAATCACTTCCACGATCGCTGGCTCGCCCGAACGCACATTTACAAGGGTTCGGACGAAGATCTCGAGTGGATCTTTCCTGGTCGCTCGTTCGATTCGATCGCCGAGCAGTTGCTCGCTAACGGGGTTGGGGCGGTCGTGTTGACGCGCGGCTCCGCCGGGCTGTCGATTCTCACACGCGATGGCGCCGCGACCGCTTCTGCACCAACTGTGGAGGTCGTCGACACGGTCGGCGCGGGTGATACGATCATCGCCACGATTCTCAGCTCGTTGTGGGAAGCCGGAGTCACCTCGGTCGAGCAGCTGCACACAACGTCGGTTTCCGAGTGGGAGACCTTCGCCAACCGAGCTGTGGTCGCCGCCGGGATCACGGTGTCGCGAGCGGGCGCCGACGTCCCGACCCGAGCAGAGATTCCTGGCTGGTAGCCCGCCTCGGTCGCAGGAGCGTCCCGTCAGCCGAAGGCCGGGATCGCGACGGACGAGATCAACACGTAGAGAATCGGACCAACGAAGGCCAGAAGGTAGAGCCACGCTCGAATGCGGTTCTTTGTGCTGATCTTGCCGTCGCGCGTCGCTCGCCGGGCGAATGCCTCGGCGGCTGCAGCTCCATAGAATGGTCCGTTGGGGTTGTGTCGCATGTGTCCTTTGCTCGCGCCGGATGTCAGGCGCTGACTATCCAAACGCCGCCCACCATGCGCAAGTTCCCAGTTTCAGCCTGAGCGAGCGGAGCGGATGAAACCGATCGCCCCGGCGATCGTGGCGAAGGCTGCGGCGAACAGTGCTGCGGCGGCGATGACGAATCCTGCTCGATGGATGGCGTTCACTTCTGGCCGTTCGTTGAGGAGAGCGATGGCGATCGACGCGAACCCAAAGAATGCTCCGAACCCCGACCCGATCATCGCAACGAGCCAACGAAGGTTGTCGCGATAGCGGGCGTGGGCGAACCACCAGACGGCACTGAGCCCACAGATCGGGGCGACGACGATCGAGAGTCCCGGCCAATCCGGCCCAACCGACTGCACGGCGGAGGCGCCAAAGATCGTCGCTCCGGTTGTGGCCAGATTGGCTCCGATCGCTCCGAGGCGGTCGGGTCCGGCGAGTTCAACCGATGTGCGGCGAGCCGCAGTGATTCCTGCTGCGGTCGACGCCACGAAGAATGCCGCGCTGATGGCGGTGCTCGCCGATGCGGTGGCGAGGCCGAGGAACGAAGTGATCAAGGCTCCAGCGACGGCGAAGAGCGCACCGCTGGCCGCTTGCGCCGTGATCCGGTCGGTCATGAGATCACCGGGAGCTGGTCGCCTTGGCGCACGGTGCGAGCTGCGTTCGTCTCCTGCACGATCCCGTGCCGTTCGATCGACGTGTTGGTGTTGGAGCAGCCGCCGTTCGTTTCGGTTTGATAGTTCACGGTCACC
Source organism: uncultured Acidimicrobiales bacterium (assembly GCA_937925335.1). GTDB lineage: Bacteria > Actinomycetota > Acidimicrobiia > Acidimicrobiales > SZUA-35 > CALEWY01. The sequence goes on from CALEWY010000038.1 coordinate 40,426, forward strand.
GAATCGGGTGTGAACACGGTGCCGTCGAAGTTGCGGGCTTCGAGGCCACTCCATCGCACCTTTGTCGATGGCTCGTCGCAGTGGGCGAACGACTCGGTCCAGACCATGGGGTGGGCCAGCGATGAGCCAGAACAGTGCAGATCTCGCACGTGCGTCGGCACGCCGACGGGGTCGATGATCCATCCCCGCCAAACGCCCGGCGAAACCAGAGCGATTCGATAGGTGTAGGGAAGGCCAGCGTCCCAGCGGTAGTTGCACGTGTTCGCGTTGTTGAGCGCTGACGGCGCAGACAGCGCCGAACCGACCAGCTCGCCGGTCGACCCTGAAGCTCGGTCGTGATAGCCGCCCCAGTTCACCGCGCCAGCCCCCGGGTAGGCCGCGTGATGCTGCAAGCCGAAATGGCCGGCGCCCATCGATTGTTGGCCGTCCATGAAGTTCGCTTGGAGCGCCCAAAAAACGAGTCGTTCGGCCGGGGGTGTGGAGAGAACCTCGATGGTGGCTCGAAGGTCGATGATGTCGATGGCCTCGGCTGGAAGGTTCCAGAACAAGTGCATCGAGGACGCGCCGTTGCTGGAGGCCGGAGGCCCGCTCGTTCGGGAGGACACGTCACCCAGGTTGCCACGGAAGGCGGGCCGTTCAGCCAACGTGCGTTGATTCGATGTCGAACGAGCGCGGACTGCTTGTGTAAGCAGCGAGAAGAACATGCTCCAGTTGTCACCTTCACGAGCCGAAGACTGAAGGAGCGAACACATCGGCAGTGGGTACGTGATGGCAGATCGACAACCAAGACGAGTGATAGCAGTCGTCACCGACGCGCTGGCACCGTTTCATCGCGAGCTGGTTGATCACCTCGAACCGCACTTCTCCGCCGCCGGTTACGGCACGCTCGCCGTCGCCGGTCGTGACATCCGCACCGATCGACTCGTCGGACACAGCGTTGGAGGCGCAATGCCTCGACGGTTTGGCACCGGATTCGACGTTCGTGGTGCAGCCGTTGTGTGTGGTGCCACGCCGCCAGACATGTCGCCGAGCGCAGTGAAGCAGTTCTTTGCCCAGCTCACCGAAGGACCCACGGTGAGCGTGGGGATCACTCTCCCTGGTATCCCAAGCGTCACGATTGGTTGGCAAGCATCGATCGATGAACTGATGGATCACGTCACCGAAGACCCAACGCGGCGTCGGTTTGCGTTCGTCCGCGGCTTTCCGAACGATCCACACTCAGAACAACGCGAGGCAGGCTTTCGGGCCGGGCTGGCTCGAGCCGGCCTTCCGGTCGACGAGCAGATGATCGTGAGCGGTCATTACTCCGTCGCTGATGCGTTCCGGGCCGTCGACGGCCTCCTCCGCGACGGTCACCGATTCGACGGCGTCGTGGCAGCCAACGACGACATGGCGATCGGCGTGATGGCCGCGCTCAACCGACGCGGGATCAGCGTTCCCGAAGACGTCATCGTCGCCGGGTTCGATGCATCGCTCGCGGCCTTTCAGGCCGAGCCGCCACTCACCAGCGGGATCCTCGACACTGCGGGCCTCGCCGAGGCCGCGGCAAACCGACTGGTCGAGGCGATTGAGGCCAAGACCCACCTGCCTGCCAGTCTGAACGTCGAGATTGAGAGTGGGGTCGTCCGCCGGGCATCGACGCGAGCGTCCGTGATTGAACGATCACCGAACCGACTGCCGGACTCTTCCGATTTCGACTCGATTCTGCGGGAGCGCATCACGACGCGGCTGGAGACGGCCCGAGCACCCCAAGAGGTCGACATCGCTCAATTGATCGACGCAGTGGTCGAAACGATGGTGACGGGCAACGGAGCCTTCGAACAACTGCAAGCATCCTCATTCGAATCGACCTCGCCGTTTGGTCGATCCGACCTTCCGTGGATTCGCCACGTGATCGCGGTGCTGCGCTCGGTCGCCATCGAACTCAATCCTGGTGACATCCCCGAGGCTGGCCTGACGTCGATCATCCAACAGATCGCCCAGATCGAGGACCGTGTTCGTCCGGTCGAGAAGCTCGTCGAGGTCGAGCGACAGACGCAACAGCACCTCCAAGAACGACTGGTGATGCGGCTTGCCGCGTGTTCGGAGCAAGCATCGCTTTGGCACACCTTGCGGACTGGGCTCCGGGCGCTCGGCATGACGAATGCGTGGGTCGCCGTTGACGAACGAATCCGTGATGTCGAAGGGAACGACGGTGCCGGCGACATGCGCCTTTTGTTCAGCCTTGGCGACGTGTTGCCCGACGACGGTGTGCTCTTCGATCGGCGGAGCGTGTTGCCAAGGCGTTTCGAGCCGTTACTCGAGCAAGGCTTGCACGTCCTCGTTCCGCTTCGTGCGGGTGAGTCTGACGTCGGATACATCGTGATTGAGCCGAGCGGGGGACACCTCCTCGAACTGGAAGCGATCGCCCTCGGCATCGCCCAGGTGCTCCGCCACGTCGACCAAGTCGAAGACCTCGAGTCGCAGGCATCGCGCCTCCGTATCGCCAATGGGGCCCTCGATGTGCTCGCCCGCCGAGATGCGCTGACCGGGCTCGCGAACCGCAAACGCCTTGTCGAACATCTCGAGGAGAAGTTGGGTGCTGCTGACGAGGACACACACTTCGACGTTCTCTTCATCGACCTCGATGGCTTCAAACTCGTGAACGACACCCTTGGCCACGCCGCCGGTGATGAGGTGTTGCGAGCGGTTGCCGGTCGCCTCGGCGAGCTGCTCGACGAGAACGACTTTCTGGCCCGCCTTGGCGGTGACGAGTTCGTGCTTGTCCTTCACGGTGATCGGCCAGCGCTCGATGTGGGGCGTTCGGCGGTCGAAGCCGTTGCGGAACCTGTGGACGTGCTCGGATGCGAACGCTGCGTTTCCGCGAGCGTTGGGATCGCACGATTCCCTGACGAAGGAACGACGACGGATCAGTTGATCAGCAACGCCGATGCGGCGATGTACGCGGCGAAAGCAGCCGGGAGAAACCGGATGGTTCACTACCGTGACCTCGGCGAGTCGTCGCTTCCGCAGGGGCCGGAACCTCCGGTCCTCTACCGATAGCCTGAACCGATGCACGTCGAACGCGCTGTAACGAGCGCTTTCTGATTTTCGACCCACCTCCTGGCCGAGGCGGCCCGCAGTTCATCCCTCGCCCCGACGATGCTCGGCTGGGAGAACCCGCACCGTGGGCCGGCGTCGCCGCTGAGCTCGCCGCTTCGCTGACACTCGATTCGATTGCGGCGGTTGTCGGGGAACCTCCCGCCGATGCTCCGCAGGCGGTCATCGTCGATGGACGCTCACCCTCGGCGGTGCTTGCGCCGGTCTTCGATGCTGGATCCGGCCCCGAGCTACTCCTGACCCGGCGGGCCTGGCACATGCGGAGCCACACCGGTGAGGTCAGCTTCCCCGGTGGCCGCGCGGAGCCAGCCGACGTCGACCTGATCGCGACGGCGTTGCGCGAGACACACGAAGAGGTCGGCATCGCGCCAGAGCTCGTTCGGATCGAGGGTGAGCTGACTCGGCTGACCACCGTGTCGAGCCCTGCGTTCATCGTTCCCTACGTCGGTGTGCTCGACGGCCGTCCAGACACGACGATCTCGGCGGACGAAGTCGACGCCGTCTTGCACGTCCCCATCGCCGAGTTGCTCGATCCTTCGATCTACCGCCAAGAGATCTGGACTCGGAACGGCGCGCCGTTTGAGATCACGTTCTTCGAGCTCGTCGGCGACACCTTGTGGGGTGCCACCGCACGGATGGTCCGCGACCTCCTCGAACGCTTGATGCTCAGCGCTTGAAGTTTGGGCGCTTTGAAGTTCGAAGTCGGGCGCGTGAAGTTGGGCGCTTGGTGATCTGTCTCAACTCCTGTCGGCCGACTCGCCCGGCATCATCGAGTTCGTTGCACAGAACCGTCGCAGTCGAGCAGTAGCGTTCGGTCGATGTCGACGCCTCGCACGATTCCGCTGGATCGAGCTCGACGCATCGCGCTTGCGTCCCAGGGGTTTGCCGACCCCGCACCAACCGGGGCGGTCAACGTCCGTCACTTTCGGCGGGCGCTCGAGCGAATGTCGATCCTGCAGCTCGACTCGGTCAACGTTTGCGCTCGTTCCCACTTCATGCCGATGCTCGCTCGCCTCGGTCCCTACGACCGTGATCGTCTCGACGATTGGATCTGGCGCTCCGGCGAGAACATGGAGTACCTCGCACACGAGGCATCGATTACGTCGATGAGCCTGCAGCCGTTGCTGCGGTCACGGATGAAGAGCGATCGTTGGAAGATGGCGAGCCGGCTGGAGTCGGAACTGCCGGGCTATCTCAAGGCCGTGCGAGACGAGGTGGAGGCACTTGGACCACTGTCGGTCTCTGATCTGTCAGATCCCGGCGGCCGGACCGGACCGTGGTGGGGGTACTCCAAGGGGAAGTGGGCGCTTGAAGCGCTGTACGTCACCGGCGAGTTGGCGATCCACGAACGAACCAAGACATTCCTGACCGTCTACGACATCCCCGAGCGAGTGATCGACCCAGCGATCGCTTCACAACCAACGCCGAGTGATGATGAGGCTCACCGTCAGATGCTGCTCCTCGGTGCGAAGAGCCACGGCATCGGAACGGCCACCGATATCGCTGACTACTTCCGGCTCAAGATGCCGGTGGCCCGCCCACTTCTCGCCCAGCTGGCCGATGAGGGAGCGCTCGAGCTAGTGAACGTCGATGGATGGAAGGGCCCCGTCTACCTTCACCCGCAGGCGCGAGCGCCTCGATCGATCAACGCCTCGACCTTCCTCAGCCCGTTCGATCCGGTCGTGTGGTTCCGAGACCGTGCCGAGCGATTGTTCGACTTTCACTACCGCATCGAGATCTACGTCCCAGAGAAGAAGCGGGTGCACGGCTACTACGTGCTGCCATTCCTTATGGGTGACGAGCTGGTCGGTCGAGTCGACCTCAAGGCCGACCGGAAGGCGGGCCGGCTTCTCGCCAAGGCTGCGTTCGCCGAGCCAGCAACCGATCGCGTTGCGACCGCACGGGCGATGGCGGTCAAGCTGCACGAAATGGCGGCGTGGCTTGGTCTCGACGCGGTCGATGTCGGCCGCAAGGGAGATCTCGCGAGCGAGCTCCGCAAAGCGGTCGGGTAGTTGAGCGACTCGATCGGCACCCGCGTCACGGCGAGCGTGCTTGCGCTCGCGCTCGGCGGGGTTGGCTGGCTTGGATGGGTCGAATCGGGCTCGGTTGTGCGTAACAGCTACGAGATGTTTCGTGCTGCACAGCGCCTGGGTCTCGATGTGTTGACGCCGCTGCGGGTGGTTTGGTTTCTCGTGCCGGTCGCTTCGCTGCTCGTCGTGGTGCTGATGGCTGCTGGTTTCGTTCGCAGTGGTCTCGGGGTCCTTGTGCTCGAGGCGTTGCTCGTCGGAGCGGCAGGTGTTGCCGTTCTGGTCGTCGGTGTTCGTGGTGGGATTGGCTCGCTCGTCGGTGTCGCCTTGGCGGGGGCGGTTGTGGCCTTGATCATCAGTGATGTGATCAGGCGCGTCCGCCTCCGTCGCTCCAACGACGGCGAGGTTGGACACCCGGCCGGGGGCTAGCTCGTCGATCACATCAGCGCGGACCCCGGCGCTGATTGCAGTGCTGTTTGCAGTGATGTTTGCAGTGCTGATTGCAGTGCCAGTGAGGTCTTGGCCGCAGTGCGTTCCTCAAGTGCAGGGGGCGACACGTCGATGCCCCTTGGGTGAACCACACTTTCCCGATGAACGGTGACCCGTCGATGCCCGAGCGCCCGAACCCGCCCGCGTCGCCAGGGAGCGCGCCATCGGACCAGCCAGCGCCTCCGCACCACCATGCGCCCGAGCCGCCGCCGGCCCAGTATCCATCGGCTCAGCAAGCGCCGGCGCAGCAGCCGCCGGCGCAGTTTCCGCCAGCGCAGTATCCGTCTGCTCAGCAGCCGCCGGCCCAGCAACCGTCACCCCAGTGGGCCGCTCCCGCTGCGCCCACCCAGGCTGCGCCCACCCAGGCTGCGCCCATCCAGCCCGGCTCGTTCCAGCCGGCACCCAGCTCGGCCGCAGCATCGGTGGGCCCCGTCGAGTTGCTCGATTCGGTGTCGTCAACGCAGACGACCAGCACCGCCGTCACGAAGAAGCCATCCAGTTTCCTGCGGGTTGGTCTGATCGGTGCGCTCGGCATGGTCGGCGTCGCTGGAGCGTTCGCGGTGCAGAGCGCACTGAGCGAACCAGCAGGTCCACAATCGCCCGACGACGCTGTGGGCGCCCTGTTCACTGCGATCGAGAATGAAGATGTGCTCGGAGCGGCCGAGGTGCTGTTGCCGAGCGAACGGGAAAGCCTTGTCGAACCTTCACTCGAGCTGTTCGCCGAGATCGAACGTATTGGTGTCGTCGAAGAGGGAACCGATCTGAATTCGGTCGGTGGTGTCGATATTGAGATCGATGGGTTGACCTATGAGTCGACACCGATTGGCGATGGCGTCGTCAACGTTGTGGTCACCGGCGGAACGGTGACGACGACCACCAACCCCTCCGAACTACCGGTCGGCAGTGCGCTGACGGATCGCATGGACGAACCGCTCGAGTCCCAGCCGACCGAGGTCGACGTCGACGACCTTGGTGACAACGAGCTGCGGTTCACCGTCGTCGAGGAAGACGGCGGTTGGTACGTGAGCGTCTGGTACACGGCCGCTGAAGCGGTTCGAGCCGTTGAAGGTAGACCGGCTCCCGTGTTCGGCGAAGGGCCGCTTCCGGTTGGGGCATCGAGCCCCGAAGCCGTGATCGAGCAGATGGCCGCCGAGATGGTTGAGCTCGATTGGGAGGGTGTCCTCACGCTGATGGACCCGCGAGAAGCCCGAGTCTTGTACGACTATTCGCCGCTCGTGCTGCCCGAGTGGCAAGCATCGACCAACGAGTTTCGCAACGAGGTAGCCGGCGCAACGTGGTCGCTCGACAGCCTCGAGACCTCCACTTCGGAGCGACGTGGACAGACCGTCGTCACCGTCGACGGGTTCGCCTTCAGCGTGGCTGACCAGGGTGAGTCCTACACCGTGAACTACGACGGCCGGTGTTTCAACTGGAGCGACCAATACAGCACTGAAACGATCTGTGATGACGAGCTTGCGGAACCGATCTTTGGTGTTGGCGCTGGCATGACCGGCGTCGACGCTGGGTTCGTCGTCGTCGAACGTGACGGCCGCTGGTATCTCTCGCTTGCTCCGACCGTCATCGGCGGAGTCACCGATCAACTCGCCACGGTCGAAACCGGCGCCTTTGATGAGTGGATCGAGAGCTGGTTCGACGAGCTCCTGAGGGAGTTTGGCCTTGGGACAACGGCGGCCGACCGGTTCGAAGCGATCGAGGGGCCGATCGCCGCGGAAGAGATCCCAACGACGACTGGCCCGGCCGAATTCGCCGAGCCAGAACTCCAAACAACGGGTCCCCCCGCTACCGATCAATCGGCTCCACCGGAGACGATTGCCCCCGGGCAAACAACCACTGTTCCCGCACCGACGCCAGAGGCCACATCGGCCCCGTTCACAACCGGCGTGCCGACGCCAGATCAGCTGGCCGATTACCGTTGGGATCGCGACGCCTTCCTTGCCGATGGGCAAGTGTTTACGTCGAGCCCGGGTTGGTGGATCGATCCGACAGGACCGGTCGCCGTTTCTGCCGTCTCGGTGTGGAGCTCGACTGGTGACGCGTTCCTTGAGATCGCCGAGTTCAGCTCAGAGACCGACGCTCGTTCATCGCTCACGTCTGTGAGCGAGCTCACCAACGACAAGACCGACGTGTCCATGTTCGGTCTGCGTTTCGTCATCGTCGATCGCTTTGTCATCGTCTCTACCGATGACGATGCGGGACGCAACCTTGCCTTTGCCCAGGCCGAGCACCTGTCGCTCTACCTCGAAGGCCAGTAGGTTCAGGCGATGCCAACCCTTTCTTTCGACGGCGAGACCCACGACGAAATCACCCAAAAGGTCCGCCGTTGGCTGGCCTCGGTCGATGGTGACATCGCGGGCCCGATGGGTATCGCTGATGTCGTGAACTCCTCGGCCGAGCTGACGAAGGATGCTCTGCAGGTGATTGCAAAGTCAGCTCCCGGCGGGGTTGGTGAAAGCGACATCGTGAAGGCGCTCACGACGATGGGATATAAGGCGACTGATGCGACCCGAAGTGGCGTGCTCGGAAGCCTCGATGCCATCGAAACCGCCACCGGTGGTTCGGTCGTCAAGAACGTCGCTGAGCGCGGGACCAAGGCGGTTTTCGAGATGAACGCGGCGATCGCCAAGCAGATCCTCAAACAAGCCGTGAAAGACTGACGTTCGAGACCCTTCTTACGAGCGGTCTCCGTTAGTCTGACCTCTTCCCTCGGCGAGCTGAGACGTTCGCTGGCACCGCAGGAAGGGCAGCTGCATGGCCGAGATCGAGATTGGACTCGGAAAATCGGGGCGTCGGGCGTTTAGCCTCGACCAACTGGCGCTCGTGCCGAGTCGTCGTACCCGCGATCAGGAGAAGGTGGATCTGTCTTGGCAGATCGACGCCTACCGGTTCGAACTTCCGTTCCTTGCGTCACCAATGGACTCCGTCGTCAGCCCGGAGCGGGCTATTGAAATCGATGGCCTCGGCGGGGCGGGTGTGCTCGATCTTGAGGGTGTGTGGGTTCGTCATGACGACCCGTCCAGCGACCTCGCCGAGATCGCCGAGATGGATCACGACGCCGCTCAGGCTCGTCTTCGTGAGCTCTACTCCGCACCGGTCGATTACGACCTCGTCACCCAGCGCATCAAAGCCATCCACGCAGCCGGTGCGTACGCCGCTGGATCGGTATCGCCCAAGCGCGTGGCCGCCATGGCAGAGACGCTGCTCAACGCCGAGCTCGATCTTCTCGTCATCTCGGGCACCGTCATCTCTGCGGAGCACGTGTCCGATTCTGAGCCGCTCAACTTGAAGCAGTTCGTGCGTGAGCTTGAGACGCCGGTGATCGTCGGCGGCTGTGCGAGCTACCAAGCGGCACTTCACCTGATGCGAACCGGTGCGGCCGGTGTGCTCGTTGGTGTCGATGGCGGCCGTGCTGCCACAACTCACAGCGTCACCGGCATTGGTTCACCGATGGCAACAGCGATCGCTGATGTGCGCGCCGCTCGGATGCGTCACCTCGACGAGACGGGTGTCTACGTCCACGTGATCGCCGATGGTGGACTTCGCTCCGGTGGTGACATCGCCAAGGCTGTTGCTTGCGGCGCTGATGCCGTCATGCTCGGTTCGGCGCTCGCTGGTGCCGACGGTGCACCCGGTGGTTCGTGGCACTGGGGCCGCACAGCCGTTCACCCCGATCTTCCTCAGGGTCGCCTCGTCGAGCTCGATTCGGTTGGTTCGTTGACCGAGGTGCTGACGGGACCGTCAACTCGTTCCGACGGTCGGGCCAACATCTTTGGGTCGTTGCGCCAGTCGATGGCGACCCTTGGTTATGAGACCGTGAAAGAACTGCAGAAGGCAGAACTCGTCGTGGTCGAGTCATGACCGTCAACTCTGAGACGACCAGTTCTGATTCCCCGAACGCTGATTCTCTGAACGATGCGGCGAACGCCGCCACCGCTGCCCCTGATCAAGTTGTTCTCGTCGTCGACTTTGGTGCGCAGTACGCCCAACTCATCGCTCGCCGAGTGCGCGAGCTGAAGGTGTACTCCGAGATCGTTCCGCACACGATCAGTGCGGCTGATGTCGCAGCCAAGGAACCGACCGCAATCGTGTTGTCCGGTGGCCCAAAGAGCGTCAACGTCGAGGGAGCACCTGCGCTCGACCCGGCCATCTACGACCTCGGAATCCCGATACTTGGTATTTGCTACGGCGCCCAGCTGATCGCTCAACAGCTCGGTGGTGTTGTTGGTCGCGAAGATCGTGGCGAATACGGCCGCACCGTGATGAACCGCATCGAGGGGTCGAACTCGGCGCTCTTGCACGATGGCATCCCGGCCGAACAGGTCGTGTGGATGAGCCACTTCGACGCGATCACCGACGTTCCTGATGGGTTCGTTGCGACCGCGTCGACGCCGAACGCTCCGGTCGCTGCGTTTGAGAGCATCGAGCGCAAGATCTACGCCGTTCAGTACCACCCCGAGGTTGGCCACACGCCCCACGGGATGGAAGTGATCGAGCAGTTCTTGTGGCGTGAAGCCGGGTGTGACCCGAGCTGGACCATGGGATCGATCATCGAAGCGTCGGTAGCGGCCATCCAGGCACAAATCGGCGACGGACGGGCCATCTGTGGTTTGTCCGGTGGTGTCGATTCGGCTGTCGCTGCCGCACTCGTGCACAAGGCGATCGGCCACCGGCTGACCTGTGTGTACGTCGACACCGGCCTCATGCGATTGAACGAGTCCGACCAAGTGGTTGAGACGTTCCAGAAGCACCAGGGCATGGAGTTGATCCATGTTCGGGCTGCCGATGAGTTCTTCGCCAAGCTCGACGGTGTCGTCGAGCCGGAAGCCAAGCGCAAGGCGATCGGCGAACACTTCATCCGTGTCTTCGAAGCCGCATCGGGCGGTATCGACGACGCCGACTTCTTGGTGCAGGGAACCCTCTATCCCGACGTCATCGAGTCCGGCACAGGAGACGCTGCGAAGATCAAGAGTCACCACAACGTCGGTGGACTGCCTGACGATCTCGAGTTCGATCTCGTCGAACCGCTCCGAAACCTCTTCAAAGACGAGGTTCGTGAAGTCGGTTCCCAGCTGGGGTTGCCGGACGAGATCGTGCAGCGTCAACCGTTCCCTGGCCCCGGTCTGGGTGTTCGCATCATCGGTGAGGTCACACCCGAGAAGGTGGAGATCCTTCAGCACGCCGACGCGATCGTTCGCGAAGAGATTGCGTCTGCTGGCCTCGAACGAGATCTCTGGCAGTCTTTCGCCGTTCTCGCCGACATCAAGACCGTCGGCGTGATGGGCGACGAGCGCACCTATGCGCATCCGGTCATCATCCGCGCCGTCACGTCCGATGACGCAATGACCGCCGACTGGGCGCGTCTTCCCTACGACCTCCTCGAGCGGATGAGCAATCGCATCATCAACGAGGTCGACGGGGTCAACCGAGTGGCGTACGACATCACGTCAAAGCCCCCCGGCACCATCGAGTGGGAGTAGCTGGCCCAACCAGCCACACCCAATCCAACAGCAGCACTTCGAGCGTCGAAGAACGCGCCCCAAACGCGCCCGAAACGCGCCGCAGGGAGTGACCCGTCCGAACACCAACCCGAACGCCCCGTTGACCCTCATCGACCTCAGAGGTGCGGCAGGTCGCACGATTCGCGATTCGCCTGGTAGTACGGCCGTTGACCCTCATCAACCTCTGAGGTGCGGCAGGTTGCGTGACCCTCATCGACCTCAGAGGTGTGGCGGGTTGAACGCGTGAAATTGGGAGGGGTTAGGTGTCTTTGGGGTAGGCGAAGACGACGATGAGTGCTGCGGCGGCGGTGAAGGCGAAGAAGAAGCCGTAGGCCCGGTCGAAGGCGGCGACGATGTCTGGCCGATCGGCGGCGCCGGTGAAGGCGACGGCTGCAGCGACTCCGACCGCTCCGGCGACGTTGCGCAACATGTTGAACGCAGCGTTCATCGCACCCCATGCGAGCTCAGGTACAGCGGAGAGGGCGAAGCTGTTCATCGCTGGCGATGACAGGCCCCAGCCGAAACCGAACGAGAGAATGCCGGGCAAGAACGACGTGACGTAGCGCCCCTCGGCATCGAGCACGAGCCAACACCAGCCCACCGAAAAGACCATGAACAGGCTGCCGATCTGGATCGGCCAACGATGCCCGAATCGGTCGGCGACGCGCCCACCGACCAACGTCATCGTGGCCGCGGCAACCGGACCGGCGGTCAGCGCGAGCCCGATATCCAGCTTCGAGTAGTCCCAAATCCGACCCAGATACAGCGGCCACACCAGCCAGATCGAGAGGCTGGTGACCGAGACGAACGTGTTGGCGAGGCTCGTCATCCACACGCGTTGGTCGGCGAACAGACCCAGGTCGATCATCGGCTCGGGATGGCGCCGTGACTAGACCAAAAAGCCAACGATGCACGCCGCGGCGACAGCGAAGCACGTGATGGCGAGCGAACTCGACCAACCCCAGTCCTTCCCCTTTCCAACGCCGAAGACGGCGAGACCGATGCCGGCGGTGCCGAGCGCCGCTCCCAGAATGTCGAGCCGGCCAGACGGCGTGTCTGGCGTGACCTCATCGACATGACGCAGCGCAGCGACGACGACCACCGCTGCAATCGGGGCGCTTGCGAAGTAAAGCCAACGCCAGTCGCTGACCTGGAGCACTGCGGCCGACACGGTTGGAGCAATCGCAGCGGAGATCGGACCAGCAGCCGCCCAGGTTGCGACGGCGCTCGATCGGCGGCTGACGGGAAACAAAGGGAGCGCCATCGAGAGCGAGGCTGGGATGACGAGTGCACCACCGATCGACTGGACGAATCGGGCGGCGATCAGCACCCAGACGTTTGGGGCGACCGCAGAGATCAGCCCGGTAAGGCCAAACAGCACCACACCGAGCAGGAAGATCTTTCGTCGACCTTGGCGATCGGCGATCCGGCCGGCGAGAGGGAGAAACGCCGCTGTGCCGACGAGATAGCCAGACGATACAAACCCGACCGTCGTCTCGGGATCGTCGGGGAACGACGCGGCGATGTCGCCGAATGCGATGTTGGTCGCCGTCCCGTTGAACCCCACCAGCACAAAACCTGCCGCGCCAACAGCGAGAGCCCGCCACGCCGCCGGCGAGATGCTCTCGCTCGGCCCCGTCTCGTCGATCGCCGTCGGCGCGTTGCTTGACATCGCTCGCACCCTCTCACCTTCCGCTGCCGGCTCCAACTCGGCGCCCGTTCCGCACATGGACTCGGAGCGCGTTGGTTGCCGGCCGGAACGTCGGCGGCGGCCAATCGTGTGATTGGAGCGCTGCGCGCTGGGTGCCGACGGCGGGTTCGGTGTGGGTTCTGGGTGCTGAGGGGTCAAGTCTCATTCGCTTTCAGGTTTTTGAGCTCCGAAGAGTCCGAGAAACCAAGCATCACACCGCCGCCCCAGTTCCGTCCGGCCCCGATTGCTCTACGCTCCGACGATGCCGACCTCATCCGATCGACTCCTCCTCACCAACGCCACACTCTTCGACGGCACATCACAAGAGGTTCGAAGCGGGCTCGTCGACATTGCGATCGAGGATGGACGGATCGTCGAGGTCGGCTCAGACCTCTCGAGCGCCAGCGCAAGTGGCTCCAGAGAAGCGAGCGGAGCAGCGAACACAGATGAGGTCGAGACGATCGACTGCTCCGGCAAGCTCGTCACACCCGGACTCATCGATTGCCACGTGCACTTCATGGCCGACGGCGACTTCAGTCCGAACACTCACGCCCAGACGCCGTTTTCGATGAACTTTTTCCAAGCCGCCGAGCGAATGGAACGGACGCTCGCGTGTGGCATCACCACAGTTCGCGAAGCTGGCGGCAGCGACCTTGGCGTCAAGGAAGCGCAGGAGAAAGGGCTGATTGCGGGCCCGAGGATGCAGCTGTCGATCTCGATCCTTTCGCAAACGGGCGGACACGGCGACAACTGGGAGGTGTGCGGTGCACACATGCCGGGAATGCTCGACGCTCACCCCGGCCGCCCGCACAACATCGTCGATGGACCGGATGAGATGCGAATCAAGGTTCGTGAGCTGATTCGAGCCGGCGCCGACGTGATCAAGGTGTGCACATCAGGCGGAGTGCTGTCGCCTCGTGATGATCCTCAGCACCCACACTTCATGGCGGACGAGCTCGATGTTCTCGTTGCGGAAGCATCAGCGGCGCATCGGTTCGTCATGGCCCACGCCCAAGCCACCCAGGGCATCAAGAATGCGGTGCGGGCGGGCATCCGCTCGATCGAACACGGCATTTACCTCGACGATGAGGCGATCGAAATGATGCTCGAGGCAGGCACCTATCTCGTGCCAACACTCATCGCTCCGATGGGCGTGATCGATGCGGCCGATCGTGGCGTCGACATGCCAGCCACCGTGATCGCAAAGGCCCGAGGTGTTGTTGAGGTCCACCGCCGATCGGTGGCCAATGCGATCGCAGCTGGCGTCAAGATCGCGATGGGAACCGATTCAGGAGTGACCCCTCACGGCCAGAACCTGCGCGAACTCGCCGAGATGGAGTCGCTCGGAATGACGCCGGGAGCGGTGCTTGAAGCAACGACACGCGTTGCCGCTGAGCTCATGGGGATCGACGATGAAATCGGGACGATCGAGGTTGGCAAGGCTGCCGATCTGGTGGTGTTCGATGGCCCGACCTTGGATCTGAGCGACCTTCGTTCGCGGGTCGACACCGTGGTGCAGGCTGGCCGCCCCGTCGTTCACTCGTAGCGGCCGAGTCCAACACGCCCGGTCAAGACGCCCGGTTCGAGGCGCCGGGTTCGCGACGCCCGGTTCAAGAGGCCGAGTAAGAAACGCCCAGTTCAGGACACTGAGCTCAGGAAAGCGGAGCGCTGTGGTGGCCGCTTGATCAGGCCTTACGTTGGCGCTGGGGGAGTGGCTTTGATGCTGCCGCCAGAAGCTCTTGGCCAGAGGGCAGTGCTTCCTCGACAGTTGTGACGGCGACGGTTGGGGCGTCGCCGATTTCGTCCACTGACTTGGAGTGCTGGCGGCGCATCACGGCGATGATGCCGCCAAAGAGCAACAGGCCACCGATCGCGAAGAATGCGATTCCGCCAATGCTGCTTCCATCGTCTGGTGCACCGTCGGAGCCGTCTTCTTGCGTGCTGCCGTCGGTGACCACGTTCGTCGCGGAACCGTTCGAACCGTCTGTGCTTGCCTCGTCTGTGCTTGCCTCTTCGGTGCTTGCCTCGAGCTCGGCGTCCGTCTCGTCACCGTTTTGAGACGTGTCGTCGCCATCGGATGCAGCGAGTTCGGCTGGTGTGTCGTCGTTCGACGCTGGGATCGATCCCCAGAGACCGGCTTCCTCGTCCGATTCGTCTGACGCGGGCCCGATCGTTGCGCCGGAACCCGAGTCGTCCCCGGCTGCTGTTGTGGCCGGTGCGGTCGTCGTCGTCGCATCGTCGCTCGACGAAGTCGTGGACGTTGTTGCCTCGACGGTTGTGGTCGTCGCAGCTGAGGGGGCTGTTGTCGTGAGGTACTTCGTGCCAACCCAACCTTGGATCGGCGATACGACCTCGATCCAGTTGCCGTTTCCGGGCCAGGAGAGAACTTCGACCTTGGTGTCATTCGGCAACACACCGAGCGCGTCGTTCGAGGTCGACGGACCCGACCGAACCACTAAGCCGCCGTCGGCGTCTCCCGCGGGGATCCCCGCCACATAGGCGATGGTCAGATCGGCATTGACCGCGTCGGTTGTTGACACGGTGGTCGTGACGCCAGCGCACGCTGCAAACGTGACGGGGAAGGCTTCGATGAGCTCTTTGCTGGGCATGGCGAGCAACTCGATGACGTGCGACTTTCCATCACCGGGAACGGAGGCGACGATCGTCTGTTGTGAGTCGCTTGGCTCCAGGTAGCCGCGGCCATCCAAGAACCACTGCACCTCGATCTTGAGATCATGGGTCAGTCGAATTCGTCGGTTGCCAGCATCGTTGCAGCTGGCGCCGATCTGCACGGATGCTTCAGCCGAAGCCGGCGCTGCGGAGAGCAGCGTCATCACGATCGCCGCCATGACGGCAGCCAATTTTCGGCTCAAACGGAGCCGTGCTGTGTTCCCTCGCGAATCCATACGTGACCCGTCGGCACGATTCTGCTTCTCATGAGGAACCCTGGCGATGAGCGCCGCCGAGCACGAGAGCCCGGCACAGCTGTCAGGGCTGACGCCACGGCCTACTTCGTGGCGAAACCCTGGCCGTCGAGGTAGTCACGCATGAACGGCCGGCTTTCCTTGCCGAGCAAGCCCGACATGTCAGCACTCCACGTGCGGTCGACCTTTCCGCCCGTCCGCTCCTTGTAGTACTCGCGCATCTGCTCGTCGTACGCCTCGATGCCAGCCTGATCGTTCGACTGGTCGTAGCGATCATCCTTGAGGGTGACCGACAACGGAAGGCGGGGTTTAACCGCCGGATCCTGATCGGGCCATCCAAGGCACAGACCGAAAAGCGGCATGACCTGCTCCGGAAGTTCGAGCAGCTCGGTCATCTGGGTGGGGTCGTTACGAATACCGCCGATGTAGCAGATGCCAAGGCCGATGGATTCGGCTGCCGCAACGGTGCTCTGAGCGGCGAGCGCGCAGTCGGTGGCGGCGATGATGAAGTGTTCGGTCATCCCGGCGTGAAAGTCGCCGCCTGCCATCTCGCACGCCATCGCAGAGCGGTGGAGATCGGCGCACCAGACGAAGAACGCGGCGGCGCTCTCGACATAGGTCTGCCCGCCGGCGAGCGTGGCGATCGCGGCGCGCTTCTCAGCATCGCGCACGCGGATCACCGTGGTTCCCTGCAGGTTTGACGACGTTGCGGTCGCCAAACCAGCAGCGATGAGATCGGTGATCACCGGCTCATCGATTGGCTCCTCGGTGAACTTTCGAATCGAGCGATGGCCTTTGAGCAGCGAGATGACGTCCACCTCGCAGACCCTACTCAGGTGCCGGTCCACTCAGGGTCGCGCTTCTCGGCGAAGGCCGTTGGGCCTTCCTTGGCATCATTTGAGGTGAACACGGGGCCCTGCAAGGAGGCTTGCAGCTTCCACAGTTCTGCTTCGTCATAACCCTGACTGGCGGCCTTCACGAGTTGCTTCGATGCCGCGACGGCGAGGGGTGCGTTCTTGGCGACTCGTTCGGCGAGTGCGATGGCGGCATCGAGCGCACCGCCGGCTTCGGTCACCTCGGAGATCAAGCCGAACTCCATCCCTTCTTCAGCGGAGATGTTGTCGCCGGTGATGGCCATCTCCATGGCCTTGGCGTAGCCAACTCGACTCGGGAGGCGCAGCACGCCACCACCGGCGGCGAACAGTCCGACCTTCACTTCACGAATGCCGAGCTTCGCACCGGCGGATGCGACGAGCAGATCACACGACAGCGCGAGCTCGAGGCCGCCGGCGATGGCGAAACCCTCGATGGCGCCGATGAGAGGCTTCTCTGCTCCGGCCTTGATGAACTCCATCATCGGGCCGATGTCTTCGCCGCGAGAGAAGGCTTTGAGGTCCATTCCCGAGCTGAAACCTCCGCCGTTGCCCGTGAGGACGCCGGCCGTCAGGCCCGGATCGGAGTTCAGCTGCTGGGTTGCCTCCCACAAGCCGTGGGACAACGCACCGTTGATGGCGTTGCGAGCCTCGGGCCGGTTGAGGGTGATGATCAGCACCCGGCCTCGTTGTTCGGTTAGGACGGCTGGGGCTTCGGCGCTCGTGTCACTCATGTCGACATCTCACAACCACCGGCCAGGTCAGAGCAAGTCGAAGCGCTCGTCGATGCAGTCGTTGGTGCATTCGCCGCTGCAGTCGTTGATGCGGTCGCCGAAGCGATGGCTGAGATTTTGGCGCTGGTGTTCGGGCACGCGGCCCGGCGCTGATCAGGCGAGCGCTTCTTCGTCTTCGCGCTTGGCGACTCGGACGGCCAAGAAGCCGACGATCAACATTGGCGTTGCGACGAAGATCAAGCCGAGCGTGCCTGCACCGGTGAAGGCCAGTCGACCCTGCGGCGCCCGAGCGACCGCGGACGATGCCACAACCACAACACCATCCGGGCCATCGCCGCCGACGAGGCCACCCGCAGAAGCGGTCGCGGTGTTGGTGACTGAGCCGACGGTGGCTCGAACGTTGGTCACGATCTGGATGACAGCAGTGGAGCCGCTCGCGAGACCGTCGATCTCACAGTCGAACTGCTGGCCAGCGATGGTGCACGATGTTCCGTCGGGTGCGGTGTGGCTTGTGTAGGCCAGCGACAGCGGGAGCGAGTCGGCGAGCGTGATCGGCGTCACGACCGCATCCGGCCCGTCGTTCGTGACGACCACGGTCCATATGACGGGGGATCCGGTCGTCAGTCTCGATGCTTCAACCGTCTTTTCGATGGCGAGCGCCGAGTTGGATCGGGTGACTTGGCCGTTGGCCGTGGCTTCCGCTGTTGTTGGATCAGTCTCAGTGGCTTCGACCGATGCGGTGTTCTGAATCGCTCCGACGACCGACACATCGATCGAGGTTTCAACGGTGATGGTCACCGATTCGCCAACGTCGAGGTCGCCGAGTTCACAGCTGATCGTGTCGTCGCAACCGTCGATCGACGTCGAGACCACGCTCAACCCGTCGGGGAGGGAGTCGGTCATGACCACGTCGGTAGCGGTCGACGGGCCATCGTTGGTGACGACGATCGACCAGGTGGCGTTGCCGCCCGCCTTGGGATCGTCGGTCTCGAGCGACTTCGTCACCGTGAGATCGGCGATGCGTTCGACCGTTGCCTGAGTGGTGTCGACGTCGTTGAGTGGGTTCGGGTCGGCGGCGTCAGAGGCTGCGCTGGCCACGTTTCGAAGCACGCCCTCGTAGTCGGCGTCGACGATGCCGGTGAGCGTCACGTCAAGCGTTCCACCGACGGGAATGTCGCCGAGGTTGCAGGTGAGAACACCAGCGGCGAGCGAACAGTCGGCGGGGAGCGTGAGTGCAATCCCAGCCGGAACCTCGTCGGTGATCGTCACGTTTCGAGCGATCGAGGGGCCGAAGTTGGCAACGGTGATGTCGTAGGAGATCGCCTCACCGGCGACGACACTGTCCGGGCCGGTCTTGTCGATCTCGAGGTCGGCGACCTCGTCGAGAGCGATCGTTTCCGAGTCGGTCGGATCGAGGTTGGTGTTCGGCTCATCCGACGTGACCGCCACGGTGTTCGTGAGGTCGCCGGTTGCCGTCGCATCGATGATCACGCCGACCGTGAAGGTCAGCGAATCACCAGCGGCCAGTGATGGCGCCGAGCATTCGATCGTCGTTGCATCGAGGGCGATGCACGAAGGGGAGGACGTCGACGGATCGAACGTCATTTCGGCCGGCAGCGTGTCGGTGACGACAATGTTGGCTGCGTTCGACGGCCCGGCGTTCGTGACGGTGAGGTCGAAGGTCGTGCCGCTTCCGGCGGCAGCCGTCGGAGCGATCGCCACCTTGTCGATGCTCAGGTCGACGGAGCGAGCGATCGGATCGATGGTCGAACCTTCGCCCGGGGTCGGATCCTCGTCGCCGGTGACAACGGCCTTGTTCTCGAAGGTGTCACCGGTCTGCAGATTGGCGGCAGGCAGCACGTCAATCTCGATCGTTGCGGTCGATCCGGAATCGAGCGTGCCGATCGGGCAATCGACCGTTGCGGTGCCGGTCGTACAGGTGAAGGTCGTTGGTGCCGAGACGACTCGGACGTCCACCACGGTGCCGCCGGGTGGGATGAGATCGGTGAGCTCGATGTTGGTCGCCTGTGACGGGCCTTCGTTTTCGACGGTCAGCGTGTAGGTCACGACAACACCGGGCGTGATCGGCGACGTGCCGGCGACCTTGGTGACCGTGACTTCAGCCGACCGATTGACGGTGGTCTCTTCGGTGATGCTGACGGGCGGTGCGAGGTCGCCACTTGCGGTCGCTTCGTTGACGAGCATCGTGCCATCGGCAAAGCCCTGGTCGACGTCGCCTGCGATCCGGATGGTCGGGTTGGCGTTGAGCACCAGCGTTCCGAGGGTGCAGGTGATCACCTGCCCCGTCGCCGGCGTGCCACTCGTCAACGAGCAGTCCGGGTCGGATGCAGCCGGGTCGAACGTAACGCCGATCGGGAGCGTGTCGACAACCTGAACGTTGTCGGTGTCGGACGGGCCGAGGTTGGTGACTTGGATGTCCCACGCGATGCCTTCACCGGCGACGACGGGGTCGAGCACATCGACCTTAGCGATGGCAAGACCGCTCGTTCGGGCGATGTCGGCAGCGTGGGATGACTCGTTGTTGAGCGGGTTGGGATCAGGCTCGGCGGCCGAGATGATCACGTCGTTGTTGAGGACGAACCCGTCGGCCAAACCGGGGTCGAGATCGACGTTGATGAGCAGTTGGTCGGTCGATCCTGCCGCGATCGATGGGATCGTGCACGTCACGGTTGTGCCAGCTGCGGAGCAGCGAGCGTCGGAACCGGTCGTCTGGAACGTCGTACCGACGGGGAGCGTGTCGGTGACGACGATGCTCGTCGCTTCCGATGCGCCGTCGTTGGCGATGTCGAGGGTCCACGTGAGCGAGGTACCAGCGGTCGATGAGCCGCCCGGTCCTCGCTTGATGATCGAGAGATCCGCCTCACGGGTGACGGGGGCCGAGTCGGCTGCGTCGTTGTTGAGCGGGTCGGGATCGGGTTCGTTGGCGGCGACGGTTGCGTCGTTCGCAAGGGTGGATGCAGCGGCGAGCCCTTGGTCGGTGTCGGCGCCGATCAGGAATGTGACCGAGTCGCCGTTCGGCACGTTCGAAATTGAGCAGGTCACCGTTGAGCCTGTAGCGGTACACGGCGTTGAGGAGAGGTCGGTTCGGAAGGTCAAACCGGTCGGGAGCACGTCGGTGACCGTCACCCCGGTTGCGTCGGACAAGCCGGCGTTGGTTGCCGTGAGCTCGAACAGCACCGGCTCGCCGGCGACGATCGGGCTGGTGAGAATGGTCTTCGTCAGCGACAGATCGGCGGAGCGAACAATGTTGGCCGGAACGCTGGAGCCGTTGTCCGCCGCGTTCGGATCGGGCTCGTTTGCCGAGACCGATGCGTTGTTGGTCAGCGTCGATCCTGCGGCGACGTTCGAGGCGACGTCGACATCGACGGTGATGAGAATCGAGTCGCCAGGCTGCATCGATGCGATGGAGCACGTGAGGGCGCCCGGAGTGGTGGAGCAGCCGGCCGGTCCGGTGAACCCGGTGATGGTCAGCCCGGCTGGAACGGCGTCGGTGATCGTCACCCCGGTTGCGACCGATGGGCCATCGTTCTCCACCGTGATGGAGTACGAACCGGTTCCACCAGCGGTGAGTTCGGCGGCACCCGTCTTGACGATGGAGAGGTCAGCCGAGCGAGTGATTGCACCGTCGGCGGACGACGAGTTGTCCGATGTTGGGGTGCCTTCGTCGGGGTCTGGCGTCGAGCTCGTGACACTTGCGGTGTTCGAGAGGAACGAGAGCGGCGTTGCGTCATCGTCGAGGAGGAAGGTGAGCGAGATGGTCTCGACGGCGGCCGGAGTGAGGTTGCCGAGATCACAGCTGACGGACGTGCCGGCCAGATCACAGCGTGAGTCCGAGGCCGGGTCGTCATAGGTGACGACACTCGGGAAGACGTCTTCGACGGTGACATCGACCGCTTCGGAGGGTCCGTCGTTGGTGATGGTGAGTTCGTAGGTCACGTTCTCGCCGGCGACGACTGGGTCGGTGATCCGAACCTTCACGATGGACAGATCGGCTGATGGGGCAACCGTGCTCGTGACGGTCTCGGAGTCGTTCGTCGAATCCGGATCGTCTTCGTCCGCACTGACCGACGCGGTGTTGGCGATGTCGCCGGTGAGCGTGGGATCGAGATCGACGGCGATGATGAATGAGTCGGCTGCTGCATTGGCGAGCGAGGCCAGCGTGCAGGTGATCGTCTCGCCCGTCGCCGGGGTTCCTGCGGTCACCGAGCAGCGAGCATCGGAGGCCGCAGCGTTGAAGGTCGCACCAGCCGGAAGTGTGTCGGTGACGACGACGTTGGTTGCGTCGGAGGGGCCGATGTTGGAGACGTCCAGCGTCCAGGAGGTGGGGCTACCGGGAACCGGCGTTGCGGCGGGCGGGACCTTGTCGATCGCAAGATCGGCGCTGCGCACGATTGGGATATCGGCGGTGCCGATGTCGTTCGTGGCGTTCGGATCATCCTCGGTTGCTGTCGCGCTGGCGCTGTTGACGAGGGTGGACGGCACGATCGACGGATCCAGGTCGGCGACGATGGTGATCGTCTGTGATGTTCCGGCAGCGACGGTTCCGATCGTGCACGTTGCTCCTGGGGCGCTTGCAGCACACGTTGCGGTCGAGCCGGTCGGCTGGAACGTGACGCCTGCTGGGAGCGTGTCGGTGACCGTCACGTTGGTGGCGTCGGACGGACCGTCGTTGGTGACGACCAGTTCGAAGGTGACGGGTTCGCCGGCGACAGGGTCCGTTGTGAGCAGCGTCTTGGTGATGCCGATGTCGGCGCTGGTGTCCACCGTGATCGACTCGAGAGCGTCGGCCCCATCGGGGTCGGTCTCGGCCGCAGTCGCCGAGGCGGTGTTGTCGATAGTCGTTGCGTCGGCGACGTCAGCGTCGACCGTTGCAACGACGGTGATCTCGAAGGTGGCGCTGGGAGCGAGCTGGGCCAGCGTGCAGTCGATGATGTTTCCGGTGATGTCGCAAGTGCCGGGTCCTGCCGGCGTGGCGCTGACAGCGGTGAGACCGGTGGCGAGCGGATCCAAGATGTTGACATCGGTGGCGATCGAGGGGCCGTCGTTGGTGACGACCACGGTGTAGGTCACGTTCTCACCGGCGACGATCACGCTGGCATCGGCCAGCTTCGTGATCTGCAGATCGGCAACACGATCGACGTCGGTTCGGGAGTCGCCGGTGTCGTTCGTTGCGTCGGGGTCATCGGTTGGGGAGTCGATCGATGCGTTGTTGACCAGCTCGCCGCCGTCAGCAGCCGCTTCGTCGAGCGCTCCGCCGATGATGATGGAGGTGGTGGCGGTTGGGCCGGTGGGGGCCATGTTGCCGATGGTGCATGTGATGACTTGGCCGGTGGCGGGGGTGCCGGAGCTGAGGACGCAGCGGGGGTCGGAGGTTGCGGGGTCGAAGGTGACGCCGATGGGGAGGGTGTCGGTGACGACGGCCGCGACGGCGGTCGACGGACCAGCGTTCGTTGCGGTGATCGTCCACGAGAGGTCGGTTCCGGCGGTGACGGTGGCAGGGCCCACCTTCACGACGCTGAGGTCGGCCGAAGGAGCGACTGGGCTCACGTCGGTGGCCGTGTCGTTGCCGGTACCCGAATCAGGGGTCGGCGAGTCGATCGTGGCGCTGTTGGTGAGGGTTGCGGCCGTGACGGTTGAGTCGACGTCGCCGCCGATGATGATGGAGGTGGTGGCGGTTGGGCCGGTGGGGGCCATGTTGCCGATGGTGCAGGTGATGACTTGGCCGGTGGCGGGGGTGCCGGAGCTCACGACGCAGCGGGGGTCGGAGGTTGCGGGGTCGAAGGTGACGCCGATGGGGAGGGTGTCGGTGACGACAGCGGCGACGGCAGTTGAGGGGCCGGCGTTGGCGGCTCCAACGGTCCATTCGTAGGGCTCGCCTGGCACGATCGGATCGGCTGAAGACGTCTTCGTGACGGAGAGGTCAGCATCGGCCGTGACGGTGATGGTGTCGGCACCCGCGTCGTTGGTCGAGTCGGGGTCACCCTCGGTTGCGTCGGCCGTCGCGGTATTGGCGATCGGCCCGGCAGCGGCTGCAGGGTCGATGTCGAAGACGAGTTCGAGCGTCTCTGCGCCAGCGGCGGTCGTGAGCGTTCCGAGCGTGCAGACCACGTCGGTGCCGACGAGGTCACAGCGGCTATCGCTGCTTGCGTCGACGTAGATGAGGCCCGCAGGTACGGGGTCGGTGATCGTGGTGGACGTTGCGTCGGACGGGCCGAGGTTCTCGACTTCGACGGTGAAGGTCACGGTTTCGCCAGCATCGAACGTGGCGGCGGAGGCGGTCTTGGTGACGCTGAGATCAGCACTTCGAGTGACGGTGATCGGTGCCGATGCACTTTGTGGTGTTGGGTCCTCGGGAGCGGTGGCCGTCACCGTGTTGTTGATCGAGGCGCCATCGGGAGTCGACGGGCGCACGGTCGCGACGATCTCGGCCTGCAGCGAATCGCCGGGCTGTAGATCGGTGACCTGGCAGATGACGGCGGTGGTGCACGACCCGGCGGTCAAGACGTTGACGGACACAACGGTGAGCGAGCTCGGCAAGGTGTCGGTGAGTGTGGCGAGCGAAGCGCTCGATGGGCCTTCGTTCGTCAGAGAGATGGTGTAGGTGACGTCGGAGCCAGCCTGGACCGTGGACGGCGTGACGGTCTTTGCAACGGTGAGCGAAACCTCGCGGGTCACATCGGTATCGGAGCTCGATGCGTCGTTGCTCGTGTCCGGGTCATTCGTGTCGGCCGAGACGGTGGCGTTATTGGTGAGGACTGAGCCCTCGGTCGCTGACGGGTCGACGGTGCCGCCGATCGCGAGGTCGATCGGCGTGCCAGGGTCGACGGTTGCGAAGGTGCAGGTGATGGTTTGGCCCGTCGCCGGGGTTCCGGCTGTCACCGAGCAGCTCGGGTCTGACGTGGCCGGGTCGAAGGTGACGCCGACAGGCAGCGTGTCGGTCACGACTGCGTTTGTCGCTTGCGATGGGCCGGCGTTGTCGAGGGTGACGGTCCAGACGATCGCTTCACCAGCGATGACCGAGGCCGGACCGGCCTTGGTTGTGCTGAGATCGGCCTGGGGGACGACCGGTGAGCTCGTCGTCGAGGAGTCATTTCCGGGGTTCGGATCGGCGGTTGTGGAGCTGACGCTCGCGACGTTGTCGAGGGTTGCGGTGGTCGAACCGGCGCCGGTGGCAGGGTCAACGTCCACGGTGATCGAGAGCGAGATTGCTGCGGCGGGTGCGAGGTCGCCGAGCGAACACGTCAACGTTTGACCGGTCGCCGGGGTTCCGGCGGTGACGGAACAGAGCGGCTCCGATGCTGGGTCGAAGGTGACGCCTGGCGGAAGTGTGTCGGTGATGACGGTGTCGGTCGCGGTCGATGGGCCGGCGTTTGCGACGTCGATGGTCCAGGTGAAGGGCTCGCCGGGAATCGCCGGGCCGGCCTGGGCCGACTTCAGCACGCTCACATCGGCACGTCGCTCGATCTCGACATCGGACTGAGCGTCATCGTTCGCGGCGTTCGGATCGGTCTCGGTCGCGGCGACGGTTGCGCTGTTTGTGTAGGTGCCGGCTGCGGTTGCTGCGTCGGCGGTCAACGTGATGATGAACGTTGCCGGCGGGTCGTCGGGGTCGAGCAGGGGAGTGGAGCACTCGACGGTGACTCCGACGAGGGCACAGTTTGCGTCGCTCGTTGCAGGTACGAAGGTGAACCCGGCAGGGATCGTGTCGGTGACCACGACGTCGGTCGCGATGGATGGCCCGGCATTGGTTGCGGTCAACTGGAAGCGAACGTCTTCGCCCGCCGCGATCGGCGTGTCGAGCGTGGTCTTGGCGAGCGAGAGGTCAGCCTCTCGTTCGATCGCCGAGGTCGTGGTCGCATCGTTGTTCGTGAGATCGGGGTCGGTCGTCGTGGACGTGACGGTCACGTTGTTCGTTGCGGTCGATCCGTCGGCGGCGGTGTCCGCGACCTCGGCATCGATCTCGATCGTGATGACGTCGGAGGCGCCAAGAATCGGCGACTCACAGACGAGGGGGCCCGTTGCGGTCGAACACGTTGCCGATCCGACGATGATTCGATGGGTGACGTAGGTGGCGTTCGGCGGGAGAATGTCGGTGATCACGACGTTGTCGGCTGCGCTCGGCCCGTCGTTCGTGAGTGTGACCGTCCACGTCGCCGTCGTGCCGGCGAGGATCGTCGGCGGACCGACCTTGGTGAGATCGAGATCGGCGCTGCGCTCGATCGTGGTCTCTTCGGTTCCCGTCACCGTCGGAGAAGTAGGGCTCGATGCGGAGGCCTCGTTGTTCAGCGTCGTGCCGTCGACGATGTCGTCATCGAGGGTGCCCGTGAGCGTGATGGTGACGGAGTCACCAGCGACGAGGGTGGGGACAGCACAATCGAGGGTGCCCGGGTTGCCGGCGCCCGGCGTAGTCGTGCAGGTGTTGGCCGGTGCGCCCGTGATCGTTGCCGCCACTCCTGAGATCGGAAGTGCGCTGAGATCGTCGGCGATCGAGATGTCGGCATCGTCGGATGGACCGGTGTTGGTCACCACGATGTCCCAGCTGATCGGCGTGCCGGCCTGTGCGGGGTCGGCGATGCCGGACGACTCGACCTTGGTGATTTCGAGCTGCGTCGTTCGGGTGACGTTCGTACTCGTGTTCGAGCTGTCGTTGGTCGAGTTCGGATCGGGTTCAGCGCCGGCGACCGTTGCGACGTTTGCGAGCGCTGTTCCGTCGGGTGTGCCGGCGGGGACGGCGACCACGATGGTGAATGACGTCGTGGCGCCATCGGCAAGGTTGCCGACCGCACAGGTGAGAGTGGTCGTACCGGTACAGCCCGGCGCAGAAACCAGCGTCACACCAGCGGGAAGCGTGTCGGTGACTGAGACTCCGCTTGCATCGCTCGGGCCAGCGTTCTCAACGTCGAGTGTGTAGGTGATCTGTGAACCGGCGGCGACGACGTCGGGTGTTGCCTTCTTCACAACGGAGAGGTCGGCCGATCGTTCGATTCGAATGTCGAGCGAGTCCTCGTCGTTGGTGCTGACCGGATCGACTTCATCCGCTCCGGTCTTGGCGACGTTCGTCAGGACGTCGCCATCGGCGAGCGAGCTGGGCAAGGTGATCGCCACGGCGAAGTTGGCTGTGTCACCTGCGTCGAGCTGAGCGAGCGTGCACGTGACGTCGCCAGCGAGGGCACAGGTCGCCGAGCTTGAGGACGGCACGAACGTGGTGCCCGGGGGAAGGGCGTCGACCACGACGACATTCGTGGCGTCGGACGGGCCGTTGTTTGTCACGGCCAGATCAAAGATGACGGTCGTGCCGGCAACGAACGGTCCGGTGGCGGTCTTGTCGATCTCGAGATCGGCGGCGCGGCCAACGGGTGTGTTCGTCGTGGCCGTGTTCGGAGCGCCAGCGGGATCCTCGGGATCGGTCGATCGGGCTTGCGCGTTGTTGGTGAGGATGGTTCCGTCAGCGACCGACGAAGGAACGTCGACGATGATGGTGACCGTTTCGGTGTCGCCGGAAGCCAGCTCGGCGAACGAGCAGGTGACCGTGCCGGCCAGCTCGGAACAGCTGCCTGCTGTCGGTGCGGTCAACGTCGCAGACACGAAGTCGACGCCTGCGGGAAGGCTGTCGGCGAGTTGCACGTTCTGCGCGTCGGACGGACCGTTGTTGGTGACCGAGACGGTGTAGGTGATCTGGCCGCCGGACTGTGCCGGATTCGGCACGAAGGTCTTGATCGTTTCGAGATCGACGAGGCGGATCACCTCGGTGGTTTCGGTACCGAAGTTGTTGAGCGGGTCACCGTCGGGAGTCGTCGAGGTGACTTGCGCATTGTTCGTCTCGACGCGAGCAGGCGCGTCGCCGTCGACCGCAACATCGAAGGTGGCGGTTCCCGTGGCGCCCGAGGCGATCGTGCCGAGCGCACAGGTCACCGTTTGGCCAACAGCGCTACAGCCGGGGCCCGAGACGAAGGTGAAACCAGCGGGGAGTGTGTCGATGACTTCGGTGTTCTCGGCGGGGGAGGGTCCGGCGTTGGCAACGTCGATCGAATAGCTCGTCGTCTGCCCGGCGATCACCGGGTCGACCGTGTCGGTCTTGGAGGTGAGCGAGAGTTCTGCGAGGGGCTCGACCGTCACCCGGCGAAGCGGGGTGTCCGACGTGAAGGAGTCGCCGAGGGTTTCGGCGGTGTAATCGAGCTGCCCGACGTTGTCGATGTTGGTGCCCTCTGTTCCGGCATCGACCGTGACCTGGAACTGGACGTCGTAGAAGGTGCCGGAGGTGGAGAAGGGAGCGACGCGGCCGCCGTCGGTCGGCGTTGCGCCAACACCGATGTTGACTTCGACTTCGTTGGTTCCCGCGTTGTAGCTGGCATTGCCCGAGCCGAGATTGTCGCCGCTCACCACGGTGGCCGAACCGGGCACGTAGGTGGCCCCAACGGGGATCGCATCGCGAACGACCGTGTCGAGCGCGGCGTCCTCACCCTGGTTCGAGAAGCTGATCGAGTAGGTCAGTACGTCGCCGACGTTGACGTCACCGCCGTTGTTATCGACGACCGACTTGTCGAGGTCGAGCACGAGGTTGGGAACGAAGATGTCGATCGCGGTGGTGACAACACCCGGGTAGTACCAGTCGCCAGCGGAGCGAAGCTGCACGGTCGCCGAGGTTGCGCCGGGAGGAATGATGCCAACCGTCTCGATGATCTTGGCGTCATAACCCAGCTGGTCGAAGTAGTTCGGGTTGCCGCCGGTTGCGTAGGCACCACCGTCGGTGATTCGCGAGTTGAAGAAGTTGGTCGTTGGCGTCAGTGCGTCGCCGAGCCGGACACCGTTGAGCTGCGCGTAATCGCCCGTGAATCGATCGTCGCCCTCGTAGGCGATGAAGCCGATCTCGGCGTTGACGGGGCCGACGGGCGGGCTGAGGAAGCCGGACACGGTGATGTCGACGGGGTTCGATGGGTTGACTCGCTGGAAGCCGTCGAACACCGCGAGGTTTCGGAACGGCTCGTTGGCGTCTTCGGTCACGACCACAAGGGTCCAGCCCGCGTAGCGACCGCCGCCGGTGTTTCGGCGAACGTTGGCGGTTGTGTAGGAGCCAGCGCCAGCGCCCTGCACGAGGGCGGTCACGTCAGCGAAGGCTTGGTAGCTCGAGCCGGAGTCGTACACGTTGGC
This sequence comes from uncultured Acidimicrobiales bacterium, assembly GCA_937925335.1. Taxonomy (GTDB): domain Bacteria; phylum Actinomycetota; class Acidimicrobiia; order Acidimicrobiales; family SZUA-35; genus CALEWY01. The sequence continues at coordinate 68,946 of CALEWY010000038.1, forward strand.
GGCGGGAGCCGTGATCGTCTGGTAGCCGGGTGTTCCCGGAACTTCGAACTGGACTTGGTTACGGCTTGCCGCGGTCGAGATCGCTCCCCAGAAGAGGCCCGCCCAGGTCACGGTTGCACCCGCCGGAAGATTGAGGTTGGCCGATGAGGAGTTGAAGGTGGATGCGTCACCGTCGACGTCAACGTCGATCATCGTGAAGCTGTTGTTCGCTTGAGCGGTGCCGCCGGGGTTCGATTGTGCGTCGGTGCAGGTTGCAGACGGAGGGCACGTCAGCAGCGTGTTGGCCGCGTAGATGATGTCGCCGGACTGGTTGACGGAGACGACGGGAACGTCGAATGGTTCAACCGCAGAGGCTGGCGAAGCGCCCGAGGTGGTGAGGAGCGCGGCTGCGATGAGGACCGCAAGAAGAGGGCGCACGAGTGCGCGTAGTCCGCGAGTGATGCCCTGATGCAAGTGGAGCTGCATGTTGAACCAGTCGGACAATCATCCGAAGAAGTGAGCCTTACTGCCTGGTTTCCCCCCTGATTTTGGGGAGGTCTAGCGGCTTCCGAGCACCACGACTGCACCGAACCAGATCGCCACGACGATGGCGACGGCGAGCGCCGCGATGATTCGAACCTTGTGCTGGGTTTGCCAGGCGGTGTTCGCCATCTCTTTGAGCTCACCCTCGAGCGCATGGACGCGAAGCTCGCGAGCCACGAACGGTGTGGTGATGGCAAAGGAGAGTCCGAGCACGCCGACGAAGAGCCAACCGATCACGCCGATCCAAAGAGCCTGGGTTTTCGACATGGCCCAGCGATTGATTGCCCGGCCAACCTGCATCGACACCATGGGAGGAGTTGGTTTGCCGCCGGCCTTTGCGTTGCCGGTCGTGAGGCATGTTTGTGCGTCTTCGAACCAACCGAGGCCGGCGTAGCTCGCAGCGAGTTGCCACCACGGCGCGGGCTGGTCTGGAGCGAGGGTTGTCGCTTGGCGAGCCGCCGTGTCTGCTCCGCGGTGATCACCGCGGGCGAGGAGGGCGGTGCTCATCGCCGTGAGACCTGCGGCGCGCTCGAATGTTGTGAGGTTGCGATCGTTTGCGAGGCGTTCGTTGAGCTGGGTGATGGCCTGTCGGGCGCTGCGGCCAAAGGGCCGGTTGGCGGCAGCGATGGCGACGAGGCCGTCGACTTCGATGTCGTTCGGTCGGAGGTCTCGAGCGGTTCGAGCAACTCGCTCGGCCTGACGCCATTCTTGGCGCCCGATCAGCGCAACGGCTTCGGCCTTGAGTGTCGCGCCAGCTTCTGGTGCCTTCTCATTCGTTCGGCTTCCGCTCGTTTGACGAGGCGGCTTCGACGGTTGACGGTTCTGTTCCGACGTTGGTGCCGGGTGCGTGGATGCAGGTCGCGACGTCTTCGAAATGGGGGCTACCGCTTGGTCTGGCACGTGGTCCTATCGGACTACTGGCCGAAGAGATGAGCCGCATGCTCGCTACCAGCGTCGGGGCCGATCTCCGCTGACGCACCAGCCGGGTGCCGACAAACTCGAACGCAGGGTTCGTCGCAGGGCCTGTCGCAGGGCGGCACTAGGGTGGTTGCCGATGGCGGAATCCGATCAGAATCCCATGCCCGCGCCGGCTGCCGACTTCGCTGGTCGGCTGTTCGAAGGCCTCAATCCTGCGCAACTCGAAGCGGTCACCCACACGGGTGGACCGCTGTTGATCGTCGCCGGCGCTGGTTCCGGCAAGACCAGAGTGCTCACCCGCAGAATTGCCTGGTTGATCGACGAAGGGCACTCGCCGTTCGAGATCTTGGCGATCACGTTCACCAACAAAGCGGCGAACGAAATGAAGCATCGCGTGCAGGCCCTCATCGGTCCGGTCGCGCAGAAGATGTGGGTGTCCACCTTCCACTCGGCGTGTGTTCGGATCCTTCGGCGTGAAGCTGCTCAACTCGGCTACACGTCCAACTTCACGATCTATGACCAGACCGATGCGCAACGTCTCATCGGTTACGTCCTGAAGGATCTCAACATCGATCCGAAGCGCTTCCCGCCTCGGGCCATGCACAACACGATCAGCTCGGTGAAAAACGAGGGACTCGACCCCGACGCGTTCTCTGATCGCGCAAGCGTCATCACGGAGAAGAAGGCGGCCGACGTCTACCAGGAGTACCAGCGCCGCCTCGTTCAGGCCGGCGCGATGGACTTCGACGATCTCCTGCTGAACGCGGTGCGCCTCTTCCGTCAGTCGCCCGAGGCACTCGAGACCTACCGCCGCCGCTTCGGCCACCTGCTGGTCGATGAGTATCAAGACACGAACTCGGTGCAGAACGAGTTGGTGCTCAAACTGGCTGATCAGCACCGCCAGGTAACGGTCGTTGGTGACAACGACCAGTGCTTGCCAGCCGGCACACAAGTCAGGACCCCGAATGGCGACCGCTCGATCGAAGATCTTGCGCCCGGCGACGCCGTTCTCGGAACGTCCGGCGGCACCGAACTCGTTGAGTCGACGATCGCTGAGGTCCGGGAAACGCATCATCGCGGCCGGCTCTACACGATGACCGCTGGAGGGGTGACGCTCACGGCAACCGAGCACCACATCCTGCCAACTCGACTCCTTCCGCTGCCCGGCGAACAACACTTCGTCTACCTGATGTATCGAGCCGATCGCGGGTATCGAATCGGCATCTGTACCGGAACCCGAAAGGATGCGTTCGGCAACGAAACGCTCGGGATCAAGGTGCGGATGAACCAAGAGCACGGCGATGCCCTCTGGATTCTTCGAGTCGCGGACAGCCGAGCCGATGCGCAGTATTGGGAGGCATGGTTTGCTGCCCAGTACGGCCTCCCGACGTTGATCTTCCACGGCCTTGGCCGCAAGCTTGTGTTGAGCGACGCACAGATCGAGCGACTCTTCGAAGAGCTCGATACGGAAACGGCGGCCAAGCACCTGATGGCCGATCTCGATCTCCACATCGACTTTCCTCACTACCGGCCGCAGAACGGCAAGCGCCGGTCGACGGTGAACCTGACAATGTTCAGCGACCGGCGCACGACACACGGAGTTGGCTATCACCGAGTGCAGTGGAGCTCAAACCGCCCCGAGGTGGCAGAGCGGCTTCGAAAGGCCGGGTTCTCGGTCCGTGCGTCAAAGAGTGCGAGCGTTCGCGTCGAGACGAGCCACAAGTCCTACACCGATGCGTTGGCCATGGCGCAGTCGATGGCCGACGCTGGCGAACTGAACATTCGTCGCCGGATGCAGGTCGATCACACGTTGTATGAGTACCAACCGATGAGCCACCTCCGGCCAGGCATGGAGGTGCTCGTCGAGCGCAATGGAGAACTCGAGCCAGTTCTGGTCGAGTCGGTGACCGCTGATGATCACGAGGGTCCGGTGTATGACCTCGAGGTCGACACGATTCACAACTATGTGGCAGACGGCGCACTTGTTCACAACAGCGTGTACCGGTTTCGTGGCGCGGACATCCGAAACATCCTGCAGTTTGAAGAAGCCTTCCAAGACACCACGGTCGTGCTGCTGGAGCAGAACTATCGATCGTCACAAACGATCCTGGATGCGGCAAACGCGGTCATCTCGAACAACTTTGGTCGCAAGCCAAAGAACCTCTGGACCGACGAAGGTCCGGGCGACACGATCACGCGCTTTCACGCCGATGATGAAGTCGACGAGAGCCAGTACGTGGCGAACGAGCTCGCTCGTTTGCACGACGGCGGCGACTATCGCTGGGGCGATATGGCCGTCTTCTACCGGACCAACGCGCAGAGCCGAGTGCTCGAGGAATACCTCATGCGCGTCGGCATTCCGTACAAGGTCATCGGCGGCACGCGGTTTTATGACCGCAAGGAAGTCAAGGACGCGATCGCCTACCTGAAGTCCGTCTCCAATCCGTCGGACGAGGTCTCCCTGAAGCGGATCTTGAACACGCCAAAGCGTGGCATCGGCGATACGTCGGTGGCCAAGATCGACGCCTTCGCTGCGATGCACGGTTACACGTTCTACCAAGCGCTCGAGCGGGCGGATGACGCCGGTGTTTCCGGCACCGCGGTCAAGGGGATCGCGTCGTTCTTGCAGCTGCATCAGAGTTTCCAGCTCGAGCTCGACAAGGGGCCGGCACCAACACTGGAGGCCATCCTCCGCGACACCGGCTACGTGGTCGAACTCGAGGACCAGCGCTCTGTCGAAGCCGAGAGCCGGGTCGAGAACCTGCAAGAACTCGTCGGCGTGTCCCGCCAGTTCGAGACGGTTGACGAGTTCCTCGAACAAGTCAGCCTCGTCGCTGACTCAGACGACATCGACGACGATGACTCCGCCGTGATTTTGATGACATTGCATGCGGCAAAGGGTCTCGAGTTTCCCGTCGTGTTCATGCTCGGTCTCGAGGACGGAATCTTCCCGCACCTCCGAGCCCTCACCGACCCCGACGAGCTCGAAGAAGAGCGACGCCTCTGTTACGTGGGCATCACCCGCGCCGAACAGCGTCTCTACATGACCCACGCCTGGAGCCGAATGCTCTTCGGTCAGAGTCAGTACAACCCGCCGAGCCGCTTCCTCGACGAGATCCCGTCCGAGCTCATCCAAGATGCCGAAGGCAGCCGGGGTAAGGGTCGCCGGTTGGCTTCGACCACCTTTGGAAGTAGTGGAACATCGTCGTACGCGTCCGAGACCGGCGGGAGTCGCATCAGCGAATCTCGCAATCGGATGGTCGATTCCGCGCTCAAGCCGACGGGTCCGGAGTTGTCCGGAGCCGACGAAGCGGGCTTAAAAACTGGCGACGACGTTCGCCACAACAAGTGGGGCGAAGGCGTCATCCTCGACCTGCGAGGAAGTGGCGACAAAACCGAAGCCGTCGTCCGGTTCCCAACCGTCGGTGAGAAGACGCTGCTCCTGGCGTGGGCTCCACTCGAGAAGATCTAGCGGCGCGAGTTCCGTAGTGTCGTTCTATGGCGAGGGTTCGCTCTCGAACGGCGGTTCGTTCCCGAGGAAGCTCGATCCTCAGGGGGCAGGTGGTCGAGAGTCCCGCTTGGTCATCTACTACTTCGGTCGGGTTCTCGCGATCGATGGCCAACCTCGTTCGAAGATTCATGGACCGATGGCGTCTCGCCGAGCGAAGTACTGGGGTAGCTGCGTCGCCCAAAACGGACCTCTTGAGGAGCTGATCGACCAAGCGCAGCCTGGTGACCTCGTGGTGATGGAGCACGGGAAGAGAGAATGGACCTGGTTTGTGGAACCCGACGGTTCGCTGACTGATGGCCTGCCGATCGAGAAGTACGCTGCCCATCCGGCGTCGCTCCTCAACAACTTTGAATCGGCTCGCAGTGACGAGGAGCTCGATGCCGCTGCCGGTCCCTCGAGCAGTCGGTTTCGACGGATCACCTCCTGGGTGTTTGCCCTCGGGTTGACCACAGCCATCCTTGGGGTCGCTGCGTCCGGCCTTTTGCAAGACGATCGGCGTGAACTCACGTTCCGAGTTGATGCCGCCAACGAGCAGTCTTTTGATGATCGAGCTCTCGAGGATCCCGCAGCCGGTCAGTGTGAGGTGAGAGAACCACGGGCGGTCCGCTGCAGTGGCGACATCTTGGTGGAGGGTGAGTGGAAGAACGGCGATTGGCTGTACGGCCCAAACGTTGATTCGCCCTTCGCTTCGGCCGTGGAGGCGCAAGCCGGCGCGCTGGTCGAAGTCTTTGAGCAGGATCGTGGCGTCTTCTATCGGCTGGAGGACCGGTCGATCGTTCGGATGGTTGCCGCCCTCCCGTGGTACTTCGGAATCATGTTCGTGCTTGCGATTGGGTTCGGATCGTTGTGGCGCCTTGCCCCACCGTCGATCGCGCCGCTCGCTCAGCGGAGCCTGGCTGCAGTTCGGGGCAAGGCGATGATGCTGATGTTCATCGTGCCGATCATGTTCGTGGTCGTTTCCCTCGTCGCGGGTATAGAAGTCGAGCCGCTCTTCGGCTAGAGAGCGCTCCGGCGGAGCGGGCGGTCACGCGGTTGGGGTGAGCGTTTCATCACCACCGCTGAACAGCCGAAGGGTTTCGGCGATGCGGAGGACTGTTACGAGTTGCCCCACTCCGGAACGAAGCCCTGGTTGCCGGTTCCGAAGCTTCGGGTGTGGGTCACCATGTCGGAGCCCGTGATGCGGTGGATTTGATAGCCGGGGGCATCGAGGACAAGTGACAGCGGCGCGTCAGGCATGAGGTCGAGGTCGACGTGTTGCACCGTCGACATGCCAACTTGGGCGGTGATGCCGGCGACGGTGCCGACGATCGGGCGATGGAGGTGACCACAGATCACTCGATCGACCGGTTGATGCCGCAGCACCTCGGCAAGGTCTTCGAGGCCCTTGAAGCCTGATTTGTCCATCCACTCAATGCCGGTTTCGAACGGCGGGTGGTGCATGGCCAGCACGGTTGGGCCGTCGTGCTCGACACCAAGAACGGCGGTCAGCCAGCCGGACCGTTCATCGTCGAACTCGGCGCCGGGTTGGCCGGGAATCGTCGAGTCGAGCCCGATGATGCGCAGGTTGTCGACCGTCATGACCCAGCTGGCGTGTTCACCGTCCGCCCAGGGCATCTCGGGGAAGGTGGCGAGCAATCGACCACGGTCGTCGTGGTTGCCAGGAAGTGGAAAGTAGGGAGCGTCGAGCTTGTCGAGTCCTTCGCGAAGGGCTTCGTATTCAGCTGCGGTCCCCGTATTCGTGAGATCACCGGTCACCACGACGGCGGCCACCGACGGTGCCTCGGTGTTGATCGACGCAACGGCCTCGTCGAGACGACCGTTGTTGTCGACATACAACTCTTCAGCATTGTCGACACCGACGACGTGTGTATCGGTCAACTGTGCGATCAAGAGTTGTTCGGTCATGGTTCCCTACCCGGCTCGGTTCATTACCGGTCGGCCGCATTCAGATCGACGGTGAGCTTCCCATCTTGATCGACCAAGACGGGGAATTGCTGGAGTCCTTCTCCGTCGGCTGGGAAGGTTTCCCCGCCGCACGGATTGTCAAACAGATCGTTGTCCTCATTCCATACGAGTGTGCAGTCTCGCGTGGCGTCGGCTGGGCGTGCTGCAAAAGCGACCCATCCCTCATCATCCTCGGGGCTGAGGTGGTTGATATAGATGTCCCGATCGCGGCTGGCGACGTCCGGCCAAAGGATCGGGCCGGTGTCAGCGACCGACTCGGCGAGCTCTTCAACCTGGCCAACCTGGGCCACGGAACCAACACCGAGCGCATCGCCGCCGGTGTTTGAAACCAGGCTGCTCTGCTTCGTGATCAAGAAGACGATGGCGACGAAACCGGCAAGGCTGGCGAACATCAAGAGGAACGCAACCTTGCCGCCGCCTTCGCCTCGTTCGGCTACAGGCATGGCGTACTCGGATCGAGAATCTGCGGTGGGGGAGTCACCCCTCTAGTATCGCCGAGTACGCCACAAATCAGTGGCCCCAGACCCACGAGCGGAGGCTCCACCGGTGGATCTACTTGAGTTCCAAGGAAAACAATTCTTTGCCACGTACGGGATTCCCGTGTCGGATGGCGAGGCCTGCACGGATGTCGACACTGCCGTTGCGGTCGCCGACCGTGTTGGTTACCCCGTCGTCGTGAAGGCCCAGGTGCACACGGGCGGCCGCGGCAAGGCCGGCGGCGTCAAGCTCGCCGAGAACGCCGAGGAGTGCCGCGAGCACGCCACCAACATCTTGGGCCTCGACATCAAGGGCCACATCGTCCAAACCATCTGGGTCGAGAACGCCTCCGATATCGCCGAGGAGTACTACGCGAGCTTCACGCTCGATCGTTCCGCCAAGCAATACCTCGGCATGCTTTCCGCCGAGGGTGGCGTCGAGATCGAAACCGTCGCTGAAGAGAACCCCGATGCGATCGCCAAGATTCACGTCGACCCCGCCGTCGGCCTCTCCGAAGAGGCGTGTCGCGCCTGGGTTGATGCTGCCAACCTCAACCCTCAGGCAACCGAGGGTGCGGTCGACATCTTGATGAAGCTCTACACGGCTTACGTCGAGGGTGATGCCGATCTCGTCGAGATCAACCCGCTCATCCTCAAGCCAACCGGTGAAGTGCACGCCCTCGATGCGAAGGTCAGCCTTGACGCCAACGCCACCTTCCGCCACGAGGACTACGCCCAATACGACGCCACCCAGCCTCGTGATGAGCGCGAGCAGGCCGCCCATGAGAAGGGCCTGCAGTACGTCGGCCTCGATGGCTCGGTTGGTGTGATCGCCAATGGCGCTGGCCTTGCGATGAGCACGCTCGACGTGGTCAACCAGGTTGGCGGCTCACCGGCGAACTTCTTGGACATCGGCGGCGGCGCAAACGCCGACGTGATGGCCGGAGCGCTCGAGGTCATCAACAACGACCCGAACGTAAAGAGCATCTTCATCAACATCTTCGGTGGCATCACCCGAGGTGAAGAGGTCGCCAACGGCATCATCGAAGCGATGCAGCGCGTGTCGATCGATTCGCCGATCGTGATCCGTCTCGACGGAACCAACGCAGATGAGGGTCGAGCGATCCTCGAGCCGAACCTGAACGACAAGCTGATGATGGAACCGACCATGCTCGAAGCGGCTCGCAAAGCCGTCGAGCTGGCGAGCTGAGGATCGAACGATGAGCATTTTTCTCGACGAAAACACGAAGGTCATCTACCAGGGCCTCACCGGTTCGACCGGTCGCTACTACGGCAACCTCAACAAGGAGTACGGCACCCAGGTGGTGGCCGGAACCCATCCGAAGAAGGCCGGCACCGACGTTGATGGTGTTCCGATCTTCGCTTCTGTCGCCGAAGCGGTTGAAGCAACCGGCGCCACCGCCAGCTGCATCTTCATCCCCGCACCCGGCGTGCAGGGCGCGGTGCTCGAAGCGGCCGAAGCCGGACTCGAGCTCGTGGTGTGCATCACCGAAGGTGTGCCCGCCCACGATGAAGCGAAGTTCTTCAACGTGTTGAAGCGCGACTTCCCGAACACTCGCTTGCTCGGCCCGAACTGCCCCGGCCTCATCTCTCCCGGAAAGGCCAACGTCGGCATCACCGCCGGCCACATCGCCAAGCCGGGTGGGCCGGTTGGCATCGTCAGCCGCTCCGGCACGCTCACCTACCAGGCGCTCTACGAGCTCCAGCAGCAAGACATCGGTGTCACCACCTGTGTCGGCATCGGTGGCGACCCGGTTCCTGGAACCAGCTTCATCGACTGCCTCGAGGCGTTCGAAGCCGACCCCGACACCAAAGCCGTGATGATGATCGGCGAGATTGGTGGCTCGGCGGAAGAAGAGGCCGCCGACTACATCAAGAATCACATGACCAAGCCGGTGTCGAGCTACATCGCCGGCGTGACGGCTCCTCCCGGAAAGAAGATGGGCCACGCTGGCGCCATCGTCTCCGGTGGTCAAGGAACCGCCAAGGCCAAGATGGAAGCCCTCGAAGCAGCCGGTGTGAAGGTCGGGCTCAACCCGACCGAGGCCGGCGAGCTCATGGTGGAGATCGTCGCCAACCTGTAGACCCCCGCCGATCCGCTGCCGCTTTCCCGGCAGCTCGTTTGATTGAGTCCGTTGATCTGGCACCTGTTTGGTTCGGTTTCGAGCCAAACAGGTGCCAGAACGGTTTTTGGGTGTTTCTGGCTTGATTCAGCCCACAGACGGCATGAGCTGCAGACGTCATTGGCTGCAATGGTTGCCTCTGGGCCTCGTCGAGGGTGCTACTCCTCGGGTGGCGGCTCTTCAGCCGGTGGTTCCTCAGCGGGTGGCTCCGTTGCCGGGTCGGCTGGAACCGTCTCGCCGCCACCGCCGGAGTCGATCAACGGATCGGGCTCGGTTGAGCCGGCTGAGGAACATGCAGCCGCCGTCATCACCAGCGCGGTGAGGAGAGCGGATGCTCCGGCGATGGAACGCCGGCGTTGTGACCGCTCACGGGTTGGAGCGGGAACAGGTTTGATGGTTGCCATTTTTATGGGGCCTCCTGCCGGGATTACCCGGCGTCGAAAGCCCACGCCGCTGTCACCCTTACACGGGACTCATCACCGTGGGGGTCGCGGCCGACAGATCTCCTATGACTGTCACCCGGCGCGCACCGTCGAACTGCAACACTCAAGCGGTGAACCACGGCAACTCTCAGGCGAGGCGTCGCCTGACGGCCCTGTTCGTCGGCCTTGCCCTCGTCACTTCCGCTTGCATCACCGGCGAACGCCCGACGCTCACCGACGACACACTTCCGAGCGACTCCGCACCGGCGGTGACCATTGGCGAGCAGGCGGGTGTCGGCGAATCCACCGAAGGATCTGCACCAACCGACTCGCTGCCGTTGGTAGAGCCCGATCCATCCGCTCCCGCTCTCGCGCTCATCACCCCGACCGGTGTCATCGTTCCGGTTCTGGAAACGACCGAAGAGAACTACGTCATCACCACCCCGTGCGGCGGCACCTCCACCCTCGTGTGGGGAACTCCGATCCGCCAGGCGACCGTTGCGATCGATCCTGGCCACGGCGGCTCAGAACCCGGTGCCGTTGGTCCCAACGGGTTGACCGAGAAAGAGCTGAACCTCGATATCGCTCGCCGGACCGCTCGCCTTCTCGAGCAGCAGGGCATCACCGTGGTGCTCACACGCACGGCCGATTATCGAGTGCCGCTCGCCGTTCGTGCCGAGATCGGGAACCGACTTGGGTCGGAGCTCATGGTCTCGATTCATCACAACGCGCCGAATGGAATCGACTCGGACACGCCCGGCACCGAAGTGTTCGTGCAGTCCGGTTCCGATGAGTCGTCGCGACTCGGCGGCCTCATCCAAGAAGAGGTCGTCGCTGCCCTCAGCCAGTTCGAAGGTGTTGAGTGGACCACCGCCCTTGGCGCCGGCGCCATCGCTGTCGTCAACGACTCGGGTGAAGACGCTTACGGCATGATTCGCCGTCCCGAGATGCCCGCTGTGCTCGCCGAGCTTGGCTACCTCTCGAACGCCAGCGAAGCGTCTCTCTTCCTCACCGATGAATACCGAGATGTGTCCGCTCAGGCACTCGCCACGGCCATCGTTCGCTGGCTGCAGACCGACGATCCCGGCTCCGGCTTCGACGTCGATCGCACGTTCAACCCGAGCGGCGGCACCGGCGGATCCGAAGGTTGCGTCGATCCGCTGCTCGAGTAGCTGCTCGAGTAGTAGTCGGTGCGGTGGGGTCCGGTTTGGCGTGTTGGCGATCTGATGCGAACCCCGGTCGCTGGCCGCGAGCAGGGTTTGAGAAAAACGCATGTCGGCGCCAGAACGCCGATTCATCCGACCACGCTGCGTCGGTCTTTCCGTCGATTCCGGCAAGGGAGTAGGCGAAAATCTCTCCTTGCGTGACCGGCGCCTCGACGCCCTGACACTCGACGGCATTCCTCAGCACCCTGCTAGCTTCGAACGAGTGCGTGCGCTTCTTTCCGTTTACGACAAGACCGGCATCCCGGAGTTCGCTGCGGCGCTCCATGAGCTCGGCGTTGAGCTGATCTCATCGGGAGGCACAGCAAAGGCGATCGCTGCCGCCGGAGTGCCGGTGACCGACATCGTTGAGTTCACCGGCGTACCGCCGATCCTCGGCCATCGAGTCGTGACGCTGCATCCAAAGGTGCACGGCGGAATCCTCGCCGATCGACGTGACTCGTCGCATGTCACCGACCTTGAAGAGCACGGGATCGACCTGATCGACATCGTGGTCGGCAACCTCTACCCCTTTGGATCAGACCCCGAGGCGTTCGAGCACGGCTCTGGTTCGGGAGCAACCGCTTCGACCGACCTGATCGACATCGGCGGCCCCACCCTTCTGCGAGCCAGCGCCAAGAACTTCGAAAACGTCACCGTGCTCGTCGACTCCTCCGATTTCGAGACCGTGCTCGACGAGATTCGAGCGGGTTCGAACACGTCGCCGGCAACCCGACGCCACCTGGCTCGTAAGGCGTTCGCTCACACCGCTGCCTACGACGCCGCCATCGTGACCTGGTTCGATGACGAAGAGCGCGTCCTCAACCCCGACACGGGCCCGCTGCCGCCCTCGGTTCACCTGGCGCTGGAGCGCACCGAAGCCACGCTTCGCTACGGCGAGAATCCGCATCAGCAGGGCGCTCACTACCGCATCGCCAACACACCGACATGGTGGGATGGTGTCACCCAGCACAGCGGTGTCGCCCTCAGCTACCTCAACATCTTCGATGCCGATGCGGCGTGGAAGCTGGTGCACGACCTTGGCGATGAGCCGGCCGTCGCGATCATCAAACACGCCAACCCGTGTGGTGTGGCCGTCGCCGCCGATCTGGCGACCGCATACGAAAACGCCTTTGCTTGCGACAGCCGGTCGGCCTTTGGTGGCATCGTTGCACTGAACCGCCCCGTCGATCTGGCAACGGTCGAACAGATCGAAGCAGCGGCTCAGGCCGACTTGATCATCGCCCCCGGCTTCGAAGCCGGGGTGGTTGACCGAATCATCTCGAAGCGCAAGAACACTCGAATTCTTGAGGCTTCGTCGCCCGCATCGGCGGGCCTAGGTATCCGCCAGCTCTCCGATAGTTACCTCGTGCAAGAGGCGCACAACTTCGCTGCGACCCCCGACACGTGGACGGTCGTGACGGCCGCGAAACCATCGCCCGAGCAACTCACCGACGCCGAGCTGGCGTGGCGAGTCTGTGGCCATGTCTCGTCGAACGCGATCGTGCTTGCGAAAGGTGGCGCAGCATGGGGGATCGGCGCCGGTCAACAGAACCGCGTGGAGTCCGGCGAAATCGCTGCGAGCAAAGCGGATGGACGAGCGACCGGTGGAGCGTGTGCATCCGACGCCTTCTACCCGTTCCCCGATGGTGTTGAGGCCGCCGCTGGCGCGGGTGTGTCGATCGTGATCCAGCCCGGCGGTTCGGTGAACGATGACAAGGTGATCGCCCGCGCAGACGAGCTCGGTCTCGTGATGGTCTTCACCGGCGAGCGCCAGTTCAAGCACTAAGCCGCTCGCGGCAACCCTGCGGGTTGCTTCGAGTTGCTCGCTGGGGCTCACAACGTCGGCCGCAACTTCAGGGGTCAAGTCTCAGATCGCCTGAAGTCGAGTTCCGGTGAATCGAGCCGTGACCCCCTAACTCGGGAGGTGGGCGACCCAGATCTCTTCGGCTGGCCAGCTCTTGGCCCACTCTCGGTCGAAGTGCGCGGGCGGACGGTCGTCGTCTGCTGCGGAATAGAGCTCGACCAGGTCGTCGATGACGAACCTTGATCCACGGAGGATCTTGATCATGTCACCGTGGCTCGTGTGGTACTCCACGCAGTCGTCGTCGGGCCAGGCAAACCGCAGCATGTTTCGCTGCGGGCGTTGCAGCGTGGTCGATGTCGGATCGGTTTCGAAGTCGCCGCAGCACAGGCTCAAGACTGCGGACGTGCCGAGGAAGATGAGGCGTCCGCCAGGCCGGAGCAGGCGAGCTGCTTCGGGGATCCAGACGTTCGGATCACACCAGATCGCGGAGCCGTATTCGCTGATGATGAGGTCGCAGCAACCGTCAGCGAACGGCGACCGCTCGGCATCTGCCCACACGAGCGGGAACGGTTGCTCGAACTCTGTCTGCAGCGTCTGTGCGGTTCGGAGTTGGGCGATCGAGTTGTCGAGGCCAACGACCGATGCCGCTCCAGCCTTCAAACACCACGACGCCAGATACCCCGTGCCGCAACCGAGTTCGATCACGTCGAGACCATCGATATCGCTGAGAAGATGGAGCTCTGATTCCGGCGTGCCAACCTCACCCCAGCTTGGGTCGTCGCCCCAAGCCCGGCGTCCCGACTCGACCCAGTTGGGAGCATCGGCATCCCAATGCTCACGGTTCGCTTCGACGTGGCCCACGGGTGGCAGCGTCTTGCGAAGCACACTCTCTTGCCACCTCAGATCGCCGCTCACTTCATCGAGGATCTCGCCGGTGATCGTCCAGCCGAAGCGTGTGTAGAGGGCCTTCGCCGGCTCGTTTGCGACCATCGTGTGGAGCTCAACGTCGGTATGTCCGGCGAGAGCGAGCATGCGCTCACCAACGCGCAGCAAGGTCCGGCCGTGCCCCGCCCGATGGTGGTTCGGATCGACGAAGAGGTTGACGAGCTCGTTGCCACGGATCGTGACGTGAGCGATCGCTTTGCCTTCGACCGCCACGATCGCAGTCGTGAAGTCGCTTTCCGGAGCAAGCCGCTCGAGCCACCGATCGAGCTGTGGGGCGAGGCCGGAGACATCACCCTCGACGTAGGTGGCAAACGTCGTCAGCCAGCATCGGTGGTGGTAGTCGGTGATCGCTTCGGCATCGTCGAGCGTGGCGTATCGAGTCACGGTCGTGGGGCCGTCTGCGGTGGGCATGCTCATCTCCCCAGCATGCTCGAATCCGCTGCGTGGTGCGGGCGACTACTCGGGTAGATCCCAGATCTTGCATGCAAACATCAAGGGTCAAGTCTCGATTGTTCTGAACTCCACTTCAGGACAATCGAGACCTGGCCCCTGAAGTGGGAACGTCTCCCGGAGGGAGTGACAACAGACGCGACGAAGCCCGGGTTCCCCACCTCAGCAAGTGGGGGCCCGGGCTTCGTCACGGAGTCCGCTGTTACCAGTAGCGGATTGTCATGTATCGCTCTTAGAGAATGTCATCCCCGGTGAAGGGGTCGACGAGGAGTGTCGGAACCTGTGAACCAGACTGACCGATCCAGGAGCCCGAAGCACTCACGAACCAGGTGCCGGTGAACTCGTTGGTTGCGAGGACGCGGTCGCCGTCCTTGATGGTGAGCATGCCGGTGAGCACGACTTCATCGTCAGCGTTCAGAATCGACTGCACACCATCGGTGTCCGGGTCGGTGTCGGCGAGCAGGTCGCTCACGTCGACCGAGAAGGCGATCTCGCCAGCCATCACGGCGGTACGAGCGATTGGATCGCCACCGTTCTGGGTGAGGGTGAGGTCGCTGTACTCGAGCGTCAGCGTGCCGGAGCCGCCGGGCATGTACTCATAGGGCTGGAAGCAGCCGCCGGAGCGAAGGAAGAGGATGTAGTTCTCTCGACCATCGATGACCGGGTCGGCTGTTTCGTCACCGGTGACCGGCGGGTTCAAGAAGATTCCGCAGTTGACTTCGGCGAGCTCTCGGGGCTCGACCGTCACCGAAACGGTGGTGGTCGACGAGGTGTCGCCGGTGCCGAGGGTGTAGGAGAACGAATCTCGCTTGTCCTGGGCGTTGTCGGTGTTGGTTCCTCGGAAGTCGCCGGGAGCGGTGTAGGTCACTTCGTTCGCCGCGTTGACCGAGACGGTGCCGCCTCGGAGGGTGCGACCCTCGACGAACTCGCCATCACCGTTGGTGAAACCAATGGCGGTGATGTCGTTGCCGTTCGGGGTGTCGTTGCTCAGCAACTCGGTGAACACGTCAGGCGTGTAGTCGCCGCCCTCGGCCGGGTTGTAGGTGCCGTCGACCTCATCAGGGTTGGCGGTTGCGGCGCCAGCCACGACGTTGATCGTGACCGTGCCGGTGTCGGTTCCACCGTCGTTGCCGACGATGTAGGTGAAGGTGTCGGTGCCCGTGAAGCCCGTGGTGGGCGTGTAGGTGATCGAGTTGCCGTCTGCGACGACCGTGCCGTTCGAGGCCTCAGAGGTGCTGAGCACGGAGGCTTCTTCGGCAACGTCGTTGACGAGCACGTCGATGGTCACGGCAACGCCGGTTCCGGTCGTGGCTTCGTCATCGGTGGCGACCGGGGCGTCAGGCGTCTCTTCTTCGCCGGTGACTTCGGGGCAGCTCGTTGGAGGGTTGGTGGCGAAGCGGTTTGCGTACTCGGGTGCTTCGCTGAATCCGATCATCACTCGGCCACGGCTGAAGGCGCCGCTTTCGAGTTGGTCGAGCCAGAACGTCTCATCGGCGCCACGAGGACGGTTCAAGACGTTGAGGTAGACGGTGTCGACGAAGGCTGCATCGGTGCTGTCGCCGTAGAGGGTGGTGTATTCGGGAGCACCAGCGAACGCGTCAGCGATCTCGGTGATCGCACGTCCGTTGGCAAACTCGCCCTTCCAGAAGTCACGGCCACCTGCATCGGGCTCGCGGCCGAAGTAGGCGCAGTAGAGACGGAAGATGGAGGAGTCATCAACGTTGGCGAGCAGACGGTCGCGGAACTCTTCGCTCTCGCTGAAGCCGACCATGACGGTGCCGCGGGTGCGGTTGCCAGCTTCGATTTCGTCGGCCCAGAAGTCGGTGTCGGCGCTGCGGCCGAGCACGTTCTGGTAGACGAGCTCAACAAAGTCCTCGGCGCTGAGATCGCTGCCGTAGCGGTTGTTGAACTCTTCGCTCGTTGCAAAGAACTCGGCGATGCTGTCGAGGCTGCGGCCACCGTTCAGCTCGCTGACCCAGAACTCACGATCGGCTGCCGGCGGTGTGCGAAGGAAGAAGGCTTCGTACAAGCGGGTGATCTGTGCGCTGGGTGACTCATCGGTGACGGCCGCCGTGGTGCCATCTTGGGTTGATGCACTGACGGGCGTGACGGGGATGGTTCCCAGTCCAACGCCACTGAGCATGGTGCATACGGCGAGGCTCGATGCGAGCTTTCGGGGGTTCATGGCGCCCAATTGTTGTGTGACGTCGGGGCGTGGGCGAGAGTGCAGTGCCCCAAGGGTGGATGGTCTGTCCGGCCCAATTTCGCCGCTTGAGAGCGCCATCGGCCTCCACACCGGGCCATTCGAACTCGTGGGGTTGAGGCGGCTCACCCAGACACGCTGCACGGCTCAGCCCCACTGACGCGACACGGGCCCGGGATGGATCCCGGGCCCGTCTCGTTCAGATGTTCACGCCTGGATCAGGCGGGGACGGCGTCTCCGGTAAACGGATCGACGAGCAACACGACATTGTCGCCAGGAGGTGAACCTTGGTTGCCGCCATTGCCGTTCCACTGACCGGCGGCGTCTGGTGTCCACATGCCAACGAGATCGTTGGTCATGAGATCGCGCGAGCCGTCAGACAGCGTCAGCGTGCCGGTCAGCGTGAGCTGCACGTCTGCGGCGTAGTCGGTCGGATCGATGGGGAACTCGAAGCCGATTCCCGCAGCGGAGGCGACCGGTGTTTGTGCCACCGGCGTGCCGCCAGCCGGGGTCAACTCGATGTCGGCGTACACCTGTGTGAGACCACCATCGAGCCCGGGCATGGCTGCATACGGCTGGTAGCAGCCGCCGCTTCGCAAGAAGAGCACGAACGAGTTGCGGGTTTCATCGACGTCGGCCGTTGCCGGGTCGTCGATCCTTGGCGGGTCGAGGAACACGGTGCAGTCGATCTCCTCGATCGACTGAGGAGCAACCTCGACGGTGACCGTTGCGGTCGATGCCGTTGCGCCCGAACCGAGCGTGTAGGTGAACGAGTCGGTGCCGACGAAGTCAGCGGGGGCGGTATAGGTGACCACGCTGCCAGCGAAGCTGACGAGGCCGTTGCGCTCGGTCATGCCGTCGGTTCCATCGCCGGGTGAACCAACGGCGGTGATGACGTTGCCGTTCAACGTGTCGTTGTCGAGCAAGCCGCTGAGTTCAGTGCTGGTGGCCGCGGCGCTCGCCGGGTTGAGCGAGCTGTAGCTGCCATCAACGCTGTCAGCGTTAGCGGTCGGAGCGCCAGCCGCCACGGTGACGGTCACCGTTCCAGTGTCTGAGCCTGCCGCGTTGGCGATCGTGTAGGTGAAGGTGTCCTCACCCGTGAAGCCAGCGTTCGGCGTGTACTCGATCGAGCCGTCGGCCTGCACCGCGGTCGTTCCGTTTGCGGGTGTGGAGGCCTCGGTAACCGTGCCTTCGTTGGCGGTGTCGTTTGCGATCACGTTGACGATCACGGCCGTCTCTGGCCCGGTCGTTGCCTCGTCGTCGGCAGCGACCGGCGCATCACCGGGCACGGCAGTT
This sequence comes from uncultured Acidimicrobiales bacterium, assembly GCA_937925335.1. Taxonomy (GTDB): domain Bacteria; phylum Actinomycetota; class Acidimicrobiia; order Acidimicrobiales; family SZUA-35; genus CALEWY01. The sequence continues at coordinate 86,807 of CALEWY010000038.1, forward strand.
CCGTCGTTGATCGGGCACTCGGTTGGTGGATCGGTGGTGAAGCGGTTTGCGTATTCGGGTGCTTCGCTGAATCCGATCATCACTCGACCGCGGCTGAAGGCGCCGCTTTCGAGTTGGTCGAGCCAGAAGGTCTCGTCGGCGCCCCGTGTGCGGTCGAGCACGTTCGTGTAGACGGTGTCGACGAACTCGGCGTCGGTTGTGTCTGCACCAAACGCGGCCTCGAACTCGGGAACGAGGGCGAAACGGTCGGCGATGGCGGTGATGTCCTCGCCGTTTGCGAACTCGCTCTTCCAGAAGGTTCGGCCGCCGGCGTCTGGCGCTCGGAGGAAGTAGGCGCAGTAGAGACGGAAGATCGCCGAGTCGTCGACGCGCTCCAGGAGCACGTCGCGGAACTCGGCACCTTCGCTGAATCCGACCATGACGCCACCTCGGGTGAGGTTGCCGGCAGCGAGCTCGCCGGTCCAGAAGTCGACACCTTCGGTTTCACCGGGTCGACCCTGCACGTTCAGGTAGACCTGCTCGACGAACGCTTGGTCGTCGAGATCGCCGTAGGTGTCGTCGAACTCCTGGCCGCTGGCAAAGAAGTCGGCGATGCCCACGAGGTCACGAGCGCCGGAGTTGAGCTCGCCGACCCAGAAGACACGATCTTCAGCTGGCGGCGTTCGGAGGAAGAACGCTTCGTAGAGGCGGGTGATCTGGGCGCTCGGTGAGTCATCCGAGATCGCTGCTGTCGTTCCATCTTGCGTCGAAGCTCCGGCAGGGAGTGCACCACCTCCCACACCAACGCTGGCGAGCATGGTCATCGCGGCAAGGCTCAAGAAGAGCTTTCTCAAAGTCATGACGAACATGTTACGAACACGTGTCGCCCGTATGGAGTCGCCCACCGAGAACGGGTAGTTCCACCCACTCGTCTTGCTCTGTTGGTGCGGTCTGAGAGCCCGGCCTGGGGGTGCGGTCTGAGAGCGCTGGTCCGTCGGATCCGCTGATCGAAACCCCTGCTCGGGGTTGGGGTAGACCCGGCTACCTTCGACCAGGTGACGATCGACGCTCACGAGACAGCCTCGAGCGAGGCTCCGGAATCGGTGGTGAGGCGGGGGCTGCGGCTCGTTCGCGCTCATGTGCGGCTCCACCCCGGCCCGTTCTCCGTGGCCGTCGCCGGCGCCGCACTCTTTGCGCTGTTCACCGTTGGGGCCACCGTCGTGCTCGGCCGGGTCACCGACGATGTCATCGTTCCGACGTTCACAACCGGTGAGATTCCCGACAACGCACTGCCCTATGCCGTGCTGGCCGTCATGGCTGTCACCGTTTTGCGAGTCGTCGGTGTCGTCACTCGTCGGTATTTCGCTGGCATGACCGCCGAGCGGGTTCAGATGAGCATCCGGCACCAGCTCGTCGATCAATACCTCGGCCTCCCGATGAGCTGGCACCACGATCATCCGACCGGCGAACTGCTCGCCCATGCCGATAGCGACACCGAGGTTTCGACCGAGGTGCTCCACCCGCTTCCCTTCTCGCTCGGCGTGGCGTTCCTCGCATTGTTCGCCGGCATCAGCCTCGTGCTCGTCGATCCGATCCTGGCGCTCGTCGCGCTGGCGATCTTCCCGGCACTCACGCTGTTGAACCGCTTCTATAGCCGTCGAGTCGAGGCACCGGCTGCGAAGGTGCAGTCGAGTGTTGGCAAGGTCTCGGCGGTGGCTCACGAGAGTTTCGACGGTGCGCTTGTGGTCAAGACCCTGGGCAGGGGAGAGGCCGAAGCCAAACGCTTTGACGAAGCGACCGATGAGTTGCGTTCGAACCGAGTCACGGTTGGCTACATCCGCGCCATGTTCGAACCCGTGCTCGACACGTTGCCAAGTCTTGGCATCGTCGCCGTTGTGCTCGTCGGCGTCGCACGGATCGAGGCGGGCGCCGTCCGCCCCGGCGAACTCGTGCAAGTCGCCTCGCTCTTCACCGTGTTGGCATTCCCGATGCGAGTGCTCGGCTTCTTTCTCGAGATGATGCCGCCGTCGGTTGTTGCCAACGAACGAATCGCCGGCGTGATGCAGGCTCGCCATGAGGCGCAGCCTCGTCAAGATCGGCCGCTCGGTGATGGCGCACTCGACGTCGCTGTTTCGAACGTCGATTTCGGCTTTGCCCCAGGCACACCCGTGCTCACCGACGTCACGTTCTCGGTTCGTCCCGGCGAAGTTGTCGCCGTCGTCGGTTCAACCGCCTCTGGAAAGTCCACGCTCACCAACCTGCTCGCCGGGCTCGTTCGGCCCGATGCCGGAACGGTGCGCATCGATGGATTGCCCGTCGAGTCGATCTCTTCCGACCAGCGCACGAGGGCGATTGGTCTCGTGTTCCAGGAGTCGTTCCTGTTCGCAGATTCGCTGCGATCGAACATCGACGTCGATGGGCCGGAATCGACCGAGGCCATCATGGCCGCCGCCGATCTCGCTCAGATCGCTCGTTTCATCGAAGGGCTGCCGGAGGGGCTCGACACCGTGGTCGGCGAACGAGGTGTGACGCTGTCCGGCGGCCAACGCCAGCGGGTGGCGCTCGCTCGAGCGCTCCTGCGTAAGCCGCAGGTGCTCATCCTGGATGATGCGACCAGTGCGGTCGATCCGCTCGTCGAGCAGGAGATCCTCGGCAACCTTCACAACAACCTGTCGATGACCACGATCGTCGTCGCACAGCGCGTGTCGACGATGGAACTCGCCGATCGCATCGTGTATCTCGCCGACGGCAGCGTCGCGGGTGTGGGCTCACAGGCCGAACTCATGAACCTTCCCGGGTATGCAGCGCTCGTCACGGCCTACGAGGAGCAGGCGGTATGAGCGACGCCAAGACTCTGAGCCCGAGAACGTGGACTCGACGGTGACGAAGAGCGACTTCGAGGACTCGAAGGTGACCAAGAGCGAGATCGATCGGCAGATGGAGGCGACCAGCGAAGGTGCGCTGTCGGTCTTGCGCCGCGGCGTCGCGGCCAGCCCCGAACTGCGCCAAGGTCTCGCGGCAACGGTTTTGATGGGGCTCTCCATCGCCATTGGACGGCTCATCATTCCGATTCTCATCGAGCGCACGATCGACGGCGTCAGCATTGATGAGAGCGGCCAGACGGTCGTCGACCGAAGCACGATCTCGTCTGCGGTCGTCGTAGCGCTCATCATCATCGTTGTGTCTGGCATTACGTCGTGGGCGGCCCAGCGCCGTCTCGTCGTTCGAGCCGAAGCGGCGATCGCCGGACTCCGGGTGAACGCCTTCCGTCGTGTGCACGAGTTGTCGATCGCTGATCACAACGAAACCCAACGCGGCGTGCTCGTCGCCAGGGTGACGAGCGACGCGGATGCGCTTGCCCGCTTCGCACAGTGGGGCTTGTTCGCCTGGTCGATCCACCCGACGGTGATCGTCGGCACCGTCGCCGTGTTGGCCTTCTACTCCTGGCCCCTCGCGATCATCGTCGTGCTCGCCTACGCGCCGGTCATCCCGCTGCTGCGATGGCTGCAGCGACGTCAGCTCGCGGCCTACGACATCGTCCGCACCCGTGTGTCGGAGATGCTCACCGGGTTCAGCGAAGCCGTGATGGGGGCAGCGGTCGTTCGGGCCTACGGCGTCGAGAACCGCACGCGAGATCGGCTGCACAACGGCATCAACGCTCGCTACTCGGCACGGATCAAGGCCAACCGATTCCAGGCCGGTGTGTTTGTGGTTGGCGACATGTTTGGTGCGGTGGCGTTCAGTTCGGTGCTCGTCGTCGGCCTGCTCTATCGAGAGCAACTCGGGCTCGATGCGGGTGAGCTCGTCGGGTGCCTGTTCTTGACCTCGCTGCTCAACGGCCCAATCGGCGAACTCGGCGAAACGCTCGATCAAACTCAGACTGCGGTCGCAGGGTGGCGCAAGATTCTCGACCTACTCGATCAGCGCACCGACGTGCCCGAACCGGTCGATGGTGAGGTCGTGCCCGCCGGCCCGGTCGCCATCGACGCCGAGCACATCACCTTCTCCTACCGAGATGGCGCACCGGTGCTGCGTGACGTGTCTGTCTCGATCCCCGCGGGGACAAACGTTGCCATCGTCGGTGAGACCGGCTCGGGCAAAACCACGTTTGCCAAGCTCCTGTGCCGCCTCGCCGATCCAAGCAGCGGAACGATCTCGTTGAACGGCGTTGTGCTGACCGATGTCGCACCCGAGGCGAGGCTGAAGACCGTTCGGATGGTGCCCCAAGACGGATTCTTGTTCGAGACGTCGATCGGCGAGAACATCCGCTTCGGACGGCCGGGTGCAACGACGGCTGAGATCCTGGAGACGGTCGATTCGCTCGGTCTGCGCTGGTGGCTCGATCGACTCGGCCAGGGGGATGCCGAGCAGGGCCTCGAACTCCTCGTCGGCGAACGCGGCGGCTCGCTCTCGGTTGGCGAACGCCAGCTGGTTGCGCTCGTGCGAGCAGCCTTGGCCGACCCCGGTCTTTTGATTTTGGACGAGGCGACCTCCGCGGTCGATCCCGAGACGGATCAGGCGCTCACCACGGCGATTCGCCGGTTGGCAGAAGGCCGAACACTGATCAGCATTGCGCATCGGCTGGCGACCGCGATTGCCGCTGATCATGTGCTGGTCTTTGATGCCGGGCAACTCGTCGAAAGTGGCCATCACGATGAGCTCGTTGAGGCTGGTGGAATCTACAGCGGGCTGTATCGAGCGTGGATTGGCAACACATCGACAACACAAAGCCCCGATCTGGCCCATGATGGCGTCTAGTGTGTCGGGCCTACGTGCCCCCTCAGGAGGGATCAATTCATGAAGAAGTTCACTCGTTCCATCGCATCCATTTTCGCCTTGAGCCTCGCTCTGACCGCTTGCGGCGGTTACGACCGAGCCAGTTTCGTTGAGGACCTCATCGAAGAAGGCGGCGGCGTGATCGACGAGACGCAGGCCAACTGCATCGCCGATGGCCTCGAAGCACAGATCGGCGAGGATCGTCTCGGCGATCGTGGCTCGCTGACCGCAGAAGAGAACGAAATCGTCACCCAGGTCACCACCGATTGTGTGCTCAACCAGTAACGAGCTCGCTCTCGATTGAACCCGATTCGTTGGGCTCGGACGCCTGCGCTACGGAGATCCGTGGAGCAGATTGCGTTCGAGCCCATCGATGATGAATTTCAAGCCAACCTCGAACTCGGCGTCGCGGTCGACGTGGTTCACCGCTTGGCTGGCAACGGGCAGCTCACCCGCAGGAAGTGATGAGCGGAACGACTCGACCGTGGCCGCATCATGGCCTCCGATGTCATCGAACCGAGTCCCGATCTCGATCAATGCATGGCCACTGACAAAGGCGACGATCACCAGCAGGATTCGGTTTGCTTCCTCTGGTTCAAACCCCTCAGCGATGAGTTCCGACAGTGCCCGCTCGGCGACGGCCATCGACGACATCGTGAGAATCGGTCGGGTGGTCACCACCATCGCGCAGCGCGGATGGCGCAGCAGCGCTTGGCGAAACGATCGTGAGTAGGTGCGCAGGCGGTCCGGCCACGGCACGTCCATCGGGCGCAGGTCGACCTCCGCATACACGCGGTCACACGCCAGGTCGATGAGGACCGCGGTGGTCGAGGCAATCGCCTCGACATGGCCAGCAGGAACCGCGAGCTGGGACGCGACGGCTTCGACCGACACGGCGGCTGGGCCTGACGCATCGATCAAGGCGAGCGCACCGGCGCCCACATCGAGCTCTGTGATTACACGTTCGTTCATAACTCCTCGACCGGCGGGCGGCGACGTGAGCAGAGCCAACGTCTGATTCGGCCTTGGTCAGGCTCGCCGATGGCGAGTCATGGTGGCTAGCATCGCACGTTGTCGAGCATCAGCACCGTCGTGGTGCTGACATTTCTCGCTCGTCCGCAGCGATCCAGGAGAAACCGTGAGCAAGCCCCCCGTTCGTGTGACCGTTACTGGAGCCGCAGGCCAGATTGGGTACAGCTTGCTGTTCCGCATCGCCTCTGGTGCTCTCCTTGGCGAAGATCAGCCCGTCATCCTCCAGATGCTCGAGATCACCCCGGCGCTCGGCGCTCTTGAGGGTGTCGCCATGGAGCTCGACGACTGCGCCTTCCCGCTGCTCGCTGGCATGGTTCAGACCGACGACGCCAACGTTGCGTTTGGTGACGCTGACTACGCCCTTCTCGTCGGTGCCATGCCGCGTAAAGCCGGCATGGAGCGAGCTGACCTACTCGAGGCCAACGGTGGCATCTTTGGTCCGCAGGGCAAGGCGATCAACGCCTCAGCGAGCAAGGACATCAAGGTGCTCGTGGTCGGTAACCCGGCGAACACCAATGCGCTCATCACGCTGTCGAACGCCCCCGACATCGACCCAACCCAGATCCAGGCGATGACCCGCCTCGACCACAACCGTGCGATGAGCCAGCTCGCCGCCAAGACGGGCACGTCGGTCAACGACATCAAGAAGATGACCATCTGGGGCAACCATTCCAGCACGCAGTATCCCGACCTCTTCCACTGCGAAGTCAACGGTCAGAACGCGGCTGAGATGATCAACGATCAGGCCTGGCTCGAGAACGACTTCATCCCGACCGTCGCCAAGCGTGGTGCGGCGATCATCGATGCTCGTGGAGCCTCTTCCGCAGCCTCCGCTGCCAACGCAGCGATCGACCACATGCACGACTGGGCCCTCGGCACCAACGACGGTGACTGGGTCTCGATGTCGATGATCTCCGACGGTTCCTACGGAGCGCCCGAAGGCATCGTCACCTCGTTCCCCACCACCTGCGCAGGCGGCGGCGAGTTCTCGATCGTCAACGGCCTCGAGATCAACGAGTTCAGCCAGGGCCGTATGGAAGCCACCTGGGCCGAGCTCAGCGAAGAGCGAGACACCGTCTCCGGCCTCGGCCTGCTCTAAACCTCAACCGGCAACCTGCGTACGCATTGGGGTCAGACCTCGATGTACGCAGGTTGTTTCGCGTCTGTTCTCAACAACCTGTGGGGTCAGACCCCGGAGCGCTCGGTTGGTTGGCTGTTCGGTTTGCCGGTGTCGGACCCCACAGGTTGACTGTTCGGTGGACCTGCGTAAGGAGTGGGGTCAGACCTCGATTGACGCAGGTTCCTCGGGTCTGGCCCTTGAGGTGTTGCGGGAGAATCTTTCAATCGAGCTGGCGGACGTGGGATCACGGCTTCGTCATGAGTGTCCAGTAGTTCGATCCAAGAAGCTCTCGGGCGTGCGACCGGTAGGTATGGGTGCTGTACGCCCACAACCCGTCACCCGTGATGTCCTCGTGAAGTAGGGCGACCTCGAAGGCGGCTTCGGGAGTCGCTGGTGGATGTTTGACATCGAAGAGCATGACCACGTAGTCGTGAACCCAAATTTCGGCCCCGAACTGTTCGCTTAGAAAACGAAGAGAAGCGGCGAGCACGTCACTGGACTCCTCATAGTCGAAGAAACTGAGGAGAGCGGGAACATGCCAACCCTCCGCAACAGGTAGAAGCGACAGACTGAGGCCGGGTGGAGATTCGATAAAATCCCGGCCCAAGGCACCCATGTGTTTAGGGTCGTTCGGGTGTTCCTCAACGTTGCGAAGTTCCCAATCGAACAGAACGCGTTCGAGGTCGACGACGGTGGCTTCTCTTGGAAGGATTGAGCGAACTTCTTCGAGGTCTGGTGCCTTTCCGTGTAGCCCCTCCAGATGCCGGAGCTCATTGTCGATGCGGTCGTCATCGACAGCGCTCGTGCGGCGCCGCTCCTGAAATCGCGCAAGAAGATCGCGGTCGCTGATGGTCGCGGCCGACACGATGTTGCGATAGCCAGCGTTGGGATCGTCGTCGGCGACGTCTTCGAAATCTCCTTCGAGAGCGATGGGCCACCGTCCGGTTTCGTCCAGCTGGGAGCGAGCGATCTTCCATGCGTCGAAGATCGCGAGATCGGTCCCGTCGAGTGAGATCTCGATGCGGTCGTGATCGGACCACATGAGCGGAATTGATGTCAGGGCACTTCTGTCGAGCGGCGTACCGGCAAAGATCTCGCGGATCTGGTCAAGGTCGTGCACCATGACGAAAAAGTAGTCGGGCGCGATCGAGAAGCCGCGATGGGCCTGAGGTCAGGAGCGTTGGCGACTGCAGGTTGACGGAGCTATTTGAGGACTTGCTGCTGTGCGTGGAACGCCTCCCAGAGGGAAGGGCAGTGCGTGCGTGTTGGGGTCAGACCTCGATGTACGCAGGTTGATTTGCGTCTGAGCGTCTCTGGCCCCACAACCTGTGGGGTCAGACCCCGGGGCGTTCGGTTGGTTGGCTGTTCGGTTTGCCGGTGTCGGACCCCACAGGTTGACCCCTCGGACACCTGCGTAAGGAGTGGGGTCAGACCTTGATGTACGCAGGTTGGTTTGTGTCTGAGCGTCTCTGGCCCCACAACCTGTGGGGTCAGACCCCGGAGCGCTCGGTTGGTTGGCTGTTCGGTTTGCCGGTGTCGGACCCCACAGGTTGGCTGGTCGGTGGACCTGCGTAAGGAGTGGGGTCAGACCTCGATTTACGCAGGTTGGGCGCTCGGTTCGCGGGTGGGCTACTTCAAGAACTTGCTGGTTGTGTTGTCGGCGAGGATCTTGCCGCTTGTTTGATGAGTGGGGCAGTAGAAGACCGTGTACTTGCGGTATTCGACCGTGTGGATCGTGTCCGTGCACTTCTTTCGGCCGATCTTGCCGAGGCAGGGCTCGCCTGATCGGTTGTGCACCATCGAGGGGCGGTCGATGCTCTTGCCGATGTCGTCAAGGGTCCGCTCGTGCTCGGTCGCCTCGGTCACGGCGGCGATCATCGACTCGTGGAGACGGTCGTACTCGTCGTCGCTCAGCTTCGATGCGTTGGCGAACGGCGAGATGCCTGCCCGGAAGATGATCTCGTTGGCGAGCATTCGGCCGAGCCCGGAGACGACGCCCTGCGTTCGGAGCACCCCGTGGAGACGGCGAGACTGGGCACCGAGCAATTCGGCGAACTCGTCTCGACTCAGATCGATTGCTTCGGGACCAAGCTTCGAGAGTGGTTCGTGTTCGGTCGGGTCGCCATCGAAGACCCAGACGCCCGCTTTGCGTTCGGTTCCCGCCTCGGTCAACAACCAGGCCTCGCTCACCGGGCCGTCAGGACCTTCCATCGTGAACACCCATCGGGCGATGCCGTTGCGAGGCTTCTTCGACCGTTTCGGATCAGGCCGGAGGCGGCCGCCCTGCATGAGATGAACGACGTGGGTGTGGCCGTTGTCGAAGCCGATGAGGAGAGACTTGGCTCGCCGCCCGATCGACTCCAACTTTGCGCCAACCGCACCGTCGGGTGGGGGATTGAACGTCTTGAGGCCCGCAAAGTTCAAAAGCTCGAACTTCTCGAGTTCGGCGCCAGCCAGTGCGGCGGTCATCCGCTCGGCATGAGCTTGAACTTCGGGCATCTCCGGCATCAGTCGATCCCGTCCCCGAAATCGGTGGCGGCTCGGACGTCGGCGAGTTGATCATCCAGTGCGCCCATCTTCTGAGCGTGGCCGAGAAGGAGCCGAACATCGCCGCCGACTCGAAGTTCGCCATCGAGAAACGCGCGCTGAGCACTCTGTTCGCCAGTGGCGATGGCGATCGCTGTCGGCCGCGAGAGATGAAGTGTGAGCCCCGCCCGTTCGATCTCCCGGTGATAACGAACCGGACCGGTACCAAGATCGATCGCGTAGGACTCAGAGCCAGTGCTCGTATCCGAGCCCGAGCCGGGGCCCGAGTCCGAGCCGGGGCCCGAGTCCGAATCTGACGCCGAGTTTGAGCCAGAGCCAGAGCCGGAGTGCGAGTCTGACTCAGAGGCAGGGTCCGATTCCGAGCCGGAGCCCGATTCCGAGCCGGAGCCCGACTCCGAGCCCGATCCAGAGTTCGAGTCAGAGGACGAAACAACAAATCCGATGGTGACGTCCTCCGGCAGTGGTTCGATGGAAGCCACGGCATCGCTCGCGGCTTGGAGCCATTCATCAGACAGATAACGCACGGTTCCGATCGTACTGCTTGATCCATACTGGGTTCACTGTGGCCAACATCCCTGCCTTCGAACCCATCACAACCGAGCGACTGAGGCTGCGCCCGATGGAGCCCGATGATGTCGACGCTCTGCACGAGCGTCGCAACGATCCTTCGACGGCCGAACTGCAGAGCTGGACGCTGCCATATCCGCGTGAGAGCGCTCAGAAACTCGTCGACTCGATGGTTGCGCGTGATGGGTTGCCCCCTGACGACGGGTGGTTCCAAATCACGATTGAGGACCTGGTTTCCGGCAGCATCGCCGGCGACCTGGCCCTGCACCTCACGTTCGGCGGCCGGTGCGCTGAGGTTGGCTACACCCTCGCCCCCGACGCTCGCGGCAAGGGCCTTGCGACCGAGGCCGTTGATGCGCTGATCACCTGGGTAGTCGAGAAGCTCGGAGCCTCGCGGGTGTCGGCGATGATGCACCCGGACAACCTTGCGTCGATTCGTGTCGCCGAGCGTGCCGGCCTCACCTATGAGGGTCGCACGATCAACTCCTACTGGGTTGGTGACGTTGTCTCCGACGACGTGCTCTACGGCATGACGCCGGAGATGTGGCGAAACTGGCTCGCTCGTCCTCGTCACGCCCCGACCGAACTCCGGCTCGATGAGATCACGGCCGACAACGTTCGCGCCGTCCGGGCGCTCTCGACACATCGATCGCAGGAGCGGCTGGTCTCCCCGATCGAGACATGGTTTGCATCGGTCGTTGCTCCCGATGTGGAAGAGGGACGAGCGCTGACGCCGTGGTTCCGGGCAATCGTTGCCGACGGTGAGATTGTCGGCGGGCTCTTGATGTCTGTTCCCGACGACGTGCATCGCGAGCCCTACGTGTGGCGGCTGCTCGTCGACCGCATGCATCAAGGCCGGGGAATTGGTCGCCGTGTGCTCGACCTCGCTGTGGCTCAGGCCCGTTCATGGAACGCCGACACGCTCAAGATTTGTTGGGTCGACGAGCCAGGCACCGCCGCCCCGCTCTACCTCGACTACGGCTTCGCGCCGACCGGCGAACTCGACGGCGAAGAGATCGTGGCCGCCCTCGCTCTGTGAGAAGTCTGGGGGTCGGAGCGCTCACCGAATCGGCGTTGCCAGACTCATCTCGATCGTCTTGAACGTCACGTCAGAACAATCGGAACTTGCTCCGCCGTTCGCGCCGCTCTCGACCCGGATCATTCGTTGTCCTGACACGCTCGGGCTGAGTCAGATCTGGACTCGAGTTCAGAACAATCGAGACCCCTGAGGTTTGGTCAGGCGCCGGCAGTGGTCAGGAGCTGTTGGAGCTGTTGGCGGTTGGCGAGCTCGACCTCGATCGGCGAGATCACGAGTTCTTTGGCGACTTCGTCGACCGCGTCGGCTGCCTGTTTGTGGGCCTTTCGAGCCGCTCGTTTTGCCCCGATGCCAGCCAACCATCGGCTGAGCAAAGCAATGATCCACCCGGCCAGAGCACCGAACACGAGAAGCCCGGTGGGGATCGGAATCGACTTGATCGACGGCGTGGGGATCGTCGGCAGCTGGAGCCAAGCGGCCCCGGCCAAAGCCATGAGCCACAGCGCTCCCACCACAGCAGCGATGGCGAGTGCGAACTGAAGTGCTCCAACGACGGACCACCAACGGGGCGACCCGGTGCGGTTGTGGCGGATGGCGCCCGCGACGGCTTGGTCGAGCTGATCGTCGAGGATTCCGTCGTGAGGCGTTGCGGCCGACCGAATGATCGTCGGCCAAGGATCGGCCATGCCGGAGCTGGCCTGGTCGGCGACGTTGCGGATTGCGGCTTCGGCGCGTGCCCGCTGGGCGCCGGTTGGAGCGGGCAGTGAGGTTCGCCCGGCGCTCTTGTCGCCGAGGTGAAGCTTACGAAGTGGGTGCGGGCGGAGCTTGCCGAGCCAACGGGTGAAGGGCCATCCGGTTGCTGCGGCCGCATCTCGTTTGTGGCCTCGAGCCACGGCGTCGGTGACCGCATCGACACCAGCCGCCGACGCCAGATCGTGGGAGAGCTGGGATCGCAAGCGACCATCGACCGAGGATGAGCCGGCGTTGCCTGTCTCGCCCATCATCTCCTTGGCGGCGAGCGCGATGTCAGCCTCGAGTCGAGTGACCACGGCCTCTTGCGCAACGACCGCATCGGTGAGCACACCGTGAAGGTCGCCGATTCCGGTGCCGGTCATCGCCGAGACGGGAACCACCCGCGGCTTGTCGATGCCATCCAATTCGAGCAGTCGTCCGAGGTCGGCGACACATGCATCCCGGTCGTCGGTGCTCAGCGAGTCGATCTTGTTGAGCACCATCACGATGACCGCACCGTGCGAGCCGAGTTGCTGCAGATAATTGTGCATCGCCGCGTCGGCGTACTTCTCCGGGTCGGTCACCCACACCATCAAGTCGGCATGTTCGGCGATCCGCTCCATCTCGAGCCGGTGCTCGACGGCAACTGAGTCGTGATCCGGAACATCGAGCAGGACGAGTCCATCAAGCCGGTCGTCGTCTGCGGTGGTCACGGCGTGGCGGGTGGCGACACCGAGCCAATCGAGCAAGGACGTCGCGTCGTCGCTTCCCCAGATGCAGGCCATCGTCGAGGAGGTCGTTGGGCGACGCACACCCGTCGTGGCCACGTCGGTTCCGACGATGGCGTTGGTCAGTGACGACTTGCCGGCGCCGGTCGCGCCGAGCATCGCGACGAGCGTGTGCTCGGTCCCGTGGCGCAACCGCCCGTTCGCCTTCTCGACCACGTGTTGACCGAACGCAACTGCGTCATCGCTGATCCGGCCTGAGCCAGACTCGACGGCCTGTTGAAGCGCGTTGATCCGATCGGCAACCGGCGTTGCGTCAGCCTTGTTTCGTCGCCCGAGCACCTGGCCTACTCCGTCTCGAGGCCATCGATGGCGGCTCGGAGTGTGGTGGATGCGTTCGGGTCGTCGACCGCAGACCACAGCTGGGTGCGGAAACGGTTGGCATCGAGATCAAAGGCAGCGCCGATTCGCTCGAAGAGCAGGCGACGGGCCTCTTCAGCGAGATCGCGGACGGCCTGTTCACCAAAGAGTGCGTTGAGGAGACCCTGGGAGACGGCGGCAGTTCCCGATGCCACGGCAACCTCGCCGCCGGTGACGCCACCCGTCTGAGCGAACAGCACGATCATGAGCGCAACACCGATGCCGTTGACGCCGAACGCAAGGACCCGGGCGGTCGTGCGCTTGCCAGCACCGCGATCGGCGACGAGTGCGAGCACGTCGTCCTGCCATGCTCGAATCTCTGCAGCGAGCGAGGTCCGGAGTTGCGTCGAGGCCCGCTCCAAAGAGTTCGATCCGGTCGCCGGGTCAGCGTCGGCCGAGGTGATTACCTGCTTGCCACCCGGCATGATGCGCCACGCGTCGACCACTTCGAGGGCGGTGCGATCGGCTTGATCCAACACAAGCTGTTCAAGCGTGTTCGTGATCTCGCCCTGCACATCGTTGGTTGCCGCAGTGCGACCGCGGAAGAACGACCCGATGCGGTCGCGCACCCAGCTGATTCGGCTCTGCACCGCTCGCATCAACTCTGCGGTGCCGATGAGCTCCTGCCAGCGGTCGAGCACTTCGCCTCGTAGGAGGGCTCCGCTCGCGAGTTCGGTCTCAACCGACTCTCGGCCACGTCGGTAGATGGCCTCCATCTCAACCCGCAGCGCATCGACCGCTTGGTCCTGAGCGACCGCCGAGGCGTGGATGTTCTCGGCTCGGTTCGGAACACTCGCCAATGCCCCGGCGAGGGTTGCCCGCACGACTTCGGCTCGCCGCTCCGCATCCTCGGCGAGGCTGGTGAGCATCGCTCGAACGTCGGCAATAGAGGTTTCGTCGAGCTGGCCGTTTGCATCGAGCGTCGATTGCTCGATCGGATAGATGTCGACGCCGGGCAGCCCGCCCTCGTCGAGCATGGTCTGCAAGTGAGGCACGATCTCAACAGCTGCACCCTGCGGGACACGATTGATGATCACGGCGAGTTGGGTGCCTCGTTCTTTGGCTCGACCGAGAAACTCCCACGGAACGGCGTCGGCATACCGAACGGCTGTCGTGACGAACAGCCAGAGATCTGCCGCTGCCAGCAGCTGCGTCGCCAGATCGCGGTTCGCCTCTTCGATCGAATCGATGTCTGGCGCGTCGATGATGGCGAGGCCAGGGCGGAGTGAATCGATCGACCGAAGGCGCAGGGTCGATCCGGTGGCGGTGCCAGCGGTGCCGGTGACTCGGGCGAGTTCCGGCAGCACGTCGTTGGCAGCGAACCAGCCTTCGTCATCTGGGTTGCAGATGAGCACTGGGGCCCGAGTCGTCGGGCGCAACACGCCGGATGGTGAAACTTCGGCCCGAGCGATTGAGTTCGTAATCGTCGACTTGCCAGAGCCGGTCGATCCGCCGATGACGGCCAGGAGCGGTGCGTCGATGCGGCGAATGCGGGGGAGAAGGTAGTCGTCGATCTGATCGGCGAGCTCGGTCCGGATTCCGCGCGACGGCTCAACCCCCGGCAGATCGAGGGGCAGACGCACTGCGCCGAGTGCATCTCGGAGCGTGGTGAGCGTTGCTGCTGTCTGGTCGAGATCGGCCACCACGGAAGGGTAGGCACAGGCCGTGCGGTTGAGTGGCGACGCTGCTCGTTCGCCGCGTTGCGTCGGCATCTCATTGAGGCTGGCGCGGTTGACCTGTGGTGGGTGGCGATCGTTGTGTTCCCGTGGAATTAGCATCGAAGGTGATGACAGTGGATGCAAGGTACGAGCGGTGGCAAACGCCCGAATCCTCACACCCGGGCAGCTCGGTGTGGCGCGAAGGCCATCGCCTGCACCTCACCGCGCCCAAATCGTCAGTTGAGGTGATCGTGCAGATCGAGCGATTGCACTTCTCGGCGCGAGCTCACTACCGATCAGCGGTGATCGAATCCGGCCGTCCGCTCGTCGGCATCGTCGAGACCCGCATTCCCGCTCCGCCTCACGGCTGGGAGATTCGGACGTCTGGGCTGTGGGCCGATCACATATGCGAGGACCCGATGGTGCATTGGAGCTACGGGCTCGAAGCGTTCGCCATTGCGGTTGATCAGGCGAGCGAACTCACGGAGTCGGGTTATGGCGACCGGGTTCCGCTTGGCTGGGAACTCGAGTTTGAAGCCGAGGCCGATGCCGTCTGGGCGGTGTCGCCTGAGAACGGCAACCCTGAGACTGGGACTCCTGAGACCGGCACTCCTGCGACTGAGACCGGCACTCCTGCGACTGAGACCGGGACTCCTGTCACTGGCAACCCTGCGACTGGGAGCGGAACCGAGAGCGGGATGGACGGCCACTATCTGCAGGCGGGCATTGGTCACGGCCTGCTGCTCGACGGGGATGGCGAGCGCGAGATCGCCGGCGCGGCCACCCGACATCATTGGTGGGGGAGTGATCCGCGCACGGGTCCCCAACCGTTCGATCTCTCGGTGGCCGCGGCCGTCGATGCGAGCTGACCGGGTTGATCACTCGCCTGACCCGATCGTTCGCGATCGCTATCCCACGACGCCGCCGTCGTCTCGGGTGATGGCAACACACGCTGGACGTGGACGACTCGTCGGATCACGATCGGGCCACGTGCTCGTCAGCGTTGGTTCCTCCGGGGTGCCGTCATCTCCCGGGTGTTGAATCGAGATAAACATCGTCGTGCCGTCTGGCGTCTTGGCTGCACCGGTGACCTCGCAGTCGGCCGGACCGACGAGGAAGCGTCGGAGCTCGCCCGTCGACGGATCCGCCGCAAGCATCTGATTGTTTGAGCCGTCGGGCTGGCGGCCGTCGGTCTGAATCCAAATGCGGCCATCGGCGTCGGCCCACAGACCGTCGGGACTGCCAAACATGTCTTCGGCTTCCACGGTCGATCCGTCCGTGCCATCACCCGAGCCGGCGAGCACGAAGTGATCCCACGTGAAGGCTGGGGCGCCGAAGCTGGCAGACATCTCGTCGATGTGCACGATGTGGCCGAACGTGTTGTCGATCCTTGGGTTGGCCGCGTTGGCTTCCTCGCGTCGTGTGTTGTTTGTGCATGCGATGTAGACCTGGCCACCGGGGAGAATCGCGATCCATTCGGGGCGGTCCATCGGCGTCGCTCCCACTTGATCGGCGGCCTCCCTGGCTCGGACGAGTACGTCGCCGGGGCTATCCCAACCATTCGCTGGGGTGAGCCCCGACTCCATCCAGACGAGCGGGGTCCAACGTCCCGTACCGTCGTCGTTGAAGGTGGCGACGTAGAGCGTGCCGTCCTCGAGCGGCGATCGGCCGGCCGCCACATCATCGCGCCAAGGGTTCGTACTCACAAACTTGTAGACGTAGTCGAAGCGTTGATCGTCACCCATGTACACGACTGCTTCACCTCGGCTGCTCTCGGCCACGACGGCCGCCTCGTGTTTGAACCGCCCGAGGCTCGTGTGCTTCTTCGGAGTTGACGAAGGGTTGTACGGGTCGATCTCGACGATCCAGCCAAACGTGTTTGGCCGGGTTGGGTGCAGGTCAGCGCGCCATTGCTCGTCGGTCGTCGCCCACTGGTAGCCAAACCCTTGACCACCCACGCCCATCCGCTCGTTGTTCGTTGCCTGGCGCTGATCGATGCCCTCGGCCTCGCCCTCGGTCTCCTCCCAGAAGTAACCGTTGAAGTTCTCTTCGGTCGTGAGCAGCGTGCCCCACGGCGTCGTGCCGTTGCCACAATTGTTCACCGTGCCGGTGGGTGTGGTGCCAGTCGGGTCGGTTGCCGTGCGGAGTAACGGGTGACCAACGGCGCGGCCGGTGAACTGCATCGGTGTGTTTGGCGTGATTCGTCGGGCCTGCCCGGAGTCGACGATGGCCCAGCCGTCAGCGCTGCGAGCGATCGACACGATCCCGACCCCGTGAGCGTTCTGTTCTTTCTGGGTCTTTTCCGCTGTCCAATTCGCGTCGCCGTCAGGGAAGAGAAGGTTGTTCGTCGTGTACTCGTGATTGATGGCGAGCAGGCCCTCGGAGGACGAATCGCGGTTCTCGCCGAGCGGGAAGAACTGGACGCCGTCGTGTCCCATTCCGAGCTGCTCGGCTTGTTCGGCTGCAGAGTTGGACGCGTCCGTCTTGAACGCCGGACCGCCCGGGATGATCGGATCACCCCATGGAGCGATCGGTTGCGCCGTGTAGCCGGTTGGCACCGTCACGGCATCGGTCGTGTTGGTTGCGATCGGTTTGAAGGTGAGCGTCGGTGTGGGAGCCGTCTCGCCTGAAACCGGCACTTCAACTGCGCCGGCCGCGGTTGGTATGCCAGCAAGAACATAGGCGGCGGCTCCGGCTGCCCCGCCGGTGAGGACGGACCGGCGGGAGAACCGCCGTCGTACGACTTCGCCGAAGGGTTGGTTTGCCGTGGGGTTGGTGATGGTGTCATCCGCATCGTTGATCATGGCGACAGCTCAACAGGGTGGAGTGAGCGACATCTGAGCCGGATCTAGCGAATGGGTTGCCGCTCGGTGAACTTCCGGTGAGCAGCTGATCGAGCGTGGTCAGCTCGCCGCGGAGGGTGCTTTCTCGGCGAGCTTGACGATCGCCAATGTGGCGGCCGCCGCTGCGATGGCAAGGCCAACACCGCCGGCGAAGGCACCGGCGGTGTCTGGCAACATGAGGTTGGTGCCGCTGACAAAGTCCTCGGCCGATTCACCAAAGTCACCGACGCCGTTTGGCCATGGCCAGAGCAATCGGTAGGAACCGAGCATCAGGCCGAGCAGGGCGGCCATCACTGTCTGCTCGTGGTTCTCAAGCAGAAAGTTGAGCGGCGGCGAGAACAGGGCGAGGCCGATCACGGCGCCGACGGCGAACACGGCGAGCTGAACCGGAGTGCCCTCGACGAGAACGGCCCAGTACATGCCAAGGATCAACATGATGAACGAACCCGAGATGCCGGGGAGGATCATGGCGCAGATAGCGACCATGCCAGTGAGCAAGAAGAAGATGATGGACGGTTCGGACACCACACCGGCCTGAAGCCCGAGCACCAAGAAGGTGACGATCCCAACGCCGGCGATCGTGGCGAGACGGGTGGCATCACGGTTCGTCATGGTCGACCAGACGAGCCAGCAGCTGGCAGCGACGAGTCCGCAGAAGACTGCGGCGAGGCCTTCGCCATGCTCGACGAGCAGGTCTTCCATCCAGTGTCGGAGGATGAGGAACGCAGCCACGACGCCAGTGCCGAGCGGGAGGATGAAGACCCAGTCGATGTTCTTGATCGAGTCGAAGCCGCCGGCGAAGTCACCCGTGACGATCTGCTTCAACCCATGAGCGCCGGCGCGCACGTTGTTGATCAACGTCTTGTAGATACCGAGGATGAGGGCGACGGTGCCGCCGGAGACGCCCGGCACGATGTCGGCCGCGCCCATCATGAAGCCTCGAATGAGCTGGAATCCAACACGCTGAATCACGGCCGAAACGGTATCCCCTGGACTCACCCGTGGGGAGGAGCAGGGTTACCGCCCGTCCAGGCCGCTCGCCCTACCCGTTACGCGCCCGCTTTGGTCTGGGCGCGCGAAGAGGAGCTGATTGCCGCAAGAACGTGCGGCAAATCCCTCCGCTTTGAACGGGATCGGTCGGCTGGCGGGGGTTTAGCCCTGGCCGGCGAGCTTGCGGTTGAAGCGCTTTGACTTGATGTAGTCGCGGTTCATGTAGGCGATGAAGTCGAGGCTGATCTCTTTTGGGCAGGCCTCGGAGCACTCGCCGTGGTTGGTGCAGCTTCCGAAGAACTGCTCCATGGTCTCGACCATGGCCTCGGCGCGCTTGTAGCGCTCCGGCTGGCCCTGGGGGAGGGAGTTGAGGTGCCAGACCTTGGCGGAGGTGAAGAGCTGGGCGGCCGAGTTCGGACACGCAGCAACGCAGGCTCCGCAGCCAATGCAGGCGGCGGCGTCCATTGCGGAGTCGGCAGCTTCTTTCGGGATCGGCGTGTCGTTGGCGTCGCCACCGGTTCCGGTCGGTGCGGTGATGTAGCCACCGGCCTGGATGATGGCGTCCATCGGCGAGCGATCGACCACGAGGTCACGCACGACGGGGAACGCTGCGGCTCGCCACGGCTCGATGGCGATCGTGTCGCCATCGTTGAACTTGCGCATGTGGAGCTGGCACGTTGCGGTGCCCTTCTCCTGGCCATGCGCTCGGCCGTTGATCATGACGCCGCAGGTTCCGCAGATGCCTTCACGACAGTCGTGGGGGAACTCGATCGGAACCTTGCCGTTCTCGATGAGGTCTTCGTTGACGACATCGAGCATCTCGAGGAACGAGGCATCGTCTGGGATGTTGTTCGCCTGGTAGGTCTCGAAGCGGCCAGCCGCATCGGGGCCGTCTTGGCGCCAGACCTGCAGGGTGAGGTTGAGGGTTGTGCTCACGGGTTCTTTGTCTCTCTCACTTGTACGAACGCTGGGACGGCGTGACTTCTTCGAAGATCAGCTCTTCGGCGTGTTTTGTCTGCGGGGTGTCCATGTCGTGCCACTCCCACGCAGACACGTGCTGGAAGTTGTCGTCGTCTCGCAACGCCTCTCCCTCTTCGGTCTGCGACTCGGAGCGGAAGTGGCCGCCACAGGACTCTTCGCGGTCGAGTGCGTCACGAGCCATGAGTTCGCCGAGTTCGAAGAAGTCGGCAACGCGGCCGGCCTTTTCGAGCGACGAGTTGATCGTGTCGGTGTTGCCGAGCACCCGGAGGTCTTTCCAGAACTCGTCGCGCAGTGCACGGATCTCGGAGATGGCCTTTTCGAGGCCGTTCTGATCGCGCTCCATGCCGATGTAGTTCCACACGAGCTTTCCGAGCTCGCGGTGGAAGTAGTCGGGCGACTTGGTTCCGCCGATCGAGAGGAACTTCTGAATGCGACCACGGACGTCGGCCTCGGCTGCCTGGAAGACCTCGTCGTCGGTGGAGACGGGATCGGTTCCGAGCTTGCCGGCCAGCGAATCGCCGATCGTGTACGGCAGAACGAAGTAGCCGTCGGCCAGACCCTGCATGAGAGCAGAGGCGCCGAGTCGGTTCGCACCATGATCGGAGAAGTTGGCTTCGCCGCAGGCGTAGAGCCCGGGGACGCTGGTCATCAGGTTGTAGTCAACCCAGAGGCCACCCATCGTGTAGTGGGTCGCCGGATAGATACGCATTGGCGTTTCACGAGGATCCTCGCCGGTGATGCGCTCATACATCTCGAACAGGTTCGAGTAGCGCTCCCACACCTTGTCGAGGCCATCGCGCTCGATCGCTGCGGCGAAGTCGAGATACACGCCGTTCTTGAGCGGGCCAACACCCTGGCCCTGATCGACGACGGTCTTGGCGTTGCGAGAGGCAACGTCTCGAGGCACCAAGTTGCCGAAGGCGGGGTACTTTTCCTCGAGGAAGTAGTAACGCTCGGCCTCGGGGATGTCTCGAGCCCGACGCTGCTCGTCGGGGCTACGCGGCACCCAGATTCGGCCGTCGTTTCGCAGCGACTCGGACATGAGCGTCAGCTTCGACTGGAACTCATCGGCCGCCGGAATACACGTCGGGTGGATCTGCGTGTAGCAGGGGTTGGCGAAGTAGGCGCCCTTGCGGTGAGCACGCCAAGCAGCGGTCACGTTGCAGGTCATGGCGTTGGTGCTCAGGTAGAACACGTTGCCGTAGCCGCCGGTGGCAAGCACCACGGCGTGAGCCGAGTGCGACTTGATCTCGCCGGTGGTGAGGTCACGGGTGACGATGCCGCAGGCCTCGCCGTCCTTGGTGACGAGATCGAGCATTTCCTGACGGGTGTGGAGCGTGACCTTGCCAGCGTCGACCTGGGCCATCATCTGCTGGTAGGCGCCGAGCAGGAGCTGCTGGCCGGTTTGGCCTCGGGCGTAGAACGTACGGCTCACCTGAGCGCCACCGAATGAACGGTTGGCCAGGAGGCCTCCGTATTCACGAGCGAACGGCACACCCTGGGCGGCCATCTGATCGATGATGTCGACCGAAACCTGCGCCAAGCGATAGGTGTTCGCTTCACGGCCTCGATAGTCGCCACCCTTGATGGTGTCGTAGAAGAGGCGGAAGACGCTGTCGCCATCGTTGCGGTAGTTCTTGGCGGCGTTGATGCCACCTTGGGCCGCAATCGAGTGTGCTCGGCGAGGCGAGTCGTGGAAGGTGAAGGCGTCGACCTCGTAGCCAAGCTCAGCGAGCGTGGCGGCAGCCGATGAGCCAGCGAGGCCGGTGCCGACCACGATGACTTTGAACTTCCGCTTGTTGGCGGGGTTCACCAGCTTGATATCGAACTTGTGGTTGTCCCACTTGTCCGCAAGGGGGCCTTCAGGGATCTTGGAATCGGGAAGCATCGTGATCCTTACTCGTTCGACTCGAGGCTGACTTCAGGTTCTCCGGCTTCCACGACACCAGCGAGAATCGCTATCGGGAAGCTCAGGTTCATAAGCAGGATCGCGCCAGCAAGGCCAGCCGCGACTGATCGGCGCAGTGAATTCCACCGGGGATTGTTGAGACCGAGGCTCTGGAACATGCTCCATGCGCCGTGGAAAATGTGGATACACAGCGCGATGTTCGCACCGATGTAGATGAGTGCAACCCACCACCGACCGAGGCTGAGGATGAGGTTGTTGTAGATCTCACCACGCTCCCAATCGGGGCTGATGGCGCTGAGGCCCCAGGTGAGGTCGGCCAAGTGGAAGACGATGTAGAGCGACACGATCACGCCGGTGACTCGCATCGATCGAGAGGCGAAGTTGGCGGCGAGCCAATCACGCTTCGACTGGTAGCGGCTGTTCGACGATTGGTTCATCCGGGTGAGCGTGAACGCCGAGTGGATGTGCAGGGCGAAGGCGCCCATCAGGCCAAAGCGCAACAGCCAGAGGAAGTAGGTGCGGGGGAAGAGCGGCACGAGCAGCTCTCGGAGGAACTCGCCGTAGAGGTCGATATCCCACACGGCCTCACCGTTGTGCTCAACGGCGCCCAAGTAGAGCTTGAGGTTGCCGAGGGCGTGGAAGACGACAAATCCCAGCAGCATCAGGCCGGTGACGGCCATGACCCACTTCTTGCCAACGGCCGTTTGGTACAGGTTCAACGGGAAGGGAAGTTCACGTCGCTTTGGCCGAATGGGCCGCTGCGCAGACTTGCCTCGGGCGAGAGTTGGTGCTGCCACGCCTGGTCTCCAGTGATCAAGGTGAGAGGAATCGAACGGCGCGACGTTCAGAAGGATCGCAGCGCCGGTCAGACACTATCGCCGCCTCGCAGTTCGGGCCCAGTTGAACGCGTCACTTGATCGATTCGCGACAACGTGAGTCGTCGAGCCGATGTGCTTTCGTCCAACATCTGTGCCGCTGAACTGGATGCCAACCTGCGTAAATCGAGGTCTGACCCCACAGCGTTCGCAGGTTGACCCGCAGCGCTAGACGGTTGCGTGGAGCGTTTCTGAGGGTGGGATGACCACGGTCTGATAGCGGTTCGTGGCTGACCACTCATCGGCTCGAAGTTCGAGGTCGACGGTGAGCGGGCCGTTCACGTCAGGCACGTCAAACGACAGGGTGCCGATCAGCGCGCAGGTGTCGGCATCGAGTTCGCCGCCCCAGGTGACGGTGCGGCTCCAATCGCCACATCGAGCGGTGGCGGTGACCCGCACATCGTCGAGCGGTTCTTGCAGATCGCTCACGGCGTGAACGGGGAACGACAGGCGATCGCCGATGGTCGTGACCGCCGGCGGCATGTCGGTGACGACGATGACCGGACGACACACATCGGTGAGCGCATCGAGCGCAGGTTTGGGTCGTCGATCATGGCCGAGCACACCAAAGCCACCGGATGGCTCGGCGTCGGCCAAGGCGGTGAGGCAGAATCCGCCCGTCGGTCGGTACTTCAGCCGGCGCAGCGTTTCGATGTGCACTCGGATGAGATCGGCCTGATAGGCGCGGGTGGCGATCGACCACGAGATGCCGTCGGCGTAGGCCCGTCTCGGTAGGTAGCGCTCGAACGCGCCGGCCTGAGCGGTCTCCCACGTCGGCTCGTCCTCGCCCCAGTCGTTGATAGCAACGGACTGCGTGCCGAACCCGCCCAAGAATTGGCCGAGTCGAGGCCATGACTTCAACAGTTCGGGAAGATCTTCCGGCATGCCGTTGTGCCAGCCGAGCCAGAGGTGAGGGTCCGACGCCGACGTGTCGGTGAGGGCGGGAAGGCTGCCTGACCGAGCGATCACGGTTCGACTCTTGTCCGCGTTTCGAAGTTCGCGCCGGAGGATCGGATCGAGCACGGATCGGTTCCAGCTCGGCAGCATGTGCCGGCCGAGCGATCGACCGAAGGAGGGCAACCGCTCGGAGCGAGCGGCTGGTTCGGGAAGTGCTGTTCCGTTCGGTTCGTCGTGGGCGCACCAGGCGGCAACGCTTGGGTGATGGCCGAGCAGGTCGACAGCCTCGCGAGCCGTTGCCTGCGCTCGACCCCGAGCGCTCGTTGCGTAGCCGCCGACCAGCGGGAGGTCTTGCCACACCAACATGCCGAGCCGGTCGGCTTCGTCGTAGAGCGCCGGCGGAGCGACGTGGCCATGCACCCGAATGAGGTCGAGCCCGGCGGCCTGGGCCGATCGCACATCGCGGCGGACCTGCTCGTCGGTGATGCGAGCGAGGAACCGGTTCTGCGGGCCGATCGCAATGCCCTTTGCGAAGAGGCGGCGCCCGTTCACGCGCCACTGGAACTTGTCAGCGCTGACCGAGCGCAATCCGGTTCGCCACTCACGTCGGTCGGACGTGCCGACGGCAACCGAGATGTCGTAGCGAGCCTGATCGCCAAGCACCTTTGGCCACCAGAGCTCCGGCTCGTCGACGTCGACGGTCCACTCGATGCGGTTCTCACCCGCCGCGAGCTGGTGGGAGACCGACGCACCGGCAACCGCTTCACCGCTCGGACTGAGGATGCTGGTGTGCACCATCTCTTCCGGCTCCGCCCCCACTGTCTCCGTCGCTGCTGTCTCCGCCGTTGCTGTCTCGGCCGCCGCTCGGTCGGAGGCCGCTGTGTTGGTCGCTGCTGTCTCGGGTCCGGAATCGTTCTCAATCGTGGGCTGGGCGATGGCGGAGCTCGCGAAGGAGCTGGCCACGTCGAGCACCAAACGGAACGAGAGCTCGGCGCGCTCGAGGGTCGCCTTCGTACACACCACTCGGGCATGGCGGATGGCGATTGGGCCGGTCCGTTCGATGCGGATGCCTCGCCAGATGCCACCGTTTGAGCCAGGAGGGGCGAGCGGACCGGTTTCGAGTGAGCCGGTGAACGCCTGTTTCGAACGGCCTTCCGATGGACCGTTCGACGACACCTCGACGGTGACGACTTGATCGGCGCCGGCTCGCACCAGTTCGGTGATCTCAAAGCGGTGCGGAGCGAAGTAGTCGTTGGTTGCGCCGACGACATGTCCGTCGAGCCAGATGTCGCTCTGCCCGATCACACCATCGAGCGTGAGCCAGAAGCGATCGTCAGGGCCGGTGACCGAGCCCGGGTCGATCGAGAAACGGCGGCGATGAAGAATCGTGCCGGTTCGATCGATGAAATCAGGGTGTTCGCCCCAATGGCCGGGGATCGAAATCGTCGGCCACGCCGAGTCGTCGAGATCGGGATCGGCGCCAGATCGCCGCAACTCGGCGTCGACGGACGCGATACGCCACGTCCCTGCCAAGTCAACGATCGTTGCAACGCTCATGGCCGAGCAGTCTGCCACGTTGGGCAGGACGATCTCGCCAAAGCAGCTTCGTTCGGCGTTGTTCATCACTGTTGGTAGGCGGTGATGGGGACCGTTCGGGGAGTGAGGGCTAGGGTCGCCTGGGTGGACGATCGACCAAGCACTCTTGGCGGGCTGAAGGCTTCTGGCTGGCAGTCGCGCACCATCAAAGACGAGATCCGTGAGAACGCCATCGCCCGTATTCGGGCCGGGGAAGATCTTTTCCCTGGAGTGATGGGTTACGAGGACACCGTGGTTCCTCAGCTGGAGCACGCCGTGCTCGCTGGCCACGACGTGGTCCTGCTCGGCGAACGAGGCCAGGCGAAGACTCGAATCATCCGTTCGCTCACGAATCTGCTCGACGAGTGGATGCCGATCGTCTCCGGATCGGAGATCAACGACAATCCGTTTGAGCCCATCTCGAAGTACGCCATCGATCTCGTCGCCGAGCATGGCGACGACACCGAGATTGGCTGGGTGCACCGCGACGACCGTTTCGGCGAGAAGCTCGCAACTCCCGACACCTCGATCGCTGACCTCATCGGTGAGGTTGACCCGATCAAGGTCGCCGAAGGCCGCTATCTCTCCGACGAGCTCACGCTTCACTACGGGCTCGTTCCCCGCACCAACCGTGGCGTGTTCGCCATCAACGAGTTGCCCGACCTTGCCGAGCGCATCCAGGTCGGCCTGCTCAACGTGCTCGAAGAACGAGACGTGCAGGTGCGTGGCTACAAGGTGCGCCTTCCCGTCGACGTGTTGCTCGTGGCATCGGCCAACCCGGAGGACTACACCAACCGCGGCCGCATGATCACGCCGCTGAAGGACCGCTTCGGCGCCCAGATTCGCACGCACTATCCGCTCGAGATCTCAACGGAGATCGAGATCGCCGATCAAGAAGCGAACATCCCCGACGACGGCCTCGACGTCGTGATTCCCGACTACATGAAGGAGCTCATCTCGACCTTCACGCATGTGGCCCGCGGCTCGTCACACGTCAACCAACGTTCGGGCGTGTCGGTGCGTCTCACCGTCTCGAACCTCGAGACGCTCGTTGCGGCAGCAACACGTCGTGCCCTTCGCCTTGGCGATAGCCAAGTGGTGCCCCGTGTGTCGGACCTCGACGCATTGATCGCATCGACCGCTGGCAAGATCGAGATCGAATCGCTTGATGAAGATCGCGACGGCGAAGTAATCGACCATCTCTTCCGCACCGCAATCCTGACGACCTTCAAAGAGCGAGTGTCTCCCGAGGGTGTTCGCCAAGTCGTCGACGCCTTCGAAGGCGACATGATGGTGAGCGCCGGTGACGATGTTCCCGCGGCCGACTATGTCGAGCTGCTCGCTTCCGAACCAGCGTTTGCCGGTCCGGTTGCCGAGCTGCTGGGCGATGATGATTCACCCGCAGCCGTTGCGTCGGCCATGGAGTTCATCCTCGAGGGATTGCACCTTTCGAAGCGTCTGAACAAAGACGCCATCGGCACTCGTTCGAGCTACCGCGGCCGAGGCTGAGCTGATCGAGCAACACGGCGGTGGACGCTGAGCCAGTTCGAGGCTGAGCCAGCGAGGT
The DNA here is from genome assembly GCA_937925335.1 of uncultured Acidimicrobiales bacterium. GTDB lineage: Bacteria > Actinomycetota > Acidimicrobiia > Acidimicrobiales > SZUA-35 > CALEWY01. The sequence continues at coordinate 113,036 of CALEWY010000038.1, forward strand.
TTTGATCAGCGCCAGTAGTTGTTTGCTGCGGCGATGGTTGCGAACTCGATTGCGACGATCTCGCCGGCCTGCATGAGCTTGGCCGAGTCCTCGGCGTAGTCAGGACGGAGACTGCCACGGACGTCGGCGTCTGGCTGCATGGTGGCGATCGTCTTTCTCGCGATCATGATCGCGAGCTCGCGGCCCTGTGCTGGCGTCTCGGTGATGAGTGTCGGAATGAGATCGTCAAAGAGTGACATTGGAAGAGCTCCGGTTTCTTGATTCTGCGGGATGTGCACCTCGCAGGAAAAGCGCGAGCGCAGAGCCAACCTAGGTCAGCGGGTAGCGGCCAAGCCGTTCAGAGAGTACGCGGTAGAAGCCGTCGGCATCGACGCCCGAGATCCAGAGACAGTTGGCCTCGACGTCGGTGACGTTCCACCAGTCGACCGTGGTCTGGCCCATCGTTTGCTCCGAGCCGGTTTCGATCGTGACCGCAACGTGTTTGCCGGAGTAGAGCTCTGGCTCAAGCAGGTACGCGATCACATTCGGATCATGGAGCGGCCCGCCGTTTGAGCCGTATTTCTCCTCGTCGAATCGTTCGTAGAACGCGAGCATCTCGGCGCTGGCCACACCAACGGCGGTGCCGAGCGCACGGATGCTCTCGATCCATTCGTCGGTCATCAGGGCGAGGTGGGTGACGTCGAGTGAGTGGGCGACGATCGGTGCGCCGCAGGTGAACACGGTGTGGGCAGCGTGCGGGTCGACATAGATGTTGAACTCGGCAGCAGGTGTGATGTTGCCACCCTCTTTCCACGCCCCGCCCATCAGCACGATCTCGCGAATGTTCTCGACGATCGATGGGTCCTTCACGATTGCCATCGCGATGTTCGTGAGTGGGCCGACCGGGCACAGCGTGACGGGTTCGGGATGGTTGCGCAGTGTGTCGACGATGAAGTCGACGGCGTGCTCGTCGGCCAGCGCCATCGTCGGTTCTGGCAACTCCGGCCCGTCGAGCCCAGTCTTGCCGTGAACGTGCTCGGCGGTGACCAGCGTGCGAACCATCGGCCGAGAACAGCCGACGTAGACGGGCTGATCAGGCTTGCCGGCGAGCTCGCACAACATGCGAGCGTTCTTCACCGTGAGCGCAAGCGGCACATTGCCGGCCACACACGTGATCCCAAGCACATCGAGCTCGGGGGAAGCGAGCGCGGTGAGAATCGCGATTGCGTCGTCTTGACCCGGGTCGGTGTCGATGATGATCGGGCGTGCGTTCATCAGGCGAACGTAACGTGTTCGGGCCAGGCACCATCAAGGCGGTCGTGATGTGTGTCGATACACACGGTATGAACGTTGGAGACTTCATCGCTGGAATGGCCGACTACGACGACGGAGTGTCATCGGGGTACGGCTCGTCTCGACTGCAGCAACAGCAGGTCATGAACAACCACCGGGCGGAAGTCTCTCGCGAAGCCCTGACGGATGAGCGCCGGATCACGACAGAGATGTTGCAGGACAAGCTGGAAAAGATGCAGCTCGTGAACGAGGCGCTGTGGGAAATCGTGAAGGCCTCGACCGGAGCCACCGACGACAACCTGCGAGCGTGGATTGCTCACCTCGATGGTGAAGATGGCCAGGTCGATGGGCGCAGGGTGCATCGGGCTGAGATGTGCAACAGCTGCCAGTCCCGCGTGCCGGTTGGTTCGCCGATCTGCGTGTACTGCTCCGAACCAGCACCGGCGAAGAGCCCCTTCGCGTTCTAACGAACTGAACCTCCGTCACCTGCGGGGTCATCCCACAAGTGACGAAGGTTCGTCAGTTCACCGTCCTAGCTGGAGCAATCCGAGCGCTCTCGCCAACGGTCCTGTTGCTAACGGCGCTGTTGTTGACGGCGCTGTTGCAGATGGTGCTTTGCCGATGCGCCGCTGACGGCGAGACGTGCTGTTTGGCCGGCTAGTTGCCGACGGTTCCGTCGCCCCAACCGCCGCGCTGGTCGCCGATCGAGGTCGGGTAGAAGACGATCGTCCAGTGGAATCCGGTGCGGTTGTCGTCGATGCCGCGCACGTCGAGATACTGCGAGTCCTGAGCGAGTCGGCCCGTGTCGAACACACCGTCCCAGAAGTAGTAGTACTCCCCGGCCGGCACGAGGCGATTGACGAGATTGTCGTTGTTCTCTTGGTTCGGGCCGAGCGTCCAGGCGATGAAGTTCTCGGAGGTGTTGTTGTTCGTGGCGTCAAGCGCTGCAAAGCCGTCCACGCGAACGGGGCCGGTCGGACGGTTGATCCGGATGGTTTCATTCGTCGTGCCGCAGGCCCAGACGGTGCCCTCGGGGTAGGACTGGTAGTAGCCGGCGAGCGGTGGAGCGGTGCCGGTCAGCCGGACGTACTCGGGGCCCTCACTGAAGGCAAGCATGACCTGACCTCGTGTGAGCTCACCACGATCGAGGCGGCCGGTCCAGAACTCGACACCGCTGGCTTCGCCTGGTCGGCCGAGGATGTTCTGGTAGATGAGGTTCACGAACTGACTGTTGTTGAGTGAGCCGTACAGGCCGATGAACTCGTCAGAGCCGGAGAAAAACTGCGACATCGCAGCGAGCGTGCGGCCGTTCTCTGAGTACTCACGGATCCAGAAATCGACACCGCCAGCCTCGGGTGCTCGAAGGAAGTAGGCGTTGTAGAGACGGACGACCGAGTCGGTCATCTCAGGGCAGACGTCGAGGACTTCGATGCCCTCGGCGCTCGCTGGTGAAGCTGCGAGGGACAGGCCGCCGGCAAACATGCCGACCGCAACTCCAATGCGAGCAAGTACGTTCTTCATTCGTTCTCCTAGAGGGATCTCGTGGCGCAAACGCCCGTTCTTTCTCTGACGAGAGCAGGATGCGATCGGTTCAAAGAAAACCAGACGTTTGGTCGAATTCTCGCATTTCATGCGCGGATTCAGATGCCGAACACTGCGTTAACGTCGCCCGAATGGGCATCTTCCGACGCAAGAAGAACGATCAGAGTGGTGGCACTGGGCCTGCAACTGAATCGGTCGCTGACAAGGCGCCGACCTCGTATGTGCCATTGCGGGAGTTTGCCTGGAACCACGTCGCCGCACAGCAAAGCGCGCACGAAGGACTGTGGTCGATGAGCACTGCCGAGCGCTTCGACTGTGATCTGGCCGGCAGCGCGATCACGTGGTTCAACACCGCAAAGGGCATGACCGTGAGCGCCCCGTGCCAACTGCTCGGCACCTGGAACCCAACCGATAGCTCGTTGCTTTGGGCGTGGGATCATCCGTCAGCTCCGCCGGGTACGGCCGTGGCCGCGCAAGCGGTGAAGGCCTTCGCCGACGCGAACCAGATCGCCGAACTGCAATCGGCGACGATCGGCTGCAGCCGCGACGAGGCGTATGAGATCACAGCGATCGCATCACCACTCGGCGATCTGCAGGGCATCTACCGATTCGAATCGGCCCCGGGTGCAGCGTGGGTCTACATCGGCTTCGGCAACGTGACGATGTCCAAAGGTTGATTCAGGCCGTCCGCCCGTAGAACGTTTGCAGTGCTGATTCCGAAAGGCCGACGCCCGGTCGATCGTTGTAGGCAAAGACGACGAGCAGGCGAGTGACGGATCCTTGAGTTGGCGTCACCCGATGCATGGCATCTCGGCCTCGAAACAGCACGAGGTCGCCCGGTTCAAACTCGAGCGTCTTGACCAAATCCTCGCCATCGAGCACGCGGCCAACTCGATCGAATGACATGTCGCCGGCTGCGGAGTTGCGCGTCGCTGGGACGTACTCGAACGCGCCGCCACCTTCAGGTGCGCGGAGCAGCATCGTGACGGCGAACGACGAGTTGTCGAAGTGCCAGCCGAGCTCACGTCCCTCGGATGCGAAGTGCACGTTGATCGACGAGAGATCGTCGGCATAGGGGTAGATCGTGTCGATGCCCAGCACGCGGCAGAGGAACGTTCGAAAGGCTTCGTCGTCGTACACCGACCGAAGTGGCGAGTCACCCGGGACCTCGTCGTCGGCGATCAAACCCTTGCTGCTCACGATCTGCCGATTGAAGGTGTGGTCGTCTGGCAGCGCCGGATCCGGAGGCGTGAGGTAGACGTTGTGGGTTGAGCTTGCGTAGAACGCATTCGCCTCGAACGGTTCGGACTGTTTGATGACCTCAGCGATGGACTCACGACGGAAGAAATTCGACAGCACGAGCGCGCCAGCCTCGTCGAGCCGAGCCCGGCATTGTTGTGCGTAGGCGAAGTCGTGGATCGGGTGGTTTGCAGCGTTGAGGTGTGGGTTCATGCCGGTTTCCGTTCTCGGGCGCACGTCTGTCTAGCTCCGGCGAGCGATCCTGGCGATCCGCTGCGAGCCCTTTCCCAGGGGGCCCTTCTAGGGAGCGAGGTCGACGGTGGCGCAAGCGTGGCCTCCCGGCGTCGAGGTGCTCGAAGAGTTCGCAGCATCTGGCGTCCTCGCTCACAGACGCGCCAAAGCCGCCCTTTCGGACCGGCCGGTGGCTTCAGTTGTTGCTCGGTTCTCGCCGATGGACGTGTGCGTCGTGCTGCGTGCGCCAGCGAGTGACCGGGCCCGTCGTTGTCGCTTCGCCGTAGGGCTGGCCGTCGGGCCGCCACACCCGCAGTGTGCGGTCGGCCAAGAGCTTGAGTTGCCAGCCGCCTTCGTGAGCGCGGTGGTGATGCCGGTTGCACAGCGGGGCGAGATTGTCGAGGTCGGTTTGGCCGCCGTTTTCCCAGAAGTCGAGGTGGTGAATGCGGCACCAGTCGAACGTGGTGTCGCAGCCTGGGAAGGCACACGTGTCATACATCGCCCGCAGCGCCAGCCGTTGAGCGTTCGTGGCGGTTCGGTATGTGCGTCCGACGTTCATCGGGATGTCACCGCGCATGACGATGGCCTGCATATCGCAGTCGCAGAGGTAGCGGTGCAGTGTTTCGGCGCCGACGAGGGAGCCAGGATCGGCGAACCGCTCCACGGTCGAGCCTTCATGGCGGCCGTTGGCCAGCGTGTCCTCGTCGACCAGAACACCGATGAGCGGTCGGCTCGTCGGTGTTGCCGGATCGAAGCAGCGCAACGAGAGTTGGAAGGCAGCCTCCGCGGCCAGGTTCGGCCCGAGTGTGAGGGGTTCGCCGTCGGACTCTTTCGCGAGATTCGCGAGGCGCTTCATCTCTCGCTCGACGGCCGTCCAGATCGCGTCACCTCGCTCGCGGTCGTGCTTCATGTGGATGTGGCGTAATCCCGTCGGCATCGATCCATGACGTTGCTTGCGAAGCGTTGCGGTGGCGTTCCTCAGTCGAGGCTGCAACCTCGACCTTGATGCGGTCGACGAGCTTCCTCAGTCGGAGCTTGAACGCCGCCGGCTCCATGGCCAACGCCTGGCGGGTGAGGTGGGCTCGTCGTGCGTTGAACAGTTCTTGTTCGGCGGGCAGTGCGAGCTGCTTCTCCGCTCGAGCCATGCCGTCGAGGTTCTCCGGGTTCAGCTCGGGCATCTCCAACGGCATCTCGTGTTCGCTGCGACCGTGCTCACGGTGATCGTGACTGTCGTCGTCGGGTGTCCCGTCCTGAGCCTCTTCGCGCCCGCCCTGGTCCTCGGCATTGAGCGCGTCGGCCATCTTCTTGTGGGCCCGCGCTCGGTTCGCTTCGCTGCGAGCGTTCCTGCCCGACATGCCCGCACTGGCCAACGCTTCCTCCGGCGTGATCCCACCGCCGTTGGCAACATGACGATCCAAGATCGCGATCAAACGAGTGCGGCTCGACTGCAGCTGGCGGGAGATGTCTCCGGCCGTTCGCAGCAATCGTTCAGCGACATCGGCAGGCGCAGCGGCATCGGTGAGTGCCGCCATTTCTGCTTCGAAGTCCGCCATCAATGTCATGTGAGTCATCCTGGCGATTGGCGCGAGATTCACCCCAAAACCGTTCGCTCAGTCCGCCTGTCCAGCGGCAAGGAACTGACCACAAACCCCGTACTCAATGAGTTTCAGCCAACCTTCAAGAAAACTCAGAAGCGCGCCCTCGGGCGCGCTTTCGACGCGGCCGCTGTTGGTCGCCACATTGCCAATTCGTCGCATTGCCCATCCGACACATGGCCCATCCGACACATGGCCCATCCGACGCGTTGCCAATCCGCAAACCGCTCACGCCAATCGCTGGCCCAAAAAGGCCTCACATCGGCACCAACAACGCTCACGTCCAGCGGTGCGCGCCGGCTGAGGCTAGGCGCTTGAGTCGAGCGAGAACTTCTCGATGACGCCGGTGTCGTGTGCTCGCTCGATGATCTCGAGCCCGAGTACGGAGAAGCCGAAGTAGACGAACGCTCCGGCGAGCAGCGCCCAGCCCCACGAGTAGCCGAGCATGCCGGCGATGATTCCGGCCAGCCCGAAGATGGGAGCGGCGAGACCGCTGAACCCGAAGCCGATCTTGACGAACGACGTGGTGACGGGGGAGCGGCGCCACAGTCCGAGTGACCAGGCCAGTGTCGACGTGACGGACAAGACGACAGCGATCCACCCCATCGTGCCGATCCACTTGTTGATGAGAGCGAAGATCGCGCTGCCGACCAACATCAACACGGCCAACACATTGACGTCGCCAGCAGCTGCGTCTCGTCTCTGTTCGGCAGTCAGCTCGTCGGCCACGTGGGGCAACCTAGCGAGCGCGGCTCGAGGTGCGTCCGGCTGAGATAGGTGGAGCACTCGAGCATGCCGGCCCACGCAGCGATCCCCTCGGTGATCGCGTTGAGGTAGGTAATCAGCGCGGCGAAGGTGGCGAGCTGCATCAGGAAGGTGAGTCGCATGTGGCTGACAAGCGTCGACTGCAGGTGTGACGCCATCTCACGCGCCGAGTTTCTTTGGTGAGGCACACTTGGGTATGCCCGGCGCCGCGTCAGCCCGAGTCTTGTGCTGGAACGTCGAGCGAAAGGCGCCGCACACGCCGACTGGTGCGCCGGGGATCGAACACCTCTTCGGTCAGTCGCCGGACGTGATGGCGATCACCGAGGCGCGCACTGTCTTCCCGACCCGTGGGGGACACACGCTCTGGAGCGCACCGCCGCGCGGCACTCATTTCGCCGACGACGAACGCAAGCTGTTGTTGTGGTCTCGCGAGCCGTGGCGACACGTCGACCGAGTCGGCGCGCCTGGTCTCGATCGGACCCGCTTTGTCGCCGGCACGACCGACACACCCGTCGGTCCGCTTCGAGTCTTTGGGATCTGTATCCCGTGGCACATGGCCGAGGTGACGCATCCGATCGATGAGAAGCGCAAGCCGTGGGAGCTGCACATCAACTACCTCGAAGCGCTGGTTGGCCTCGTCGAGTCCATCGACGCGCCGAGCGTGTTGGCAGGCGATTTCAACCAGACCTTTCCACGTGCACGACGAGAACGAATCGTTGCAGCCGAAGCGTTGGCTCATGCGCTTGCAACCGTCGACGTCGTAACGAGCGGTCAGGTCGACGGCTGCACGAAGCCCGGCATCGATCACATCGCAGCCACGCGAGATCTGTCAGCTCACAACGTGTGGGGCTGGCCAAACGTGATCGACGGCAAGCGTCTGTCCGACCACGATGGCGTCGGCGTTGATCTGAGGCTGCGTTGAATTAGCCAACCTGGACATCGGGCTCGACATCAGCGGGCACGGCATCGGCGGGCACGAGTCGCCACGCGTCGCCGTTGGTCTTGATGTGATTGGCACACGGCTCCCAATGCGTGCCGAGCACGAGGACGTCGCCATCGGCGTTATCGGCAAAGAACGAGCGGCGAGTTGCGATCGCTGCTGGCTTGTCGACATCGAAACTGCTCGACCAATCGGGCCGTTCGAGCTGGCACGGATGATGCGCAAGGTCGCCGGTGATCACGGCGCTTGCTCCTTCCGATTCGATGCGAACGCTCACGTGGCCGGGCGTGTGCCCTGGGGTTGATTCGAACCACACCTCGTCGGTGACGCGATGATCGGTCCCGACGAGATCGACCAGGCCAGCGTCGACGACGGGCTGGATCGAGTCCTCGCGTAACACGACGTCCTCTCGGTCGGTCTGGGCCGACCAATAGGTCCACTCCTCGTCGGTGAACAGATAGCGAGCGTTCGGAAATGTTGGCACCCACTCGCCGTCGACGAGTTTCGTGTTCCAGCCGACGTGGTCGACGTGGAGGTGGGTGCACACGACCGTGTCGATCGATTCGGGTGGGAATCCAGCGGCGGTCATGTCGTCGAGGAACGGGCTGTTGAGCATGCTCCAGGCTTCGACGGCTCTGGGTTTGTCATTGCCAAGGCAGGTGTCGACGATGATCCGACGGTCGCCGCTTTCGACGACGAGCGAACGAATCGTGGCGTGGATCTTGCCGGCCTCGTTTGCGTAGTGAGGCTGAAGCCAATCGATCGCCTTGATGTCATCGGCATTCACACCGGGAAGAAGCCATTTGACCGACGACGTGGTCGCCATCTCAACGACGGGTGTGATGCGGACGTTGCCAACGACGTACACGATTCGGGTCTCCAAACACGATCGACTCGTCCCGGAAGTTAGCCCCGGAAGTGAGCAG
>CALEWY010000039.1 GCA_937925335.1 uncultured Acidimicrobiales bacterium
GCGTGGAGCGCTTCGGCTGCGGTGATGGCTTCGTGGGTGTTGAACGCAGCGCCGCTCCCGGTCCGTTGATTGACCAGGTCGTGGATACCGAGCAGGGGGGCTCCCTGCACGACCGGGCGATCTGAGCTGCCGGGCAGCGGAATCCCTGCATCGAGGAACGAACGCTGGCGGTAACAATCGGGCGCCCGGTCGCCGATCGCTCGCAACATGCCATCGCCGAGTTCGTTCACGAACCGGCCCTGAGGAACCGGGACAACACCAAGCCGCGCGATCCGTTCGACATCACTCGCTCGCGTCATGCCACAGTGTTCGATCCGGTGCCGAGCGTCCTCTCGGGGATAGGCCTCGAGTGCTCGTTCGATTCCGTCGAGAACCGACGAAACGGCGCGGTCGCCGATGGCGTGGGTCGCGACCTGCCACCCAGCACGGTGCGCTTTGAGGATCAACGAGTGCAGCACCTCTTCTGGCATCTGGAAATAGCCGTTGTTACCCGGTTCGCCATCGAAGTCATCGAACATCGCGGCGGTGCGCCCAACCAGTGAGCCGTCGGCAAAGATCTTGGTTGGGCCGAATCGCAGCCACTCATCGCCAAACCCGGTGTGCACACCGAGGTCGAGTGCGAACGGCTCGTCGTCATCGGGGTGATGGTCGATCGGGTGCAGGGCTTCGACCGAGGCCATCATCGTGACACGCACTTGCAGCCTTCCGGCCTTGCGGGCCGCTTGATAGGCCGCCACTTCGACGGGCTCGACCGTGCCGAGAATCCCACCGACGCCTGCCTCTTGGGCGCTCGTGATTCCCTCCGACAAGAAGACATCGCTCGCAGCCCCGATGTTGGCAACCAGATCGGCGGTGGCACGGGGATGGAGCAGTTCGCGAGCGAGCAGCTGGGCCTGTTCTTCCAACAGACCGCTCGGCGTGCCGTCTGCACCCATGTCGACAACGCCACCCTCAGGCACCGGTTGTTCGCCAACACGGGCGAGGCGCATCGCCGCGGTGTTGACGGTGCAGAAGTGGCCCGAGGTGTGGTTGAGTAACACGGGGTTGTTCGGACTCACCGCATCGAGTTCGTGGCGAGTTGGGTGGCGACGCTCGGCAAGTTTGTTGTCGTCGTAACCCGTGCCGACCACCCAGACTCCGGGTTCGGTGGTTGCCACTCGCGCCGCAATCGCGTTGACGAGTTCTTCGATGGAGGCGACTTCCGTCGGCTGAAGCTTCACTTCATTGATCGCAGAACCGAACGCCTGCATGTGGTTGTGGGCGTCGTTGAAGCCGGGGATAACGGTGCGTCCGCCGAGATCGAGACGGCGCGCTCCCGAGTCGGAAAACTCGCCAACGTCTCCAACACCAACGATCCGGTCGTCGAGAATGAGGATCGAACCGGCCCGCGGACGTGAGCTGTCGACCGTCAACACGTTGGCGTTGTCGACGATGAGGGCTCGTGCGAGCGGGTTCGATGAAGACGTCATCCCCTCAGCATGGGTCATGAACGCTCGAGCCGTCAGGTTTGCCGGGGCGAGGGCGACCCAATCATGAGATGGCCCGACAGCGAGAACGCAGTGACTCGGCGACGAGAACGAGAAGGCGACGACCCGAAGACGGTGACTACAGAGCGATCGACGCGGCGAACACCGCACCACCAACAACGAAGGAGAGCGCAGCCCAAAGAGCGGCTGTGCCGCCAGCCAGAAGTGCTGCGGGATGAAGGGCCATCGAGTTCATCGCCACCGATCCAACCGATGTTTCCTGCAGCGCATCGATCGCGGACTTCGTGCCGCGAGCGGCTCTCCAGAACGCCCGAGGAGTGAAGGGCGATTCGCTCACGTCGCTCAGCGCTTCGGTGACACCAGCGAACTCGTCGATCGCCTCTTCACCAGAGGTTGGGATCTCGCGGATCTTTGCTGGAAGCTCGAGCGTGGGTTCAAGCGCCGCTCGAAACCTCCAGAGGCCAAATCCAGGGATGCTCATGATCAGGGCCGGGACGAACCCGAGCCACCACGGGCCGAACGCCATCGCGAGCCCAATCCAGAACATCAGTCCACCGGCGACCGCGGCGATCGCAAAGGCGAACGACGCGCCGCGCAGTCCCTTCACGACGATCGTCAACTTGTCGACGATGCCGAGGATTCGTTCGATGTTCAGATCCACAGCCAGACAGTACTGGCCGCGAACCTGGCGGGCGCTGGTCTAGGCGAGCTTGGTGACCGAAGCCTGCTGAGGCGGAACGGACTGCGGACCAGCGATACCGAGCTCGACGGCACGCATCACGGCCTGGGCGCGCGAGCTGATTCCAAGCTTGCGGTAGACACGCTTGAGGTAGGTCTTCACGCTCGACTCGGCGAGATACATCGCCCGAGAGATCTCAGCGTTGGTGAGGCCTGAGGCCACGAACGACAACAGTTCGAGCTCACGAGCGGTGAGGCTTGCGTCGCTTGTCTCAAGCCACGTGGGTGACCAAACATGCACGGGGAACTCATGGATGATGCGCTCACCCGTCATAATCTCTTCGATGCCTTGCACGATTTCGAGGCCCGAGGCTGACTTCGACAGAACGCCGGACGCACCATTGTCGACCGCCTCGACCGCCATCGCGGGAGAGAGCTTCCACGTGTAGAGAGCGACGTGTTCGAAGCATCCGAGGTTGACGGCTTCGGTGACTCGGTCGACACCTGCGTTCGGGTGGCCGAAGGCGTCGATCAAGGCGACGTCGGCTTCGATCGAACGGATCGACCCAATCGACGTGCCGACGACATCAATGCGCTTCGGGAACGGCTCCATCATGGCCATGAGGCCCTCGACGACAAGTTGGACATCGTTGATCACAACGACGGTGATGGGTTTGTCGCTTACAGACTTCTTTGAACGTTTTCCCTGAGTCATCTTGGGTGCCACCAGACTTGGACGGGTAAGGATCTGACAACGGCGGTCGCCGTCGTATCAGTCGGCTTCGAAGAGCCTTGGATTCGTTGGTACGACTGCCGTTCGACCGGCAACGACCGCATCGAGTCCATGTCGCAGCTCGAACCCCGGAGCGGTTTGCGAGATGACCCCCGACGCGCCGACGCTGTTTGCCCGAAGACGATCGTCTGGACTGACGACCATCGGGAACAACACGACATGTTGGAATCGACGACCGAGTGCGCCGACCGCTGTTGCCAGCGAGACACGTGGATCAACGATGGTTGGATCGAGCAGGGCGATGGCGCCGCCGGCGAACCGGGCCTCGGCCTTCACCTCGTACGACGATCCCTTCAGCAGTTCACGGACCCCCTCGTGAACCAAAGGCAAACCAGCGATCACACTCACAACCAAACGATCCGAGCCCGTTGGTGGGCTCTCGGTTGGCGCTGGCGCGCTCGTGCCCACAGAGTCCGGTCCGGCGGCTGCCGTCCGTTGCTGAGGGCGCACGATTTGCACTGAAAGATGATCTCCCACCTTGGCCTGTTGATGTCGAGTCGGGCGGAAAAGATTTAGTAGGAAACGATTCAGATTCGCCAGAAACCACCTTTTCAAGCGGTTTTCGATCCAGTTCGCGATCGTCGACGTGTGGAAATGTCCCCAGTGGGGGACTTATCGCATCGGCAGACCGTCGTCATACTGATCGACGTAGTGACTCCACACCCCCAGCGAGTCATTACTCTTGCGCCCTTGGGGCGGTGGAGTCGAGCGGGTGCCACCCTCGATGAAGAGTCCGCCCCGAGGGCGCCCTTTCGTTTTTGCCCAGCGTCGTGCGCTGCGCTCACGAACAGACCTCTCAAGGTCACCGAAAACCCGCGCCGGTCAAGCTCCGTGCAACGGCCCCCGGAGGGAGTCAGAGCACGGCCATCTTGACCGTACCGAACGGCCAACCCACGCCAGCCCGGCCTCCGTGGCCATGAACGGCCCCCAGAGGGAAACACCGCTGGGCCTCCGTGGCCATGAACGGCCCCCAGAGGGAATTACAGCTGGACGCCCTCGATATTCGCGGCGACGTAGATGATCCGCTTGAACTCATCGACGAGGTCTTGTCCGGAGTCACCGTGGTGAAGGGCCATCTCGATGGCGGCGCGACACATGTGAATAGCGAGTGCGAAGCGTCGTTCGCTTCGACCACCAGCGTCGTTCATGACGTGCGCTGTGGCGCTATGGAATCGGGCGGCAAGTCGGTCGGCGGTTTCGAGTGTGAGGGTGCCGAGTTCGGCCGAGTTGAATCCGGTGATCCAGATCGTGCGCAGGCCAGGCTCGTCGATCATGAGCTGGTAGAACCTGTCGATGACGCGGCTGAATCGCTCGATGGCGTCGTCGATGGTCTGGATCCCAGCGAGCTCGGTATCGAGATACTTATCGAGCTGGTCGAGGTAGCGAGTCGCAAGCGCCCGCATGACCGCTCCCCGGTCGGGGTAGTAGCGATAGATCGCAGCCTTGGAAATACCGGCGCGCTCGCCGATGGCCGACATCGTGACCTCGGATGGCCGGCCTCCGCCGAGTAGCTCGGCAGTGGCGTCGAGTATGGCGTCGACCGATTTTCGAGCTCGGTCCTGTTGTGGCACTCGACGAACGTCGGATGGCATCTGGTTGTATCCCCGTAGCAGATTGATGTCGCCGCCCAGGTGTTGTTGGTCACCGTACGCCTCCATCGACCGCTTCGCGGCCGAATCGAGAGAAAACCCAACATCTATTGGGCCGCTGTCGGACCGTCCTGATTCGGCGACAAAGAGACAAGCCGGAGCAACGTCGATCGCCCTCCAACTGGCCCGACGGCCGCTTCCCTGTTGATTACCAGACTGGTTATCGGGAAAGCGGCCGAGAGGAGTTCGTCGACTGGGCCGATCGAACCGTCGGCTAGCTCAGGGTTGCCGTGATGGTGAATGGGTTGGCAGCGTCACCACGCTGCACCAACAGCTCGATCTCCTCGCCAGCGAAGCTGGATTGGATGAGTCCGGCGAGTTCGGCGAAGGACGAAACCGGCGCACCGTCGACGGTGAGAATGCGGTCGCCGACTTGAATGCCGGCGTCGCTCGCTCCGCCTCCGTTGGTGACGTCACCGATCGGGACGCCGAGGAGACCATCAGCGTTCGCACCGCCGATGCCGAGCACTCCTGGCTCGAGGGTGTCGCCAGAGACGATTCGTTCGGCAACATCGAGGGCGGTGGTGATCGGAACAGCGAAGCCGATACCGACGTTTCCGTTGCTCGTGCCGTCGGTCCGGATCGATGTGTTGATGCCGATGACTCGACCATCACGATCGGCGAGCGCTCCACCCGAGTTGCCGGGGTTGATCGCCGTGTCGGTTTGAATCATGGCGTTGAAGCCACCGGTCGAGTTGGGTACCGGGCGATCGAGGGCCGACACGATGCCTGACGTCACTGTCTGTTGCAGTTGGAACGGGCTGCCGATGGCGATCGCCGTCTGTCCGACCTGCAGCTCGCCGTCGCCGAGCTCTGCGATCGGAAGGTCAGCATCAGCGCCAACCGAGAGAACAGCGATGTCGTTACGAGCGTCGGAGCCGACCAGGTCGGCCGCAAACGCTCGTCCGTCTTCGGAACGAACCTGGATCTGGGTGGCGCCTTCGATCACGTGGTGATTCGTGAGGATCATGCCGTTGTCGTAGACAACACCGGAGCCGAGTCCACGGTTGGTTTCGATCTGGACAACCGATGGACCAAGGCTCTGCGCAACAACGGCGGCCGGGTTGGCCGATGATGCTTGACCGGGAGCGAGCTCTGGCGTGATCGCACCATCGGAGCCACCGCCAAGCGGCGGGGCGACGGCGTCGATCACGGGAGCGGCAGTCACCGTTGGAGCCGGATCAGCGGTGAATCGTCCGATTCCAAAGCCTGCGCCCGTCACCACGGCTCCAGCCAAGAATGCGGCGGCAAGTTTCTTGGAGGAGCCTGACTTCGTCGCCGCAGCAGTGCTCGCCGGCGATGGCGAGACCGTGCCCAGGCCAATGGGTGGGGTGGCCGAGGCGATGACGGGTGGACGATTGGCGGGCCCGAGGGGAGACCCGGTGGTGACGGACGCCGGCCGAACTGGCGCCGCTGGGGGGCGGGGCGCAACTGGCGGGACTGGGGGCTGATCGGGGGCGGTGAAACGCATGGCTGGCTCCGGGTGGGGTTCGTTTCTTCGAACCTAAACAGCGCGCCGAAAACGCTCCGTAAGCGCCGTCCTTACACCGGCTTTCAGCGCGCCCTGAGCAGGCAACCTTCGAGCGGCGCCATCACCGAGCAGCGCCATCACTGAGCAGCGCGATGACCTGGCCTCGCACGCAGGTAAGCCACACAGCGCTAGCCACACAGCACTAGCCAAACAGCGCTAGCCACTCACGAAACGGAGTGAGGCTTAGCTCGCCGGTTCCGTTTCGGGCTCACGACTTGCCGAAGCGGCTTGAGCGCGCACGACGACGAGCCTGTCGCCGGTTGATCCGTCGAAGGAGACCGACACATTCGGCGTGCCACGAAGCGATGCGACCACGACGTCGTCCGGCCGGAGATCCGCACCAGCGACCGTCGTGAGTTCTGCTCCACCGATGAGTCGATCCATCACCTCGGTCGGCATGCCGTCGGCGGGTCGGAACGTCAGGGCGGACGCAACACCGGCGCCTTCGAGCTCCGAACGATCACCCGCCGCGTAAACGTTCGCTCGCCCGACGATCGGCGCCAATGTGGCAGCAACAGCGGTCACCAACTCGGCGCGGTCGGTGAGGATCAGCACGGTTTTGATGCCGAGTGCATCGGCAGCTTCTTCGACGCCTTCGTGGTCGAGTTCGCCGACGTAGGCCAGCAAAGCGGACTCCTGTGCCCGACGCCGTTCGAAGGCGCGGTCGGTGAAGAGCAAGACGGACACCCCAGCATCTTGCAGCTGCTCTGCAACCCTCAAGTGCCACCGGTCGGCGCCAACGATGGCGACCGCTTGTTGCGGTGGCCGAGCGACACGGAGATACCGAGCGGCTGGCACGGCGGTGAAGCCGTAGAACAACACCGTCAGCACGATGACCGAGAACACCACCGAAACGAGCGGGCCTGCATCGGCTCCTTCGGCTTCGATCTCAAGCGCAAACACGGATGCCACCGCAGCCGCCACGATGCCTCGCGGAGCAACGAAGACCAAGAACATGCGCTCGCGAGTGGTCAGCGATGAGCCAACCGTCGATGCGGCGATAGCGAGCGGACGTGCCACCACGATCAGCACGAGCGTGAGAATGAACGCCTTCGGCAACACGTCGATGGTCTCATCAAGATCGACTCGAGCGCCGAGCAGTAAGAACAAGCCGCCGAGCACGAGCACCCCGAGTTCCTCTTCGAACTCTCGAATGTGGCGAGAGGGGGCCCGTCGTTGGTTGGCGAGCACGAGACCGAGCGCAGTGGTTGCCATCAGCCCGGCTTCAGACGCCACGAGGTTGGCCAGAGCGAACGAACCGACGGCGATCGCGAGGGCCAGCGGATTGTGGAGATGATCGGGTACCCAGTGCCGCCCGAGCGCGAACGCCAGGGCTGCACCCAGGCCACCACCGATGACGCCGCCAGCGACGAGCGTCAACAAGATCCGCGGGATCGCCGCACCGATGCTCGACCCTTCGAGGAACACCTCGAGCACGACGACACCGAGCGTGGCACCGATCGGGTCGATGACGATGCCCTCCCAGCGCAACACCTCGGCGACCGATGGTCGCGGCTTGGCAAGCCGCAGGAGCGGCTGCACAACGGTTGGGCCAGACACCACCAAGAGCGCGGCGATCAGCGCGGCCAGGCCGCGCGGAACATCGAACAGTGCGTACACGGTGAATCCGGCGACGATCCACACCAGGAAGGCGCCAAGCGTGACAAGCCGGCCGACCACACCCGACACGGCTCCCACTCGATCAAAGCGAAGGCCGAGGCCTCCTTCGAACAAGAGGATGCCAACACCCAGCGAAACGATCGGGAACAGAACGTCGCCGAACTGTTCGTCGGGGTTCACGAGTCCGAGGACTGGCCCGACCAGAACACCGGCGGGAAGGAGCAGCAGAATCGACGGAATTCGGAGTCGGGATGCCAACCAAAGGCACCCGACGCCGAAAACGACGATCATCGCCACCGAGCTCGTCACCGAGGAGTCCGAGGCAAGGAGCACCGAGGAGTTCGATGCAAGGAGCACTGGTGACATCGAGCCGAGAGTAGCCGGGGTTACCCCTTGGCTTGGCGCTTCTTGTTCTTCGGACGCGGCTTGCCGGAGCGCTTGGTCGACTTGTCGGAGCCACCGGCTTTCGACTTGGCGCGTCCTCCGCCGCCCTGGCCACCACGGCCACGTCCAGCGCCGCCCTGACCTGGACGACCGCCACGACCTCGGCCCGGTCCGGACGACTTCGAGGTCGATGGCCACCACTCGGGACCGTCGCCGTCTTCGGACTTGGCATCGTTCGACGATGAGTCGTTGCGAGCGCGATCGTTGCGCGGATGATCAGCACGAGCGCGTTCGCGCCGGCTCAACTCGTTTTGCACCTTCTCGTGACGGTCACCACTCGATGACCCACCGCCGGATGACCCACCCGAACGAGACGAGCGGTCATCGGTGCGCGAGCGCCCGGTGTTCGAGGGTCCAGCGCTGCCTGATCGAGAACCGCCTGATCGAGCACTGCCTGATCGAGAACTGGCCGATCCAGAACTCGAACGCTCCGACCGGTCCCGTCGGGGCCGCTCGTCCCGATCGCGGCTGGATCGATCACCACTGGGTCGATCACTACTGGGCCGATCTTGGCGCGGTCGGTCAGTTGAACTGTCGTTTCTCGATGGACGCTCGTCTCGACCGCCACCATCACGGCCAGCACTGTCTCGACCAGCACCATCACGGCCAGCACTGTCTCGACCAGCACCGTCACGACCGCGGCCACTTCGAGCCGAACCACCGGAACGGTTCTTGTTCGCGTGCTTGTTCTTGTTGGCGTGCTTGTTGGTTCCGCCGGGGCGCTCGTCGACCCAGGAGGGAACTTCACGAACCGTGAGTTGGGGCATTGGCTCGAACTCGAACGGCGGAAGACCGACTTGCTTACCGAGCTTCTTGACGACACCCTTCTGGTCGCTGTTCACCATGGACACGACCACGCCAGCAGCACCGGCTCGCGCCGTACGGCCCGAGCGATGGATGTAGTCCTTGTGATCGGCTGGCGGGTCGTAGTGAATGACACAACCAACACCGTCGACGTGGATGCCGCGAGCGGCGACGTCGGTGGCCACGAGGGCCTGCACCTTGTTGTTTGTGAATGAGTGCAGAGCCGAGTCGCGCTGGTTCTGCGAGCGACCGCCGTGGATCCAACCGGCCTTCACGCCGGCACGCTTGAGCTGACGAGCGACTCGGTCAACGCCGTGACGGGTACGACAGAAGATCATGGTCGGGCCGTACTGGTCGACGAGATCAGCGGCGAGGCCGATCTTCTTTTCCTTGACGGAAAGAATGAAGCGATGCTCCACCGCGGAGAGGTCGGGTTCGACCTCACCAACCTCGTGGGTGACCGGATCGGTCTGATAGCTCTTGGTGAGGGTTTTGACCTCGGGACCCAGCGTCGCGGAGAACAAGACGGTCTGTCGCTTGGTAGCGGTGAGATCAAGGATGGCGCGAACGGCGGGCAAGAAGCCCATGTCAGCCATGCGATCAGCCTCATCGACAACAACCTGGTCGACCTCGTTGAGCGAGACTTCACCCTGATTGATCAAGTCCTGCAGACGACCCGGGCAAGCGACGATCAAATCGGCACCCCCGCGAAGACCCTTGAGCTGAGCACCGAATCCGACACCGCCGTAGATGGCGAGGATGGTGCGGTCGACGGCCTTAGCGAGTGGCTCGAGCTCGCGACGGATCTGCTCGGCGAGTTCACGAGTCGGCGAAAGAATGAGGCCGCGTGGGCGACGGGCCTTCGCTTTTCCAAGCTGGGAGATGAGGGGAACACCAAAGGCGAGCGTTTTGCCCGAACCGGTTGGTGCACGACCGAGCACATCACGCCCGGCGAGTGCATCGGGCACCGTGGCGGCCTGGATATCGAATGGCGCTTTGATGCCTTGGCGAGCGAGCGCGTCGGCGACGGGCGCGGGGACGCCGAGTTCTGAAAACGTGGGGGCAGCGCCAGTGGGCGCAGCGCCATCCACAGCCGCGGAAGCGGAGGAGGGGGATGACATATTCGGACTTTCCTGTCGGGCCCAAACCCCGGATTGGGCACGAGCAATCATCCAACAGTAGCGGCCGACACCTCAAAGAGCGCTCGTGTGACCACCGACCGCGCCGCCGCGCACTCGAAGCCGGCGACCCAGCGGCGCAAACGACCAGGTCGAGCCTTCTCAGCCTTTTGGCTGAGCGAGCGATGGCCATCGGTTGGATGGCTGGCGCCCACAACCGCTTCATGATCGTCGAATGACCGATCAACCACGTCCCTTCCTTCCGCCACGCTGGGTTATCCGTGCGGCGTGGCGAGTTCACCGTCGCCTCTATGCGCTGAGCGGCAAACGGTTCGGACTGCGACTCCCCAAGCCTGACCAGGAAGGGCTCATGCGGGTGATCGCAACGGGTCGACACTCGGGTGAGGACCGGGCGGTCATGCTCGCCTATCTCACCGACGGGCCGAACCTCATCACGATGGCGATGAACGGATGGGGTGAAGGCGAACCGTCGTGGTGGCTCAATCTGCAGGCACACCCCGAAGCGATCGCGGAGTTGCGAGATCGCACCATCACGATCACCGCCCGAGCGGCGACGCCCGCCGAACACGAGCGCCACTGGGAGCACTACCGAACGGTCACGCCCAAACTCGATGCCTACGCAGCCAACCGCTCAACCGCCACCACGATGATCGTGCTCGAGCCGGTCGATGCGAGCTGACGAACGAGGGGCTGACAACCGGTCACGTTCCGGCCTCAGCGGCACCATTGCGAACGTTCATGGCCCGGGCACGAGAGCGAGGACTAAGGCTGGCCCCGTTGCCAGGCATCGAAGAGCGCGGCGTAGTGGCCACCGGCTGCGACGAGGTCGTCGTGTGTGCCGATCTCAGCGATTCCACCCTCGTCGATCACCGCGACTCGATCGCATCGCTGCGACGTGGAGAGACGGTGGGCGATCGCGATCACCGTGCGATCGGTCATCAACTCTTCGAGCGCCCCCTCCACGATCAGCTCGGTGCCTGGGTCGAGGCTCGAGGTGGCTTCGTCGAGCACCAGCACAGCCGGATCAGCGAGCGCGGCCCGGGCCAGCGATACGAGCTGGCGTTCGCCGGCCGACAACCGCGCCCCACCCTCACGAACCTCGGTGTGGAGTCCGTTCTCGAACCCCTCGATGCGCCCGAGCACACCGATGCGATCGAGTGCGTCGCGCACCTCGTCGTCGGACGCATCAGGTTTGGCAATCCGAATGTTGTCGGCGACGGTGCCGGTGAAGAGGTGGCCCTCTTGAGGAACGACGAGCACCCGATCACGCAGCTCACGTCCGGTCGCAGACCGCAGATCGACGCCATCGAAGCTGATCGAACCCTCGCTGGGGTCGTACAGCCGGGCGATCAGTTTCGCGAGCGTTGACTTGCCGGCACCCGTCGGGCCGACGAAGGCGATCCGTTCGCCAGCGCCGACGGTGAGGTCGACGTTGCTCAACACCCTGGGGCCGTCGCCGTAGGAGAACGACAAGTTTGAGACGTCGATCTCACCTGCCGGGGAAAGCGACTGCGGCTCATCGGGGTCGGGAACCTCGATGGGTTCGTCGATCAGTTCGTACAGCTTCGAAAGTGAGGCGGTGGCGGATTGCACGAGGTTGAACAGCTGGCTGAGCTGTTGCACGGGTTCGAACATGCCCTGCAGCAACAAAACGAAGGCCACGACCGTGCCGATCGACAGTTCGCCCGAACGCACCCACCAGCCGCCGATGCCGATCGCTGCCGCCGTGGTGATCGTGCCGGCCATCTCGATGATCGGGAGGTACCAAGCAGCAACCTTCACCGAATCCATGTGCGAGCGGTAAAGCGAGTCGTTGGTCCTCGAAAAGCGCGAGGCCTCGAGTTCTTCTCGACCGAACGCCTGCACGATCCGCACGCCAGCGATGCCCTCTTGCAGAGCCGACAGCGTCAGACCGATCCGGTCGCGAACGACGAGGTAGGCCCGATTCGAATCGCGTTGGAACTTCACCGATGCCAGCGCAACGATCGGCACCGAGATCAAGCAGACGAGCAGCAGGCGACCGCTGAGAAAACCGAGCGCAACGATCGTTCCGATCAGCTGCAAGAGCGCGCCGGTGAACATCAACAAACCGAATTGGACCAGCTCGGAGAGCGAGTCGATATCGGACGTCATACGCGAAACGAGCACGCCCGACTTGTTGCGGTCATAGAAGCCGAGGGCTTGGCGCAAGAGACGGTCGAAGACCCGAATCCGCATGTCACGCAGGAAACTCTCACCAACGCTGGCGAGCGTGACGATGGCGCTGCGGTAGAGCACGTAGCCGAGGAGCGCGGCTGCGAGATACGCAACGACCGATTCGAAGAGAACGCCCGAATCGCCAACCCGGATGCCGTCGTCGAGCGCCCGCCGAACCAGGAACGGGCCAGCGAGGATCGTTCCGGTCCACGCGACAAGCAAGAAGAACGCACGGATGCCAAGGCGCCTGTAGGGCGCGGCGAGCCGAGCCGTTCGGGCGAGAACCGCTCCCGTTGCGGTCAGGTCGAGACGATCCTCTTCGGTGACACCACCTTGAAGCCAACCCATCAGCTGGCCCCTGCAGGCACTGGCGTGTCATCGGATTCACCAGCGTCGCTTGCCGCCAGGATCTCTCGGTAACGCTCGTTGGTGGCCAGCAGATCGGAGTGCGTGCCCTCAGCAACGATGCGGCCCTCGTCGAGCACAACAACCCGGTCGGCCAGTGAGATCGTGGCTGCCCGGTGCGCGATGACGATGGTGGTGCGTTTGGCCATCACCTCTTGCATCGCGTCGCGGATTTCGTGCTCTTTCGTGGGGTCGACCGCCGATGTGGCGTCGTCGAGGATCAGCACTCTTGGGTTCGCCAGGAGTGACCGGGCGATCGAGATGCGCTGCCGCTGGCCGCCTGAGAGCGAAAGACCTCGCTCCCCCAGTTGCGTGTCGAACCCGAGCTCGAAGTCTTCGATGAAGTCTCGAGCGCCGGCCAGTGTTGCTGCCTGGCGGACATCGTCCATCGAGGCGTCGGGGTCGGCGAACGCGATGTTTTCCCGGATGGTCCCGCTGAACAAGAACGTGTCTTCAAACACGAGCGATATCGCTCGACGCAGCTCCCGGCGCTCAAGTTCTCGCAGATCGATGCCGTCCAGAAGAATCGAGCCATCATCGACGTCGTAGAAACGCGGCGCGAGGCGGGCCACCGTGCTCTTGCCGCAACCCGTTGGGCCGACGATGGCGACGGACTCGCCCGCGTTGATCGTGAGATGGAAGTCGGTGAGCACGGGCGGACCCGAGCCGCCGGCGTAACCGAAGTGCACATGGTTGAACTCGATTCGGCCGACCGGAGAAGTGCGGGTGGCCTCGGGGAGCGCCGTGGGATGTGATGGGTCGACGATCACCGGTGCGGTGTCGAGAACCTCGGCGATTCGATCGCCTGCTGCGATCGCTCGCTGCCATTGAGCAACCACCATGCCGAGCATGCGCAGTGGCTGGATCAGCATCAGGACGTAAAGGTTGAATCCAACGAGTTGACCGATCGTGAGTTGGTCGTCGATCACGAGCTGGCCGCCGTAGGCCAACACGATGACGAGCCCGACGTTTGGCACCAGTTCGATTCCGGGCAGGTACCGAGCTCGAATTCGAGAGACCCGGATCGATTCGCGGTAAACGTCGTCGGCTTCGGTCACCAGCTTTTCGGCCTGGACACCCTCCGCTCCGAATCCCTTCACGACTCGCATGCCGGCAACCGTCTCTTCGACCACACCGGCAAGCTCTGCCGACTCCTTTTGCACAGCCAACACGGCCGGGTGGAGCTTCTCGGAGAACTTCTTGCCGAGCAGGTTCACCAGAGGAAGCCCGATGAGGGCAAGAAGCGCGAGCACGGGGTCGGTCAACAACATGACGACAGCGACCGCCACCACGATGAGGGCGTTTCCGGTCGTGATCGGCACCATCGTGACGACGTTCTGGAACTGTTGGAGATCGGTATTGGCCCGGCTCATCAACTCACCGGTGGCGGTGACGTCGTGATAGGCGATGTGCAGCCGTTGGATGTGAGCAAACAGCCGGTCACGCGTGCGCGCCTCAACCCGCCGAGCATTCCGGAACGCCGTGTAGCGACGGAGCCCCAAGAAGATCCCGCTGAACATGCCAGCGATTGCAATGAAGAGCGACCAACGCCAGAGCGGATCCGTGCCTCGAATGCCTCGATCGATGCCCAGCTGAATCAGGCGGGGAACCGTGACTCGGAAGGCCGTCCAGCCAAGTGCTGCCCCCATTCCCATGAGCAGGCCGAGGCGTTGGCGGCGAAGCGCATCAACCAGAAGGTGACGTCCCCGGGAGTTCGCTGGCGAACCGTCGATCGAGTCGCGCTCGTTTGAAGGTTCGGACGAACCGGTTGGTTCGTCCGATGGTTGTTGCCCGCTCACCGTTCCTTCCTAGCCGACCGCGTCGAAAACCGCAGATTGATTCCGACCTCGATGGTTGCGTGGATCGATGGCGAGGACGAGCGCAACGACCGGCAACATCATGAGCAACAGAATCGCCGGCTGATAGGCCTCGAATCCGTCGCGGACGATGGCGAGTGCGAAAGGCCCGAGGGCCGACGTGATGACGCCAACAAAGGTCATCACACCCTGAATCGAGCCGAGGTGGGCGGTGCCGAACCAGTGCGGCAGCATCACCGACGATGCCAGGCGAACCGTTCCACCTCCGGCGCCGAGCACCACGGCGTAGAGAACCACGATGAGCCCCGGTGCGACCGTCGCCGCGAGCAGGTGAGCCGTGATCAACAGGCCCATCGCCGCGGCCGGCAACCAACGGGTGCCATATCGCTGGCTGAACGAACCACCGATCAACCCAACGGCAACCGCACCAACAGCCTGGGGCAAGAACAGCGCCGCCGCCTCTTGTGCCTCGAGACCGGCCTCACCCAGCAGGTCGACCTGGTGAAAGTTCAGAGCGGTCGCCAACATGCTCGACGACCCAACAGCCGTCGCGAGCATCCAGAACGAGCGGGTTCGGAGTGCTTCAGACCTCGTTGCGTGATGCGGGTCAATCGTCTCGACAGCGTCACCGGCGACAGCCGGTGGTGTCGCCTTACGGCGCGGCAGCTGAGCAAGCCCGAACCAGCCGAGCGGAACCACGGTGAGTGCGATCACCAGCGCGGCGACCCGCCACGCCGAGCGCCAACCAACGGCTTCGATGACAAGATCGAGTCCAAGTGGCACGGTCGCCATGAGCATGCCGGTGGCGGTTGCAAACATGCCGAGCGCGAAGGCTCGCCGCTTACTGAAGGCGAGCGACACGGTGACGCCTGCCGTCAACGAGAGCGCACCCTGACCAAACATTCGAATGCCGGCAAACCCGATCGCCAAGGTGACCACACCACCGACAAAGGACATGTTGATCAGGGCGAGGGTGAATGCCACCCCGATGAGCACCTGAGCGAGCCGAACACCGCGCTGGTCGATGAACCGCCCGACGAACGGCATGGCGAACCCACCGCACAGGGTGCCGATCAGATAGGTGAAACTGACGACCGGGCGAGTGATCTCGAGATCCTCAATGAAGTGGTCGATGAAGACCGAGACACCAATCGTCTGCCCCGGTCCGGTGAGAACAGCACTGAGCGCAGCAACACCAAGAACCATCCAGGCCCGACCCGACCGTTCGAGATCAGTCTCTACTGTTGGATCGACGGCTGTTGGATCGACGGCTGCTGTCGGCTCCGCACCGGGCACGTTCGACCGAGGGGGCGTTGGCCCGGTTGGCCGGACGGGGGTACTCACCGAGTGAGCCTACGAGCTGGCTAGGTCCGCTCGTAACGCCAACCGTCGGGGTCCATGATCAGCCGATGGCGCGGTCCTTCAGCGTCGCGATCGCTTTCGGCGTAACCAGCATCACCCTCCCAGGCAACGATCATGGGCTTGCCCACCATCGGCCGGGTTTCGAACCGGTCAGGCTCGTTCGCCCGAGCCCACGCCATCGCTGCGTCGACGGTGCCGTGTTGTTGCAGATCGTGCAGGGTGACCCAGGTCGGCGGAACGATCTCGATCTCGCCCGCATCTCGCTTGGCCAGTGCGTCAGCGGCGGACATCCACTGATGCTCCTTGATTTCACCGTCATCGATCGCCACGTCGCCCTCCGGGGCACGGGCAACAAAGAACCACGTCGAGAACCGGCGTCGAGGGCCGCCGCTCTTCATCGCTTCCTGCATCGGCGGAATCCAGTAGGACCACGATGCGAGGTCATCCTCGGTGAGGACGAGGCCTGCTTCCTCTTCGGTCTCGCGCACCGCAGCGCGCCGGGCCGACGCAAACGGATCGTCGGGATCGTTCTCCTCATCGTCGACCCGACCACCGGGAAAGACCCACATCCCGCCGAAGGCGATCTTCGAGTTGCGACGCAGCATCAACGTCTCGATGCCGTCGTCGGTGTCTCGAATGAGCAGCACCGTCGCAGCGGGGATCAGTTCAGAACTCACGGGAACATCGGTTTGGTCAGCCACCGATGAAACCTAGACCGAAGTGCTTTCGAGACCGGAAACGAACCGCCCCCTCCCCCGCCGCGAACCAACCAGGCGGGATACTGACTCGGTGGGTCGCCGAGTGCTCGAAGTCATCCTTGCGCTCGTCGTCGGAGCGGTAGCGGTTGCGATCGTCTTTGGTGTCGTATCGAGGCGAGACGCAAGCACCCTTGATCAACGTGCCGATGATGCGGTGTTCGCAAACGAAGGGACGATCGCTCCTCCGACAACGCGTGCTCCCGCTGACGTCGATGCCTTCCTTCTCGCATGGCAAACGGCATTCGAGCTCGATGTGGTTGTCATCGGCCGAGAGGAAGTGCTTCGCGTCGACCCGGCTGGCGGGGTTGATCCGTTGACGGTCGTTGGTGAGGTCACCGGAGAGATCGAGATTCGACGGGTGCGACTCGGCGATCGTCGAATCGAACAGATCGGCGAAGGCGCCCTCGTGACCGACGCGTTGGGGCAACGCTCGTGCGATCGGTACGGCATCGAGTTCTTGTGCACCGACCCGACGGTGACCCCGACGATCGAGCAAGAGCTCAGCGAATTCGTTGAGCGATTGGTCGGCGATGATCCGCCCTATGACCTCTTCGACGACGGAGGTGGCTGCTGGCGAGCGGTTGCGGTTGAACCTTCCCCGCTGGTGCGGTGGGGCCAGATCTCGATCTGGTGCTTCGACCCAGAAACGGGAGCGCTCGCCCGCACGGCGATCTGGAGGGGTGAAGACAAGGTGCAGCGCTTCCAAGCAACAGAGATCCGCACCGACGTTGCCCCGCGCGATCTCGAGCCGCAGTAGCCGCGCGACCTTGAGCCGCAGTAGCCGTCATCGCTCTTGTCCGGTCGCCCTGAGGGCTGCCTGAAAACGATAAAACCGCCCGTCAGGGCGGTGTACGAAGGGCGAGCGGAGAGTACCGAGCTCCGACACCCGAAGGTGTCGGTGGCGATGCGTGTGTGGAGGGAGTGGCACCCCCCGCTCATGTGCCCCGTATGAACCGGTGAGGGCGATGACCACCGGTGTGTGAATAGCATCGGCGAGCGTCTCAAAAGACTTGAGGGCGATTTTCAGATCTTTCGAAGGATTCTCGATGCGTTTGGGCCATACGAACTCGCGAATGGGTAAGCCTGCTGGAAACCTGACCGCGGCTGTGCCGATCGTGGCCCAGGGCGAGTTCTTCCTCGGAGACGATCTCTTGCCGTTCCTCACCCTGGCGATCGGCGCAGCCCTTCTGTTTGGTACCGGAGCAGCGCTCATCCGCCCTCCGGCGAAGCGCCAAGATGGAGCCTTGGAGAAGCCTCCTCTCGGTCGCAGTCTGTTGCAGATGGGGATCGGGCTGGTCGCCACGGTCTGGGCGCTTGCGACGCTGTTGTCGTGACCCCCGCATCAGATGAGGGGCGAATTCGCCCAACATCTCAAGGCGACGCCATCGCGTGCCGTAGCCATTTCAACGAAACGGACGGCTTCCATGGCAATGACGCAGGCAGCAATCGACACAGCGGTGACCCCAACGGTCGATCCGCCGACAGAAATCACGAAGACGACATCTCGCACAACGACCCCAGCGCGTCGCACCACTGCGACGCCCTCAGCGCGCCCGTTGAACGAAACAATCGAGGCGCGTGAACGACTCACCGCTCGTATCGAGCGTGACCGCAAAGAAGACAAGAGCGGCCTGATCTACATGGTGCTCCTCGGTGGAGCGGCCTGCCTGGCACTGACCGGCGTTGTTCGCACCGCGATGGTCGAACCAACGGCCACGAGCCCCGACGCTCCGCCACCAGCAGTCTTCGAACAGCCGGCTGAGTAGTCAGCACGCTGACGGCCAACGGCACGGAGCGACGTGCCGATCGGCAACGCCGTTTGCAATGCACGCGCACCGAGTTGGTCGCTCAGCTACCCCGTTGCCTAGAACTCTTCGGCTGGGGCTCCGCCACCACCACCGCCGCCACCGCCTGCAGCAGCCGGGTTGGGACGCCGGCTCATGTTCTCGAAGCGTGTGAAGTGGCCCAAGAAGGCCAGCTTCACCGTGGCCGTTGGGCCGTTTCTGTGCTTCGCGACGATCACCTCGGCCACTCCCTTTTGATCGGAGTCCGGGTTGTAGATCTCGTCTCGATACAAGAACATCACGGCGTCGGCGTCTTGCTCCAACGCTCCAGACTCACGAAGGTCTGACAGCATTGGCCGCTTGTCCTGGCGTTGTTCCAAGCCACGGTTGAGCTGGGCAAGGGCCACAACCGGGCACTCGAGCTCACGAGCGAGGATCTTCAGGTTTCGACTGATCTCGGACACCTCGACCTGGCGGCTCTCGGCGTTTGAGCGGCCGGTCATGAGCTGGATGTAGTCGACGACGATCATGCCGACGTCACCAACCCGGCTCTTGAGCCGGCGAGCCTTCGCCCGTATCTCCATCACGGTGACTTGCGGGTTGTCGTCGATATAGATCGGAGCCTCGGCAAGGCGACCAACGCTGTGGCTGATCCGGTTCCAGTCGGCCTCATCGAGGCGGCCGGTCTTGACGCGGGTGGCGTCGACTCGAGCGTCCGAGCACAAGATTCGCTGTGACAGCTCGAGCTGTCCCATCTCCAAGCTGAAGATGAGGACGGGCTTCCCCGACTTCATCGCCGCATTCGCCGCCATTCCAAGGCCGAATGCGGTCTTACCCATCGCCGGTCGAGCTCCGACGACGTAGAGCGCGTTGCGCTGCATGCCAGACATCAACTCGTCGAGGTCGTGATAGCCCGACGGGATACCGGTGATCGCATCGCCCTGCTCGTAGAGCATCTCGAGCCGGTCGAGGTTGGCCGACAGCAGGTCTTTGATCTCAGCGGTTGTGTTCGCCACGCGTCGCTGGGCGACATCGAACATGCGCGCCTCAGCGTCATCGACCGCTTTCACGACGTCGTCTGGCACGCCGTAGGCCATTTCGGCGATCTCGTTGCTGACCGAGATGAGCTTGCGCAACAGCGCGTGCTCTTCGACGATTCGTGCGTAGTGGGCCGCGTTGCTGACCGCAGGAGTGTTCGCCTGCAGGTCGATCAGCAATGCAGGGCCACCGATGGCTTCAAGCAACCCAGCACGCTGGAGCTCTTCAGCGACGGTCACTGCATCGACGGGTTCACCACCGCCATACAAACCCACGATGGCGTCATAGACGTGGCCGTGGCCGGGCTTGTAGAAGTGTTCGCTCTCGAGCACTTCGATCGCGTCGGCGATCGCCTCGCGGCTGAGCAACATGGCGCCGAGTACCGACTCTTCGGCTCGAAGGTTGTGCGGGGGCACACGATCGAGACCACGCGCTCGGCTGGATGAACGACCCCCGCCGCCACCTCCACGACCACTGTCGAACCCACCGGTTGCGGCTTCGGAAAACCCACCGCCCATGGGCTGCCAGTCGTCATCGGACGGAGGCGGGCCATCGAATGGCGGGGGTGCGTCGCTCATGTCCTCGATCCTCTCTCGAAGTGGCTGTGGAGTCATAGACCCAAATGCTGTGAGTTTCGTCCGATTGCTGTGGACAACCTGTGGGGGGCAGGTTTTTCGGCGAGCAGACGGGGTGCAAAAACTCAGCCGTCGGCTCGAAATCCCCATATTCAGAGGGTCGCGGAGATCTTGGAACTCAACTTGACGTGAGCCCAGCAGTGTGGAAAAGCCTGTAGACAACCGACCGCGAAGCGAACGATTGCAGCAACACGCAACCCAGCTGGGTGACGTATTGATCAACGTCTGTCGTGACCGGTGCAGGTGACCAGTGCAATGCAAGAGAGCACGACCGCCGAAGCGATCGTGCTCTTCCAGCGATCAGCTTGCGACGACCTCGACGGTGATTGGGAACTGGACCTCATCATGAGGAGCAGCCATCACCGAGTGCGTACCAACTTCGCGAATGCCTTCGTCGAGCTGGAGCATCTTGCGATCCAACTCAACACCGGTCTGCTCGACCGTGGCGGCCACGATGTCAGCCGCGGAGACAGAACCGAAGAGCTTGCCTTCGGCGCTGGCACGGGCCGTGACGGTGACCGGACGGGCCACCAACACCTTTGCGATTTCTTCAGCCGCTTCACGGTCCTTGGCGTTACGGAGCTGCCATGCCTTACGCATTGCTTCCGCTTGTGCCTCGACACCGTCGTTGGCTTTTTGTGCCTTGCTTGTGGGGATCAGGAAGTTCCGGGCGTACCCGTCAGCGACGTCAACGACATCGCCTCGGTTGCCAAGACCCTTGACCGCTTCGTGGAGAACGACTCGCATCAGGCCTCTCCCTCGGTGGCAGCAACCGTTTCAGTCGTCTCGACCTCGGTTGCTTCGATCGCCTCGTTCTCAGCTGCTGCCGCAGCGTCGTCGTTGGCGCTTTCGTCCGGACGCTCATCGCGTGGACGGCGATCTCCGCGGTCACCGCGATCGCCCTTGTCGGGACGAGGGCCACGACGCTGGGTCGTGACACGGCTGGCGTACGGAAGGAGTCCCATCTCACGAGCGTTCTTGATGGCACGGGCCACCACACGCTGCTGCTGGGAGTCGTTACCCGACACACGACGAGCACGGATCTTGGCTCGGTCGGACATGAACCGACGAAGGGTGTCGACGTCTTTGTAATCGAGATACTCGATGCCCTCGCTCGCAAGCGGGCTGATCTTCTTCTTCGAACGTCGATTTGCGTCTTTGGGCTTTGCCCGACGCGTGCTACGTGACTTTGCCATTAGAACGGCTCCTCATCGGGTGAATACGCGGGTGGGTTCTGGCGCCCGCTGTCGCCTCCTGACGGACCGAACGAACGTCCGCCGCCTCCTTGACCTTGCTGACCGCCGCCTTGTTGGCCGCCGCCTTGCTGACCGCCGCCTTGGTAGCCGCCACCGCCGCCACCGCCGCCACCACCTTGGAAGCCACCATCGGCTCGTTCGTTGCGCTGCACCTGAGCGGTGGCCCAACGAAGACTCACGGCGACATCGTCAGCGACGATCTCAACCTTGGAGCGCTTCTCGCCTTCCTGGTTTTCCCAGGAACGCTGATCGAGTCGGCCGGTGACGGTGACTCGGCTGCCCTTCGCGACCGTCTCGGAGACGTTCTCGGCAAGCTGACCCCAACAGGTGACGTCGATCCACGACGTTGCCTCTTCCCATTCCTGGGTCTGGCGGTTCTGCCAGCGACGGCTCACGGCGACGCCAAAGTTGGCGACGGCCTGACCGCTCGGGGTGAATCGGAGCTCGGGCTCGCGGCCCGTGTTTCCGGTGATGTGTACGGCGTTGTCGATTGCCATGGGAACTCCCAGCTAGGCGGACGCGCCAGCGAGGCCACGCTTGTGGGCTTCGCCGAGCGGCAACCGCATGAACTTGTGGCGGATGACATCATCCGCAAGCCGCAGGGTGCGGTCGATCTCGACCAGCTCGTTCGGAGCCAAGAACTCGAGGACGACGTAGAAGCCTTCGTTGCGCTTCTTCATCTCGTAAGCGAAGCGACGCACGCCCCACTTGTCGACCTTTTCGAGCGTTCCGCCGACATCGTTGGCCAGCTCTTCAAGCTTGTTGACCTGCACCTGAACAGCCGATTCCTCGGTATCAGGCGTGAAAATAATCATCAGTTCGTAAGCACGCATCTGCGTACATCACCTCCCTGTGGACCCGACGGTGAAGCCGGAGCCCTCGACGGTCGAGGGCAGGGTTTGATCGTGTGAGCGATTGTCCGAAGACAAACGCCGCGATCAGGACCCCACGATGCTAGCGGGGTGACGAGCCACCCCAACTGGTATGGAAAAGACCCTACGCAGGGTGTGTGACAGTCACATTGGATCGCTGTCGCAATCCGGGCTCCGCCCATCCGACTTACCCGCTCGGTGCTGCCGGCCTCCGGCCGTCAACCTCACCGCTCCGATATTGGGACTGCTCCGCAATCCGGGCTCCGCCCATCCGAGTTACCCGCTCGGTGCTGCCGGCCTCCGGCCGTCAACCTCACCGCTCCGATATTGGGACTGCTCCGATGTTGGGACTGCTTCGCAATCCGGGCTCCGCCCATCTGGGTTACCCGCTCGCTGGCGGGTCTCCTCCGTCGACACGCGTGACCCGCCTTCACCGCGAGCTGACAGCCGCCAGCGAACGGCGGCTTCGCCCACACGGGTCGTCGCTCTTGCGGAGGTTGGGCGACGGTGGGGACCGATAAGGCGAGGACTCGGAGCGACGAAGGAGCTCCGCCGCAGCCGTCGGGGCACACCGGCGTCCAACCGGGCCTTGACTCGAGTTGAGAGCGACGGCGTCCAACCGGACCTGGACGCCGAGACTACGAGTGCTCGACGACCTGGTGGGGGTAGTGGAGCATGCAGGGTTCACACCATTGCTCGGTGCCCTGTGCTGGCTTCACGCTCTCTTCGGTATCCCACGCAGCCGGAGTCACATACATCCGCTGCACCTCGGTGAGTGTTGCCTCTTCCCCACCACAGCTCTCGCAAGTCATGCCGTGGAACCTAGCCCGAGGCGGTTGTGGTGGTCTCTTCGGGTTCGGTCGCCGGCGGCTGTGTTGGTTGCGTTGGGGGTTGTGTTTCGGTCGTCGAGTCGCCGGGCACGGTCGTCGACGCGCCCCCTTGACCCTCGGCGCCGCCTTCACCCTCAACGGTGGGAGGCGGCGCGACAACTTCTGGCTCGGGGAACGCACACGGCTCGGTGGTTGTCGTTTCAGCCGGCGCGGCTGTTGTCGTTGCGCCCTCGCCCTCAGCGGGCGGGACCGTCACGGGGATCGGCGCACACGGCGGAAGTGTCGTCGTGCTGAGCTCGGGGTTCAGGATCAAGCCGGGGAACTCAGCCTCGGTCGCAAGCGACGTACACGGCGTTCCGCCGCGTCCATTGTCGATCGCGGCTGCCCGCGCCATAAACGCACTCCAGATCTGAGCTGGGAAGTCGCCACCGTGCACTTCGATCCCGCGGAAGTTGCCCATGTTGCGCGGCAAACCATCGGGCCCAGCGTCCGGGTAGCCCATCCACACCGCCGAGGTGACGTCACACGTGAAGCCGACGAACCAGGCATCACGAGCGTCTTGGGTGGTTCCCGTCTTGCCTGCGGCTGCTTCGCCGAACTGCGCGTTACGGCCGGTTCCGCCAGTCACCACCTGCTCGAGAGCAAAGGTGACCTGGCGAGCGATCGACGGATCGAGCACCGGCTCTCCCGTGCGAACCTCTTCGTTCGTGCACGAGTCGCCAACCGGGTACCAACAGATCACGTTGCCATCCGCATCTTCGATGCGCTCGATCAACACGGGCTCGAACCGAGTGCCCTGGTTGGCGATGGTCGAGTAAGCGGCGGACATATCGAGCACCGACACCTCACCCGAGCCGAGCACGAGTGCGTTCACCTCGGGCAACTCGGCGCTCACACCAAGGTCGTTCGCCATCTGCACCACGGTTTGAGGCGAGAGGTCGACCATCAGCTGTGCGTAGACCACGTTGGACGACACCCGGAGTGCATCGACGAGATCTCGATACCCCTCGGAGCTTCCGCCACCGCCGACCGTCCACGTGTCGCCGTTGTTCGCGGCTTCGATCTCGATCACCGACGGCGCCGAATAGAACGAGCCTGCGGAGAAGCCCTGCTCGAGCGCTTCGGCCAGAGCGAACGTCTTGAACGACGAGCCAGGCTGGCGTCCTGACCCACCACCGGCGCGGCCGGTCGCAAGGTTCACCTGCGACGTCTCAAAGTCGTAGCCACCCATCATCGCAACGACGCGCCCACGGTCGTCGATGGCGACCAGCGCGGCAGACGGCGGGTCGTCACCATCGAAGCGCGGGTCGACCACCTCGGTCACCGACAAGAACGCCGCCGTCTGCATCTGAGGATCGAGCGTCGTGTAGATGCGGAAGCCACTTGTGAAGATCTCTCCGCCGAGATCAGGCTCGAGCGAGACGAGCTGTTGACGCACGGCCTCCATGAAGTACTCGGCGCCGATGTTGCCGCCGAGCACGTTGGTCGAGCTCTGGCGATCGGACGGAGGCTCGACGAGCTCGATCACCGAGATCTCCATCGCCGCGTCGGCTTCGTTCTGGGAGATGTAGCCGTCGGTCACCATGCGGGTGAGCACGGTGGCTCGTCGACGATCGGCTTCGGCGGGATCGTTGAACGGTTCTGCCGTTGAGGGAGCTCGAATCAGGCCGGCCAAGAAGGCGGAGTCAGCGAGGTTGAGCTCCTCAACGTCCTTATCGAAGTAAGCACGGGCGGCGGCTTGCACGCCGTAGGCCCCTCGGCCGAAGTAGATGCGGTTCAGGTAACGACCGAGGATCTCTTCGCGAGACAACGTTCGGGTGAGACGCACGGCGAGCGCCGCCTCTTCGAGTTTGGTGACGATGTTGCGATCAGCGTCGATGGCGAAGGCGTTCTTGACGTATTGCTGAGTGATGGTCGAACCACCCTGGGCGGCTCGACCTTCACGGGTGTTCTGGTAGAGCGCACGGGCAATACCGACCGGATCGATTCCGATGCGGTCGTTGAAGAAGTTCTTGTCCTCTGCGGCGACGACCGCGTTGATGGTGACCTGCGGGATCGAGGCGTAGGGGACGATCTCACGATCCTCACCAGCCGAGAGTGTGACGGCGGCAGAGTCCGCATCACACGGCACGAGGATGTCGGCGGTGCAGATATAGGACGTCTGCGCCAGGTTGGCGAAGTCATCCTCTGGCAGCTCTTTTTGGGCGAGGAGGGCGATGCCGCCGAGGATCAGACCGAATCCGAAGAGCGTGAGCAGCAACAGGATTCGTCGAAAACGCCAAAGTGGATTGCGACGCCGATTCTTCGCTGGTCGAGGTCCGCTCAGGAGCCCGGTCTTCGAGCCCCCTGGTTTCGAGCGCGACTGGTTCGCCGTTGAACGGCTTGGCGGCTTCGACCCACGAGCAGGGGCGGAGCGGGCGGGCTTCGAGCGAGAAGAAGGCACGGGACGTGAATGCAGGGCGAGGGGGTTCGAAATGGGAGCTGCTTCTCAGCGAGAAGCAGCTCTCGTTACGGAGCGCTCTTTGCGACCGGACGGTTCTTCAGGAGAAATGATTCCCGAAGGTGGTTCCACCAGCACTGCCGGCAGACCTCCACTCGATAGCACGTGGTCGGGCGACCGCGGCGTCGTAGGGACATCAACTCAGACCGATCGGTCACGCAGCGACCGGCGTTCGGCAGGCCCGCACCAAACGCAAAAGTGACGAGAACGAGATCGTCGGATTCACAAATCGGACAGTCGTCGTTCAGCGGCGTGCCGTGATGGTGGGCAACCCGACGCAGCTCGGGCTGTGCGTCGCACACCTCATGCTGTTGACGGTGCCCGGCTTCGACAGCGTCGATGACGCGCTGACGAGCCAGTCGGTAACTCACGACACCGTCATTGTCGGACGCTCGCCAGCGAGGCATGAACGCAGAGGGTACCCGTCCGATCACGCCGACGACAGGCCGAACAACAACCAACGCCTGGGCGCGTCGCCAGGCTGGCGACTCCGAATCGCTAGCCGCGCCACTCCCGAAGCAGCCGGCGCGCCTCATCGGCGGAGAACGGACCGTGCTCCAACCGATGCTCGAGCAACTTGGCGACCACGGCGCCCACCTCTGGCCCCGGTTCGAGCTCCATCACCGCAATAACTTCAGCGCCATCGATCGGTGCAGAGAAGTCGGTCAGATCTTCGGTCTGGCCGACCGCGGCCACACGATGAGTTGCGCGGTCGACGACCTCATCGGCCACGCCCAGCACCGCCGCGGTCTCGAATACGGCCGGGACTCGCTCGAGCCCCACCCGATGAACAAGACGACGCAGCACCGAGTCGACGGCCTCGTCGGTCGTCGAGGCGTCAAACCGGCGCGGATCATCAGCGATCGCTCGAGCTGCGTCACAGATCTTCATCGTGGTGGTGCGGTCCTGCGCTGAGTAGCGACGCTCTCGCAGGAACGACTCGGCGCCATCGCCAATCGTGGCGCAGAACGCTGCCCGTCGAACGAGCGGTTCGGCATCAACCGATGCCCGCGCGCTCGCCAGTTCCCACCGATCGACGGCGAGCTCTGGTGCGACCTGTGCCATCAAACCCGTGTCGGACAAGAAGGCGAATCCGAGTGCCGGCGAAGCCAACCGCAACAGCCGCTCGAACTCATCGTGGATGCGCTCGGCTGAGACGATGGCGAGGCGCTCCACGTGTTCGGTCACGGCGGCAGCGAGTTCCGGCGCAACATCCAACTCGAACCGAGGGATGAACCGTGCAGCCCGCATCATTCGCAGCGGGTCATCGGTGAATGAGATCGATGGGTCGAGGGGGGTCCGCAACACACGATCCGCAAGATCACGCTCGCCCCTGAACGGATCGATCAGCTCACCCGTCGTGGCATCAACCGCCATGGCGTTGATGGAAAAGTCCCGGCGCGAAAGATCAACCTCGAGATCATCACCAAAGGCGACCTGCGGTTTGCGCGATGTCGAGTCATAGGACTCCGCCCGATACGTCGTGATCTCGAGATCGAGCTCGTTGACCGTGGCCCCGATCGTGCCGAAGCGCTCGCCTTGGGTCCACAGGGCCGTCGCCGATGGCTGCAACAGGGACTTCGTCACCTCTGGCAAAGCATCGGTGGTGAGGTCAACGTCATTCACGAGGTCATTCACGAGGTCATTCGCGAGGTCACCGCCAAGCCCTGGCTTCCCAACACCGAGGCCCTTGTCGCGGCCGAGCATCAAATCGCGCACCACTCCACCGACCAGGTAAAGGTCGTGTCCCCGCTCGCGAAACCCCGCCGCGATCGGCTCGATCGCTTCGAAGATCGATCGGGCCTCAGCGCTCTCATGCCAGGTGCTTTCGCGCCAACTCGCCGTGCTCATGTGCAACTCGCCGTGCTCATGTGATTGACCTTGCTCACGAGATCAGGGCAGATGGATGGCTCGGCTGAGATCCACCATGTCATCGCCAGGGCCGCCCTTGGTGTTGGCTTCTGGCCGAATCTCCGAGCCTGCGCTCACGCCGACGATGGCACCAGCCGAATCGCTCAACGCTTGCAGGTCATAGCCACCCTCGAGGAAGAGCAGCCGACGCCCGGCAGGAACGGTGGTGAACAAGTCGCCAACCATGTCGCCAAAGTCCGACGACGACAGGCCGAGATCGGTGATGGGATCGGAACGGTGGCCGTCGAACCCGGCCGAGATGAGCAGCCAGGTTGGTTTGTGTCGCTCGACGACGGGCACCACAACCTGCTCCATGGCTCGGCGATACACGTCGCCGGTTGCGCCGGCAGGCATGGCGATGTTGACCGTTTTGCCTGCACCGTCTCCCTCGCCGACCTCATCGGGCCGGCCGGTGAACGGATACCAGGGGTACTGATGCAGCGACACGAACAACACGTTCGGATCGGCATAGAAGATGTCTTGTGTGCCGTTGCCGTGGTGGGCGTCGATATCGACGATGGCGACCTGTTCGCCACGATCGGCCAGTGATCGAGCGGCCACCGCAACGTTGTTGATCAGGCAGAAGCCCATCTGCTTCTTTGCTGTCGCGTGATGACCAGGAGGCCGAACGACCGACCATCCAACGTCGGCTTCGCCTCGTTCGAGGCGTTCGATGAGATCGAGACCAGACCCAGCGGCCTTCCGAGCCGCGGCGGAGCTCTGCGGCGACACCACGGTGTCCGGGTCGATCGAACCGCCGCCGGACTCGGCAAGGTGTTCGAGATCATCGATCATCGACGCTGGGTGCACGGCCACAAGCGATTCGACAGGCGCATCTGGCGACTCGATCCACGTGACCGCCTCGCCGAGGCCGGCCTGTTCGATTCCGCGAGCGACCGCATCCAGACGGGCCGGCCGTTCGGGGTGTCCAGGGCCGGTGTCATGCAGCCGGCACAGATCGTGAGTGGAGATCAGCACCGTCACGATCGTGCACCGTAGTCGCCCGATCAGCCCGACCCGAACGTGGTTTGTGTCCGGTGTCTCAGCGCTCTGATGAAAACCGTTTCGGCCCGCTGATCAACGGAGCTGAGTGAGAAAGGGCGATCGGAGTCCGGTGCCAGCGCCCAGAAACCAATAGTCTTGGTCCCCGGTGGACCACGTACCTGTCTCTCCTATCGGCCCTGGGCTGCAACGTGCCTGGGCCGCGCCGTCCACCGGCGGACGCCTTCGGGTGGTTCCCTGGCAGGGCGATCGATACACCGCGCTCATCGGTCCGGGTCGATCTGGGCGTCCACCAACCGGCCTCGATCTCTTTCATTGCATCGAAGCCCTCCAAGAACGCGGCGTGCGCTCAGCGGTCACACCAGCGTTGGCTCCAGCGGATGCCGAAGCGTTCACCGAAGCGGGCTTTCGCCTGCACGAACGCCTGCATCTCCTGGCCTATCGCCTCAATACCCGCCAGACCCATCGCTTCATGGAAGCCGACGCTCTGTGGCGCCCCGGCGCGCTCTTCCCATCGAAGCGATCGTCAGGCCGAACCCTGCGAGCGGGCCGTCCGTGGCATCGTCGCGTGGTGCTCGACATCGACCGACGCGCCTTCGAACCCTTCTGGCAGTTCGATACGAACTCGCTGGCTGAAGCGCGCCGCGCCACACCAGCCAGTCGCTATCGGGTCGCGCTCGAGGGCCGCCACCCCCTCGGTTATGCGGTCACCGGCCGCGCCGGCAACCGCGGCTACCTGCAGCGTCTCGCCGTCGATCCCGATCGTCAGGGCGGCGGGCTTGGGTCTGCTCTCGTGCACGATTCGCTCCGCTGGTTGGATAGCCGTGGTGTTGAACTCGCCATGGTGAACACCCAGGAACGCAACGGGCGCGCTCTCGATCTCTACGAACACCTCGGCTTTCGGCGCCAGCCAGATGGTCTGGTCGTGCTGCGATGGGATGCCGAAGGGTGACATCACGACGCTCCCAATCGATCCTTTCGACCGCCGCCACGCTCATCACCATGTTCGTGCTGACCGTTCTCGTCGCGCCGTCGTCGATGGTCGCCACCGGCGTGGCGCCGGTCGCTGCCCAGGGCGGACGGCTCGCGCTCGTCGATCAGACCCCCTATGTCGCCGCTGACGGTGCATTCGGAATCACACTCCGGTGGACGGGCGAGCAACGAACCGACCTGACCGTTTCGGCTCGCGTCTTTGGTGCCATCTCCGCTGAGTCCGACGTTGGGCAACCACCGTCGACCGACACGCTCCGCCGTTATCCGGGACCCGAGGAGCGCTTCGCTCTTTCCACCGTGGCCGATCCGAGCGGTGAGTTCTTCTTCGAGATTCCGATCAGAAGTTTTGAGGCTGCGGACGATCGAGTCTTCATCACCGATCCCGGCGTCTATCCCGTCGTCGTCGAAGTTCGCGATGCCGACGGCCCGGTCACCTCGGTGCAAACACACTTGATTCGCCTGCCGACCGAAACGGCCGAGATTCCCTCACTTTTGCGAACCAATGTCGTCATCAACGTGTCGGTCGCCGACGGCATCAACTTGGCGGAGATCATTCCGCTGCTCGAACGCCACCCGTCGCTACCGCTCACCGTCGTGCTCGAACCGGGTGTCATTCGCCAGCTTGAATCCGACCCAGAGCTGAACGCCGCATTCGTTACCGCCCTCGGTGAGCGACCGGCCAGCGCGGTCCCCGTCCTCAACCTCGACCCATCGTCGCTGGCTGAGATCGGAGGAGAGGCGCTGTACGAACAAACGCTGGTCGAAACCAACGATCGTCTTGCGACGCTCGGCATTCGCACCGATCCAACGGTGCTTCCGGTTGCCGCGACGCTCACCGCCGATGGTGCAGCCATGCTCGACCGGCTCGGGATCGACATCGTCATCAACCTCGACTCGTCACGCGAACCAGGGGGCGCCATCGAGGTCGGTCAAGGTCTGCGCGTGCTCACCATCGATGAAGGTCGAACGGCACAGTTGCGCTCGGGCCCGCTCGCCGCTCAGCGAGCAAACGAACTCCTGGCTTCACTTGCCGTGCGCCAACAACTCGATGGGTCACCAATCGTGCTCGGTGGTCCCGAGCTGCGATCGCTCGACGGATCGAGCGGCGACACCCTCGCCCTCGAACTGGTCCTGTCCGCACTCGATCAGCCCGGCCTCATCGAAGCCGTCGACGTCAACATTGCGACCGGTAGCGGTTCAGCGGTTCCGCTTCGTCTGGCCGAACGCCCACTTCAAGATCTGCGTCCGGTCCAAGACGACGTCAACAACTTCCTCGCGGACATGGTCACCTACCGGGAGTTCAGCGGCGAGCAGGGAATCGCGACCGAACGCCTCTCCCAGGGTTTGCTCGCCAGCCTGAGCTCGAACCTCAATCCTGACGAACGAGCGCGAGAGCTCGCCCGCCTGCAGGCAACCCTCGACAGTGAGCTCGACGTCATTTCGATGCCGAGTGATCAAAGCATCACGATCACCGCACAGAACGCTGCCGTTCCGGTCGCCATCGATAACGAGAGCCTCGGCGAGCGCACCGTGTTGTTGCGCTTCACATCCGACCGAATCAACGTCGCCCAACACGAGACCACCGTGACCCTCGAACCGGGCCGAACGAACCTTGAGATCGATCTCGAGACGCGCACGCTTGGTCAGTCACCGCTTCAGATCGAAGTGCTCACTCCGGACGGGTCACGCAGCTTGTCCTCCACTCGTTACGGCGTTCGCTCGACTGCCATTCCTGGCCTCGGCTACCTCTTGTCGATCACGGCTCTGCTGTTCCTCGTGGCCTGGTGGATCGTGTCGATCAGCCGCTCACGATCCGAAGCAAATGCCGCGGCCATCGCCGCCACCGTCTCGGCCGAGAGTGCGGCTGACGACAGCACGACCGAGACTGACACAGAGACCGCCGGGACTGACACCGATACCGAAACGGACGACCTCACCGGTCGTCGATCGCAGCGTCAATCGTCGTGACCCCAGCTCATCCCCCGGGCGTCGGCGATCGGTTGGCCGATCGCTACGAACTTGTCGACCCCATCGCCACCGGCGGCATGGCCCAGGTTTGGCGCGCCGTCGATTCGGTGCTCGGCCGCGAAGTTGCGGTCAAGGTCTTGCACCCGCACCTGGCGACCGATCGTGGCTTCTTGTTGCGCTTCCGCCGCGAAGCCGTCGCAGCCGCCCGACTCTCCCACCCCTCCATCGTGTCCATCTACGACACGGTGAGCGAAAACGGCACCGAAGCGATCGTGATGGAGCTCATCAAGGGCCGCACGCTTCGTGCCGTGCTCGACGACGTGAACGTGATGGGTGAGCGCGACGCCATCGAGGTCGGCACCCAGATCGCGGACGCGCTCGCTGATGCCCATCGTGGTGGTGTTGTGCATCGCGACATCAAGCCATCGAACATCTTGTTGTGCCCCGATCGACGGGTGATGGTCACCGACTTCGGCATCGCCAAGGCGGGCGAGGACACCGACCTGACCGTCACCGGCACATTGCTCGGCACCGCGAAGTACCTGGCTCCTGAGCAGGTCAACGGTGATCCTGTCGATGCTCGAGCCGACCTCTATGCGCTTGGCATCGTCTTGTTCGAAGCCGTCACCGGACAGGCTCCGTTCAAAGCGGATACCGATGCGGCAACGGCGTTGGCTCGTCTGCATCAACCGCCGCCACGAGCACAAACGCTGCGCCCTGATCTCACGAACGAACTCGATGCCATCATCCATCGGATGATGGGCCGGAGTCCCGACACCCGGTTCGCAACGGCGACGGATGTCCGGGCTGCACTCAGCGGTGTCCCGAAGAACGCAGGTGGAGCCGACGCCACACTCGTCGTTGCCGATGCACGCCCATCGGTGCCCGGTCGTTTCGGGGGCACCGCCGCCGCGGTTGGCTACGAGGCCGACGACATCGAGATCTACGACGACGGCTACCACGAAGACGAGTTCGATGACGGTTTCGATGACGATGGCGAACCCGGATTCCTTCGCTCGGAGCGGTCCTGGATGCTCCCTGCGCTCGCACTTGCCTTGACCGCAGCCGCTCTCGTCGTGGCGGTGCAGTTGTTTCGACAGTCGCCGCTTGGATCCGACGCCAACGCCGGCGCTGACACCGAGCAGCCAGCGGATTCTGGTGAACCGAGCGACGACCCTGACGTGCAGTCGACCTCCAGCACGGTCTTGACCGTGACCCCAGTCGTCGAACCCTCCATCGTCAGCGCTCGAACGCTCGATGCCGTCAGCCTTGGAGGCGACGGTTCGGAGAATGACGACTTGGCACCCGCCGCCTTTGACGGCAACGACGAAACCTCGTGGCGAACCGACCAATATCGGCGCCCGAACTTCGGCAACTTGAAGACCGGCGTCGGTCTGGTTCTCGATCTCGGCGGACGCGCTCGAGTCGAAGAGATCGAGTTGATGACCAACTCAGAGGACTGGACGATCGAGTTCTACGTCGGCGAAGAATTCGGCGATGACCCCTCCGCATGGGGCGAACCCATTGGCGTCATCGTCGATGGTGACGGCCGGGAGGACCTCGAGGACCTCGGAGCAGTCGGCCCATTCCTGCTGGTCTGGGTGACCGATCACGGTCTGTCGCCCGACGGCAGTGACGACGATGACGAGGACGACCACCGCTTCGAACTGCTGGAGATCACCGTCTCCAGTTGATCGGCGACTTTGGCCGACGCTCGGGCCAGCGCTCCAACCTGCCGTGTCCCCAACTGAGCGTGCGCACGATCGTAAGATCACCAGATCGCAATGACCGA
Organism: uncultured Acidimicrobiales bacterium; assembly: GCA_937925335.1. Lineage (GTDB taxonomy): Bacteria > Actinomycetota > Acidimicrobiia > Acidimicrobiales > SZUA-35 > CALEWY01. Next base: position 33,265 of record CALEWY010000039.1, read on the forward strand.
CGAAGAACGCGTCGCCCTTGCCCAGGGTGGGGATAGCGCGGCGATGAACGCGCTCTTGGAGACGCACTACGAGCGTCTCTACGCCATCTGTCGCCGCATTGCGGGCAACGATGCCGATGCCGCCGATGCCTGCCAAGAGGCGCTCCTTGCAGTCGTGAAGGGGATCGGCCGCTTCGACAACCGTTCGTCGTTCAAGACCTGGAGCCATCGAGTTGCGACCAATGCGTGCCTCGATGAATTGCGTCGACGTAAACGCCGCCCGATCGCCGTCGTCGACGAACCCGACCGCATCAGCGACGAACCCGATGTCGCTCAACGAGTGAGCGATCGGCTCACGATCGACGAAGCACTCCCCCAGATTCCAGAAGAGTTCCGCGCACCCGTCGTGCTGCGAGACGTGATCGGCATGGACTACGCCGAAATCGCTGAAACCCTGGAATTAGCGCCCGGTACCGTTCGTTCCCGCATTGCACGAGGGCGAAGACATCTCGCCAATGTGCTGGCACCCGACATCCCTGATGGCCCTGATTCGCAGGAATCTTCACTCATTGGGGAACCAGACGCTCTCGGCGAGCGTCAGAGACCACCGACATGACCGATCCATCCGATTTCAACCCCCGCGATGATGGCACCTCGCCATCCGACGCCGAACGAGCTGATGAGCTTGCGTCTGCGTTCGTCGACGGGGAGGCGACAGCCGACGAGATCATTCTCATCGAGAATGATCCAACGTCGGCTGAACGGATCGCGCAGTTCAACACGGTGACGTCAGCGGTCAGCGCCCCGATCACCCCTCCCCCGGCAGCGATTCGAGCCGCTCACCTGGCTGCCGCGATGGCCGAGTTCGAAGAGAACAAGAGCATCGACCTCACCACGTCGGCGTCTCCTGCGACGGCTGGCTCGTCGGCCGAACCTGCATCGAACAAGCCAGCCGAGCCAGTCATCGATCTCACCGCTGCCCGCGAATCTCGGGCTGCGTCGCCGGCCAAGGCTGAGCGCTCCAATCGTTGGCTCATGTCCGCGGCCGCCGCCCTGCTCGTCGTTGGTGGCATTGGCTTCGCATCATCGAGGCTTGGCGGCTCTGACGATGCCGACATCGCAGCCGATTTCGCCGGCGCCGACGACGCCGGCGATGAGGAAACGTCCGCATCCAACGCCGAGGGTGCCACCGAGGCGCTCCAGGCCGAAGCGATGGGTGAGAGCGACGACGAAGCCATGGAGGACGACGCCATGGAAGAGGAGTCGGCCATGGAAGAGTCCGCTGGCTCCGGGGCCATGGAAGACGAAGAGGCCATGGAGGAAGGTGAGGAGTCCGCGGACGTCGCCGCCGCTGATGCCGACACCGAAGAATCATCCGACCCGAACCGGTCATCCGTCTTCGTCGAAGCGCCACTGGTTGCAGCCTTTGAAGCGACAACGATCAACGAACTCTTCGAACAAGCCACGCTCCTCGAACCACTCCCCCTCGAAGAATCACTCTGTGCAGCGGATCTCGCCATCGTCGATGGCTACTGGGTGCCCGTGGAGTCGATCGATGGTGAGATCGGTGAGCTCATCGTGCAGATCAGTCCTGACGGTGAAGCGATTCCGATTCTCGTCGACGCCGCCTGCACCGTGATCGCCGAGTAGGCCGAGCCCGACCGGGCTCAACTCGAACCTGACCGAGCGGATCCCACCGCACTCCGTGGCGCTCTCACCACCCACCGACATCGAGTCTGCGTGTCAGCAGGCCCGACGCTAAGATCACGCCGATGTCTGACGCTGACGCCCTTTCTTCAAGCACTCCCCCGTCCAGCGACGACTGGGCGGCAAAGGCAACGACCACAGTTGTTGGTTATGTCGACACGGTGCGAACCGCGACCACCGGCAAAGCCCTCGTCGCATCACGGGCCATCGTGTACTTCCTCGTCGCTGGCCTGGCCGGCATCGTGGCGCTCGTCATCGCACTCGTGCTGCTCGTCCGCCTGGTCACATCACTGACCGCCTTTTTCCCATTCATCGACGACGGTGAAGTCTGGCTTGCCTACTTGATCCTCGGATCGCTCTTCACGGTTGCAGGCATGCTCCTCTGGAAGAAAAAGGGCATCTAGTCTCAGCCGTTCACGCCTGAGCGAACACCGAGATTGGCTGAGCATGGAACAGATTCCTGCTGAGCCCGGTTTGGCATCAGGCAGTGTCCACGAAGACGGCCAAACCTCGGTCCGTCGTGACGAAATGAGCTCACGTGTCTGACAGCACGATCCACGACGTTTTGATCCTCGGCAGCGGCCCCGCTGGCCTGACCGCAGCGATCTACACCGCTCGAGCCAGCCTCGAGCCACTGGTGCTCGAAGGCGAGCCGAGCTCAACAGGCGACCAGCCTGGCGGACAGCTCATGCTCACCACCGAAGTCGAGAACTTCCCCGGTTTCCCCGAGGGAATCATGGGACCAGAGCTCATGATGGGCTTCCGTGACCAGGCGTCACGTTTTGGAGCAGACCTCCAGACCGTCAAGGCGAGCAAGGTCGATCTTTCCGAGCGTCCCTACAAGGTGTGGGTCGGTGACCCGGAAGCAGCTGAGCCGACCTATCTTGCGCACACGTTGATCATTTCCACCGGTGCCACCGCGCTCATGCTCGACCTTCCGAATGAGCAGCGTTTGCTCGGCCACGGTGTTTCGACCTGCGCAACCTGTGACGGATTCTTCTTCCGCGATCAAGACATCGCCGTGATCGGCGGTGGCGACTCCGCCATGGAAGAGGCCACGTTCCTCACCAAGTTCGCAAAGACGGTGACGATCATCCACCGTCGCGACGAGTTCCGAGCGTCCAAGATCATGCAAGACCGTGCCTTGGCGAATCCGAAGATCAACGTCATGTGGAACTCTCAAGTCACCGATGTCATCGGTGATCAAACGGTCGAGAAGGTCCTCATCGAAGACACCGTCACCGGTGAAGCATCCGAGCTACCCGTCACCGGAGTCTTCGTTGCCATCGGCCACCGGCCCAACACCGATCTGTTCGTCGGGCAACTCGACATGAAGGACAACGGTTACCTCATCACGCAGGCACCGAGCACTCGCACCAATGTCGAAGGAGTCTTTGCGTGCGGCGACGTGCAAGACGACACCTATCGCCAAGCAATTTCCGCAGCTGGCTCTGGCTGCATGGCCGCCATCGATGCCGAACGCTGGCTCGAAGACAACGTCCACGGGTAGCCAAAACGTTGCATCAAAATCGCTCGGTCGATCGACCGAGATGCCGCTCGTGAGAGCGAAGAGGCCCATCAACAAAGAACTGGGCCTCAACAAAGAACTGGGAATACCAACGCATACACCTCGGGTTTCAACACCCGAAGCCGCACAGGAGAAACACACATGTCCGAGAACGTCACCAACCTGACCGACGCCACCTTCGATGAGGTCGTCAACGGAGCCAGCGAGCCCGTCGTCGTCGACTTCTGGGCCGAGTGGTGTGGACCTTGCAAGATGATCGCACCGATCCTCGACGAGATCGCCGACGAACAGGGCGACGCTGTCAAGGTCACCAAGATCAACGTCGACGAGAATCCATCGATCGCTCAGCGCTTCGGCGTCATGAGCATCCCCACCCTCTTGGTCTTCCGAGACGGTGAAGTCGACAAGCGCATCGTGGGTGCCAAGGGCAAGGCTCAGCTGCTCGAGGAAATCGGTATCTGATTTCCCGCGGTGCGTTCGACGCACCGGCTCCAAAGCCCGCCGATCAATCGTCGGGAATCATGAACGAATAGAACGAACCCGGATTCCACGATCCGGGTTCGTTTCGTTTTCTGGTGAAGTGATCCACTCTCCACCACGTCATGGTCGTCTGGCTCCGAACGAGCCCCAAGATCAGCTCCGGCAGCTCCGCTGAAACGTGCGATTTCCGGGCCATATCACGCACCGCGGTGACACGAACACTGTCCACAGCTCTCTGTGAACAACAGTGCACTCTTACTTGAGAGTTCACACTACCCACAGCATTGTCCACAACGTGGGGAAAACTCGGTGGGTCGATTCTGGACGCCTCGCACCATGCGGGTCCGGGCCCTCAACCCACGCTGACTACGAGCAAACAAGCGGGTCTCAGCCGGCGGATTCGAACCCGCCGGCATCGCTCCATCGGTTTCAATCAGGCGTTGCGTTCGTCGACCAAACCGCATCTGGGTTGGTCTCGATCGACGTCACAGTTGACATCTCGATCGTGTGGACGACCTGTGAACGAACTGACGTGTACTCATATTCACCAGCGAGTGAACGTTCGAGACGCGCTCAGTCGACGGGGGTCGCCACACTCTTGGTCAAAAGATCGTAGATCCGTCCCAGGTCAGCTTCGTCAGCGAAGTCGATGCTGAGCCGGCCTTTACCCTTACCCATCGAGACGTTCACGCGAGTGTCGAGTCGGTTCGCCAGTTGTTCTTCGACTTCGAGGAACGCAGCAGACTTGACCGATGATCCTCGGCGGTCGTTGGCATCCAAGTCAACGATCGGGTCAACATCAACAACCGGCTCATCACCCGAGACTTCGTCTCGGACCATCTGTTCAACCTGTCGAACATTGAGTCCTTCGGAGACGATCTCGTTGGCGAGCCGCTCCTGGAAGCCACGGTCGGGGCTGCCGAGCAGGGCTCGAGCATGACCGGCGGAAAGCTCGCCGTTGGCGACAAGGCGCTGCACTGCTCCAGGAAGCTGGAACAGACGAAGCGTGTTGGAGATCGCCGAGCGGCTCTTGCCGACCCGGGTCGAGACCTCGTCCTGGGTGAGCTCGAACTCGTCGATCAGCTGCTGGTAGGCGGCAGCCTCTTCGAGTGCGTTGAGGTCTTCTCGGTGAAGGTTTTCAACGACAGCCTGCTCAAGCGACTGTCGATCGTCTACTTGGCGAATGACCGCTGGAATCGTCGGGAGGCCGGCGCGGCGCGCAGCTCGCCATCGGCGTTCGCCCGCGATGAGCTCGTATCGATCATGGCCAACTTCGCGAACAAGAATCGGCTGCAGAACACCGAGTGCTCGAACCGAGTCGGTGAGCGACACCAGCGCCTCTTCCTCGAAACGAGTTCGAGGCTGATACTCATTCGCCGTAATGGCGGCGATGGGGATCTCGAGGAGGTCACCCGACGAGTCGCCCGTTGTCTCGGTCGGGATCAATGCTCCCAGACCACGTCCTAGTCCGCTACGTCGGTTCACCAGCAAACTCCCTTGCGAGATCGCGATAAGCAACAGCTCCACGCGAGGTCGGATCGAACACGGTGATCGGCTGCCCGAAGCTCGGTGCTTCCGACAGTCGAACCGTTCGCGGAATCACCGCTCGACACACTGTCGAGCCGAAGTGTTCGCGAACTTCTCCAGAAACCTGATGAGCAAGATTGGTTCGTGCGTCGTACATCACCAGAACGATCGCACTGAGTCGCAGAGCAGAGTTGAGATTGCGTTGCACCAAATCAACATTGCGCAGAAGCTGCCCGAGGCCTTCGAGTGCGTAGTACTCACACTGAACAGGAACCATGACTTCGGTGGCTGCCGCAAGTGCGTTGACTGTCAAAAGCCCAAGTGACGGCGGGCAGTCGATCAAGACCAGGTCGTAATCGTCGGCTACGGCTGCGATCGCGTTCTTGAGTCGCAGTTCGCGACTGAAGGCGGGCACCAACTCAATCTCTGCGCCGGCGAGGTCGAGGTTCGCTGGTGCCAGAAAGAGATTCCGCACCGAGGCCGCCTCGATGGCATCATCGAGCGGAACGTCGTGGAGGAGTACGTCATAGATCGACGACTCAAGACTCCGGGGATTGATTCCAAGTCCAGTGCTTGCGTTGCCCTGCGGATCAAGGTCAACGATCAGAACGCGGTGTCCCAGCTCGGCAGCCGCAGCTCCGAGATTGATGGTCGTCGTGGTCTTGCCGACGCCACCCTTCTGGTTGGCAATCGCAACAACTCGTGGGCCCTGAGGTTCGGGCGGACGGGGAGCGATCGGTGAGTCAGATGTGGTCATCCAACCTCCTCATCGTGAAGGGCACATCATGTTCGGCCCGCTGACCATTTGCAACGACCCTGGTCGCATTCCTCACGAGTCGTCTCCCAATCGCGCGCAAACCCCACCAATCATCACGACTCGCCCGCGCTTCGCAAGGGCGTTCCTGACTCGCACGACGGAAGTCGGCGAATGATCATCGCGCACGTCGGGAAGGGTCCCTGCGCTCGATTGCGGCGCTCGATTGCGGCGCTCGATAGCTCCGCTCCATCGATGCGGTCGGATTGACCGCCTGTGATTTGACTCTCGATTCATCAGATGCGCTCGACCGTGTGGCGACTCGGGACTAACTCAAGCCACGACTCAATCGTTTCGCGATGCTGTTTCGCGATGCTGTTTCGAGTGCTTGGCCGGTCGAGCGTTGGCGACTGGGCGAGACACAGAGTCCGGTGACGTTCCACGTGAAACACCGACGACCAAATTTCGATCGTCGGTGTCTCATACGGGAGGTCTGAGTCTTGCTGTCTTCGCAGTGCTTAAGCTCTCACGGTGCTGTCTTCACGGTGCCGTCTTCACAGTGCTGTCTTCACAGTGCTGTCTTCAGATCGCCAGCTTCAGAACCGAGTCTTCAGACTGTTGTAGCGACATGGCCGGCTCGAGAAGGCTGGCTGAACGACGTCGCTGAACGAGTTCGACACGATGTGTGCCCCTGGTTCGGTTCAGACTCGACCTTAGCCCTGAAAGTGGCTGGCGTAGGCCTGCGCTCGAGCTCCCTCACGACGAATCTCGGTGCTACCGGATGCGGCAGGGAAGTCACGAGGTGCATGGATCAACTTCACGAACTTCTTGAGGGTGGCTTTGATCGACATACATTGCTCCGTTCCGTGTTGACGTACGAACAGAACGACAACCCTCGCTAGAGAGTTCCCGAGTTTCCGCACAATCTTCGGCGCTGTCGAAGCCACACGTACGTCGCGCTCCTCTTCCCGTCGCTCTGGGTGCGATGGCCAGCCCGCGAGCGGACGTGATCGACACATCCCTCGTTGCACGACGGGCGCACAGCACTCCGATCCCTCGTCAGCCGTGATCACGAAACCTCGGCAAGAGGAGCTTGATCTCCCGAGCGACCGCGCCTGCGCTCCGTCCCGCCACGCCGTCGAAGTAGTCAACGTACGCGCCGTCGCTCTCGACAAAGCGGACGGCATACGGTTGCTGATGGCGATGGCACAGGGCTCGGTTGAGCACACGAACGTCTGTCGGGCTGAACATCATGACGTCATGAACACGTTCGAGCGGGATCCGGTGCACCGTGAGACTCCGGACGTTCACGATCGTGAACGCATCGCCATCGAATTGATTCGCGGACGTCGAACGATTCCACTCAGCAAAAGCACCGACACAAGCCCGGCTACGCCCGCGGGAATCCATAGATCGGCGAAGACGCCGAACGCACTGACACCGATGCATGAGACCATCTTGAATGCCAGGCTCCGTCGGTCCGCTGCCCAGACACGACAATCCGACCGATCACCGTGAGCACGAACCGTCATGCCAGTTCATCGACCATCGGCCTCGGTGACTGAAGTGTCGAGCGGCGCCCGCGTCAACCAGCTGGATCTTGCCCAGGTACGGATCGAGGCGCCGTGGGCGTCCGACCCGACATGGACCGCAACTCGGACACGGAGGCGCCTGGTCGTTGTGGTGATGCTTCGGTCGGCGATCGTGTGGTATCGGTCAATCTCTCTTCGTCGCGAGCTGTCCGGCAACGTCGGCCCACCGTCGTAACTGGGTGTCGAATTGGCATGCCCTTTCGTCTCTTCGAGGTGACAGGTTCGCTTCCATCAGACACACCAGCGAAGCCCTCGACAAGGGAGGCAAGCCGGCGGCCGGCACACCTCGATCGTTCGGACCTCGCCACCGCATCGCCGATCGTTGCCGTGATCTCAAGATCTCAAGAGACGTCAGCGCGAGCCGGACGTCAGCTCACAGATCCACCCGTCACGGCATAGACGCCGTGACCGCCTCGAAGCTCCATGCACAGGAAGCTGATCGGTATCGCTCGCGCTAGAGCCGGGACGGGGCGTTGAACCCGACCAAGACGAAGCGTTCCGCGCCCTCGCCAAGATGCGGATGCTCGACCGCTCGCCTCGCAGTCGCCAGCACGCCTGGTCTGTGCCGTCAAGCTTCGTCGAGGCACCCCGCCTCATCGGGACTCAAGTGCGTGCGCGGCGGCTGTGGGGTGCACGGGCGCACCCGTGGGCCGCCAGTTGGGACTCAAATGCGTGCGCGGCGGCTGTGGGGTGCACAGGCGCACCCGTGGGTGAGGCTCTAGTTCTGCTGCGCGAGGGTGCCGAGCTAGAGCTCGATCACCTTCGGGTCGGTCAGAAGGTTGCGGCGCCTTGCGTCCACATCCAAGCGTGAGCACACCATTCTTCGAAGCCACTCAGATCGGCGAAGGCAAGTTGGATCGTGCTGAGCGACACCCAGTTCGTCAAGCGAGACTCAGGCTCTGTACAAGAGGCGGATGTTTCACGTGAAACACTCGCGCGGCGTGCCAGCTAGCTACTCGTCCAACTGGAAGAGGGCATCCCGCTTGAGGTGTTTCGCTGATCGTGGATAGCGGTCGTCCAGCTCGCCTGTGCGCTGGAACGTGACCACCTTGTGGTCCGGGTTCGTCCCCTCTTGATCGCCGTGGGGCAACTCCACGAGGCTCACGGTTGCGAGACCATCAGCTGGCCATGCCCGGCGGATCGGGGGCTCGCTGATGACGATCAACCCACCTTCACGTACAAGACCGGAGGCGCACTCGACGGTCATCGCAGGTGGTCCGAATCCTCGACTGACGACCGCATCGGCGGCACTTCGATACTCGGGATCGCGAGCCACGTCTTCGGCTCGACCGGTGACCACCTCGATGCGATCGCTCAGGCCGAGTTCACTGACCGCCCATACCAGGAAGGCCGTTCGTTTGTTGCTGGCGTCGAGCAGGGTGCCGCTGAGTTCGGGCCGTTCGAGTGCAACTGGAAGTCCGGGGATACCTCCACCCGAACCAATGTCGACGAATGTGCGGACCTCGGCTGGCAGCGCAGCCGCGAAGGCCATTGCATGATCGACGTGAAAACGAATCGGGCCCGGACCGAGAAAACCCACGGTCCGGGCCCGATGAAGGACAGTCTCGAGTGCGTCCTTACTCGTCAGCGGAGGTCTCCTCGGCGCTGACCTCGTCTGCACCGGTATCCGCATCATCGGCACCGGCTTCATTTGTGTCGGCTTCATCTGTGTCGGGAGCGAGCTCAGCATCGGGAACGATGATCACGCGACGGCGAGGTTCCTGCCCGGCCGACCGAGTTGAGACACCATCGACCTCGTTGAGTGCATCGTGCACAACCTTACGATCGGGCGGCGACATCGGCTCGAGGACAACCTCAACACCGTCATCGATCGCCGTCTGTGCGGCCTTCGTAGCGAACTCGCCGAGCGCCTCACGGCGACGCTCGCGGTAGCCACCAACATCGACCTTGATTCGAATGCCGGACGGCGCCTGGCGCTGAGCCGTGATCCGAGTGAGTTCCTGAATGGCGTCGAGCGTGCGAGCCTTTGGTCCGAGCAAGAGGCCGTGTTTGCCGGCGATCTGTGCAGCGACTTCGTCGTTGCTGAGATCAATCTCAACGGGGCTGTCGTAGCCAAAGGCCGCGGTGAGGCCGGTCAGGAACGTTTCCACGCTCGCGTTGACCTCTTCGATCGATGCATCTGGCACGTTCTGCTCCTGTCGGTTGCTCTGCTTTTTCTGGCGCTGGTCGCTGCCGGAACGATTCCGTCCCCCGCGGTTTCCACCACCACCGTTTCCTCGACCTTGACCGCCGCGATTTCCACCGCCGCCGCCCTTCTTCTCGGCGCCGCCATCACGATTCTCTGCGTCACGGTTGTCACCACCGGAGCGTGAACCCTTGTTCTCTCCACCGGAGCGACCGCCGCCACCGCCACCGCTGCCGCCTCCGCCACCACGGCGCTTGCGGTTGCGGTTGCGGTCTTCTTTGGCCGGAGGAGCCTTCGGTGCGATACGAGCACGCACACGAGCGGTGCCACGAGTGCGGCCGAACAGGCCCTGGCGCGGCTCTTCAAGAACTTCGAACTCAGCGTCGGTGTCATGCACGCCGAGCTTGTCGAGCGCCATGTCCTTTGCTTCTTCCAGCGACTTCGCTGTTGTTTCAACCCACTCCACAGTGACCTACTTCTTTCGCTTCTTGTTCGACTTCTTGGGCGCGGTGCCCTTTGGTGTGACACGGCTCGACGCGGCGGACGCTGCTGCACCCGTTCCTGCGGCCGCTGACTTCTTGGCTGCCTTGCGAGCTGCTTTCTCGGCACGAGCCTGTTCCCACAACTCGGCGCGTTGCTCGGCCTTGCTCTTCTCGATCGGTCCGTCGCTCGAATCACTCGAGCCGTTCTTGGACGAGCCATTCTTGGACGCGCCGTTCTTGGACGACACAGAACGGTTCGAATCGGCGCCGTTCGACGAGTCGCGATCACCGGACTTTGACTTCTTCTTCGGCGCGTCGTCTTCGTCTTCTTCGGCGACAACTCTCGCTTTCGCCTCAGCCAACTTCTCCGTTGCACCTTCGCGGCCATAGATCTGCCGCGTGATGTATGCCTGCTGGCCGATTCGGAACAGGTTCGACGTCGCCCAGTAGAGAACGAGGCCAGCCGGGAAGAGGAACGACCAGACACCGGAGAGCAACGGGAGGAACTTCAGCAGCATCTGCTGCTGGGCCATCATCGGACTCTCTTCAGCACCCGGCGCGCGGCGTGCGGAAACTTGGCGCTGCTGGAAGTAGCTGGAGAACACGACGAAGGCGATCAAGACCACATACGGAAGACCCCGCAAGATGTTGTCCTGAATGACGTCGATCGCTCGTGCAGCCAAGTCGAACGGCCCAAAGTCCATCGAGGTGTCTCGGTGCAAGTCGGCGTAAAGCTCGGAATCTCGTGAGACGTACCGAGGATTGAACGTGTCGCCGGGCAAAACTTCGAGACCGTTGCGCAAACGAACCTGATTGGCGACGTCGAAGAATGGTGTCTCTTCGCTCCGCCGTGTCAGACCACGCAACACGTTGAACAGGACCAAGAAGACGGGCAACTGGGCCAACATCGGAACACAGCCACCGATGGGGTTGATGCCGTGTTCTGAGTAGAGCGCCATGAGTTCACGGTTCATGGCCTCTCGATCGTCTTTGTACTCCTTTTGCAGCCGCTTCATTTCGGGCTGCACCTGCTGCATCTTGATCGTCGATCGAGTTGCACGCAGGGTGAGCGGCATCAAAACGATCATCACCGCGATGGTGAGCATGATGATCGCGAGGCCGTAATTTCCACCAACGACGGGGAGTTCGTAGAACAGGGCCAGGACCTGAGCGATGAAATCGAACATCTTCGGTTTCGTCCGTTCTTCTCGGGGCGAGTCTTTGGGCGGGGGACTGCTGGGGGGGCGTACTTACGGGTACTGGAGCTGGGGCGACTTCAGTGACGCACTAGTGGCGTGTCAGATTTGAATCAGATTTGGGGGCGATGGTGTCATCATTTGCCGTCTCATCATGTGCTGCGCTGCTGCAGCGATGATGTGTGTTGTCCGGCTCGGGTACGGGATCAAAGCCGAACGAACCAAACGGATGGCATCGACCAAGCCGGCGCAATGTGAGCCAGATGCCTCGGCCAGTGCCGTGAAGCTCAATTGCCTCCACTGCGTAGTGAGAACAGGTGGGGATGTAGCGACAACGTGGCTGTCGAAGTGACGAGACACCCTGGTACTGACGAATGAGCCACAAGAGCGGGCGTTTCATCACGATTCTCCCTCAACTGAGGCCCGAGCGGCCGCAGAATCTGCCTCAACCCCCGCAATCAAGCCACGAACGCTCGACTGAACATCTGCATACGCGCAATGCAACACCGACCGGTTCGGCCGAAACAAGTACGCACCGTGGGGAAGTGAACGCTCAGCGTCCAATTCGCGTAGTGCACTCTTGACTCGGCGCCGAGCCCGATTGCGTTCAACCGCCGTGCCGAACTGACGTCCGATCGCAAAGGCGACCTCTGCGTCATCGATGTCCGTTCCGTCGATCGTTGCGAGAAAGCTGAGTCGAATGAGCGGGTGACGCCCACTCTTGCCTCGGCTACTCGCCCCTTCTCGGCCGGCGCGACCGTCGATTCGGCGCGCTTCGGGGCCTCGGAAGGCATCGAAGGTTGCTCGTCGGCGAACTGCTCGCACAGCAGAGGTATCCGCACTCACGTCAGGCCGAATCGACGAAGCGTCGGTTCGTTGGCCAGCGGGAGCGACGGACACGGTCAGGCGCTGAGCTTGTGACGACCCTTGAGACGGCGAGACCGCAGGACAGCGCGGCCGCCTCGGGTGGACTTGCGAGCACGGAAACCGTGCTTCGTTGCTCGCTTGCGATTGTTTGGCTGGAACGTGCGCTTCATGTGACTGCTCCTGAACGACGATGAAACCCCCAGCGTCCGAATGTGCCACGTGCACGGTCGAACGAAGGAGATGCTGCGGACCGGCCCGGGCAACTCAGTCCCACTGGGGCCTGAGGCGGCGATCTGGCAGCTTTCCCACAATACCGGGCGACATCCTCGGTACCACAGCACACAGTCCGAATCACGTGCACAGAAGCCAGCCGAATTCTTGGGTGAGAACACCGTTCGATCGCACGTTTCGGTGGTCACTCGACAACCCTCCGTGACCACGATCGAATCTTTTCCACAGGGCAGGTGCGCGCGTCAGAATGGCCTGCTAGGTTCGCCGATCCCGCACACCACTCACGACCCGATGAGTGCTCAACGCCCGTAACAGATGGGTTTCATCACTGTCAACTCGGCCCAAACGGTCCCGTCTACTCCTTGTGGACAACTCTGTGGGATGTGGGGAAACTGCTCATCGTTGCGTTTTCGTGCTCAAGCGAAACACCAACGATTGAGACGACGAGAACGACCCGAAGTTTGAGAAGATTCGGGCACCGAATCGGCACCGGCGGAAAATGAAAGCAGGCCATGACATGGCATCGATTACCGAGGAGATGTGGCCAACGGCGGCGTCCCTTCTCAAATCCCAAGTGTCCGACGGTGTTTGGCACAGCACTTTCGCCACCGTGAAGCCTCTCCGTAGCTCCGAAGACCTGATCGTGTTGTCCGCGCCGAACAACATCGTTCGAGAAAAGCTCGATGGGCGCTACCGCCCGTTTGTCGAAGACGCCATCAACGAGGCGACCGGTCGCACGATCACCGTCGAGTTCGATATCGACGTCAGCGATCCAACGTTGTTCGATGCGCTCGATGGGCTCGAACAACCCGCAGGCGCTCCATCAATCGGTACGGATCCGAGAGGTGTTGAACCAACCGGTACCGCATCGGCGACCATCGATCTTCGTGGTTCAGACGCCCTCGATGTCAGTTTCCCTGAGGCTCCCGTCGAAAAGCCTGATCGGCCGGTTGTTGAACTGCCGCAGCGATACAACTTCGAAGGCTTCGTCATCGGTCCGTCAAATCGATTCGCTCACGCCGCAGCTCTTGCTGTCGCCGAGCGACCCGGCGGCTCGTACAACCCACTGTTCATCTACGGCTCCGCAGGCTTGGGCAAGACCCACCTGCTCAAGGCGATCGAAACCTTCGTCAACGAGCTGTACTCGAACATGTCGGTGCTCTACGTGTCGACCGAGACCTTCTTGAACGAGTTCGTCGAGGCCATCAAGAACTCATCCACCGCCGATTTCAAGCGCCGCTATCGCCAGATCGATGTGCTGCTCATCGATGACATTCAGTTCATCGCTGGACGAGAGCGCCTTCAAGAAGAGTTCTTCCACACCTTCAACGAGCTCTACTCAACCGGTCGCCAGATCGTGTTGTCATCGGATCGGCCGCCAGACGCCATCCCAACGCTCGAAGATCGTCTCCGCAGTCGTTTCATGATGGGCTTGCTGACCGACATCCAGCCGCCAGACATCGACACTCGGATGGCGATTCTGCGCAAGAAGGCCGATCGCGATGGCTACTTCTTGCCGAACGAGGTTTCCGAGTTCATCGCAACGAACATCACCACCAACATTCGAGAACTCGAAGGTGCCCTCAACAAGGTCACGGCGTTCGCCAACCTCAACAACGAGGCGATGACCCAGGAGTTAGCCGAGCGGATCCTGCGAGATTTCATCGCCGATCGCCAACCCCGACCCATCACGGTCGACATGATCTTGCAGGCAACCTCGGAGCAGTTTGCCTTTGAGATCTCCGACCTGATCGGCAAGTCACGCCGGCGTCCGCTCGTGATCGCTCGCCAGATGGCGATGTACGTCGCCCGTGAGCTCACCGACCACAGCTATCCGATGATCGCTCGAGAATTCGGCGGACGAGATCACACGACGGTCATGCATGCCTGCGACAAGATCGGCGCGCTCATGAAGGAGCGGTCCCAGATCTATGAGCACGTGACCGCCCTCGAAAAGACCGTCCGCAATCGAGCACAGAGCGGCGCTGACGGATGACGAACGCGCCCCCGGCCACTCTCGTTCGGCCAAACCACGCTGCCCTCGGGTGTGGAGAACCGTGTGGAATCGACTGGGACAGCCAGTGGATGTGCGACCCTTCATCCCCAGGCATCCACCGCACCGGGTGTGAGGTTGGGGATGATCCTCACGCTCCCGTGGACAACAATCGGCGCCCCCACCAGGCAGAATGCGGCACCGTCCACAATCCACAGCACCTACTACCCCCACTAGCTGTTCTAAACACCATTCGCATAACCATTGAGGACAACCCCCGAAGCCCACAACGGGCTCGGATCGAGACCCAGGAGAACCAGCGGTGAAGTTCCGTTGTGAGCGTGATGTATTGGTCGAAGCCCTCGGCACGTCGAGCCGAGCTGTGAGCGGCCGCGGTGGTCTGCCCGGACTGTCGGGCGTGCGCGCCGAACTAACCGGCGATCAGCTGGAGCTGACCGGTAGCGATCTTGATCTCACCATTCGTGTGAAGGTCACCGTGTCGGGAGAGACCGACGGCGTCGCTGTCATTCCGGCCCGTCTGGCATCCGACATCGTGCGCGCCCTCGAGCCTGGCGCGGTGTCGTTGTCGGCCGAAGCCGACGAGCTCAGCATCTCGGCCGGTCGAAGCGATTTCAGTATTCGCCTCATCGCTGGCGACGACTTCCCACAGATCGCCGGCCTTCCTGAAGAGTCGGTGTCGTTGCCGGCCGCTGAACTCACCGAAGCCCTCAAACAGGTTGTTCCTGCGGCCAGTGGTGATGACTCCCGCCCGATCCTCACCGGTGTGTTGTTGGCTGCCGAAGCTGGCGGTCTGCGCCTTGTCGCCACCGACTCGTACCGCCTGTCGATGCGAGATCTCCCCGGCACTTCGATCCTCGACGAGGGTCAATCCGTGCTCATCCCGTCCCGCGCCCTCAACGAGTTGAACCGAATCCTCGGTGGTGGCGACGACGTACAACTCAAGTTGGGTGAGCGCGAGGCATCGTTCGAAGTTGGGCCGGTGCAGCTCATCACCCGTTTGATCGAGGGTGACTTCCCGAATTACCGCGGACTCATTCCGGATTCGCACCCGAACGTGCTCACGCTGCAGCGAAGCGAACTCCTCGATGCCCTGCGTCGTGTGAAGTTGCTCGCTCGTGAGGCAACTCCGGTTCGCCTCGAAATGTCATCAGAAGGCCTCGAGCTGGTCGCCATCACCCAAGACGTCGGTACTGCTCGCGAGCAGATCGAAGGCTCCTATGACGGTTCGCCGCTCACCGTGGCGTTCAACCCGCAGTACCTCCTCGAAGGTGCCGAGGTTGCCGCCAGCGACGAGATCACGCTGTCGACGATCGATGAACTCAAGCCAGCGCTCGTGCGTATGAAGGGCGTGGATGAGTTCTTGTATCTCCTCATGCCCGTCCGGGTGTCCTAGATCCGGGGCTGAGCAGCCGGCGTGCGTCTCCACACGGTGTGGTTGACCGACTTTCGAAATTACGAGCAGCTCGAGATCACCCTTCACGAGGGCTTCACGGCGATCCTCGGCGCGAACGGTGTTGGCAAGACCAACCTCCTCGAATCACTCGGGCTTCTCGCAACACTCAAGTCGTTTCGCAAAGCCCCGACCGACAGCCTCGTTCGCAAGGGTTGTGACAAAGCGGTGATCCGAGCGACCGGTGAACGCGCCGGTCGCGAGGTGCTGATCGAACTCGAGCTTGCAAAGGGCAAGACTCGAGCGCAGGTCAACCGACAGCCGCTCAAGCGAACTCGCGATCTGCTCGGTGCGCTGCGCGTCACCGTGTTCGGCCCCGATGATCTGTCGCTCGTGAAAGAGGGCCCAGCGGTCCGCCGAGAGTTCCTCGACGACTTGATCGTCTCGCTCGATCCAACCGCTGATGGCGTGCTGTCTGACCTCGATCGCATCGTGAAACAACGCAACGCTCTGCTCCGCCAGATGGGCCAAGCGGCGCGCGGTGGCGGTCGGTCGAGCGGCGGTGGCAGTTCGGCTGACACCGCTGCCGCTGCTGGACTCACGCTCGACGTGTGGGATTCGAAGCTGGCGGCAGCGGGGGAGCACCTCACGATCCGTCGAGAGAACCTGCTGGCCGACCTCATGCCGATGGTGACCGAGAGCTATCGCGAGCTCAGCGATTCCGAGGTCGACGTCGTGGCCACCTACGTTCGCTCGTGGGATACCGACACGATGGCGCCGGCGATCGCAAACGCTCGCGACACCGATGTTCGACGTGGCTCGACATCGGTTGGTCCCCATCGCGATGACGTTGGTGTTGCCGTCGACGGATTCGACAGTCGCCTCGAGTGTTCACAGGGTGAGCAGCGCACGCTTGCGCTGGCTTTGCGTCTCGCCGGCCATCGCCTTCTCGCCGATCGTCTCGACGAGCCACCCCTGCTCTTGCTCGACGACGTGCTGTCCGAACTCGACCCCGACCGTGCTCGAGCATTGCTCGCCAGCCTGCCGCCGGGGCAGACCGTGATCACGTCGGCCCAGGGACTCCCGCCAGATACCGTCCCTGACCAGGTGTTGGAGCACCGTGGGGGAGCGCTTCAACCCGTGTCCGTGGACGACGTCACCGCGGACAACAGCATGGACAAGTCCGTGGACGACACCACTGCGGACATCACGGCGTTGTGACAGGGGGCGGGACATGAGCGAGCCAACCAAGCTCGGTTGGACATTGGAACGGTTTCTCGCCCAGATGGGCGCGCCCCCGGCGCGCACGTTGACGGCTCTTCACGAACGGTGGCCCGATGTCGTCGGACCCGGTCTGGCTGGGCCGACTCGGCCCGTTGAGATCGTCGACGGAGTGCTCGTCATCGCGTGTGAAGACGCCTCGTGGGCATCCCAGATTGGTTGGATGGACGGCCAGATCAAACAACGGTTTGCCGCAATCTTCGAGGGTGTCGACATCCGTCGGATCTCCGTGCGCGTCGACCACTAGCCGCCCGAAGTCCCTCACCCCTCACCGAGCCTCGAACCCGGCTGCTTCCTCGGTTGTCCACCACGACCCGCTTGCCCCCGTTTCACCCCCTCTGACTGGTAGAATTGCCCGACTTACCATGGACTCTTCAAACGACGAACCGAAGGCCGACTCGGCACCCAAAACTCCTGATCAGAGCGACTACGGCGCTTCTCAGATTCAGGTGCTGGAGGGGCTCGAAGCGGTCCGTAAGCGGCCGGGTATGTACATCGGCTCGACCGGCCCCACAGGCCTGCACCATCTCGTGTGGGAAGTGGTCGATAACTCGATCGATGAGGCCATGGCTGGGCACTGCTCGGTCATTGAAGTCAACATGCTCGCCGACGGTGGCATCGAGGTTCGCGACGACGGTCGTGGCATCCCGGTCGACCCACACCCGAAGTACGAAGATCTGACCGCGGCCGAGGTTGTGCTCACCGTGTTGCACGCCGGCGGCAAGTTCGGCGGTGGTGGCTACAAGGTGTCCGGTGGTCTCCACGGTGTTGGCATCTCGGTGGTGAATGCGCTGTCGGCTCGCGTTGAAGTCGAGATCGATCACTCCGGCAAGCGCCACTTCATGTCGTTCGTCGACGGCGGTATGCCTGACGAGAAGCTCAAGATCACGGGTGATGCGCCAACGCTCGAGTCCGGCGAGACCCGGACCGGCACGACGGTTCGCTTCTGGCCAGATCCCTCGATCTTCAAAGAAGGCATCGAGTTCCGAGCACAGACCCTCGCCGATCGTTTTCAGATGATGGCGTTCTTGAACGCCGGCCTCGAGATCGTGATGACCAACAAGGTCGACGGCGGCGACCCCGAACCGGTTCGTCATCGTTACGACGGTGGCATCCGAGATTTCGTCACCCACCTGAACGCGTCGAAAGAGCCACTGTTCGATCAGGTTGGTTGGTTCGAGGAGAAGGACGAGACCGAAGAGGTCGAGATCGCCTTCGCTTGGAACACCGGCTACCAGTCCGACGGCATTCACAGCTTCGCAAACGGCATCTCGACCCTCGAGGGCGGCATGCACGAGCAAGGCTTCCGTTCAGCGCTCACCCGAACCGTCAACCTCTACGCCCGAGACCGCGAGATTCTCAAAGAGAAGGAAGACAACCTTCAGGGTGAAGACATCCGAGAGGGCCTTACCGCCGTCATCTCGGTTCGAATCCAAGAGCCGCAGTTCGAAGGCCAGACCAAGTCCAAGCTCGGCAACGTGTCGGTTCGTTCACTCGTTGAGAAAGCCACCAACGAGCATCTGCGCGAGTGGTTCGAAGAGAACCCTCGTGAAGCCAAGTCCATGGTGAACAAGGCGATCATGGCGGCCAAGGCCCGCATCGCCGCCACGACCGCTCGCCAGACCATTCGCCGCAAGTCAGCGCTCGACGGTGCTGGCATGCCCGGCAAGTTGGCCGATTGCCAGAGTAAGGACCCGGCCGCCTCGGAGATCTACATCGTCGAGGGCAACTCCGCCGGCGGTTCGGCCAAGGACGCCCGTGACCCGCTCACGATGGCGATCCTGCCGATCCGAGGCAAGATCCTCAACGTCGAGCGGGCTCGCCCCGATCGCATGCTGAAGAACACCGAAGTCATCTCGCTGATCCAGGCGATCGGCGCTGGCGTCGGCGAGCCGGTTGAAGACGACCAGGATCTCGACGGCTTCGATCTCGAGAAGGCTCGCTACCACAAGGTGATCCTGCTGGCCGACGCCGATGTCGACGGCAGCCACATCCGAACGCTGCTGCTCACGTTCTTCTTCCGCCAGATGCGCCCCCTCGTCGAGGCGGGCTTCATCTACATCGCGCAGCCGCCGCTGTATTCGACCGAGGTCGGTAAGTCCAAGATCTACCTCAAGGACGACCCCGAGCGTGATGCCTATGCGCTCGAACACCCCAACGCCGAGTTCCAGCGTCTCAAGGGTCTCGGCGAGATGGATGCCGACGAACTGTGGGACACCACGATGGATCCGGAGAAGCGAACGCTGCTTCAGGTCACCGTCGAACAAGCCGCCATCGCCGACGAAGTCTTTGCCGTGTTGATGGGTGACGACGTCGAGTCCCGTAAGAACTTCATTCAGACGAACGCTGATGACGTTCGCTTCCTGGACATCTAGGAGCTTCCGTGAGCGATCTACCGCCGAACGAACCACCGGTCGGAACCGACGAGTCCGCCGAGGTGCCCGATGGGATCGAACCCATTGAAATCCAAGCCGAGATGGAACAGTCGTTCCTCGAATACGCAATGTCGGTCATCGTCAGCCGAGCGCTGCCCGATGCCCGAGACGGCCTCAAGCCTGTGCACCGCCGCATCCTCTGGGCGATGTACGACGCTGGCCACACGCCGGCTCGCAGCCATGTGAAGTGTGCGACCGTCGTCGGCGACGTCATTGGCAAATATCACCCGCACGGCGACACCGCGATCTACGACTCGCTCGTTCGTATGGGCCAGACCTTCTCGCTGCGCCACACCCTGATCGACCCGCACGGCAACTTCGGTTCACCCGACGATCCACCCGCTGCATATCGCTACACCGAGTGTCGCCTCACGAACTTGGCGATGCAGATGCTGGCCGACATCGACGAAGACACCGTCGACTTCCGCGACAACTTCGACGGCAAACACAACGAGCCGGCCGTTCTCCCCAGCCGTTTCCCCAACCTGTTGGTGAACGGCAGCCAGGGCATCGCCGTTGGTATGGCGACCAACATTCCGCCGCACAACCTGTCCGAGGTGATCGATGCGTCGATCCACCTCATCGACAACGCCGAAGCAACCATCGACGATCTGATGCAGTTCGTGAAGGGTCCCGACTTTCCGACCAAGGGCCAGATCCTTGGTCGTGTTGGCATTCACGACGCCTATCACACCGGTCGTGGCTCGGTTCGAATGCGCGCCGTCGCCGAGATCGTCGAAGGCAAGACCACCGACCAGATCATCGTCACCGAGGTTCCCTACCAGGTGTCGGTCGAGCAGATCGCTCGGAAGGCCGCCGAAATGGTGGAACGTGGCGACCTCACGGGCATCCGTGAGATTCGCAACGAGTCGGCAAAGGGCAAGCTCCGCTTGGTCTTCGATCTCAAGCGTGACGCCACGGCCATGGTGGTGCTGAACAACCTCTACAAGTACACGCCGATGCAGACCAGCTTCGGTGTGAACATGGTGGCGCTGGTCGATGAGGTGCCTCGCACCCTCAACCTGCGCCAGCTGCTCGACGCCTACGTCGATCATCAGCGCGAGGTCATCACCCGTCGAACCACCGAGCGTCTCCGCAAGGCCAACTTCCGAGCGCACATCCTCGAAGGCCTCATCCGGGCCCGCGACGTGCTCGACGAGATCATCGCCACGATCCGCGCCAGCGACAGCCGCGCCGACGCTCGAACCGCTCTCGAGTCCCCACCGTTCGAGTTCTCCTCCGATCAAGCCGAAGCCATCTTGTCGATGACCCTCGGTCGTTTGACCCGCCTCGCACGGGTCGAGCTCGAAGAGGAACTCGCTGAACGTCAGGCCTTGATCGCCGAGCTCGAAGCGATCCTCGCCGACCCGGCCGTTCGTGACCAGGTCATCAAAGACGAGCTGCTCGCCATCAAGGAAGAGTTCGGCGAAGCGCGCGTCTCGCAGCTCGTGAACGATCCGGGCGAAATGAACATCGAGGACCTCATCGATGATGAAGACCTCGTCGTCACCCTCTCGAGCAGCGGCTACATCAAGTCGGTCTCGACCGAGGAGTTCCGCACCCAGGCCCGTGGTGGCCGCGGCGTCACCGGCGCCAAGCTGAAAGATGACGACGACGATCTCGTCGCCCATCTCCTTCACACCACGGCTCACGCCTACCTGCTGTTCTTCTCGAACCGGGGCAAGGTCTATCGAATCAAAGCACACGAGATCCCGGTCACCAGCCGCACCTCTCGTGGCATGGCGCTCGTCAACCTCCTGCCGTTGCAGCCCGAGGAGACCGTCCAGGCCATCATCGACACTCGCGATTACGAGACCAACCGGTTCTTGTTCTTCGCCACGCGCCAAGGACGAGTCAAGAAGACACTCTTCACGGCGTATGACTCGTCGCTGAAGGCCGGACTCATCGCTCTCAAGCTCAACGATGACGACGAGCTCGTGTCGGTGGTCCCCACCAACGGTGTCTACGACATCTTCATGTTCTCGAAGAAGGGTCAAGCGATCCGATTCCATGAGGACCAGGTCCGAGCGATGGGCCGCACCGCCGCCGGTGTTCGCGGCATGAAGTTCCGTGCCGGAGACGAACTGGTCTCCATGGACGTCGCCAAACCCGAGACCCAGCTGCTCGTCGTGACCGACGAAGGATTCGGCAAACGAACCGAACCCGAGCTGTTTACACCGAAGGGCCGAGCCGGCCTTGGTGTTCGTGCCGTCAAGGTCAACGACAAGAAGGGTCAGGTCGTCGGTGCGATGTTCGTGACCCAAACCGACGAGATCTTCTTGATCTCGACCAACGGTGTTGTGATCCGAACGGCCGTGAGCTCGATCTCCGAGCAGGGCCGCGATGCCACCGGCGTCAACGTCATGAGCCTCAGTGACGGTGAACGAGTCGCTGCCGTCGCACGCTTCTTGCGTGTTGAAGGCGAAGACGACGAACTTGATGGCGAACTCGATAGCGAGTTGGCCGACACTGATGCTGCACAAGCCGGTGATCCAGAGGCCGGTAATCCAGTCGCCGATGATTCAGCAGCGGACGACGCAGCTGATGACAGCGCCGAGGAAACCGACGACGAAAGCTAACCACGCCGGTTTCACCGGACGTGTTGCCATTCCCCTTCCCCCACGACTGTTCTCGTTGAGGCTGGACTATGGATTCGAACGAGCGAGGTGCCGCGCTGCCGTTGGTGGCGTTGGCACTCGCCTTGATGTTGTCGTCGGTGTGGATCATCGCGGGGGTCGCTGAACGCGCCGTCGATCGAGCACAGGCCCAAAGTGCCGCCGATGCTGCCGCCCTGGCGGGAGTCGCGGATGGTGAGGGAGCAGCTCGCCGGGTGGCCGGCTCGAATGACGCCACCCTCGTGTCGTTCGCTCAAGAAGGCAACGAGGTTGTGGTCACCGTCGTTCACGACGGCGTCCGCGCAATCGCTCGAGCCGAACGAGTGCTTCGACCACCCGACTGACCGGAGGGCGACGACTCGATTGATCGAACGCCGTGCGGGCGACAGATCCGGTGTGGAGTGGCGAGACCGGCTACAACCGTCTGGATGAGTGACGCGACCACCTCAACCGACGCTGGTGCCGACCTTCCGCTGCGAGATGCAGTGCGAGGGCTCATGATCGACCCTGCCGATCGGGTGCTGCTGGTCAACCTTCGTTTCGCCGACGGATTCGATGGCTGGATGCTGCCGGGAGGAGGCGTTGAGGAGGGTGAGGACCACCGCGCCGCACTCATCCGCGAGCTCACCGAAGAGACCGGGGCTCCTGAGGTGTTCGTCGGCCCGGTGTTGTGGCATCAGACGTCGCTTCGCCCCGGAATGGGCGGCGGTCGATGGAGTGGCCAACGCAACACGACCTACCTCGTTCCGTGTCACGAGTTCGATGCGGCGCCCACGATGAGTGCAGAAGAGCAGGCGGGGGAGGGTTTGGTCGACGTCCGCTGGTGGAGCGTCGAGGAGATCGAAGCGGCTGCGTCCAACGTTGACCGGCCCGATGTGATTCGACCCGATGGTCTCGCTGAATTGGTGGCGCTTGTGCTCGAACACGGCGCGCCGATGGAGGCGCTGGATCTCGGAATCGTGCATCGAACGAGACCGACCAATGACGAGGTCACCCCACCGCTCGGGTGATTGATGGAGTGACCAGTTGCGAAGCTTGCTTCAACGTAGACTGGCCCGATGCCTGCGGATGATGTGTCGTCGAACGACTCGGCGGTCATCGATGACGACCTGGTCCAAGCATTGGGGTTCGAGCCTGCCTCGAGCGAGATGCTTGTGGATCCACTCGACGATGACGTTCAAGTAACCGATCTCGAAGTCACCTCCGACTCAAGCGACGACGCTGAGACCGAGGCAGATTCGGCTGATTCCACCGACGCAGAGACGGCGGCGTTCGAATCGGAGGTCGCTGAAGTGGAGGCGGACGTCGAGGTGGCGTCTGACGCTTCTGTCGACGATCCCGCTTACGACGATATCGACGACCTCGACGAGCTCGAACGGCTGACCCGCCCGGACAACCAGGTCGACGTCGAGCCTGATTCTGCCCTCGTTGAGCGTTTCCAGGTTGTCCTCGACGACCCGATCGCCGACGATCCAGCCGCTGAGTCTGACACCGGCGACACCGACTCAACCTCTGCTGACACCGTGATCGAGTTCGATGAGGACTCCCTCACGAGCGATTCGGACTCTGCGACCGATGATGCCAGTGATGACGACGCTGATGTCAGCCTTGACACTGCCCTCGAAACCGACACTGCCGTCGAAACCGACACGGATGGCGACATCGATCTCGCTGACCTGAGCGATGCAGAGGCAGACAGCACCAGCTCTGGCGCTGCAGCCCTCTTCGCCGACCGTCTCGTTGGCGAAGTTGAGTCTGAAGCCGAACTGTTCGACGTTCAGGCCGACGATGATGACTACGAGTTCAGCAGTGAGCTGAGCGACGACGCCGTTGAAGCAGCCGACTCTGACCTCGCTGAGGCCGGCATGTTGGCTGTCACCGATGACCCAGTCGATAAGGCCGATGCGGACAGCGAGCTCGATACCGAGAGCGGTACGGACGAACTCGACGCATCGGAAGCCGACGCAGACATCGACGCTGACTCGGACATCGACGCCGACGCTGATGCTGAGATCGATTTGGACGATCCGGATGCCGGCCTTGACGCTCCGATCTCAACCGACGACGCAGACGGTCCGAGCGGTGACAGCACCGATGACAGCACTCGCGATGACAGCACTCGCGATAACAGTACCGACAGTGATGATGATGGATTCGAAACCATTGATCTGACCGGTGACGATGAGCTCGCCTCAACGGAGCTCATCGATCTCGACGGCACCGAGCTCGAGCCGACCGGCTTGGTCGATTTCGATTCGCCGTCAACTGGTGACTCCACCTCCGTGCTCGACCTCGACAGCCCGGCACCGGCACTCGCCGGAGGCGCAGTCGCGACCAAGGTTGCGACCGCCAAGACCGAAACGGTCACCAAGTCCAAACCCAAGCGTGAGCGTCGACGCAAGCAGGTTCGAGCCCGCAAAGCCCGTCGAGTGCTTCGCCACATCGACCCGTGGTCGATCTTGACCTTCTCGGTTCTGTTCCACCTCGCATTCTTCGCCGCCATGTTGCTGGCCAGCGTGCTGGTCTGGAACGCCGCGATCGCGTCGGGAACGCTCGAGAACATCGAGAACCTGATCAAGGATCTCGGCGACTACGAGACCTACGAAATCAACGGCGATGCCGTGTTCAGGGCGGCGGTCATCATCGCCGGCATGCTCACGTTGGCCTCCTCGGTGATGGTTGTGTTGCTCACCGTGGTCTTCAACCTGATCTCCGACTTGATCGGTGGTATCCGCATCACGGTGATCGAGGAAGAAACGGTTCGGATTCCGGCTGATAAATCCAAGTAGCCGGGACCTACCCAACCGGGTAACGTGACGGCTCCCCGGGGCTATAGCTCAGTCGGTTAGAGCGCACCCCTGATAAGGGTGAGGTCACAAGTTCGATTCTTGTTAGCCCCACGCGAACTCCGGTGGATAGAGGAGAAGGCCGGTGGTGAACTCAGCGTTTGAACTCGCTGAAGCCACCACGCCAATCCTCCACGATCTCAATCTTGAGATCCCGGCGGGCCAGATCACGGTGGTGATCGGGCCTTCAGGTTCGGGCAAGTCGTCGCTGCTACGGCTGTTGAACCGTCTCGACATTGCGTCGAGTGGAACGGTCTCGTTCCAGGGTGTGGATGTGACCGGAATCGAGCCACGAACACTCCGCCGGGATGTGGGCATGGTCTTCCAACGCCCGACCGTCTTCGACGGGACGTGTGCCGAGAACCTGCGAGTTGGCGATCCAGACCTCACCGATGCTGGCCTTGTCACGCTGTTCGAACGCGTTGGTCTCGATCCTGAGCTCATCCAACGCGATGCCCGCACATTGTCTGGTGGTGAAGCGCAGCGCCTCTGTCTGGCTCGCACGTTGGCCACAACACCCAGCGTTCTGTTGCTCGATGAGCCCACCTCCGCGCTCGATTCAGACAGCGTGCATGTGATCGAACACTTCGTTCGGTCCTTTGTCGACGATGGCGGAACGGCCGTGTGGGTGAGCCACGATCGTGCGCAGGTGAAACGAATGGCCGACCATCTTGTGCAGGTCGTCGACGGCACGATTGCTGATAGTGGTGCGCACGACGCGATGGGACACGTGCACGATGACGACAATCTGTGGCTTGACTCCACCGGGACGGCGCCCTTCACGAACACTCCTCCAAGTGACCCACCAGCCGAAGGGCCAGCTACATGAGTGAGGCCGACATTGGTCTGCTCGGCATGGCCGGGGCGACGCTGCTCGTCGCAGTCGCCATCGGCGTTTCGGTGTGGCAACAGCTCGGGCTCGAGCGATCGCTGATCTGGGCGGCGGCTAGGGCCGGCGTGCAGCTTGTTGCTGTTGGTTTCGCACTACGTCTCGCGCTCGACGAGCGAACACCGTTGTTCGTTGCCGGCATCTGGCTGATTGCGATGATTGGTTTCGCGATGTGGACAGCGGGTAACCGAGCGCCCGAGGTGCCAGGGATGCCCATGTTGGCGGGGATGGCGTTCACCGCGGCCGCAGTCATCTCACTTGGCGTGTTGTTTGGGCTGGGTGTGTATGACCTCAACGCCCGCACCGTGATCCCGCTCGGCGGCATGGTGATCGGCAACTCGATCTCCGCGACCGTGCTCGTCGCCCGGCGGATCATCGACGAGTTCCAGACACGGCGCGACGAAGTCGAGGCTCGCCTTGCGCTCGGCTTGTCGGCCAACGATGCCGCTCGCCCCTATCTACGGTCGGCGATTCGCACGGCACTGATTCCTCAGATCGAAACCACCAAGGCGGTCGGCATCGTTTTCTTGCCGGGCGCAATGGTCGGATTGATCCTGGCCGGTACCGATCCACAAGACGCCGTGCTGGTGCAGGCCGCGGTGATGTACATGATCCTCGGTTCGGTGGCGACCACAACAACGGTGATCGCGCTCGGACTCGGACGGCGCCTGTTCACCGACGACGACCGGCTGATTCGATTGGCGCAACCCGATCAGCCCGGTTGAGCCGACCAGTCTGTGACACCTGCTTGGGTCACGTCTGCCTGGTACACGTCCTGTCTGTCATCCGGACCTCCTGGATCCAGCCCTCTTGGATCCGGCCCTCTTGGATCCGCTCGGCGTTTGACCGCACCGAACGAGGCCGTGTGACAGCGCTACTCTCTCACCATGTTGATGCTCGCCCGCCGTGTGGCTGCCGCCTTGTCGATGGCGGGGATGGTTGCCGCCTTCTTTCGTCTACGGGGAACCGGCGGTGTTCCGCCCCAAACCGGTGGCTGGAAAGAAGTCGACGAGGTCGACCTCCGATGAGTGATTCCGGTTCAGCAGCTGGTTCTCAGCGCACAATTGGTCGTCAGGCAACCCAACGCGCACCGAGAACTCGTCGGGTCCGTTGAGCACACCAGCGCGGGTTCACGTCATTGGGCTCGGCGCGAGCGGATCACATTGTGCTCGTCAACTCGCCACGAGCATCGCGGATCGCCCGGCGACATCGCTTGCCCTCAGCGATACCGATCTCGAGCGTCAAGGGTTGGTTGTCGATGCGCTCGAAGGTCGGGCCGTGGCAGCCCAACCGCTTCCGGTCAAGCGCGCGATCGATGACGCGCCGGGCGTCGTCGTCATCGCATCGGCGGTCGGGAGCCATGTTGAATCGGCGACCCGTGCGCTCGATGGAGGCGCTCACGTCGTTTCGATCAGTGATGACACGACCGAGGTCGAAGCGCTGTTGGAACTCGGACCCCGAGCCACTGAACTCGGGCTGTCGGTTGTTGTTGGGGCCGGTTTTGCGCCAGGGATGACCGACCTGCTTGCCAGCCTCGCGGCTCGCAAGCTCGATGTGGTCGATGAAATCGCCATGGCGAAGACGGGAACCGGCGGCCCTGCATGCGCTCGCCAACACCACCGTGCGCTCAAGCGACCCGGTCAGGTTCTCATCGACGGCGAGTGGGTGACACGATCCGGAGGGTCCGGGCGCGACCTCGCATGGTTCCCTGGTGCGATCGGCGCACGAGATACCTACCGAGCCGATCTCCCCGACCCGGTCCTGCTGCATCGAGCCTTTCCATCAGCCACTCGCATCTCGGCTCGAGTGTCCGCAACCCGCCGGGATCGACTCACGTTCCGCCTTCCAATGCTGCGCCCGCCTCACGCCGATGGTGGGCCGGGCGCTATACGCATTGAGGTGCGCGGACGCGCTGGGGGAGCGGTGACGACCGCTGTCTACGGAGTGATGGACCACCCATCGGTTGCATCGGGGACCACCGCTGCGGTGATGGCCCTGGCCGCGCTCGACTCAGAATTGCCCGTCGGGGCGTTCGGACTCGGCGAATTGGACGATCCTCGGCCCTTTTTGCGGCGTCTTCGAGAGCGAGGGGTCAAAGCGGCCTCATTTGAGGGCTCCGGCCAACTCTGAAGCCGTCCACACCCGGTCTCACCATGAGCGCCAACCAACCACTTTTGGTGTGAACTTCACCACAGTGCGTGGTGTTTCTGCTCAAGTTGTCACACCCCGCGGTCGATAGATCTGATAACGAAACTTCTCAAGATTTCTGCTCAAGGTTTTGGGTCGAACGTGCCGAAGAACTCTCCTGTGATGGAGACAACGAAGAAGGCACATGACATGGGTGAGAAAAACACGGCCGAGATCAACGAGCGAATCGAAGCGAATCTTCCGCTCGTGAAGCACGTCGTCTTTCAGGTAGCGGTTCACTTCCCCCGCCACGTCGATCGTGAAGAGCTGGCTCGTGCCGGCGCCCTCGGTCTGGTCGAAGCGGCTCGTCGCTACGACGAGTCACGCGGTGTTCCGTTCGAGCGCTTCGCCGCTCAGCGAATCCGAGGTGCAATCCTCGACGCCGTCCGTGCCGCTGACTGGGCACCTCGCTCGGTTCGACTTCTCGCCCGCCGCCTCGAAGCCGCTGAGCAACAGCTCGCCTCCGAGCTCGGTCGAGTCCCGACCACCGTCGAAATGGCCGCCGAGATGGGTGTTGGCCTCGACGAGTTGAAGAAACTCCAGGACCGTTTGTTCCGCTCGGTCGTCTTGGCTCTCGATCACGAGACCGGCGACGACGGCGATGAAGAACTCACCCTGGTTGACGTATTGACCGATCGTTCAGCCGTCGAACCCTCAGAAGAACTCGAAGCTCGTGAGCTGCATACCTACCTCCGCGATGCGGTGGAGTTGTTGCCAGAGCGTCAGCGCCACGTGGTCGTTGGCTACTTCCTCGACGGGAAGACCTCCCAAGAGCTCGCTCGTTTCCTCGGTGTCACCGAGAGCCGTGTCTCCCAGCTTCGTTCCGAAGCCCTTCGTAACCTCAAGCTCGGCATCGAAGCGCAGTACGAAGTCACCGATGAGTCCGCTCCGGCCGGCCGTGTGGCCCGCCGCCAGGCCGCCTACGCCGAGTCGGTGAGCTCAGCCAGCGACTGGAAGGACCGCCTCGGTCGTTGGGACACCGGTTACGACATCCCCGAAGAGCCGCTGCTCCCCGTCGTTCCCGCCTGATCAATCGCTCTGCTGACGTTGGGTGTCTGGACCTGACGATCAGCACACAGACTGCTCGGTCGAGACGAACACGGCTCGATCGAGCAAAGGCCGCCCGGTACACACACCGCACATCCCCCTTCACTCACGTGGAGGGGGATGGTCTGTTTTCGCAAGGCCTCGAAGATCGGGCGCTTGATGTGCCAAGCGAGTTAGAAGGCTGAGGCGCCTTGCCAGCGATCGAGCAGGGTGGCGTCACCGAAGAGCTCGAGACGGCTTGGCGGGATCCGTCCCCACAACATCAAGAGCAGGTCAGACACGGGGCCTCGCGCAGCCACATCAGCCTTTGCGTGCTCGTGTGACCACTCGATCCCGTCGGCACCAAGGGTGACGAGCCACTCACCGTCGTCGATGTCGGTTGCGTGGAAGTGGAGCGTTTCTCCAGCCCCGCCGAGTACGTCGAATTGCATACGAACCGATGCGAAGACCTCAAAGACCTCGTCGATTGCGTCGCGCGCCTGGTTTGGGTCGATCGCGTCGGGGCTCCCGGTTGCGGCGTATGCGTCCCAGCGGTGGATCGAGGCTTCGTGAGCAAGGCGTCGCTGCCACCACCGAACGGGCTGTGGCCCGGTAAACGTTGGGCAGATGTGTTCGGGATCGGCCGACTCCACGGCCGCGAGAAGCGCCTTCTGCCCCTCGTCGTACCACGCGATGACCTCGTGGCCCGGTGGCGGCTCGGGAACGTCGGATCGGCTTGGTGGTGCGTCTGGGGTTGCCGCGATCGCCTGGGTGGCGTAGCGGGCAACCCAACCCGTGTGGCCGATCACATTGGAGACGGTCCAACCCTCGATGTGAGGAATCGACTTGTTCAGGTGATCCGGGTCGACGGCACCAAGTCGTGCCAACTCAACGCGGAGCAGGTGAAGGTAGTCGGGAGCGGGAGAACTCATCTCGACAGTGTGTCATTGTCCGGGCGTCGTGACGCGGTTCGCCACCCTGGGTGGGTGAGGCCCCGTGTCATTGGCCCGAGTGATGACAGCGTGTGACGACCGGTTGTGCTGGGCGACGTGGGTAGCCGTTCGACCGACTGGCCGTTCCACCGACTGTGAGCCGATTCAGGCCTCGCCCGAGAGTTGATCGGATACCCACTGGTCGAGAAGGCGCCATTGGTCTTGCAACCAGGTCTCTCGACCTTCATCGTTTGGAGGAAGATCGGCGAGTTGATGAGTCCACCAGGTGACCGTGATCGGTGCCGTGGCGGGCAGGTTCCGTCGCAGTCCAGATAGCTCGGCCATCCCTTCAAGCCCGGCGTGGCCCATGACAACCACCGCCCCAGCGGTCCGTGCTCGCAGCAACGCCAGCGCGCCGGCCGTTTTTGGTGGGAGAAGCGCTTTGAGTTGATCGGCCAGGGCCAGCGCGTCGGTGTCACCTCGGCGCTCGAGCGATTCGCGAACCCGCTGACGACTCGCCGGGGTGGCGTAGGTGCCTTCGGGGAATATGACGAGGCCTGCGTTGGGTCGTGCGGCTTGGGCCATCGCGGTGATCGCTCGAGTTTCGCGTTCGGTATCGCCGCCTCGGGCGACGAAGTGGTTGTAGAGCCGGTGTCCGTAGATGTCGAAGATCGGTGATTTCGCCAGTTCCTTCTTCAACACGTAGTGGATCGGTCGGTTGGCCAGTTCCAGAAAGAGAAATCCGGGGAGGATGGCGTCGACCATGCTGGCGTGCCGGCTGAACACGACGACTTCACCCTCGGGCATCTCGACGTGGTCTGGGAGCGCAAGCGTGACGCGCATGATGCGTCGAGCCCAGCGCAACAGCGATCGAATCAACCACTTCTGCATGGCCTGATCGGGCCCGAGATTGCGGTTCGAACCCACGCCACCGATCAGCCAAACAGGAATGGCGGCGGCGAGGCCCACGATTTCGTGGCAGAGGTAGACCACGCTGAGCACGACGAGGCGAACACTCGGCAGATCGGTTCGTCGGCCGGCGAGATCGATGATGAGGGCGATCAATGCGGTGACCGGGCTCGTGATGGTCACGATGACAAAGGCGATCAAGACGACCGGGATCGTCACGATCCGTCGCTGCCATCGCTGGTCCCACAGCTCACCACGCTCGGCACTACCGCTCGATCGGTGCTGCGTCGGGGCCGGGTCAGATTTCGCCACGACGGAATTCTGACAGACACGGGCCCAAATCACTCTCGCCGAAGCACAGAGACACTGGGGGACAGATCGTTGCTGACGTTTGCATCGAGACGTCCTCG
>CALEWY010000040.1 GCA_937925335.1 uncultured Acidimicrobiales bacterium
TTGATCCATCGCTATCCCGAGGTGGTGGCCGCGGCTGCCGAGGCACATGTTGATGCTGTTCGGCCGGGCATTGTGCACCGGCTCGACAAAGGGACCAGCGGGGTGTTGATGGTGGCTCGCTCAGCCGAGGCGCATCGCTCGTTGTCTGGTCAGCTGGCCGATCGAACCGTACTCCGCCGATATCTCACGGTTGTCGAAGGTGACCTTGAAACCAATGAAGGCCTGATCGACGGCCCACTCGGTCGTTCGCCCCGCGATGCAACCCGCCAAGCGGTGGTCGTCGGTGGGCGAGAAGCACGGACCCGTTATGAGGTTGCCGAACGATTCGACACCGAGTTCGGCTCGTTTACGTTGCTCGTTTGCCGTCTTGAGACCGGTCGGACCCATCAGATCCGTGCCCACCTCGAAGCCATTGGCCACCCGGTAGCCGGCGACGAACGCTACGGCTCAACGTCGTCTGCTGCACTGGGGCTCTCACGGCCGTTCCTGCACGCGGCTGACCTCGGCTTCGAACATCCCGAGACCGAGGAACTGATGATGTTCTCGGTCGATCTGCCGGAAGATCTCACAGCGGTTGTGGACCAGCTTCGTGGTGCTGCTGAAGAGAAGGCGGCTAGCGATGCGGACGCCGGCGAGGCGAACTCGGCTGGGAATCCGGCTGGGAATCCATCTAGGAACCCGCCGGGCGGCGAATCACCGAGCTGATTTCGCGACGAGTCCGGTTTGCGGATCGTCCTGGCGTGTCGGGGGTTGGATGCCCAATGGCGATCGTGCACACGATCCGTTCGTCCTCGGCGATCTCAAAGCGCTCCTTGACGGCGTCTTCATGATCGAACACGCCGAAGAGGCACGCACCCAACTCCGCCTCGACCGCGAGCAGAAGCAGATTCTGGGCGACTGCCCCGGCGTCAACCCACCAGAAGGGAACCGACCATCCGTCGAGCTCGTCACCGAGATTGGGACGTGCTTTGTCGGCCTCTGCGTAGCGCTCGACGTAATCGTCAGGTCGGGTCGTCATGACGACGAGGATCGGAGCGTCAAGCAACTGCTGCCAGCGGAACGATGACCGTTTCGGTTCGGGAAGAGTGGTGTCCCAATAGGCCCTGACCAGGGCCGGAGTGTCGAGAACGACAAAACCGACGGCCTGCGTGTTGCCAGCGGATGGGGCGCGACGGGCGGTGTCGAGAAGGTCGTCGATCACACCGGCACCGAGTGGTTCGGGTGAGAACGATCGACTCATCGCTCGGCGACGGATCGCCGATCGGACATCCACGCCTATCGACCGAGGTCGAGCCCGTCGAGGGCAGCAGGCCAATCCGACTGGCCTCGGGCCATCCGGACGATGTCGGCGATGGTGTACCCCTCGAGCATTCGACGCATCTCGGCTCCGACGCCGTGCCAGATCGACAACAGCACACATTGGCCCTCGTGATCGCAGGCACCGTCGGTGTGGGGTTCGCCAAAATCGCCGAGTGAGATGGGTCCTTCGACGGCTCGGATGACGTCGGCGAGCGTGATCGTTCCCGGTTCACGGGCCAGGACGTAGCCGCCGCCGACCCCACGTTTGGACTTCACGAGCCCTGCGCCCTTCAGAGCAAGCAAGATCTGCTCGAGGTAGGGCTGCGGAAGCCCGGTGCGCTCGGCGATGTCACGGACAGGGGTGGGAGCGCCAGTTCTCGCCGACGGCGACTCGCCGTCGAGATCGGCATGCAGCGCCAACGACAGCAACGCTCGGCTTGCATAGTCACCCCGGGTCGAGACCTTCACAGGGGCACCCTAAAGCCTCGGAAGCCACGAAGCATGTTCATCGGGTGCCGAGGTGGCGCGGATCCGGTGCCTATCCTCTCGTCCTCATGGGCAACGCCACCGCTCCCGAGCGAATCCTTCCGGCCTACGGCAGCGGATGTGTGAACGAATTGATTCCAACGATGCTCGGCGGTGGGCCGTCGGGTTCGTTGCCGGTCGACGTCTCGAGTGCGGCACCTCGCGTGCTGATCGTCCTCGATGGCCTTGGATGGGATCAGCTCACCGATCGATGGCACCTTGCTCCAACGCTCAAATCGTTCAGCGGCGGGCCGATCACCACGGTTGCGCCGTCCACCACGGCGACGGCCCTCACCTCGATCACGACGGGGCTGACCCCCGGCGAACATGGGATCGTTGGCTACCGCATGGTCGTCGACGACGACGTGCTCAACTGCCTGCGGTGGCGCTCGGACGATCGGGGAGATGTTCGCAAGACGACCCCGCCAGATCTTGTGCAGCCATACCCACCCTTTCTCGGTCAATCGGTGTCGATGGTGTCAAAGGCCGAGTTCCGAACCTCGGGATTCTCCAAGGCGCATCTGCGCGGCGCCCGGCTCACCGGCTACCGAACGCCAGCGGTGATGGTGCACGAAGTCGCCCGCATGATCCGTGAGGGTGAGCAGTTTGTCTACGCCTACTACGACGGTGTCGACAAGATCGCCCACGAGTACGGACTCGACTCGACCTACGAGGCCGAAGT
The DNA here is from genome assembly GCA_937925335.1 of uncultured Acidimicrobiales bacterium. Lineage (GTDB taxonomy): Bacteria > Actinomycetota > Acidimicrobiia > Acidimicrobiales > SZUA-35 > CALEWY01. The sequence continues at coordinate 2,507 of CALEWY010000040.1, forward strand.
GGCGTTTGCTGACCGACTCGTCGGTGACATCGTCGATGCGCTGCCAACCGGCACGGACGTTGTCGTCACTGCCGATCACGGCCAAGTCGACTGCGGTGGCGGTCTCATCGATATCGACTCAACCGTTGCGTCGTTGACCAACGGACTGTCTGGCGAAGGTCGTTTTCGCTGGTTGCACAGCATCGACGGGGGAGCAGCCGACCTCCTCACCGCCGCCGAGGATGCTCACGGTCACCACGCCTGGATCGCTTCGCTCGAGCAGATCATCGATGAGGGCTGGTTCGGTCCATCGGTGTCGCCCGAAGCGCGTCGTCGCCTCGGTGATGTTGCGATGTTGCCGTGGGAGCCGATCGCGTTCGATGACCCGGCAGATTCGGGTCTGTTCGAGTTGGTCTCGCGCCACGGATCGTTGACGAGCTCCGAGATGGTGGTGCCCCTCCTCGGTGCGACGACGTAGAAGACGAGCTGTGTGCGTGCGGCGACAGAACAGATTCGACGTGAGATGCCACTCGCACCGGCTGAACCCCAGAAGGCCGTTAACCTCTCGGCATGAGTGATCAATCGAATCCAGTCGCCGGTGAACCCGTCGAAGCCGAGATTGTCGATCCGCCAGCGGATGCTCCCGAGCCAATGGCGCCTGGGTCCGTCTCCGAGCCGGCGAAGGTCATGCGTATTGGCGCCATGATCAAGCAGTTGCTTGAGGAGGTGCGCACAACCGACCTCGATGAGGGTGGCCGCACCCGGCTGCGCGAGATCTACGACACCTCAATCACCGAACTCTCCGACGCTCTGTCGCCCGATCTGCAAGAAGAGTTGAACTCACTCACCACACCGTTTGGTGATGAGGATCTCCCGAGCGAATCGGAGCTCCGCATCGCACAGGCACAGCTCGTTGGCTGGCTCGAGGGCCTCTTCCACGGGATTCAGGCAACGTTGTTTGCTCAGCAGATGGTTGCCCAACAGCAGCTGCAGCAGATCAAACAGGCGCAGGGTCTTCCCGCTGGTCAAATGCCTGGTCAGCGGCCTGGACAGCCGCCCGGACAGCAGGGTCCGCCTCCGCAACAAGGCGTCTACTTGTAGCGTCGCGCCGCTCTGCGTTTGCGCCAGCGGCCAGAGTGGGGGAAAATCGATCTCGGGACGCCGACATTCAGGGGGATGTTCATGGCAATCGAAGTGTTGACACGGGATTGCACCGCGCTCGGCGACGCCGAGCTCGCAGCCATGGCTGATCTCAGTGCCGCGCACGCGGGCTGGGAAGTTGGCCTGCTGTCGAAGCAGGCAGAAGAGTGGGTGCTCGTTTCGGAGGCCTTTGAGAAGTCGGTCCTGAAGGGTTTCGTCTTCTCAACGCTCGAACGGATCGGTGGCACGCCATCGCTTGTGATCGGTGTCGGTTGTGTCGCTCGTGCTCGAAATCGTTCGTCGATTCTGCGCGGCTTGATGCACGATCAGTTCCACAAGGCACTCATGGCCTTCCCCGACGAAGATGTGATCGTCTCGGTCCGCATGGGCGATGCAAGCGGATTCGAGGCGCTCAGCGATCTCACCGATTGCCGTCCATGGCCGGACACTCGCCCAAACGGTGAGGAACGAGCCTGGGGTCGCCGCCTTTCGAAGCGATTCGGTGCCGGTGCATTCGATGATCGGGCCATGATCGCCACCGGTGGAGCCGATCAGCTTCTCTTCGACCACGAGAGCGCCAAGGCAACGCCCGGAACCCCGGTGTTTGCCGATGTGAATGCGTCGAAGGAACAGTTCATCATCGGATGGGGATGGGCGATGGCCGAGTTCCTCGACGGTTTTGAACAGCCCGCTTCATAGCCACGTCCTCCGACGTAGCCGACGACGGGGCACCCACCGGTTCTGAGCGGTCGACGCCTTCTCGCTTGCTCTTCGCTGCTCAGAACGACGTGACTTCAAGAACCTCGCAGGTCAGCCCGTCGATCGAGGTGATTCCCGGCAGGTTGAGCAGAAAGCCGTCGAGGCTGATGGAAGCGGTCCCACTTGTGCCAGCTGGAACGTCGGAAATCGGGTTGGAGCCGCTTGCGATGCGTTCGCCAGCGTCCATGAGTTGGAAGGAAACGAAGAGGGTGGTCGTTTCGCTGCCGTCGTTCAAAGCGGACACCTCAACACTCGGGCCGTCGATCAAGGAACACGATGCATCAGCCACGGGCAGGCTGAGCGGCGCGTAGCTGTTCCAACCGTCGATCGTTGCGACACAATCGGCTGGCGTGGACAACGTCTCGATGCGGCGAGTCTCGGTCTGGCCGGGCTGCAAGAGGCGAACGATCGAGTAGAGCTCGGTCAGTTCGGTCCCGGCGCTGTCCGCAAACGTCACGTCCAAATCGATCGGATTCGCATCGCTGGTGTTCCTCACCGTGACGTCGACGAAGTTGCCCTCTGCCGGTGTGCACGACACGATCTCGCCGGGTCCACCAGCACCCTCGGCCACGGGCGCGGCGGTTGCCGCATCATCGCCGCTCGGTGCTGTCGCTCCAGGATTGTCGGATGAGCAAGCAGAGGCGAGCACGAAGACCGCCAGGAGCGCAACGAGTGGACCTCGAACCGAACGATGGATGGGTCGGGGGCGGGCGGATTGGTGGCGGAAGCGAGCCTGATTCATCATGGCGGCCACTGTGAGCGTCACCTGTAACCAGCGCGAAACGACACGTCGTCACCGGTGAGAAGCTGCGAACGCATCGATCTCCGAACTCAACCTCTAACCACCGTGTACATGACAGAATTCGTCACAGACGGCGTTGATTCGACCGTTACTTGGCAGTAATTTCCACCTTTTTTGGGGTGGTGTGCCGGTGGTCATAGTCGCCCCAGATCGCTGATTCCTGCTGGGGAAGCGGCGAATTCGGGGTCCCGTCGTCAATTGTCGAGAGCGGTTCAGACCTGCCACCCGACGTGGTGATCGGCGATTTGCGTTACTAATGTGTCGAACTCGTGACGACGCCGCACTCTTTCCCCCTGTCACACGCCGCGAAGCCCGCACCGAAAAACTCGGTTCGAGCCGGACGCCGCGTGTTGGTCATGCTCCTGGCCTGGATGGCTGCCGTCTCCTTCGTGCTTGCCGTTCCCTCGGCATCGCCGGCGAGCGCCGCATCGGCGAACGCCGAGACCGTGCTCGAGCAGCAGTTCCTCGTTCAGATCAACGCCGAGCGTGCTGCCCGTGGCCTCGCTCCGATGACGAACGATCCAAACCTTGTCGCTGCCTCCCGGCGTTGGAGCGACACGATGGGCTCGTCGAACTCGCTCTACCACTCGAGTGACGGACGCGCCGAGATCGTCGGCTACGGCGGCCGCAGCGGTCAGATCACTGATGCGTTCATGAACTCGCCGGGTCACCGCAACCTCATCGTCGACCCGAACCTGCGCTTTGCCGGCGCCGGTGTCACCTGCGACTCGACCGGGCGTCTTTGGGTCACCGTGCAATTCCGTCGCCTCGACACCCGTCAGTCGACACTTTCTTCTTCATCAGCGAACCCGTCGGTCACGCCAGCCAACGCCGGGTCGAGCTGTTCCGACTCGCCCCACATCGGCAGCGTCCGCCGGTTGTACCGAGCCTTCTTCCGCCGTGAAAGCGACCAGTCGGGTCTGAACTATTGGATCGGGCAGGCCGACAAGGGTGTTGAACTCTCCGAGATCGCTGACCACTTCGCTGGCTCCGATGAGTTCCGTCGCACCTACGGAAGCCTCTCGAACCGCGACTTCGTGAACCGTGTCTACTGGAACGTTCTCGGCCGTGGCGCCGATCGGGCAGGCTATGACTATTGGGTCGGCCAGCTGAACAGCGGCATGACCCGAGGCGAGATGATGGTCGGCTTCTCCCAGAGCATCGAGTACATCACTCGGGTTGGAATTGCGTAAGCCAAATCTGGCTTCGACCCACCTAGGATGACCGGCGCCGGAGCCGAAGCGGGGAGTGCGAGTGGGCTCGTCTTTTACTCATCTGCACGTCCACACCGAGTATTCAATGCTCGACGGTGCATCGCGCCTGGATGAACTGGTCGCCAAGGCAGCAGCAGATGGCCAGCCGGCGCTCGGCATCACCGATCACGGCAACATGTATGGAGTCCTCGACTTCTACACCGCCTGTCGAGATCACGGCATCAACCCGATCATCGGCACCGAGCTCTACCAAGCGCATGAGTCTCGCCACGAGCGCCCGAGCCGCCGCGGCAAGGTCGACGATTCTGGCGGCTCAACCGATGGTGGCAAGAAGCTCTACTACCACATGATCGCGTTGGCCGAGAACAACGTCGGCTACCAAAACCTCATCCAGCTGGCCTCCAAGGCCTACATGGAAGGCTTCCACTACAAGCCCCGTGTCGATTGGGAATTGCTGGAGCAACACTCTGACGGTGTGATCGCCACCACGGGCTGTCTCGGTGGCCATGTGTTGCAGTCGCTCATACAGGGCGACTTCGACAAAGCGGTCGAAAAGGCCGCCCGGATGCAAGACATCTTCGGGCGAGACAACCTGTTCATCGAGCTCCAAGATCACGGAATCCCCGAGCAGATCAAGACCAACCCGCAGCTGCTCGAAGTCGCCAAGAAGATCAACGCCCCGATCCTTGCAACCAACGACTCGCACTACACGAACCGGGTCGATCACGCGTCACACGACGCCTTGCTCTGTGTGCAGACCGGCTCGTTGATGAGCGACCCCGATCGCTTCAAGTTCAGCGGTGATCAGCACTACTTGAAGACCGCTGAGGAGATGCGCCGAGACTGGCGTGAGCTGCCTGAGGCGTGCGACAACTCGCTGTGGATCGCGGAGCGGTGCAACGTCGAAATCGAGTTCGGGCAACCGCAGCTTCCCGACTTCCCGATCCCGGAAGGGTTCGAGGGCGCCGACGACTATCTCCGCCACCTCACCTACGAGGGAGCACACAAGCGCTGGGGAGCAACCCTCAACGACGAGGTCACCGAACGAATCGACTTCGAGCTCAAGGTCATCAGCGATATGGGGTTCTCCTCATACTTCTTGATCACCTGGGACATGATTCGCTACGCCCGCGATGTGGGCATCCGTGTCGGACCCGGTCGTGGCTCCGCCGCCGGATGTGCAGTGGCCTACACGCTTTGGATCACCGATCTCGATCCGATCAAGTACGACCTGCTCTTCGAACGGTTCCTCAACCCGAGCCGTATCTCCATGCCCGACATCGACATGGACTTCGACTCTCGCTACCGCGATCAGATGATCCGCTACTGCGCCGATCGTTACGGTCGAGATCACGTCGCTCAGATCGTCACCTTCGGTCAGATCAAAGCCCGAGCGGCGGTGCGAGATGCTGCCCGCGTGCTCGGCTACCCCTACATCGTTGGCGACAAGATCGCGAAGGCGATGCCGCCGCTGATTATGGGGCGTGACACGCCGCTCAAGTACTGCTTCGAAGAATCGGAGAAGTACAAAGACGGCTACAACATGGCGACCGAACTTCGCAACATGGCCGAGGCTGAGGAAGACGTCGCCAAGGTCATCGAGGTCGCTCGTGGGCTCGAAGGCATGCGTCGGAGCGATGGCATCCACGCCGCTGCGGTGGTGATTACCAAGGATCCTCTCACCGACTACCTGCCGATCCAGCGCAAGCCGGAGTCCGGCAAACCAATCGAAGAGTCACCCGTGGTGACGCAGTACGAGATGAACGGTGTCGAGTCGCTCGGCCTGTTGAAGATGGACTTCCTCGGTCTGCGCAACCTCGATGTCATCTCCGACACGATCGCGCTGATCGAACAGGTGCATGGCACGTCGGTCGACATCGACCACGTCGATCTCACAGACGCCAAGACCTACGAGCTTCTGCAAGCTGGCCAGACGATCGGTGTGTTCCAGCTCGAGTCACCGCCGATGCGAACGCTGATGCGTTCCATGGCCCCCACCGGATTCGAAGACGTCGCCGCGCTCGTGGCGCTCTATCGACCTGGCCCGATGGCGGCCAACATGCACAACGACTACGCCGATCGCAAGAACAAGCGGCAAGACGTCACCTACGTGCACCCCGACGCTGAAGAGATCATGGGTGAGAGCTACGGCCTCATGATCTACCAAGAGCAGATGATGCGAGCGAGCCAAAAGTTCGCTGGCTACTCGCTCGCCGAGGCTGACAACCTTCGAAAAGCTGCCGGTAAGAAGAAGCGCGAGCTGATGGCGCTCGAACGCCAAAAGTTCATCGACGGCTGTGAGACCAACGGCTACGGCGCGGCGTTTGGTGAAGACATGTTCACCACGATCGAGGGCTTTGCCGACTACGCCTTCAACAAGAGCCACTCCTATGGCTACGGGTTCGTCAGCTTCCAGACGGCCTTCTTGAAGGCGAACTACCCGGTCGAATATCTCGCCAGCCTGCTGACCAGTGTGAAGAGCAGCCTCGATAAGGCGGCGATCTATCTCAACGAGTGTCGTCAGCTCGGCATCAACGTGTTGGTGCCCGACGTCAACCGTTCCGAGCTCGACTTTGCCTCGATTCCTGACCCGGATGGTGGCGACTTCAACGCCATCCCATTCGGCCTGTCAGCAGTCCGTAACGTCGGAGAGAAGCTCGTCGAACTGATTCTCGCTGAGCGACGAGCCAACGGACCGTTCGAGAGTTTCCTCAACTTCTGTGAGCGCGTCGACTACGACGTCTTGAACAAGCGGACGATCGAATCGCTCATCAAGTCCGGCGCATTCGATTCGCTTGGACACCCTCGAAAGGGTCTGCTGTTGGTCTTCGAGGAGATCATCGACAAGACCGTCTCGTCTCGTAAAGAGCACGACATGGGTGTGATGACGCTCTTCGGTGGCGACGCCGAGACCGACGACGGCCCGGGCTTCGACGATCGCCCCGACATCCCAGACGAGTGGTTCGACAAGTCGTCCCGTCTGAAGTTCGAAAAAGAAATGCTCGGCCTCTACGTCTCAGACCATCCGCTCATGGGCCTCGAAGCCGCACTTCGACGCAAGGCCGAACACACGCTCGTCAACCTTCCCGAGATGGAAGATGGTGCACTCGTCACAATCGGCGGTGTTGTCACCAACTTCCAAAAGAAGTGGACCAAGAAGGGCGACCTCATGGGGATCTTCATCCTCGAGGATCTTGTCGCCAGCTCCGAAGTCATGGTCTTCCCGAGGACCTTCACCGACTTTGGCCATCTCCTGGCCGATGACCAAGTCATCGTGTTGCGAGCACGGGTGCAAATGCGAGACGACGAACCCAAGTTGATGGCGCAGTCCGTCGAGGTGTTCGAAGCCGAGATGTTGAGCGGCAACCAGCCGCTTCGCCTCGAGATTCGACCCGATCAGCTTTCGGAAGGGTTGATCACCAACCTTAAGTCGCTGCTCTCCAGCCACACCGGAGAGTCACAGGTCTACCTCCATCTCAACGATCGCCAAGCGGTGAAGTTGTCGGACGAGTTCTGCGTCAACACGTCAAACGGTCTGATCCCCGAGTTGCGCGTTCTCCTCGGCCCCGATTCGGTGATGTTCTAGCTCTCGAGCGAACTGGGGTGCATGGCCTACTCGTAGGCGACCACGCTCGTTGCACTCGCTCCACAGGCGGGCGATCATCGACCCGGAATGTCCTCCTCGTCTGTGATCGACGCCGTCTCGACGGCTGAGCCGACCCGCGTGCAGCGGGCTGATATCACCGCGCTGCGAGCCATTGCGGTGCTGCTCGTCGTTGCCTTCCACGGTCGATTCCCGTTCTTTGGCAACGGCTTCATCGGCGTGGACATCTTCTTTGTTGTCTCCGGCTATCTGATCACCGGCTTGCTTGCTGGCGAATACTCAAGTCGGGGCACGATCCGACTCGCTCGTTTCTACACGCGTCGCGTTCGGCGCCTCCTGCCAGCCTCGGCGCTCACCGTCCTCGGTGTGTTGGTTCTTTCGCTGATCGCGCTCCCGCGGGAGCAGGTCATCGAGGTGGCGCAATCGGGTCTGGCCACCGCCGGCTATGTCGTCAACTTCTTCCATGCGATCACGACCGATGATCTGGCGGCGAGCGACCTCGACACGATTCCACTAATCCACTTTTGGTCGCTTGCGGTGGAGGAGCAGTTCTATCTCGTGTGGCCGCTGGTGATTCTCGGGCTCAGCCGCATTGGCAACCCTCGCGGTGGTCGACCGTCGCGTGCGGTATTGCTCGCCGGTGTTTGCGCCATCACGGCGGCATCGTTTGTGCATTCGGTGATGCTCGTGAACAGCGGGTCCACGTGGGGGTACTACTCACCGCTGTCTCGGGCGTGGGAGTTTGGCGCCGGAGCGATCCTGGCGATCGTCGCACCGATTGGATGGCGACGTGGTTCAGATGCGATGCGTCAGCTGCTCCTTCTCGGTGGCGCGGCCCTGATCGCTGGCTCGCTCCTCATCGTCGATCCGGCACAGTTCCCCGGCCTCGGTGCGGTCCCTGTCGTGCTCGGCACGTTGTTGGTTCTCCACGCTGTTGTTGATGCACGAACACCGCTCGGCTTCGTCGCCGGCCTGGCTCCGGTGCAGTGGCTCGGTCATGTTTCGTACTCGTGGTATCTCTGGCATTGGCCGATCCTCGTCATCGGCCAGGCCTGGCTGGACGACACGAGCGCCGTGGTACGAATCGCCTTGATCGGCGTTTCGCTCGCCGTCGCTGCTGCGTCGTACCACCTCATCGAATCGCCGATTCGCCATGCCGACCGCCTCGTTGCTTCGCTGAAAGCAAACGTGATGCTGGGGCTGGCTCTGAGCGCATTGATGGCTCTGGCCTCACTCGTAGTCTGGGGTCTGGCATGATGCGGGCTCCGTCTCAGAAGCCTGTTCAGTGCAGCGCCTTCGTGGTCGATTGAAGATGGTGGAATCTGCAATGTCTGGTCCCGAAACCGCCCCGCACCGCATCTGTCTGTATGTGTGCACGCACAAGCGCAACGGCCCGCTGCGGGTAATGCTCGACACGGTGAGCGTTGCCGCTCGCCATGCGGCTGAGGTCGCCGAAATTGGTGTCGTCGTCATCGACGACAACCCCGACGGTCGGGCAAAGGAAGTGACCGATACCTACGATCACAACTTCCCGCTTGGGCTGCACTACCGCCACTCCGGCGCCCAGAACATCTCGATCGCTCGCAACCTCGGCGTTGAGACAGCCATGGATATTGGTGACTGGGTTGCCATGACCGACGACGACATCCTCGTGCCCGAAGACTGGTTCACCGAGTTCGTCGCCGTGCAGATCGAGACCGATGGCGACAACATCACTGGCCCGGCCTACCTGCGATTCGCCGATGGATCGCCCAAGTGGCTTCGAGAGCAGCCATTCGGCGAAGTTGGCCTCTTCGAACACCCAGAGCTTGCCGTCGTCCCTGAAGGTTCGACCGGCAACTCGATGATGCGGGCATCGTTTCTTCGTGAGCACACCGACGTTCGCTTTGAGCGCGAGCTCGGCACACTCGGGGGTGAAGACATGGTGTTCTTCCGCCGTGCGGTCGACCACGGTCTTCGGTCGATCTACTCGCGACGCGTTGCAGTCGAGGAGCCGTTTCCCGAGGAACGCTCGACAGCAAGCTACGTCTTCTACCGATCGTTGTGGATCGGCAACACCGAGGCCCTCACCAACCTGCGGAGCGGCAAGGCCAGCCGGCCTCGACTGCTCGTGCGAGCAGCCAAGCGAGCGGTCAGCGCAACACTACGACCAGCCCAACGCTTGGCGAGCAAGGACGCGCCGCACGTGCACTATGCAGCCTCGCTCGTCGCCCAGGCGGTTGGAATGGCGCTCGGCGTGTTTGGCGTCAAGCTCAAGCACCGCTGAGGCGATCGAACGCTAGCTCCAGGACTTGCGGCGCCCGCTGTTGATTCGATCATCTGACCGAGCAAAGACGCGCTTCGCAATCTTCTCGCCGATCGAACCCGGAAGCCGAATGGCGACGATCTCCGCAGCCACCTGTGGCCAGCCAACGACGAGTGCACGGTGCTGGGGCCGACGAAGCTTGTTGTCGACTCGAAGCCACTTGCGGCGAAGACCGTTGACCTTCATCGGAGCCAGTCCGCTTGGTTCGAAGCCGTACTGCGTGAGCCGTGCACCGACACGAGACTCGACGAGTTGGGTGTCAGCATCAGACAGCGGCTTGGTGCGAGTCCAGGTTTCGGCCGCTTGGGGCAGCTCGTAGTCGGTGCGCTCCGGGTAGGAGAGCATCGCTTCGTGGTATTCGATGCCGAGGAACTCAACGATGCGGTCGAGCTCCTTCATGTAGTTCTGTACGAGGTGATCGAAGCGCACGTTCATGATGCGAGTGGGGTCGTCATCGAGAAGGTTCCGAACTTCGGCGATGGCGTCTTCGGCCTGAAACCACTTGTCGAGAGCGTGCCAGGCGTTGCCAGCGAATCCCATACGAATGTGGCTCGGAGCGATCTCTCGAGGATCTCGAATGATGTGGATGAACTTGGCGTCGGGCCAAAGGTCAAGGATGTACTGAATGCCGAAGTGCACCGTGGCGCCGCGAACAACAGCATCGGGCGGGTCGTTTGTGACCGCTTCGAAGAAGTTGTCGACGAGTTCTGGGTAGGTGTCCGCCGAGTGCACGTCATGGTCATTGAGCAAGAAGACGCGGTCATGGGCAAGCCATTCGCGATAGCCGTCGAGTTCAGGCCACGGACCTTTGGTGTGATGGCGAACGGGCCAATCCTGCTCAACCAGATGCTGAACGCTGTATTCGAACTCTTCAGCGAATGCGATCTCTGGATGGCCGTCGAGCATCAGGCGCAACATGGTGGTGCCGGAACGTTCTGCGCCGACAAGGAACACGGGGGAAGAAATCATGATGTGGGGGAGGGGGTTGTTGCGTTGCGCAAAGTGGCGGCGCTTGCGTAACGGCGGCTGCGGGATGGTTTGGCCGGGGCCTGTTCTATCTTCTCGACTTCCGGCGGCGGATTGTGACGATCATCGTAGATCTTGGTCAACATGAGCGTCCGGATGACGGCGGCATAAACGAGCCAATCACCGATGAAGACGGACTCGCTGAGACCCATCAGAAGCTGGGCGAAGGTGACCGTGAGCGCCCACTCGGCCATCGCTGGGTGGCGATCGAGCAGTTTCACGCCGATCGAGATCGTGGACATGAACTTCACGGCAAAGAGGACGAGACCAACGGCTCCAAGCGTGAGCCAAACG
>CALEWY010000041.1 GCA_937925335.1 uncultured Acidimicrobiales bacterium
ACAACCAAAGGGAGGACCAAAGCGAACTCAACCGTCGCCTGACCTCTCTCACCAGGCCGACGACGAACTCGCTCGCCCTGGCCACTCCCCCGGCTCATCAGCCCACCTGACCAATCACCGCATCGATCACCGCGTTCAACAAACGCGAGATCTTCCCCGTCCCCGCAGCCCACGCAAGCACAAGCCCCGCAATGGTGGCCGCACCGACGATGACAATCGCGTACTCAGCCGTGGCTTGACCACGCTCGGATCGACGATCGAGCTGACTTGCACACAACTCGTTCAACATGAACATGAGATGTTCCTTCTTCTCTTTGACGTTTGATCACGGCAACCGAAGCTGCAAAGGGAGAACACGCTCCTAGCCAACGTCGAGGCCACCCACGGCCACGATCACGAGCGGAATCACTGAGCCGACAAACACCGCCGGCAACGAACACAACGCGAGCGGACCGAGCAGCAACAGCGGTAGCCGTTTCGCCCGCACATCAAGCTCACGAACACGAGCCGCCCTTGCCTCAAAGGCCAGCCGCTCCAACAACGTCGCCACCGGCGCACCATCACGCTCCGTCGCAACCAACGCCCGCACAAACGGCTGATACGCAGGCCCCGCCTCATCAACAAAACTCACACTCGCAGCAGCGAACCCAAGACCAGCGCGCCGACGCTCCATCACCCGCTCCACCGCCGGCCGCAACACGACCGGGCCATGCTCCCCAACGACCATGAGCGCCTGAGGAATCGTGCCGCCAGCACCCAACACCGCACCAACCAAGTCGATGGCGATCGGTTGAGCTCGGGCCAGCGCACGCTCTCGTTCACCAACAGCAAGACGACGACGCCACCACCCAGCCAGCGGCCAACCCGCTGCGATCACAAGACCGAGAACCGGACCGATCACGACGGCAACTGCGACTGCCGCCAACCCGACCGTGACCGGCCGACGCCAACGCTGCGCCGAGCTGGGCCTCGAGGGGGTCGCCGGCGCGGAGAGGGACCGCGCCGGCGAGATCACGAGCGACCGAACAGGCCAGAACGCACACAACGCCCCAGCCACGCTCAGCACAAACACCACGACGGTCATGACGGCCCCCAGATCAGCCGGTCCATCCACAACCAACCCATCGCAGCCAACCCAGCAGCGATGACAACACACACCGCGCCCAGCGTCGACTGCACATAGAACGCCGCCATCCGCCGATCGATCAACGCCACGACAACCGCAAACACCACCGGCAAAGCCGCCATCACCACCGCCGAAGCCGTCGCCTGCGAAGCATGCGACTGCGCATCCAACCGAGCCACCTCGATCGACCGCACCAACTCCCCCAACCGCTCAATCGCCGGCGCCACCGGCCCACCATGCGCGACCAACACACCAACCGACGTCGCCAACAACGACAACTCAACAAGATCAGTCCGATCACCAAGCTCGAACAGCGCCGACTCCAGCGACTGCCCACCATTCACCGCCGACGCCACAACCGTGAGCTCACCCTCAAGCGCCACCACCGACGGATCCTCAATCGCCGACATCACCGCTCCGTGCAACGAAGCGCCCGACCGCACCTGCTGGCCCATCACATCGATCAACACCCCCAACGCCTCACTCTGCAACCGCTTGCGTTGACGACACACGTGCAGCCGCCGCAACCGACGCACAAACAACACTGACGGCAACGCCAAACACACCACCGTCGGGCTGCCCACCAAAACCCCGGCCACCACCCCGACCAGACCAACGACACCCTCGAGCGGCACGACCTTCGACGTCATGACGCCACCTCCGGAGCCCGCCACAACACCGACAACTCGAACTCCAACCCACCCGAAAAGCCCACCACCGCATCAGCAACCAACGCAATCTCCGTCACCCGCCGCTCACCACTCGTCGACCGGCCAACATGCACCACCACATCAACCGCCGACGCGATCTGCTCCCGCACCGCAACCAACGGCAACCCCACATCCCCCAACAACGCCAACGTCTCCAACCGACGCAACCCCGCACCCACACCATTCGCATGACACGTCGCCAACGAACCATCGTGTCCGGTGTTGAGCGCCATTACGAGGTCTAAGGCTTCTGCCCCACGGACTTCCCCAATGACGAGTCGGTCGGGCCGCATCCGCAGCGCTGTCTTGACGAGCTGGCGGATCGTGACCTCACCAATACCTTCGCTATTGGCCGGCCGTGCCTCCAGCCTCACCACGTGATCGCCGGGGAACCGAAGCTCACTCGTGTCTTCAACAACCACCACTCGTTCGTTGCGGTGAAGGTGCGCTCCGAGGGCGTTGAGCAGCGTCGTCTTCCCGGCACCAGTACCTCCGACGACGAGCACCGTCCTGCGCTCACGCACAATCTGCTCCAGCGCAGCAACACATTCGGGCGGGCCAAAGGCTTCGAGTGGGACCGGGCGCGCGGAGAAACGACGAATCGTGACGACCGGACCGTCGACGGCAAGCGGCGGCACGACAACATTGACTCGGCTTCCGTCAGCCAGGCGAGCATCGGCGATCGGGCTCGACCGATCGACGCGCAGGCCGAGCGGGTCGAGCATGCGCTCGATCATCACGTCGATCTCTTCCCTCGCGAGGTTGATGTCGGTCGCTGCGAGCGTTCCGTCCTGGTCCACCCACACCGGGCCGGGCCCGTTGATCATCACTTCGGTGACACCCTCGGTTCGCAAGAGCTCGGCGATCGCTCCGAAGCCGTGCGCACGTTCGAGTGCCCGATCGACCGCCTCACCTGTGCTGACTCCGTCGAGAAGCGGCTCCGCGACGCGAAGCCGTTCGATGAGCTCACCGCGGCTCAAGCTCGGATCGGATCCAAGCCAACCGAGCAAGAGGCCTGCCGCATTCTGGACTGCACCGCTGTGGTCGGTGCCGAACCCGGCGCTCATAGGAGCTTCGCCAATGGCTTGAGGCTCTTCGGGATCCTGGCCATGAGCAGACCGGCGTCGATCCGCCGCGCAACATCGATGTCTCGCATCACCACGACGTCAACGGGCGCAGCAATGGCGGCCGCCACGTCGTTTGGTCGGAAGTAGCGACCGACCTCGTTGATCAGAACGACTTCATCGGGCGGCGGCACCAGAGCTGCGGCCCGCACGGCGAGGTAACACGGCCGCATCACGAGCAACGATCGATCAGCGGCTGCCAAGACGGCGCTGAACGACGAGTCGGGGATACCGAGATCGATGATCACCTGGCGCCCGTCGAATTGAAGCAGCGATGCCAGTACTCGGGTGCGCTCGGCGAGGCGAAGGCTCATCGCCTCGTCGCGAGAGCGTTCAACAAGTGCGGGCGACGGGCCGAGCGGCAAGATCGAGAGGCGTTCGGTTGCGTCGACCTCGAGCCGAGCGAGTGTGTCGGGCAGGGCGCTCTCGGCGGTCATCCAGTCGGCGAGACCTGGCCCGTCGGCGGGCACACCCAACACATCGGGAAGGTCACCCCGAAGGTCGACGAGCAATGTGTCGCGCTGCTGGGCGGAGAACAATGCCGTGGACGCAGCGGCTGTCGAACAGCCAACGCCGCCCTTTGAGGCGAAGAAGCAGAGCACGATCGTTTCCCCATGAGTCGGGTGGATGAGTTCGCCGGGGAAGCGGCCGAGGTGGCTGTGCAGTGAACGTACGGGCCAACGGGCGATTCACAACGGGCCACCCCAGCAAAGGCGACCACGACGAGGCTGGCGATCGACCGCGGCGATAGGGTCGCAAGCGGAGGTGTACGAGTACCTGGTGGGCTCCCCCGCCTTCAAAGCGGGTGTGCGGTGTGATCCATCGCAGGCGGGTTCGATTCCCGTCCACCTCCGCCAAAGAAGCTCACCAGGTTCCTCACATCAGCGCCGCCGGGCGCGTCGAGCCTCAACGAGAGCCGAGCTCGCGCCGGGCCGTCACCAGTCCAGGCCTCACGATTCTGAGGACCACGAGGAGATCGCCGCAAGATCTTGCGGGATATCCCTCCGCTTCGTGAATCTCAGCGTTCGTCTTCGGCCACGACCACGATCGAGTCGCCGGCGACGATGTCGAAGCGCTCGGTTTTGAGCGGCACCAGCTTCACGCCGAAGTTGTCGTCCGGGTTCGCTTCCTGGGCGATCAACTTCACGCCGAGCGCAATCTCTTCTCGGAGCTGAGCCGCCGCCATCATCTCGGCGAACGTGACCGACACCGGCAGCTCGTCGAAGTAGAGCGAGGCGTCCTTCAGATAGATCTCCGAGCCATCTTCGGCGAAGAGGTTGGCGTAGACGTGTTCGAGCTCGCGGTTCTCGCTGATCTGGGCGACGAGCATCGAGATCATCCGGTTCGAGATGACGAACTCCTTCACGCCTGTGCGGGTCACAAGATCTCGTGAGTCACTGCCCAAGATCTCGGCGATGAGTTTCGGCCGAGCCGACTCATCGATCTGACGCAAGAGCCTCTGCAACTGCAGGAGGATGATGAGCGTTTCGGAGTCGATCCAATCCTCCGGGCGCTCATCGTGGTCCTCAGACAAGATGATCACGTTGGCGTACCGAGCAAGGTCGAGTTGTTCGAGCTCGGCGGTGACGAACGGATCGAGATCGAGCTTCGCCACCGACATCGGGGACTCGCTCGACACAAGGCCAGCCGAGGCGTGAGCGTTGACCGGCCACCGGTCGACCAGATCGATCTCGGATCCCTCCGACACGTAGTCGGCGTACTCACCCACGATCGTGTTCACCTTCGGGTTCGAGCCGATGACGAGCTGGCGTTCCGGAGCGGCGGTGATCGTTCGCTGCGGGAGCGGCGATGGCACTGGCGGCGTCCTGCGCTGATCGACCAAGCGCAGCGCCGAGTCGTCGGATGCGAGCACGATCAGCTGCGTTCCCGGTGCAAGCGTCGTTTCGAGTGCCGGGTTGATCGTGACCTCACCATCCGGCGACACGAGGCCGATCGGCACGCCATCTTCGAATTGAAAGGCGATCGTTCCGAAGTTCTCGTTCGCTGGCCACGTCTCTTCGAAGAGGTAGAGCTCGGCACCGTCGAAGGAGAGCATCTCGTCGTAGACCACCGACAGACCGGAGCTGCGAGACGTCTGCACGATCACCTTGGCGAGGATGTCGTCGGTGTCGAGACAGATCACTCGCTCGGCATCGATCGAGCGGGCAAGGTTGCGCTGACTTTCTTCGAAGAGCTCGACGACAACCGGGGCGTCAGTGTTCTCGCCGGTTGTCGTGACCGCCAAGGTGGTTTTCACCACCGACATGTCCGACGCGGCCTTGTCGCTCGGCGCCGCCCCTGAGTTGCAGTTGGCGAGCACGATCACCGCCTTCGCTTCAGCCAAACCAACGGTCGCCAAGCTGGCGATCGACGATGGATTGCCGGCCCGGGTGACCACCTTCGTGTTCTGCGTGTCCGGAAGGCGAAACGCAAGCTCGTCGTCCATCTCTTCTTTCTCGCGATCGGCGAGGATCACGACGACCGGGTCATCCTCCGATTCGTTGGCCAGGATCAGTTCGTAGAGGATCTCGATGACTCGATCGCTCCAGCCAAGGATGAGCGTGTGATCCTCTTCGATCACGATCGAGCGGCCCTTGCGCAACTCGGCGAGTCGGGAATCGACCGCGGTGGTGATGAAGGCGATGAGCGACGAGAAGAGCACGACACCAGTGAGCCCGGTGAGAATCGTGAGAACCTTCACGGCGGGCGACGAATCGATGTCTTGTGTCATCGAGCCGGGATCGGTCAGCTCGAGGAACGTCAGGAAGATCTGGCGCAGCGGGCCATCGCCGCGCTCGACATCAACGGGCAACAGCGTGATGAGAACGGCGCGCAGAACGCCCAGGACGAGTAGCAAGCCACCGAACACGACCGTGAGGGCCATGAAGATCGAGCTCGTGCCCTTCGCCATCTGCTCGTCGAAGCGGTAGCGGAAGGTCTGGGCGAGGCGCTTCGGTGAACGAGCGCTCTGTGCACGAGCTGAGGGCGAACGGGCGTCGGAGGAGCGTGTGGCGGTGATTCGCCAACCTACCTCGCGCCGCTTTGCCGACTGGGCGACCCCTACGTTCGGTCATGTTCCGTCTGGTGGGGCGTGCTCGAAGTCGAGGCGCGACGATGTCGATGTGCTGAATCGCTCCATCACGCTGCCGATCGAGGCGGGCGCTGCCATCCATCAGACGCTCGGAATTCTCGACGATCACGGCCAGCAGCGGGAACCAATGCGAGCGGCGCTGCTCGAACAGCGAGTGTGGGATGGCTGGACCAACGAGGAGTGGACATCGATGGCTGGGGACGACGCAGCCATCGAATTCGAGATTGAAGACGCGGCGATCCTCCTCGACGGTCTGGCTTTCACCGAGATGATGAGCGCCGACTTACCGTGGTTCGACATGGTTCGTTGGACTGTCGACTTCATGACCGACCAGCTACGAAGCGCATGGACCGATGCCGAGTGGAAGCAGCTCGGCGCCGGAACCTAGCGGGCGCGCCGAAGTAGTCCGGGGGTTCTCGACCAAGAGTGCGAGTTTCACCTCCAGGCGAAACTCGGTAAGTGACAAGGCCCCCTAGGGCCGACGAACGGCGCCGACGAGCGACTACACGGCCAGCAGGTCGCGGGCGCCGGTGTCGGAGCTCGGGTGACGCAACTTCGACATTGCGCGAGCTTCGATCTGGCGGATGCGCTCACGGGTGAGGTTGAAGTACTCGCCAACCTCTTCCAGCGTGCGGGGCTCACCACGGTCGAGACCAAAACGAAGCTTCAAAATCTCACGTTCACGCTCATCGAGCGGTGCGAGCAAGCGGCTGATCTCTTCGGGAAGCAGTGCTGTTGCAGCAACTTCGAACGGTGAATCAGCACCACGATCTTCAACAACGTCGCCAAGTTCGGCGTCGCCGTCTTCACGCAGCGGCTCGGAGAGCGAAAGAGGCTCGGCGGCAAAACGAAGCGCTTCGGTCACCTTGTCTTCGGGCATCTCGACCTCAACCGAAAGTTCGGTGAGGGTTGCCGGGCGGCCGTACTTCAGCTCGAGGCGAGCGCGAGCCTTCTGCAGACGAGCAAGCGTGTCGCCAGCGTGCACGGGGAGACGGATGGTCCGACCCGTATTGGCGATGCCTCGGGTGATCGCTTGGCGAATCCACCACGTTGCATACGTTGAGAACTTGAAACCCTTGCGCCAGTCGAACTTCTCGACGGCGTGCATCAGACCGAGGTTGCCCTCTTGGATGAGGTCGAGCAGGGGGAGGCCAGACGCCTGGTACTTCTTGGCGATTGACACGACGAGACGGAGGTTGGACTGCACGAATGTGCGCTCTGCCTCACGACCCTTTCGGATCGAGCGACGCAGCTCACGCTTCTTACTGGCAGCAACGTCAGGGTTTGCCATCTCTTCTTCGGCGGCTTTGCCCGCTTCAATGGCTTGGGCGAGGCGAACCTCGTCCTCTTTGGTCAGCAACGGGTATTGCCCGATGTCGGTCAAGTACAGCCTGACGAGATCTTCCTCGTCTCGCTCGACTCGCTCCTTTGCCAAGGACCTCAACCTCTCGTGTTGTGGGACAAGAACTCGGCACTGCGCCGGCGGATAGGTCCCATCCATCCAATCTTCTGACCGAGTTGTCTGCAGGGTACAGATCCCCACCTAAAACTGCGGTATCGAAGTCTACCGATCGTTGTGGTTGCCTTGGCGGCGCCCCTGTTCGGTCGACCCCCCAATGGTCGGCGCGAAGTTGAGTGGGCTTGAGTTCCTAACTGCGGAGTGGGATGTTCTCCCGATGAGTGATGCCCCAGAAAGCCCCGTTGCTGGCGAACAGGCTGAAGAAGAAATGGAGCCGGTCATGGTCACCATGACCTTCCAAACGGCCCAACCAGACGAACTTCTCGCCGTTTTGTCCAAGTACGTCGTGCTCTGCCGGGGAGCGAGCGGGTGCCGAAACGTCGATCTTGTGGCCTCCATGACGAAACCGGGCCGGCTGGTCATCGTGCAGAAGTGGGAGTCGCCAGAACATCAAGGTGAGCACTTCGACAGCTCGGTCATGGTCGACATGGCCACCGCGTGCACCGGCTTATTGAGCGAACCGCCAGACATCGATCTGTACGAAGCGGTCACGATGCACGACCTGAAGTAGCGGTCTGAACGAGGTCGTTCCCGCTCCCCCATAGGGCTTGGGGGTTCCCCCGATGGCTGATCGAGCCGGATCAGTCAGTGTGGTTGAGGCGTTGCTCGTCGGCAGTCACGTCAACACTGCTCGGCAACACCGCTCGGCAACACCGATGACACACCTGGGAGGGAACCATGAAGGCCACATTGCTCGATTCAGATCCACTTTTTCCGGATCTTGGCCTGTTCCCTGATGATGGACTCGACGATCCGTTCGGCGAGCTCGACTCCTTCGATGCCTGCATGACCGACGAGCCGGCTGCCGCTCAAGTCGATGAGCCACCGGTTGACATCCCCGCACCCGAGGTGCCGAGAGCGGACATTCTCGTGGTCGACGCGTCGACCGAACCCGAGCCGACAGACACTGAAGACCCTGGTTTGGTCGACCCTGGTTTGGTCGACACTGGTTTGGTCGAAGCCGATCCGATCGAAGCCGATCCGATCGAAACGATGGCCGTGATCGATCTTCGAGAGGGTGACCAGCTCGGAGAATCGCTCGAAGACTTCACACTCGATGAGTTCTCGCCTGACGACGAGATGGGTGTGCTGTTTGATGACAGCACGGACCCTGCACTCGAATTCGACGTCCTCGGTTAGCGAGCACGTCCGGGCGCGAGACGAACGCAACAAGATCGGGGTTGTCGTTGCCCACGTTGGGGCCGGTCTGACTCAGGACGTGCTGGCTTGAGTCAGGCCGGAATCAGCGCCTGGATGTCATTCCAGGTGAGGTCTTCCCCACTCCACAATTGTTCGAACGCCGCATCGGCGACGTCACTGAAACCGTGGCGGTTCCGGAAGTTGTAGAGATGCTTCGGTTTGAACGATCGATGCCCGGCCCGAGACGTGCGGCCGTAGCAGTAGACGTCCCATGCGACACGAAGACCAAAGTCGGTCGGCTCGGGAATCTCCGGAGCACCGAAGTCGGCGTTGAGCCGGTCGACGAGCTCGAACAGCAGTCGACCAAGAGTCTCGGTTGCGCGTTCGGGGCCGAAATCTCGTGGTTGCTTCGTGTTCTCGAGCGCACCACTTTCGATCGTCAACACAGCCGGTTCGAGCGAAGCAACGGCGACTCGGGTGGTCTGGATGTCATCGTCGACTTGAATCTCGACGCTCAGATCGCCGGGCAGCCCCGGGATCGTCGCCGCAACCTCGGCGAAGAGTGCTGCGATCTCGGCGGCTTCGAAGTTGACCTTCGTGAACGTCGCCGGCGTGACGCTTGCGACCGCGGCCACCTCAGCCTTCCTCGAGGTCGAACGATCCGACCGAGCCAGGTCCGGTCACACCACCGGCGGCGATCATCAGCTTCGTGAGTTTGGCGTGATGGGCGGATGCCCGGTCGGCCTCTTCGGGAGTGGTGATCAGCGACTGGAGGATCATCTCGCCCTCACGCCACTCGTCCATGTCGTCCTGCAGGCAGAAGTCGATCGAGCGGATCGTCGGTGAGTCGGTGATCGTCGAGGTGTTGTTGCGGTGATAGGTGTAGGCCGCGATCAGGTGTGGAAGGAGCACTCGGTACATACCGACCATCTTCTCGATGGTGAGATCGGCCGCTTCGGGCTCGCTGAGAGCCTCGACGAACGCTTCCATTTCGGGATTCGCCGGGACGGTCATCTTGTCGGGGTTCATCTCGCGCAGCTCGGGAAGGCGCTTGTGCCACAGCTCTGAATGGAAGGCGTGGTGATAGCAGTGGGTGCCGAGCTTCAGCTTAAGATCGAGCTCGGGAACGGTGGCGACCCAGCCGCCCATCAGCTCGAAGATCTTCATTTCGATCCACTTGTAGTTGCCAGCTCGGCGGGCCGTTTCTTCAACGGTGAACGCACCGGGCAACTCGCGTCGATCCCACGGAGCAAAGGGGGCACGGGGGGCTGGAGCGTCGGCCATCACATTCCTTAACGTTGCGGTCGGCGCATGGCCGACACGATCAGAGATTGTTGTGTGTCACGTCGCACGATCACCGCAACGCCATGCGGCAGAGAGTGTTCGAGCAACGGCGGTCGAACTTAGCGGAGCCGACTGATGCGTCGTTAGCCGACCGATCAGCGGCCGTTCGTCGACCAGTGCCACGGCTCACTCGGCAGGTTGAAGAACCCGTAGGCGGCCGCATTGGCTTCGAGCCAGCGATAGCCGTCGTTGTTGCGGGTGCCGATGAGCAGGCTTTGATAGGTGAGGTCGAGGGCGAGGCCGCGTTCATGCATCGACGCACCGGGTGTGGCCGTTGGTGGACGGCATTGACTCGATGGCATTTCGTAGACGGCGTAATCGCTCGTGCCGCAGTGTTTGCGACGCAACTCGATCTGGCGCTGCGAATCGCGCCAGCCGCCTCCGCCGAACACGATTCCGTCCGCCGCGGCAGCCGCCATCATTGCCTCGACGTTGGTTGCGATCGACTGGTGCACCCAGAAGCCGGACACCTTGATGATCTCGTGGTTCGGTGGGATCGGGATCGATTGCGTCGAGCCAGAGAGTGAGCCGCCGCCGGTGTTGTCTCGACGCGCGAGCTGGCGAGCGAGTTCGTCGACCGCCGCCTGTTCCTCTGCTGCCAGTCGAGCGTCGATCGCACGGAGCGACTCCAGCTCAGCGAGCTGGGCATTGAGGCGACCCTCCGCTTCGATCGCCAATTCGGACTGCAGGTCGCGCGCGGTTTCGAGTTCGGTCAGCTGGCCGGCGATCTCTCCTTCGAGTCGAAGCGCTTCAGCACGGGCGGTGTCGGCGCGAGCTCGCTCGACCAATAGATCTTCCTCGGCACCTCGAAGTTGTTCGACCACGTCGACGTCGGTCTGGGTGACTTCCTCGACGAGAACCTGCATCCGAGCTGCCTGGTTCGGATCGGCGGTCTCGATGAAGACCGAGCCTCGATCGTCTTGGTTCACAAACGACAAGATGGCGCGATCAGAGACTTGGTCGCGCAGCCCGGCGATCTCGTCTTCCTTCTCTTCAACCGCGGTCTCGGCAGATTCGAGCTCAGCCTCGGCATCGGCGAGTTGGGCGCGAGCGTTGTTGAGCTCAACCTCTTTGGTGACGACGTTGCCGTTCAGAACCTCGAGTGCGGTCGTGATCTCATCGAGTTCGGCCGTCGTGGTGTCGACGGTGCTCGCGGCTTCGGCCTCGGCCTCTTGGGCGATCCGACGCTGCTCTCGGATGTCGTCGATCTCATCGTTCGTTTGCGCGTCGCCGGGCACCGCGCCGAGCATGACGATCAGAGCGATCGCAACGGGGGCGAACCGCTGTTTGAACATGGGAAAAACACGCATGGTGGTCCAGCGCCCGCTCTGAGCAGCATAACCCAAGCGGTGAGGCAGGAGTGTCACCCGATCAATTGTGCAGAACCCCGCGTAAACAGCGGGGAAACGACCGCTCTACCCGCGATAGCGGTTGGTGATCGGCATTCGACGATCTCGGCCGAACGCCTTCGCACTGATCCGAACGCCCGGAGGGCTCTGGCGGCGCTTGTACTCGGCGATATCGACGAGGCGGACGATGCGACGAACGATCGCTTCGTCGTGACCGGCCGCGATGAGCTCGGTCGCCGTGAGATCGTCTTCGACGTAACCCTGCAGGATGGCATCGAGCACCGGGTAGGGCGGGAGGCTCTGGTCGTCGAACTGATCGGGACGCAGTTCCGCCGATGGTGCCTTGTCGATCACGCTGACGGGGATGACTTCGCCATCGCCCTGTTCGTTGCGCCAGCGGCACATGTCGTAGAGGTCGGTCTTCCAGACGTCTTTGATCACGGCATAACCACCGGCCGTGTCGCCGTAGAGCGTGGAGTAGCCGACCGACACTTCACTCTTGTTGCCGGTCGTGAGGATCAGCCAGCCGAGCTTGTTCGACAACGCCATCATCGTGACGCCACGGATGCGGCTCTGGAGGTTCTCCTCCGTCGTGTCTTCGGCAAGGCCCTCGAAGCTCGTGGCGAGCATGTCGAGGAATGCTTGATGGCCCGGTTCGATCGCGATCGTGCGGTGCTTCACGCCGAGGTTCTCGCAGAGTGCGATGGCATCGGTGACCGAGTGCTCACTCGAATAACGCGACGGCATCAACACGGCATGGACCTTGTCGGCGCCGACAGCTTCGGCGGCCAGAGCGACGACTGCGGTGGAGTCGATGCCGCCGGAAAGAGCGACGCCAACTTCGCTGAAGCCGTTCTTCTGGATGTAATCCCGGGTGCCGAGGACGAGCGCTTTCCACTGCTCTTCGAGTCGGCCGAGGTGTGGGGCAATGTCGGCCGCGAGCGGATTGGCCAGCGGCTGGTCGTCGGCCGGGTCGGCTGGGCTGATGACCTGGACCGGCAGCTGGGGTGTTGGCAGTTCTTGGCCGCGCGGGTCGAGTCGGCGCTTGCGATACGTGGCGCGGATCTCGAGATCGGCGAGCAGCACCTTCTCTTCGAACAGCGGGGCTCGGCCGATGAGTTGGCCGTCGTGGTCGAAGATGACCGAGCCACCGTCGAAGACAAGCTCGTCTTGGCCGCCAACCTGGTTGACGTAAATCATGGCGCACGAGTTATCGGAGGCTCGAGAGCTCATCATGACGTCTCGGCCGAGCGCCTTGCCGGCGCGATACGGGCTGCCGTTTGGCACGAGGACGGCCTCGGCTCCACCGGACGCGAGCTCGAACATTGGGCCCGTTGGGCTCCAGACGTCTTCGCAGATGGCGATGCCGACCTTGACGCCCTTGATCTCGACGAGGGACAGCGGTTCGGTGCCCGGCGTGAAGTAGCGGCGCTCGTCGAAGACGGCGTAGTTCGGCAGGAGGCGCTTGTGATATTCGAGGACGACTTCACCGTCGTGGCACAACATTGCGGCGTTGAAGAGGTCTCGATCGCCGACGACCGAGCCGATGACGACGGCGGTCTCGCCGGTGCGGGCCGCGATCTTTGCGACTGCGTCTACACAGTCTTCGACAAAGCCGGGCTTGAGCACGAGGTCTTCCGGCGGATAGCCGCAGACGGTGAGCTCGGGGAAGACGGCGACGTCGACCCCCTGTGTCTCAAGCTCTTCGAGCACGTCGAAGACTTGAGCAACGTTGCCGTCGATGTCGCCCATGACGGTGTTGATTTGGCAGGCCGCTACCCGGAGGCGTCGCATTGTCCGGAGTGTACGCCACCCCAATCCCCCGCCCGCCAACGCTGCTCGAGGCGACCAAACCCTCATCAACCTCTGAGGATGTGGCAGGTGGCGAACCAACTGTTGTCTCAGAGGTTGATGAGGGTCAGAACGGCGGAAATCCGCGTAACCAGTGAGATCTATCGGTCAGGATCCAAAACGTGCGACCTGCCGCACCTCTGAGGTGCGGCAGGTTGGTGTGGGTTGGGGGATGGAGGGAGGTGGGAGAACTTTTTGAGCGCTCCCTAGGGCGCGTTGAGGTGTGTGCCTCGGGCGCGGGGTTTAGGCGTCGGGGGCGTCGTCAGCGGGAGCGTCGCCACCTCGGTTGCCGCGGTTGCCTCGCTCCCCTCGCTCCGGGCGTTCACTCGGATCCTGGTTGACCCGCTCGGTGATCTGTTCGCCGAGGTTCGAGGTGATCTCGTCAGCTCGCTCGGCGTCGATGCGACCCTCTTCGACCTTGGCCTCAACCTGCTCGGTGGCTTCAGCCACGAGAGCATCGACCAAGTCAGCCTCGGAAACTCCGGCGTCAGCGGCGATCTCGGCGATCGTCTGGCCAGCTTCACGCCCGGCCTGGATGTCGTCGGCAGAAACGCCGAGACCCTCGAGCACCTCGATTGCTCCGAGGCGGGCGCCACGACGGTGGTGACCGCCACCACGACCTTCCTGCTCCGACGGCGGGGTGTTCACTGCCTCGCCAACTTGCTCTTCGAGACCATCGAGCTTGTCGGTTGCATCATCTTCACTGATGCGACCCGACTCGACGCCTGCTTCGATTCGTTCGGTGCGCTGCTCGACGATGAAGGCGACCAAGTCAGCCTCGGCGACGCCAGCATCAGCGGCGACCTGTGCGAGTGTCTGATCGCTCTCACGAGCAGCCTTGAGATCGTCGACGGTGAGACCGAGGAACTCGGCGAGTGCTTCGCCCTTTTGGCCTCGATCTGACTTCGGTGCTTCTTCGGTGCTTTCGGGAGTGGTTGGCTCGTCATCGGTCTGAGCCGATGCCAGGCCGAGTGGGGCGAAGATCGACCCGGCGACCATGCCGCCGGTGACCAGTGCGCCTGAGATGAGTGCGGAACGCTTCTTCATGATGTGTGACCTCTCGGTTGGTGGGGGATTGATCTCAAGGATCGACACCAAATGTGAGGGCTTTGTGATGAGCGGATCAGGGCTTCAACATGTTCGAGAATGACACTGGCCCACCCCGTCGAAACCACCCGCCAGAACGAGCGAGATCGCCGAAAATGTTGAGATTGAGACGCGACCCCAACGGCACGAGGCTCGACGCCCTGAGTTCGTGAGAGTGCTCTGACCAGGGCGTTTGCGGATTCGGTCTTGGGGCGGAGGCGAAAATGTTGAGATTGAGACGCGACCCCAAGGGCTGACCCCAAGGGCTGAATTGTTGAGATTGAGACGCGACCCCAAGGGTTCACACGCCGCTGAAAAAGGCACAACCCCCGCACCCGGTAAGCGGGTGCGAGGGTTGTGGAGTTCGAAACAGTGCTGCAGAAGCAGGACTGCGTGTTCGAAGTCTTGGCTATGCCAGTGCTGAGCAGATCGTGTTGGTCAGCAGCGTGGAGAGCACGTAGGGGTCGGCGTTGGCGTTCGGACGACGATCCTCCAGGTAGCCCTTGCCGTCCTGGGCGACCTGCCACGGGATACGGATCGAGGCGCCACGATCGGACACGCCGTAGCTGAACTGATCGAAACGCTGCGTCTCGTGTGCACCGGTGAGACGATCCTCGATACCGACGCCGTAACCGGCGAGGTGACGCTCGGGAACACCAGGGGCGCCCATGGCTTCGCAGGCGGCGATGATGGGCTCGTACGACTCGCGCATGGCCTTGGTCGAGAAGTTCGTGTGCATACCCGCACCGTTCCAGTCGCCCTTCATGGGCTTGGCTTCGATGCTGACCTCAACGCCGTGGTTCTCAGCGAGGCGGAAGAGGAGGTAACGAGCGATCCACATGTGATCGCCGACTTCGACGGTGTCGGCCGGGCCGATCTGGAATTCCCACTGACCGGGCATGACCTCGGCGTTGGTTCCGGAGATCTTCAGGCCGGCTTCGATACACGCAGTGGTGTGCTCTTCGATGAGGTCACGACCGTGGATCTTGAGGGCACCAACGCCGCAGTAGTACGGACCCTGCGGAGCGGGGAAACCGTTCGGCGGGAAACCGGCTGGCCAGCCGGTGCCGGGGTTGATGAGCGTGTACTCCTGCTCGAGACCAAACCACGGCTCCTGATCGCCGTACTTGTCGAGCGCCTCACGTGCAGCTGCCCGAGTGTTGGTCGGGTGCGGCGACTGATCGGCGGTGAGGGCCGTCTCACAAAGCACCAAGATGTTGTCGCCACCACGGATGGGGTCCGGGCACTCAAACACCGGCTGCAGGACGACGTCGGAGTTGTCTCCGGTCGCCTGGTTGGTGCTGGAGCCGTCAAAACCCCAGATGCCTGGCTTGTCGCCGTCGGCAAGGATCTTGGTCTTGGAACGAACCTCGGGAGTCGGTTCGGTTCCGTCGATCCAGATGTATTCAGCTCGATAAGCCACTTCTTCTCCAACCCGTGTCTTGGGATAGGCAGGGGGTCGAAGATGACCCGCTCTGCGTGCTGTACCTGTTCAGGAAACCCGACCAAAGCGACAGTTCCAATTCGAGAATGTGAACTGCGTGTGAACCAGACCCGTTCTGGGCGGGTCGACTGGTGTCCAGCTGCGTTCTCGCTGCTAACCCTTATGAGGTGGAACGAGAAAACGAATACGTCCTGCGTGCGGTTGAAGAACGCAACGTCAAGCTCATCCGACTGTGGTTCACCGATGTCCTCGGTCAACTGAAGTCCGTCGCGATCTCTCCAGCCGAACTCGAAACAGCGTTCGACGAGGGTGTGCACTTCGACGGTTCGGCCATCGACGGCTTCAGCCGTATCCAGGAGTCCGACGTCCTCGCTCAGCCGGATGCCAACACGTTCGAGACGATCCCGTGGGCGGACGGCGGCACCACCGGCCGCATGTTCTGCAACATCTACGCACCGGACGGCAACGCCTTTGAGGGCGACCCTCGCCACGTGCTGAAGCGCAACATCGCGAAAGCGGCAGAGGCCGGCTTCGGATTCTTCGCTGCACCCGAGATGGAGTTCTTCTACTTCGCCGACGGCGAGCCGGGCCACCCGCCACAACTCCTCGATCGTGGCTCCTACTTCGACCTCACGACAAGCGATGTTGCATCCGACCTTCGCCGCCAAACGATCTCCGTGCTCGAAGCGATGGGAATCCCAATCGAGTACTCCTTCCACGAGGACTCCCCCAGCCAGCACGAGATCGACCTCCGCTACACCGACGCCCTCACCATGGCCGACCAGATCATGACGTTCCGCCTGGTCGTCCGTGAGCTCGCCCTCGAACGAGGCACCTTCGCCAGCTTCATGCCAAAGCCCCTCGCTGGCATGCAGGGGTCGGGCATGCACATGCACCTGTCGCTCTTCAATGAAGACGGCAATGCGTTCCACGAAGACGGTGCCGAGTATTCGCTCTCCCCCGTCGCCCGCCAGTTCATGGCCGGCTTGCTGGTTCACGCTCGAGAGATCTCAGCGGTCACGAACCAACTCGTGAACTCCTACAAACGACTCGTCCGAGGATTCGAAGCGCCCGTCTGGGTCAGCTGGGCGCAGAACAATCGATCGGCGCTCATCCGGGTGCCGGTCACCAAGGCCGACAAGCCGAGCTCGACTCGGATCGAGTTCCGCTCGCCCGATCCGAGCTGCAACCCCTACCTCGCTCTCTCGGTGATGCTCGCTGCGGGCTTGAAGGGAATCAAGGAGGGCTACGACCTCCCAGACGAACTGACCCACAACCTGTTCGATCTCGAGGAAGACGAGATTCGCAAGCTCGGACTCGAACCACTCCCGGCCTCACTCTCCGAAGCACTCGACGTGATGGAGCAATCCGAACTCGTGCGAGAAGCCCTCGGCGAACACATCTTCGAGTGGTTCTTGCGCAACAAGCGGTCCGAGTGGCGCGACTACAAGACGCATGTGAGCCAGTGGGAACTCGATCGCTACCTCCCCTCGTGGTGAGGACGGGGATCGACACATGACTGCCGAAACCTTCCTTCTCTATCCCGACCCTGCGCCGGCCGACCTCGTTCGTTCGCTCGACTTTGGGGCCTACAACTGGACCGCCGTCGGTTCCATTGGTGATGCCCGTGAAGCCGAGGGTGACCGCGGCTGGACCGGCGCCATCATCAACACTGCGGACAACCCCGACGATGCGTGGGCTCTGTGTCGAGAGCTTCGCCGACGAGACGTGCCCGTCGAACCGCTGCTCGTGCTGATCTCCGGGTCACAACTCGACGATCTCGAGACTCGCAACGATCTCTTCGACGACTTCATGATCACGCCGTTCCACCCGCGTGAGCTCGAAGCTCGACTCGGCCACCTGCTCTGGAAAGCCGGACGAGGCGTACGACCAGAGATGGTTGAACATGGCTCGCTGGCGCTCAACGTCGAGACGTACCAAGCCACCATCGATGGCCGTCCGCTCGACCTCACCTTCATGGAATATGAGCTGTTGAAGTTCCTCGCTTCACACCCAGGCAAGGTGTTCAACCGCGAGACACTCCTCAACCGAGTGTGGGGATACGACTACTACGGCGGCGCCCGAACCGTCGACGTTCACGTGCGACGCCTCCGAGCAAAACTCGGCGAAGAACACGCGAGCTTGATCCAGACCGTCCGCTCGGTCGGCTACAAACTCGGTCAATCACGCTGGTAGAGGCTCTGTTGTTTTTGACTGCTGCCGCAGTCCGGCTACGCCGATCTGGGTCCCTCGCTCCCAGCGGGTCTCTCTGCTGCTTTGGACTGCTCCGCAGTCCCGGCTACGCCGACCTGGGTCTCTCGCTCGAAGCGGGTCTCCTCCGTCGACACCGCCAAACCCGCGGTCCGGCTCTGCTGCTTTGGACTGCTCCGCAGTCCCGGCTACGCCGATCTGGGTCTCTCGCTCCCAGCGGGTCTCCGCCGTCGACACGCTCGACATGCGATCCGTTTGCGGGCACGAACTAGATTCTCCAAATGAAGACTCCCCGTCCTTCGATTCAGTCGTTGCTCGACCAACTCACTCTCGACGAGAAGGTCTCGCTCGTTTCTGGTGCTGATGTCTGGCAGACCGTTGCGATCGAACGGCTCGGCATCGGGGCGGTGAAAGTCACCGATGGACCAAACGGTGTCCGCGGCGATTCGAGCTCTGGCGCTCGATCGGTCTGCTTGCCCGCGTCGATCCTCGTCGGCGCAACCTTCGACACGACGATCGTCGCCGAGGTCGGCCGCCTCCTCGGACGAGAGACCACTCGCAAGGGCGCACAAGTCTTGCTCGCTCCAACGATCAACATCGCCCGGCACCCGCTCGGTGGCCGCAACTTCGAGAGCTTCGGTGAAGACCCCGGCCTCACCTCATCGATGGCCGTCGCCTACATCACCGGCGTGCAAGACGAAGGCGTTGGCGCGTGCGCAAAACACTTCGTGGCGAATGACGCGGAGTATCGCCGGCTCACCGTTTCTTCCGAAGTCGACGAGCGCACGCTTCGGGAGGTCTACCTCGCTCCGTTTGAAGCCGTCGTCGACGCAGGCGTGTGGTCGCTCATGGCCGCCTACCCGAAGCTGAACGGCACCTTCTGCTCCGAACACGAGTGGCTCCTGACCGACGTTCTTCGCAACGAGTGGGGCTTTGACGGATTGGTGATGTCGGACTGGGGAGCAACCCATCACCGCTCCAACCCCATCGCCGCCGGACAAGACCTCGAGATGCCCGGCCCCCCTCGAGCGCTTGGAGCCAACCTCCGATCCGCACTCGACGAGGGTGAGGTCACCGAAGCGCAGCTCGATCAGCGCGTCGCAAACATGCTCGATCTCGTCGAACGGGCCGGACGGATGGGTCAACTCGAACCGATCCCGGAGCAGACCGTCGATCTCCCGGAAGAACGAGATCTCGCACGACGAATCGCCGCCGACGGCATGGTGCTCCTCGCCAACCCGTCCAATGTGCTGCCGATCAGCGCTGAGCAAACCGTGGCCGTCATCGGCCCGAACGCCTCACCGGGTGTCATCCAAGGCGGAGGGTCGGCTCAGCTCCCCGCTCACCGAGTCTTGTCGCCGCTCGAAGGAATCACCGAGGCGATCGGCGACCGGGTCGTTTCGCATCACCCTGGATGCCTCACCCACCGATACCTCCCAACCGTGGAAGCCGGGCCGGATACATGGGAGCCCCGATCCGTCGACATCGAGATCTTTGCGACGACCGACCTGAGCGGTGAGCCAGCCATCGAGCGCACATCCTCGTCGCTCGGTTTCATGTCGTTCGGCTCGATGCCCGGCCTGCCAAACCCCACGTCTTGGTCACAACGTTGGACCACGAAGATGCAGATCGCTGAGGCTGGCCCGCACCAGTTCAGCGTCCTCGCTACCGGACCCGCTCGAGTCTTCGTGAACGGCACGATCGTCGCCGACAACTGGACCGACCCTCGGCCGGGCGATGCGTTCTTCCAATACGGATCGAGTGAAGTTGTCGGCACGATCGAACTGGAGGCGAACTCGGTCGCTGACGTGATCGTTGAATGGTCGGCCGCCGATCAGAGCCTCGTGAGTGGGCTTCGCTTCGGTCATCTAGCTCCAACTGACGAAGACGCAATGTTGGACGTTGCCGTCGCCGCCGCTGCTGCAGCCGATGTCGCCGTTGTTGTGGTCGGGCTCGATGCCGAGTGGGAAACCGAGGGCCACGACCGCCCCATGTTCGGCCTGCCGGGACGACAGAACGAGCTCGTCGAGCGTTCGATGGCGGCGAACCCGAACACGGTCGTTGTCGTCAACGCCGGAGGCCCGGTCGACCTGCCGTGGCTCGACGAGGTCGGCGCGGCCGTGATGGCCTGGTATCCGGGACAAGAGTTCGGATCAGCCCTGGCCGACGTGCTCCTCGGAGAAGCCGAACCGGGCGGACGCCTGCCCGTAACGTTCCCTCGCTCACTCGAGCAGGGTCCAACGACCGGAATCGTTCCGGGCGAGGGTGATGTGTTGCGTTACGAGGAGAAGCTGCTCGTCGGCCATCGTTGGTTCGATGCCAATGACGTCGAACCCCGCCGGCCGTTCGGGTATGGCGGGTCCTACGCCGACTTCACGTTCGGCGAGGCATCGCTCGTCTCTGAAGGAGACACGGCAGACAGCGCCGGTAAGAACGCCGCCATCGAACTCGACGTCGCCAACACGTCGGATCGAGCGGGCAAGGCCGTCGTCCAGGTCTATTCAGAGGCGCCGGCCGGAGCGCTTGAACGTCCGCTACGTCAACTCGTTGGGTTCCAAACGGTACGACTCGACGCTGGCCAGACCGTCACGGTGCGCGTCGACACCGTGCATCGCGCCTTCGAAGTCTGGAGCGAGGCTGATGGCTGGCACACGCCAGCGGGCGCCTACCAGCTTCACGTCGGCACATCGAGCCGAGACTTCGTGCAGTCCCTCAGCTTCGAGCTCTAGATCTGCACGCTGCGAAGACAGGACCGGCAAAGCGAGCCCACACAACAACCGCAACTCGCTCCCCGAACGCGCGCCTCGGCCGACCGGCTACTCCTCTTCGTCGAGAACCGGGGCTTCGTAACCGACCGCTGATTCGATGAACGTTCCGAGGGCATCGGGAACGACCGCATCACGGATCTCGGTCGTGGTGTCGGAGAACACACTGTCGGGACAGCTCGTTCCGCCCTCGAAGTTCTCCGATGCGACGGCTTCGCCCGTGACGACGTCCACCACCGTCACCCGGTAGGTGAAGGGGCGGAAGGCGAGGACGAAGCTGTTGTAGTCACAACGCTGCCAGCGGCGACCGCTCGGCCAGTCGGACACCACACAGGCGACGTGGCTGATCGAATCAGGCTCGAGCGACGAGACGGCGACCATGTCATTCACGGTGGCCCGTGCACTCGGCCACGCCGAAACGTAGACGGCGGGCGGCGGCTGGATCGCCTCTGGCGGTTCGCCCGCCTCTTCACCTTCGACTGGAGGCACGGTCGGCGGAACGATTGGGACCCGAGCCGAGCCAAGCTCGGGCAGCGGCGTCGCGCCGCGACACCAGGATCCGTCGTTGCCGTTCAACGTGTTGCCGAGATGGGTTTCGCTATAGCTGTCCGGAAGGGCCCAAGCGACCGTTGCGTATCGCAGGCTTTCGACGTCTGCTCGAATCAGACCGACGCGCTCATCGACGCGCAGTGGGCAATCTGGGTCGGGCCCACGGAGGACCTCGGAAGAGAAGACCGACTCGCCGGTCGAGAGCTGGATGAGCTCGGCCGTCCAGTCCATTCCTTCGAACCGAATCGATTCGTTGTTGGTGTAGCCGACGCATTCGACGTCTTCACCATCTTCAACTCCCGTGAGGCACAGCGCATAGGCGGCCTGGCTCGGCTGATCGGTTGCGAACACGTCGAGCGGGCTCGCGGTGCGTTCCCCGTTGGCATGTTCGAAGACAACGAACTGATTCGACCCGTCAACCGGCTCAGGAGCGTCCGGACGTGGTGCGGGGTTGCGGCAATACCACGCACCAAGCTCTGGCGGGACGTACTCGGTCGTCGAGGAGTTCTCTGCGGCGGCCAGCTGCGCCGGCGTCGGTCCGTCGTTGATCAAGAAGTAGGAGCCGCCGATGACGAGCAGAAGCGCTGCGACCGCGACTGCGATCACCATCGGAGAGATCGCCGATCGATTCTCCAGACCGAGTTCTTGCATCAAGGCCTTCGCCTCAGCGGTCTGAGGAGCAGGCACGTTTGCGGGATCAGGCTTTGGAGCGGGTGGTGTTGCAGGAGCGGCGCTATGGGCGCGTGGCATCGCCGGCGGTGCAGGAGGGGGTGGTTCGGGTGCGGGCGGTCCAACCGGCGTTCCACAACGGATACACGCTTGGTCGACGAACGCGGGCTCTCCACATCGTGCGCAGGAATGCATGATGAGCCAATCGGCGCTGCGACCCCCGAATTGAGGCCAGATCACCGGCGATGAACGGCGGGTGTCTAGCCGCCGAGCTGAATCTCTGGGTCGATCGAAACAACCGAGAACCAGAATGCAGAACGAATGGGCACGGCAATCCCGTCCGTGGCGTGGACTGAACCGCCGACGCCATCGAGTGTGATCGTGATCGCTTCGCCCCCAAGATCCTCTTCAAGAACACGGGCCGGGTTTGTTGCCCACGCTCGAGACTCGCCGTTCACTTCCGCAACGATCACCCGGGCGGACGAGGCGAGCCGATCGTCTTCCAACACACCATCGCTGACGGGGAACGGCGTGCGTCCCGAATCGAGAACGTCGCCGTAGCTCGTGAACGAGTCTCGGGGGAGACTTCCCTGGCGCTCCATCATCTGCGAGTCGGGATGCTGTTCAAGCCACCGCGCGAAGGTCGTCGTTTGTGACGCCAGCAACGTGAGTCGTTGATCTGTCAGCGGGCCGACGATTGCGTCGCCTGCGACCTGCCACCAATACGACCCGGTCTCTCGATCGACCATCACCATGTCGTTCTCGAAGAGCGCGCTTGTGTTCGAGAAGCTCAGCGTCTCATCGCCGAGGCGACGGTCATACACAACACCACTTCCACACAACGGGCAGTACGTGATGACGACCGGAAGCCCGGCGAGCTCGTCGTTGACGATCTCACGGCTGTTCAGAATTCGAACCGGATAGGCCCACGCCTGACCGAACGGGTCGACGAAGCCGACGATCAGGTCATCCTCGTCGAGCCAACCAACATCGGCCGCACGCTCGTAACCCGGCGCATCGATCGGGCGGATCGCGTCGAAGAGCCGCTCGATCGTTTCGCCGTCGGCATCCGCCAAAGCGATCGAACCGCCATCGAAGGTGTCGAACAAGACGTCGGCAAGATCAACACTCGAGACGGACCGATCGACCACTGGTGTGTCGCCAGGGTCGGTCAGCTCGAGGGGTCGAGTCAGCGTCGGAACCGCATTGGTCGACTCAGTTCTGTCAGCACTCGGCGCCGCGAAGGTTGAAGCTGGATCGTCAGGCGCGCATGCAGCGGCAATGACGAGCGCGATGATTGGCGTCATGACGAAGCGGGGGAAGCGCACGAGGTTGGAACCACACACGACCCGCCGTACTTCCCGTCGGATCGTGTTCAGCGCCGCTGCGACCGCAACGATTCTGCTCGCCGCGGCATGTGCCGGCTCGTCGAGCGAGGAGAGATCATCCGATCAGCCGACGACCGAAGCGCCACCAACAACAACGGCTGACTCCAACTCCGACTCCGATGAGCGAACGACCACCACCGAAACAGAATCTGAGACGAGCGAGAATCTCATCGAAGTCAAGCCGCTCCCGCCCGAGTTCGACGTGGAACACACAATCGATGCCGTCGAGGCGCTCGCAACACAAACCGGAGCGAGCGTGGTCGTCGCCCAAGCGACCGGCGCAGTGATCGCCCGAGTCGACGGCGAGATCCTCACGATCCCTCTCGAGGAACGCTCCGCTGATCGGTCCAACGTTTGGTCCGACGGAGACTTCGTCTACGTGTCGATGGCATCCGACTCGCCAGAGGAGAACGCTCCACCTTCAACGACGGTTTGGCCGCTGACCGGTGAACCATCGTGTGAGGTAGACGGATGGGTTCATCACGCCGTGATCGACAGCGATGGCATTGTGATCGTTGCGATCGACTTCGGCGATGCGGCCGAGGCCTTGAATTGTGAAACCCGCGAGCGTCAGCCGATCGAACCGTTCCGCCGTTTTGACGGAGAGACCGAAACCCGTTCGACCGAACGGATCGGCAACCGCACCTTCGACGTGTTGGGCGATGCTGAGGGCAATGCCGACGTCTTCAACGAGTCCGGCATGTCGATCAACGGTGAGGACTATGCCGGCTTTCACGAGTTCACGGCCGACGCCTCGATCGTGACCTACGGCGACTACACCCAGAGTGCGAGCCCGCACGTCACCCAGGTGATCACCACCAGGGACACCACCACAGGCGAACTCCTTTGGAGCCTCGATCTCGGTTCACTCTTTTGGACGATCAATCACGGCGATGACCGGCTCTTTGTGACCTATCCCGTCGATGAGAACGCGTTCTTCGGCGGTGTCGAGACGACAAGGCTCGTGACCATTCACTCCGTCGATGACGGAGGCGAGATCGGCCGAGCCGACACGGCACTCAACCTCATCTACCTCGGTGACGAATGATCGGATGCGGTTGACACCGTTCGTTTCCGGTCGCAGAGGCATCGGGGCGCATCGTCCTACTCATCGACGTCTCAATGGTGCGACGATGGTTCGGTGAGTGGCGATGTAAACAACGGCGGATGGACCCTCGCCATCGACTTCGGGACGACGGCGACGGTCGCCGCTGCGCTCGATCATTCGGGCCGACCGTCCGTCATCCAGATCGACGGCCAACGCGAGATGCCGTCGGTTGTCTTCCTCGAAGAAGATGGCCAGCTGCTCGTCGGTCAGACCGCTTCGGACCTTGCGATCGGTCGGCCTGACCGAGCGATCCAGACGCCAAAGGAACGTCTGCACAACCAAACACCGGTTGTCATCGCTGGACAGTCCATCACCGCAATCGATCTCACCGCCGCCGTTCTGGCGCGGACGCTCGAAGCAGCGGTTGCCTTCCAGGGCAGCTACCCGACGGCTTCGCGCCTCACCTACCCGGCGATGTGGAGCGGGCCGCTCAAGAGTCGCCTGCTGGAGGCGGCCAATCGGGCTGATCTTCCGATGCCCGAACTCGTTGCCGAGCCGGTCGCTGCGGCCATTTCGTACTCTGAGAAGTCACATCTCCCGGTGGGTGCGGCAATCGCCGTGTTCGATCTCGGTGGCGGCACCTTCGACACCGTGGTGCTCATCAAGCGCCCGAGCGGATTCTCGATCGCCGGCCGGCCCGCTGGCGATGCAACAATCGGTGGCGAACTCTTCGACGAACTGCTGATGAACGAGGTGGGTACCCGGCTCGATCCGAGCCGTTGGGAGCAACTCCTCGTCTCCGACGATCCAGCGTGGCGTCGATCCGCGAGGCGAATGCGCAACGATTGCAAACGAGCCAAGGAGGCGCTCACTCGCCATCCGGTCACCGACGTGATCGTCTCGTTGCCCGATGGTGTCGCCGAAGCGCGGATCACCCAAGACGAGTTCGAGACGGTGGCGGAGCCGTACATCACTGAGACGGCAGAACTCCTCCAACGATGCGTCGCCCGCGCCGATCTCGACGCAAGCGAGCTTCACGCCGTGTACCTCACCGGAGGTGCCAGCCGAATCCCTCTCGTCAGGCGCACCGTAGAAGCAGCGTTTCCACATACGGCGATCGTGCAGCAGGGCGACCCGAAAGCTGCGACTGCACTCGGGGCGCTCATGGCGATGCCGACCGCGACGGATCAAGACGTCGTTCCGGGCTCCGGTCGGACGAGCGCCGATGCAGCGAATGCTCCCCGAGGCAGCAGCGACCGCTCTGCACCGAACACGCCACAACCACCAACGCCGCCTCGACGGGTCGAAACAGCCAATGCTGACAGCCCCGCTCAGTCGAGTGCCGAAACAGTCCGCTCCACGCCGCCAATGCCGCCGGTTCCGCCACAACGGCCGAGGCGGCGAGCCTCAACGCAACCCAAGGGACGGATCATCTTTCTGGTCTCCGGAGCGTTCGCGCTGTTGGCAGTTGCCTTCGTTGGTGCGAGCGCCCTCGACACGCGACAAGAGCTCGGCGACGCGGCGGTCGCACCGATCGACGCAGAAGTAGCCGAAGCAGAGCAGCCGAGCGAAACGGCCGCACCAACGACCACAATCCTTGGTGATCAGGTCGACCCAGACGCCCCAACGCCTCAAACATCTGGCCCAGACTTCTCCGCCATCATCGAGTTACCCGAGCCCTTCACACCTTCAGACGCTGAGATCGATCCTGCACTGATCTGCAACACCACCCCGGTCAAGAGTGCGCCGGATCAAGCGACGAGCCAGGTGGGTGTTTCGGGCGAACTTCGAGTCCAGACCTTCGTCGGCAAGTGGCCGACCGACGAGCTCGCTCGCCAAGGACAAAGCGACGATGGCGCACTCGGCGAGTGTCGAGAATTCGAGAACGACACGGGTGAGGCGTTGACCGCCAGCTTCGGTGACGATCCGTTCCCGGATGGCTTCTCACGATTCGAAGACGTCGATCGAGTCAACTTCACTGCCTGGCAAGTCACCGACGAATCGGGACAGATCGTGAGTGTCGCCTACGTCGCTTCGATGCGGCGCGATGACCACGTGCTCGGCCTCGTGATGGTGCGCGACAACACGGCGTTCACCGATGCTGATCGTGAGCTCGCTGCACAACTCATGGACAACCTCGTCGAACAGGCCATCGAAACCTTCCCCGCTGACAGCTGACGCGTCTCGTCTCGGCACGAGACCGGGAGGCCTGGTCAGGCGATCGCCCGCTAGGGGAAGATGCCTCGGCGCTGATACACGTCGTCGAGGCGAAGCAGTGCAACGGCGTAGGCCGCTTCTCGCATCGAGCAGTTCAGCTCGCGCCGCTTCTCAACGACCGCATCGTTCGCATCCCACATGATCGTGCGCAGCCGCTCGTCAACATCGTCGATCGACCAGTAGCGCGACGACTTGTTCTGCAACCACTCGAAGTAGGAGACGGCCACACCACCGGCGTTGGCGAGAATGTCAGGAACCACCGTGATCGAGCGTTCGGCAAGGATCGCTTCGGCCTCTGGCGTCGTCGGACCGTTCGCTGCCTCGAGCACCACTTGGCAATCGAGTGCGCGAGCTCGATCTTCGGTGATCTGGTTCTCGAGAGCCGCAGGAACAAACACGTCGACCGGCATCGAGAAGAGGTCTTCGGTGTTGGCTTGGTCCGCTCCAGGGAAGCCCTTCACGCCCCCGTTGGCCTGCACCCAGGCTGCGAGTTCGTTCGGGTCGATCCCATCGGCCGACGATGCCACGATCGTGGCGGTGTGATCACCGACGGCCATCATGGTCGATCCCTCCGCCGCCGCGAGGCGTGCGAAGTGACTGCCAACGTTGCCGAATCCTTGGACTGAGAAGGTGAGGTCGCCAAGGCGCATCCCACTCTCACCGCACCAGTGACGCAACGTGTAGAGCACACCTTGCCCGGTCGCTGCCTCACGGCCCGCCGAGCCGCCACAAGCGATCGACTTGCCGGTGACAACACCCTTCACCATCTGCCGCAGTCCGGCGCCGGACATGTTGGCGTAGGTGTCCATCAACCAGTCCATCATCTGGCTGTTGGTGCCGACGTCGGGGGCCGGGATGTCGTGCTCCGGGCCGATGTTTGCGCCGAGGCTGTGTGTGAAACGACGGACCACTCGCTGGAGTTCATCGGACGAGTAGGCAGACGGGTCGATCGTGACACCGCCCTTCGCTCCACCGAACGGCACACCGACGAGCGCGCACTTGAAGGTCATCCATTGCGCGAGCGCTGTCACCTCGTCGAGGTCGACATCGGGGTGGAATCGAATGCCACCCTTGAACGGCCCAAGCACGTTGTTGTGCTGGATCCGATAGCCGCGGAACATTTGCCAGGAGCCGTCGTCGAGCTGCACCGGGAAGTTCACGATGACTTCGTTCTTCGGCCGAGACAGAATCGCTCGATGTTGCTCGGGAATGTCCAACAGGTTCGCCGCCTGTTGGAACTGCTCGACCGCAGTCTGATGGAGGCTCCTGTGCTGCGAAGGTTCGGACACGTCGTCTCGACGTCGACCCGGCGTGGCAGTGCTCATCGTGTTGTCATCTCCTGGGACCCGGCCTCGCCGTTGAGGGTGTTCCGTCATCCATCGTGATGGTTTCCGATTCGGTCGAATCGGTCATAGGCGCGACTGTAAGGAATCTGACGGCCGGATGGAATCATCCCTCCGACCTATTGCCACCGGGTGGGAGCGTTGACTGTTGACGTTGTTGGCGCCTGCCGACCGGTCAGGTTGGTCCGATGGCTTCAAGACCACCGGCGAAGGGACGAAGCACTTCAGGAACAGCGATCGTTCCGTCATCGAGCTGGTGGTTCTCGAAGATCGACAGCAACGTCCGGCCGATCGCAACGGCGGTGCCGTTGAGGGTGTGCAAGATCTGCGTTCCCCCGTCGTCCTTCACGCGAGTACCCATGCGACGAGCTGAATAATCGGTGTAGTTCGAGCAGCTGGTGACTTCTCGATGCTGCTGCTGGCTCGGGATCCAGGCCTCGATGTCGTACTTCTTCGCGGCCGCGTTTCCGAGGTCGCCCGCTGCAACCGTGATGACCCGGTAGGGGATCTCGAGTTCGGTGAAGATCTCCTCTTCGAGAGTGCGTAAGAGTTCGAGCTCATCCCATGACGCCTCGGGATGTGAGTAGACAAACATCTCGACCTTGTCGAACTGATGCACTCGGAACAGCCCGGAGGTGTCTTTGCCATAGGTGCCGGCCTCACGACGGAAACAGCTTGAGTAGCCGACGTAGCGCTTCGGCAGCTGTTCGGCATCGAGGCGTTCACCGCGATGGATACCAGCGAGGCCAACCTCTGATGTCCCGACGAGGAACAGCTCGTCTTTCTCGAGCTCGTAAACCTGATCGCGATCGGTCGGGAAGAACCCCGCGTCGACCATCATGTCTTCGCGAACGAGGACGGGAACGACCGCCGGTATGAAGCCGTGGCCGAGCAGCTTGCTCATCGCGTATTGCACGAGAGCGAACTGCACACGAACCGCATCGCCAAGCACATACGCAAAGCGGCTGCCTGACATCCGAACGGCTCGTTCGGTGTCGACGATGCCAAGCTTCTCGCCGATCGCAGCATGGTCGAGCGCCGGCTCTGGCACTTGCTCTCCAACCTCGTGCTCGACTCGGTAGTCATCCTCGCCGCCCGGCGGGACGGTGTCGTGCGCCGGGTTGGGAATCTGCAGTGCGAGCTCATCGACGGTCGCTTGTGCGGCGGTCATCGTCTCTTCGAGCGTGGCGAGTGACGCCTTCATCTCTGAGGCTTCGGCGATCTTTGCTTCGCGCTCTTCGGGGGCGGCTCGACCGATGGCCTTTGATGCTGCGTTGGCCTCGGCTCGGGCTGTTTCAACCTTGGTGAGCGCCGCCCGCCGAGACGACTCAGCGGCGAGGAGCTGGTCGAGGACAGCTTCGTCGGCACCCTTGAGGATGGCACCGGCGCGGTAGTCCGCATCGTCTTGAAGGCGGCGTAGGTCGATCACGCACCAGACCGTAGCGGCGGCTGAGGCACCCAGCGGTGAGGTTTCGAGCGTGATCGGCTCGGGTGTTCGAGGCTCAGTCGCTGCAGGCGATGAGTTCGCTGCCCTCGTGGGCGTCCTCGGCGTTGCGCTGCAACAGGTAGCCGATCAAGGCAGCGGCAATGCTCGTGCTCATCAAGAACCCGACGGGGATAGCGACAACCAGGATGACGATGATGGCAACGATCTCGATCACGGCAACAACCTTACGCTGATCTCACCGAGCTTCGTACTTCCAGTCGCAACCTGCGTACATCGAGGTCACAGCCGCTTCGCTCAGCGAGTGTCGGCTTCGCCGAACTCGCCCCACGGGTTACGCAGGTCAGCCGAGGTAGGCGGATGCTTCGACTTCGATCCGGGCGCCGATCGGGAGGTCGGCGACAGCGACGGCCGAGCGGGCGGGTCGGTGATCGCCGAACTCATCGATGTACACCGTGTTCATCTCGGCGTAGTCGTCCATCGACGTCAGAAAGACCGTGGTCTTCACGACGTCGTTCATCGAGGCGCCCTCACCTTCGAGCAGGCCACGCATGTTCGACAACGCCTGACGCAGCTCGGCTTCGAGCCCACCTTCAACGATCGCGCCGTCCTTGATGCCAACCTGGCCCGAGCAAATGAGCCAATCACCGGCGCGGACGATGGGTGTGTACGGACCAACGGGCTTTGTCATGGCGTGATGATGCCACCGATCGGCCAGTCCGGTCGACAGTCAGCCGCAAGCCATCCCGCCGCAGCGACCGCGGCGAACACTGCGTCGCTTCCGTTGACCGGCTCACCGGAGGCGTCGTGGTCGATGGTGATCTCGATGTGAGGTGTGTCGACCGCACGCAATAC
This sequence comes from uncultured Acidimicrobiales bacterium, assembly GCA_937925335.1. GTDB lineage: Bacteria > Actinomycetota > Acidimicrobiia > Acidimicrobiales > SZUA-35 > CALEWY01. Next base: position 30,274 of record CALEWY010000041.1, read on the forward strand.
ACCAAAACTTCGCACGGTGAGGTCGTGAATCTCGCCGTCGTCATCCACCGTCAATGCCTCGCTCGTCAACCACGACCAGGCCATATGGGCAGCGCCGATGCAGTACGAACGAAGCACGATCTCGTCGAGCACGACACCACACGAGACATTGACAGCCAAGGTGATCTCACCATCGTCGTCGATGCGAACGTCGGCGCTCGCCGTTGCACCCGACGGGCTTGTGATCGTTCCAGTTTCACCTCTGGCTCCAGCGAGCAAGACCAGCGCTTCGGCCCAGCCTGCGGCCCGGAGATCGATGGACGTTGGCGGACCGACGACCGCAACTTCCTCAACCGTGAGGCCTGGGGCAACGGTCGCGATCGCTTCGGCCACACCCGGTGTTGCTGCAACTCGTATGACACCGGTGCCGTCAGCGTTGGCGACACCTGCCAACGGCGGCCGTTTCGGCCCGCGACGAACGGTGTCTTCTCGACTCGACAGCACGAGCACCGGCCGACCGTGTTCGTCGGCGAGTCTTCGCGCCACATCACCAACGTCGCTCGATCGTTTGGCGCCGAACGCCCCACCGTTTTCGAGCGGCGACGTTGGCTCACCACCCGGCGCGCACCATGCCGCGTCGGTCTCGAGATAGGCAGGCTCGACCCAGGTGGTGCGCAGCGTGGCGGCCCACTCCCCTTCGGGCGCATCGATCGGCCAGGAATGATCGACCGTTGTTCGTCGACCTTGCACCTTGCCGGCCGCCGCTCGTGCGTCGGCCAAGGTCTCGCCGACCACCCATGCATCTCCTGAAGCAACGGCTTTCAGCGCATCGTTCGGTGCCGTGTCAGCCGCGAAACCACCGCGACCGAGCGCAACCTCTGGCGAAACGGTTTGGGTTGCTCCGCCTTCGATCTCGGCTCGTTGGGTGGCGGCGCCAAGTTCACGGTTCGGATCGGCAGCACCGTTCGAAAGGCCACCGAATCGATCCCACGCATCGAGCACGGTTTGCCATCCTGTGCATCGGCACAGATGGGCGAGCAACGCATTTTCGACTGGGCCATGGTCGGCGAGATCAGCGTCGGCTTCGACCTGTTTCGCGTGGAGCGCATCCAGGCGAACGACGATGCCTGGCGTGCAGAAACCGCACTGGCTACCACCCGAATCGCAGAATGCTCGGCCCCACCGCTCAGAGCGCGAGGCATCGAGCCCATCGATCGTCGTGATGGAACGACCCCGGGCACGGCGCAGCGGGGTGACACACGCAACTCGAGGCTGGCCGTCGACGAGCACCGTGCAACAGCCGCACTGGCCTTGCGGGCTACACCCGTCTTTCACACCGGTGAGGCCGAGCTGATCGCGCAGGGCGCCAAGCAGCGTGTCACCCGTGTCTTCGAGCTCAACATCTTCACCGTCGATGGTGAGTGACAAACGACTCGGGCTACCGGGCTGATCATTGGACACGGCCCGAGGATACGGTTCGAGACGTGGGCTCCCAGACCTTCGATCGGCGCCGGTTCCTCCGGACCAGCCTCTACGGGCTCGGCGTGATCGGCAGCGGCATTGCCTTCACTGCGTGTTCGAACGACGACCAATCGTTCGACACCCCTGGCGCCACGCTCGTTGCGCTCTACAACCCGGCTCGAGTGATCGTCGCTGGGCGACCACAACGAATCCCATTCGGCCTCGTCGACCAGGGCCAGCCCGTGACCGACACCGGCGAATCGCTCAGTGTTGACGTCATGTTCGATGGCGAGTTGATCGAAACCGTCGTCGTCGAAGGACGCATCGTCAGCCACGACCACCCCGACGGCGCCGAGGGCGAACCCGGCCACGAACACTCCGACATCCTTCGTTACTTCGCGTTGCGAACGACCCTGCCCGAAGTTGGCATCTACGACTTCGTGACCACCGTTGATGGCGAGCAGGTCAGCCTCCCGGTGCAAGCGTTCGATCCCGAGGAAGCGCAAGTTGTGCTTTCCGGTGAGCCGCTCCCAGCGGTGATCACGCCGACGGTGGACGACCCGCTCGACGTTCGCCCCCTCTGCACCCTGCGGCCTGACCCGTGCGCCTTCCACGACCGCACCGCAGCCGACGTGCTCGAAGCCGGCGAGCCAATGGCGCTGCTCATCGCCACGCCGGCCCTATGCGCAACGAGCTATTGCGGCCCGGTGCTCGATGTCTTGATCCGAACCGCTGATGAGTTCCCGACGGTCGTGCCGATCCACGTGGAGGTCTACGCCAACGCGGAGGATGTGGACTTCAACCTGCTCGATCCCGAGATCACCCCGGTCGAGACACTTGGCGAACTCGGCCTGGACTTCGAACCGTCACTCTTCCTCGTCGACCGGGACGGCATCGTCGTCGACCGGATCGACAACGTATTCGACGACCTCGAGCTCCGAGAAGGCCTCGCAAAGATCGCCTGAGCCCACGATCGCGCAATGCCACGTATGAGGCCACCGCATGAGGCCACCGCATGAGGCCACCGTGCGAACCGACTCCCGGCTCAGACGTGGAGCGGCCCGAAGCGCGAGAAAGCCCGGGCCGATAGCCCGGGCTCGTTCTCAGAACTCTTGTTGTTCAGCCTTGATCAGCTGAACGACTGGCCGCAGCCGCAGCTGCGCTGAGCGTTGGGGTTGTCGATGGAGAAGCCAGCCTGCTGAAGGCCGTCTTTGTAGTCGAGGGTTGCTCCATTGAGCAGCTGAGCGCTGGCTGAGTCGACGATCACGTTGATCGATCCGTGGGCCTGGACGATGTCGTCCTGAGCTTTCTCGGAGTCGAAGAACATCTCGTAGCTGAAGCCCGAGCAGCCGCCCGGACGAACGGCCACGCGAAGCGCGAGCGACTCGTCGCCCTCTTGGTCGATGAGATCTTTGACCTTGCCTGCGGCAGCGTCTGTAACAGCAATCATGAAATGCCTCCTTGCGTACTCGTACTAAACGTACGTTCTTAGGGTACAACGCCGGGCCGCTCCTGGGCATTCCAGGCGCCCAGGTGTGCCACATCTCGCCTTCCGCCGGTGCCAACCTCGCTTCTACACTGGTGCCATGTCGGACACGCCTGAGACGTCCAGCCTGCCCACTGAAGACGAGGTGATGGGCCTGATGCGCGGCGTGATCGATCCCGAACTTGGGGGTGACATCGTCGACCTTGGCATGGCCAAGGGCGCCACGATCAGCGACGAGGGCCTCGTCACGATCAAGATTGCCCTCACAACGATGGGCTGTCCGCTCCAGGCACAGATCCGAAACGATGCACGAGCTCGGGTCGAATCGCTGCCCGGAGTCACCAAGGTGAAGATCGACTGGGCCGAGCTCAGTCCGGACGACAAAGCCGCAACCATGAGCCGGGCTCGCCAGATCGCAGCAGAGAACGCGGGTGACACCGCCATCCCCCCAACGACTCGTGTGTTGGCCATTTCCTCGGGCAAGGGCGGAGTCGGCAAATCGTCCGTCACCGTGAACGTCGCTGCGGCGCTTGCGAAAAAGGGCTACCGAATCGGTCTGCTCGATGCCGACATCTGGGGCTTCTCCGTGCCTCGCATGCTCGGACTCGACGGACGAATCGAAGCGGAGAAGGACGGCGACTCCACCCGGATGACCCCGGTCTCACTCCCGATTGAGGACTCGGAAAACGGCAAGGGCCGCATCGATGTTGTGTCGATGGGATTCCTGGTCGACGGCGAAGAGTCAGCCCTTCTTTGGCGCGGCTTGATGCTCAATCGAGCCGTGCAGCACTTCCTGGAAGACGTGGCCTGGTCCGACGACCTTGACTACGTGCTGATCGACATGCCGCCCGGCACCGGCGATGTTGCGATGGGCCTCGCCCGTATGTTGCCGAGGGCCGAGATGATCGTGGTGACCACACCCGCCACCGGTGCCCAAAAAGTGGCGGCTCGAGCGGTGTCGATGGCACGTAAATCGCACGTGCGCGTTGCCGGCGTGATCGAGAACATGTCGGTCTTCATCAACGAAGAGGGCAACCGTTACGAATTGTTTGGTTCCGGTGGCGGCGAAGAACTCGCCGAATTGTCCGGCGCTCCGCTCATCGGCTCCGTCCCGATCGAGCCGACGGTTTCCTCCGGCGGTGACGAAGGCACACCTGCTGCCCTCGGTGATGGCCCAGCGGCCGAGGTGTTCGCCGAGATCGCAACTCGGATCGTCGAAGAGATCTCCCCACCGGTTGAGATGGCGGGTTGCACGGCCCGAATGATGGAGGCCGTCGAGGAAGCCCTAGACGCCGCCGGCCTGTAAGGCTGTAAGGAGAGCCGTGGGGTCAGGCGTCCACATCACCAAACCACAAGGCTCACGGATACCGAAACGCGTGATGTTGAGGCCTGACCCCACGTCCATATTCAAGGTCAGGCGTCCACATCACCAAACAAAGAACGTGAAGTGACCGCAACGCCGTGATGTTGAGGCCTGACCCCACGTCCATATCCAAGGTCAGGCGTCCACATCTCAAGCTGAGAACTCATACGTGACTACACAGTGAAGATGTTGAGGCCTGACCCCACGTCCACATGAAGACGGAACAATGTTCCGCCAGACAGAACACCCGATGTGTATGGGAATCGGGAAACGAACTGTTCAACTCGTGCTTGCAGCGCTCATGTTTGGCACCTCACTGGCAGCGGTCTCGGAACTGCCAACGGCGGATCAAGCCGACGCTCAGGTCGCCTACACCTTCCGCGATGTGTCATCCATCGATGGACTCACCGACATTCACGCCCGAGCCTTCCGGCTCTACTGGGCGTTCTTCGATCGTGAACCTGATGCGGAAGGCGCCCTCTTCTGGGCGAATCGAGTCAACGAATGCTGGTCGCTCGAGCGGATCGCCAACTTCTTTTCGACGTCCGACGAGTTCGCCGCAACCTACGGAACGCTGACCGACGGCGAGTTCGTCGACCTCATCTATCGCAACGTGCTCGACCGGCCATCTGAACCGGCGGGGCGGGCGTTCTGGGAAGGCGAGATCTCAAGCGGGCGGCGAAGCCGAGTGCAGGTGATGCTCGACTTTGCCTACTCCGACGAGTTCGTGTCTACCCGCCTGCTTCCGTCTGACCTGCTCCCCGATCAGCCATGTTCGACGACCGCTGCCGACCTACCGATTCCTGGCAGCGACGGCTCCGTCCTCGCATCACAAGCGCTCAACACAACGATCCCGACCTCGGTGTGCGGAACGATCGTCAGCGTCGCCAACAACCAGCTCATCAACGGCAGGACCGGTGCCTCGACCTCACCCAGCAGCTTTGGCGGATACGCCCGAGCGCGCACCGATCAGGACGACTACGCCTACTCGGGGCTTGTTCAAGGTCTGCTCGATGACAACGAGATTGGCGATGTCGCCTTCGTGCTCGACTGCATCGATGAGACCGGCAACTTCGTTGGCAGCCACCTGATCGTGCAGCTCGACACCGGGCCCGCCTACACGTTTGATCCGCGAGATGTCGCGGTCCTCGAGCCCACCGGCGGAAACGTCGGCGAGATCCAAGGCCTCGTCGCCCTCTATCCAGGACTCAGCGTCGAGTGGACGGCATTCGGGCCCAACGATCCATTCTGCTGTCCGTCGATCACGGTGTTCTCGGAGTTCGAGCTCGACTCCGGAACGTTCACTCGGACACGGTTCCACGTCGAGGGTCCCGATGCTGTGGCTCGCCAAATCGCAGCAGCTGCCGTCGCCGACAACTGGGATTCCGTCTTCGAGCGCATCGAAGAGGGCGAGTTCGAGTTCCTCCAGGGGTTTCAGTCGACTCGTGGCGGCCTCAACTTCGCCGGCACCGACCCGTGCCAATTCTCGTCAGGCGCCTTCAGTTGTCTCGTCAACGTGCCCGATTGGGGCCAGATCGGCTTCCGACTCGCCTTCGACCGTGACACCCAGTCCTACCGAATCCTCGACATCTTGTATGACATCTGACGAGAACAGTCATGGGGTCAGGCCTCAACATCACCAACCCACGAAGCTCACGGATACTGAAACGCGTGCTCTGTGGACGCCTGACCCTGAATATCGACATGGGGTCCCCGTACGCGAACGAGAGGCCGGATCGCCCACCGGCCTCTCGTTCTTTTGTTTGCGGTCCGACCCAGGGAGGGAGTTTGGATCGGACCAAGTCGCCGGACTTGCCGCCGAGTTCATGTGCGAGGGGCCGGTCGCCCACCAGACCCCTCGCAGAATTTCGGTCCGATCCAGGAGGGAAGTTGGATCGGACCTGTGGTGAGCCGCTCTGCCGCCGCGAGAGCTGGTCACCAGAATGTTGGTGAGAGGAGCCGAGTCGAAACTCGACCCTCCCCCACCCAGTTCAATCCGGGGAGGGAGTCCGGACTGAACAAAGAAGGCGCCGCCGTCGCCCGGGAAGGCACCTTCTCGAACAGAGGGACGGGGTCAGGTCGCCCACCTTTCCCCGTCCCGGATTCCCGGACCGCTGAGGACAGCGCCCAGGAAACTTGGGAGGCTTACGCCTGCGGGTCGTTTGCGCCGCTGATCTTGTCGTAGGCGTTTGGCCAGAAGCGGTCACGAGCGGCCCAGATGCCACCGACACCGAACTTGATGATGATGATTGCGGAGAGTGATCCGATGATTGCGGTGAAGAGCGTGTCGACGATGTCAGCAGCGAACTCGACCTGGTCGAGTGCAGCGAACACACCGATCATCCAGATGGCGCCGACAGCGACCTTCGAGAGGAGCGGGCCAGCAGCGACATCAGCGAGACCGGGACGGATCATGTCGCCAACTGCGTTGGCCACCATGCCGGTGACGATGATGATGGCGATTGCGACGATGAGCTTGGGAATGAAGGCGACGAGATCTTCGAGCAGAGCCGAGATGTCGTTCGGGCCAAAGGCGCTGAGCGCAAGCTGCAGAACCATGAGCATGATCATGAAGTAGATGAGCTGTGCGACGAAGCGGCCGCTGTCAGCGAAACCGGCTCGCTCAAGCGGTGCGCCGATGCCGGCCTTGTCGATGTAGCTGTCGAAGCGAATGCGGTTGAGCAGGCCAACGATCAGCTTGCGGATCCACTTCGCCACGAATGTGCCGATGACAAGGATGAGTAGGAAGGCGATGAGTTTCGGAATGAATGACGCAAGGTCGGTGAACGCCTGCGTTATTGACGATCCGAAATCGATGTCGATTGCGAGCATGGTTGTGTCTGTCCCCTTGATTTGTTTGGCGTTTGCCAGATGCATGACGGTCTTGCCGTGCGTTAGTCGCGAAGTTTCCAAAGTTTCTTCGCGACCGCTCATGCCCCCACAGGCTGCTTCAACAAGCAGTGAGCGCGGTCTGTGGTCAAATGAGCACAGAAATACGCGACTCATCTACGATTCAGGCGTCACATGAGAATCAGACGTTTCTTTCGATCTCGACGAGTGCTGCCGGTGATGTGGGCAGTGAGGCCCGATGCGGGCCTACCTGTCGTGCCTCCAACCACAGCGGAGGACCCAGCGGCAGCGAGCGCGATCGCTGCTCGCCGAACCGACGTCTCATCTGCTGATCGAGCCGAAGGCGACGGCGGCAGCCGCAAGTCTGCTGCCGCCAAGAAGACCAGCGGCGATCCAGACGAGCTCCACAAGCTCGTCGTGGAACACGGCGACGCTGTCTATCGCCTGGCCAAGTCAATCGTTCGAGATTCAGCGCTGGCCGAAGACGTCGCCCAAGACACGATGTTGAAAGCGTGGCTTGCACTTCCGAGCTTCCGAGGCGACTCATCGCTTCGCAGCTGGGTGATGCGCATCGCACACAACACAGCGATCTCCACGCTCCGCGCTCGCCGAGCGTCCGTCACCGACCCGAACGAGATGCCGGAAGAACAGGTCGGCCCTCACCGATCGACCGAACGTCGAGTCGAGTCCGAATCAGCGATGGACGAGTTCGTGAGCGCACTCGATCTTCTCGACGAACTGTCTCGAAGCATCGTGGTCTTGCGTGAAATCGAGGGCATGGCCTACGAAGAGATCGCAGCGGTTCTTGATGTGCCGCTTCCAACGGTGAAGACACGGCTGCTCCGATCGCGCCGAAAGCTGAGCGCAGCACTGAGGGAGTGGGAATGATCAAGCACCCCTCCAAACGTGCCCTGCGGGCCTGGCTTGCTGGCGACAGCGACCCGAACATCATCAAACTGGACGATCACATCGGATCGTGTGCTCGGTGTGCTGAACTCCTCGAGAACATCGACGAACCTCGCACCGACGGCGCCATCGGCGCCAACCTCGCCATGGTCCTTGCGCCGCCGACAGATCTGACCGAACGTCTTGAAGAGCGGGTTGCCGCCAAGCTCGATTCACGCCAGGTTGTGGGGTACCTTGCCGAACTCTTCGGTGCAGGAATGGAAACGTCGAAGTTGTTGCTGACCGACGAGACATGAGTGAACGCACATGACGACAACTGACTGGATCGTGGTAGCCGGGGCAATCGCCGGCGGAATCCTCATCGGCTTGATTCTGTCCAGGATTCTCCACGCCATTCTTGGCTCACCAGATCGCCCGGAGCCGCTGCGCGATGCAGCAAAGCCGCTGGCCAGCCTCGGTTTTTGGGCCGGTGTCGTCGGCGGCTTGCTCGTTGCGCTCGGCGTGATCTCGCCGGCCGCTCTCGAGCAGCTTCCGAAAGACGTCATCGCCTTTTTGCCGCGCATCCTCGCCGCAGCGATTCTCGTGATCGTCGCCCAGGTCCTGGCCGCGTTCGCAACAGCCGCTCTCGGCACCGCCCTCGCACGTGCCTCTTCGTCAGTCCAGCGCCAGACCGCAGCCGTGGTGCGCACCACGATCATCGGCCTCGCTGTTCTCTTAGCCGTGCGCCAGCTCGGCATCGACACGACGGTCATCAACCTCGGCGTGGCTGCCATCTTCTTCACGATCGCAGCCAGCCTGACCCTGCTCATTGGGATGGGCGGCCGTGACGTTGCATCGCAGGTCGCAGCAACCCGAGCCGTGAAGCGGTTGATCGTTGTTGGTGACGCGATCAGCCTCCACGACGTGGGCGGCGAAGTCGTCGCTGTTCATCCAACCGCCGTCGAGATTCGCTCGGCGAACGGAACGACCGCACTGGTGCCGTCGCATCGATTGCTCGACGAGACACTCTCGATCTCTCGCACCGCTCGCAAGCCCGAAGAGGCGTAGCGGACCAGGCGAAAACAGCCGAACCCCGCCCGACGCAAGGTCGGTACGGGGTTCGAGGTGTTCGTACAGATGGGCTATTGACGCCTGTCAGCATCGAGCCTTGACATCGAGCCCTGACATCGAGCCCTGACATCGAGCCTTGGCATCGCCCCACAAGTCGAGGCGAATGGTTGGCTACTTCATGCCGAGGAACTCTTTGGCGTCTTCGATGTATTGCCCGTGGCCGGGAGCGACGGTCTTCAAGCGGAAGCTGCGGACTCGGGCCGGGAAGTCGTCTGGGATGCCGTCGTCGAGCTGATCACCGGGCAGCAAGCAACGCTCTTGCTCGAGCACGAAGGTGTAACGACCCTCATCAGGGTCACCCATCGCCATGGCAAGAATGCGGAACTCGGTGGCATCGATCTTGTAACCGTCACCGAGCACGTCGTCAGCGCCGTCGAACCCTGCGGGAGCGACGAGCTCTGCGCCGGTCAGCTCTTTCAGCTTTTTGGCGCCGCCGGCGTACTCAGGGCTCGTGTCGGTCATCACGATCCAGCGGATGCGATCGCCACCGCAGCCACAGACCACGTCGAGGTGATCAGCTGCGCCAGGACCCGGATCGATGATCACGATCTCGTCGATTCCGACCAAGTAGGTGTTGAGCCCAGGTTCGCCAGTCTCATCAGCATTGGCGATACGGCGCACGAGTGGGCTGAGGGCCCGCGCCACGCCAGGCGTGATGGGTGGTGGTGGTGTTGGCTCTTCGATGGTCATCGGGATGGGTCTCCTCCGCGTGAGACGCTCAGCGCAGTTCCGGCGGTACGGAACCTGCGGTGGGGTTGGATCGACCGTTTGGTCGATTCTTGTTTGAGCCGTTGGAGTCGGTGACGTCGGTTTCGACGACATCGACATCGACGACGGTGGGATCAGCACGGCGGGTGCCCTGGCTGAACTTGGTAAACAAATCGGCGCCTGCCATCGCTTCTGGCGGCGCGAAGGCCTTCACCCGCCCGGCGACGAGCGGTGAGACAAGCTTGCGAGCTGGGGGCAAGAGCAGGAACGCACCGGCGATCGTGCTGATCACACCGGGGATGATGAGAAGGGCCGCACCGAAGCTGGCGAGTGCGTTGTTGGTGAGCGAGCCGACAAGGCCATCGGCGCCACCGTTCAAGCCATTGCCGCTCAGACCTGAGCCGGTGAGTGGGGTAGCGGTGGCTTCACGCAGATTCCGTCGGAGCAGATTCATGCCCAACATGCCAAGAGCGATCGAGGCCACGATTGCGAATCCGAAGCCGATCGAGCGAATCACCAGCGCTGACGCGTAGAACTCAGCCAACACGAACGCAAAGATGCTGAGCGACTTCCGAGACAACATGGGCCTTCCAGGTTATCGGGCATGCCACCCACCCAGACTTCAGCACACCGCTCTGGGCGTATTGGCCCCCGGCTTCCTATGCTCGGCCCGTGGATCGCCCGCCTTCTGTCGACGCTCTAGCCCGATCGCTCACCGACTCAGGCCTGCCTCATCCGATGCTCGTCAGCGTCGCCAGAGAGGCCATTGCGGCAGACGATGTGGAGAACGCTCCTGCTCGAGCCCGGGCTCGGGCTCGGCGCATGTTGACGCCGGTCATCAACGCCACCGGCGTGTTGCTTCACACGAACCTCGGCCGAGCTCCGCTCGCTCACGAACAAGAAGCCGGCTACTTCAACCTCGAGTTGGATCTCGCCACCGGTAAACGCGGCAGTCGCCAAGCGGCCGTCGGCGAACAGATCGCCCTTGCGGTCGGCGCCGAAGCGGCCCTGATCGTCAATAACTGCGCCGCATCGGTGCTCTTAGCGCTCGGCGCATTGTCCGGCGACACCGGCGTTGCGGTGAGTCGAAGCGAGTTGGTCGAAATCGGAGGCGGCTTCCGGGTTCCCGACGTGATGGCTCAGTCGGGCGCTCGCCTCGTGGAAGTTGGCACCACCAACAGAACGCGTCTCGCTGACTTTCAGCGGGCGATCGATGAGAACGACGTTGGCCTCGCCCTCCACGTCCACCAGTCGAACTACAAGATCGTGGGCTTCACCGAAGCCGTCTCGGTGGCGCAGATGGCAACACTTGACGTGCCCGTCCTCGCCGACATCGGATCCGGCCTGCTCGACGCCACGTGCCCGTGGCTCGACGGTCCACCACCGAACTGGCTCGCGAACGAACCCGCGGTTCGCCAGACGCTCGAAGCCGGTGCTGATCTCGTCATGTTCTCGGGCGACAAGCTGATGGGTGGCCCTCAAGCGGGAATTATCGCCGGTCGTGCCGATCTCGTGGCGGCCTGCGCCAAGCACCCGCTCGCCAGAGCGTTACGCCCCGGCGGACTCGTGCTTTCGGCGCTGCAGACGACGATCGGGCACTACCTGCGGCGCGACGGCGATGCCATCGCGTTCTGGCGGTCCGCCTCGGTCTCGGTTCCCTACCTCACCCGGCGCGCCGAAGCGATGGCCACCACCCTCGCTGGAGCGGGAATCTCGGCAAAGGCCATCGAGACCAAATCGGTTCCCGGCGGAGGAACGCTTCCCACCGTCTCGTTCCCGAGCGCCGGGGTGCGCATCCAGGGCGACCACCTCGACACCCTTCGCAACGCCGACCGGCCGATCGTCGCCAGGGTCGAAGACGGCTCAACCGTGCTCGATCTCCGCACCGTCGACGCCGACGACGACCAAACGATCATCGACACGGTCACGGCCGCCCAGCCGTGACCGTCATCGCCACCGCCGGACACGTCGACCACGGCAAGTCCACCCTCGTCCGCACGCTCACTGGCACCGACCCAGACCGTTGGGACGAGGAGAAGGCTCGCGGTCTCACCATCGATCTCGGGTTCGCCAACCTCGTTCTTCCATCAGGCAAAGACGTCTCGTTCGTCGATGTCCCCGGCCACATCCGATTCCTGCGCAACATGCTTGCCGGCGTCGGGGCGGTCGAAGCCTGCATCTTTGTGGTTGCAGCAACGGAGGGCTGGAAGGAGCAGTCCGAGGAGCACATGCGCATCCTCGATCTTCTCGGCATCCAGCACGGTGTCGTCGCTCTCACCAAGGTCGATCAAGTCGACGACGACCTGCTCGAACTTGCGATGCTCGACGTCGAGGAACACACCGAGAACACCTTTCTCGCCGGTGCACCCGTCATCCCCGTCGCCGCTCCGACCAGAGAGGGCATCGATGATCTCATCGCTGCCATCGCTGACCTCGTCGAGACGATGGGTGAGCCAGCCGACCACGATCGCCCTCGTCTCTGGATTGACCGAGCGTTCTCGCCCTCTGGTGCCGGCACCGTCGTGACCGGAACACTCACGGGTGGTTCGATCTCGATCGGCGACGAACTCACCGCTCAGCCACTCGGTGAACGCGCTCGAATCCGAGGCCTCCAAAGCCACCACCGATCGGTCGAACGGGTCGGACCGGGCAACCGGGTCGCCGTCAACCTGACCGGCATCAGCCATAGCGACCTTCGGCGGGGCGACGTGCTCGTCAACCAAGACCAGTGGCAGGCGAGTTCGATGATCGATGCTGGGCTGACGGTGCTTCCGTCACTTGGGCACGACGTGTCTCGCCGCGGCGCCTTCGCCGCCTACATCGGATCTGGCGAGTTCAACGCCAAGGTTCGGGTGCTCGGGCCAGACACGCTGAGCCCAGGCAGCGACGGCGCCGTCCGGCTCTACCTTGCCCGCTCGGTTCCTGTCCTTCCTGGCGACCGGTTCATCCTGCGCGAACACGGGCGGGACGAAACCGTCGGCGGTGGCGAGATCCTCGACATCGACCCCCAACTGCCTGCCTCCAAGGCCAAGCCTGACCGTTCGCTCGAACGAGTCATCGCCGAGCGAGGCTGGGTCGACGTGGACGATCTGGCTCGATTGACGGGCGAGCGACACGAACCAACGATCGGCCGCTGGGTCGTCGATCCTGCAGAGCTCGAAGCGACCACGGCTGCGGTGCGAACGAGGATCGACGACGCCGGGTCGCTCGGCCTCGACATCGCGGTGCTCTCCGACAACGAACGAGCCATCATCGATGCCGAGAACGACATCCACGTCGAGCGCGGCCGAGCGACCATCGGCGAAGCGGTCGACGACATGGCCGACCATCCATGGATCGCTGTGCTCGACGCCGAACCGTTCGCACCACCTGGACCCGACGGCGTTGACCGTGGCGAGGTTCGGGAGCTCGTTCGCCGGGGACTCGTGATCGAACAAGAAGGTGTGCACTTCTCAGCCCGAGCGATGCACAAAGCCGCCGTTGCGATTGCGACGAAACTCGCTGGTCAGCCGGACGGCATCACGGTTGCGGAGGCTCGCGATGTGTTGAGCACGTCTCGTAAATACGTGCTTCCAATCCTCGCCTACATGGATGGCAACGGCATGACTCGCCGCCGCGAAGACTTGCGCATTGCCGGGCCTCGCCTACCCGAGCCTGAGTAGGCGCGCGCTGGCCCTGCCCTCGCTCGGGACTCGACTAGTTGGAAACGACCAGCAGCTCGCGGCGTTCGTTTTCGGTCAGGCCACCCCAAACCCCATGCTGCTCCCGAATGGAAAGTGCGTAGGTCAGGCATGACGATTGCACCGGGCACGTGGTGCAGATCTCTTTCGCCCTCGCCTCCCGGTGCCGCTTTTCTGAGCGGCGCTCGAGGCGCGGTGGTGGAAAGAAGATCACTTGATTCGGACCTCGGCAGGCGGCTTTCTCCTGCCACGTCTCGTTGAGACGCATCAAACTCACGGGCATCCCCCTTGATTTCCGTGAGCCAGAACATAGGTCTGATGTGACGGATTGCACAAGGGGTGTTTTTGAGGTTTTTACGCTTCGGTCGTCTCGGGGTCGAGCTCGACCGGTTCTTCTTTCGGGCCGCGGTCCCGGTAGTCCTTTGCGCCGCCCTCTTCAGGCTCGACCTCGAGCAGGAGTCGGTCGATTCCGACAACTCGGACCCGGTCCCCTTCAGCAAGAGGGGTGGCACGGTTCGTGATGGCTCGCCACGGTGTATCGTCGATGAGCACGGTGCCATCGGGGCGCAAGTCGCTCGTCGCCTCACCCATCTTCCCGATCATCCACTTTCGACCAATGGTTGGTGTCGAGAAGCGGGTTCTCACCATCGATGGCATGCCCGTGTAGGCGTAGAGCACCGCGCCGACGATGCCGAACAGGCCCGTGATCCACGACATCGACACGCCGTCTGTGTAAAGGAACCACGTGCCGAGGACGAACAGGCCAACGCCGAGTGCTGAGTAGAACCGCGGCACATTCGTTTGGATGTCGATCGCCATGGCAACAAGTGCGGCGATGAGCAGAGCGATCCCCCACCAGCGGGTGGGGAGGGCGCCGAGTCCGTAGCTTCCCAGCGCCATCATGACGGCGCCGATCATCCCGGCGACGCCCACTCCAGCGACGAAGAGCTCAAAGATCAGAATGGCAAGGCCACCAACGAAGAAGAGGTAGGCGACCTCGGGACTCGAAACCGTGTGGAAGAGCTGCTGGGTGAGTGAGAGGTTGACGAACTGAGCCTGGCTGAGGCCGGCAGGGTCTTCATCGGTTGGTGTTGGGGCGACGTAGCCGGGGATTTCCTGCACGAAGATGCGAAGCACCGAGGTCTCTTCGAGCGGACCGTTCGAAATGCCGAGCGTGATGGCTTCCTCGGCGGTGATCGACACGTCTCGCAGGCGTTCGGTTGCGTCGCCAAATGCAGGCCCGAACGATGCGGGCAGCCGAGCGGGGCCGGTTTCGCCGATGCGCGCACCGACGCTCACGCCGACCAAGTCCGCAGTGCCGAGCAACTCAGCTGCGCCACCGAGAGCAGCACCAGAGGTGTCGACCCAGATCACGATCTGCACGGACGCGTTCTCGAGCCGAGTGGCGAGCTCGAGGTAGTCCTCGTCGCTCAACACCGACGCCTTCGAGTCGAGCGTGAGCACGAGCGCCAACACGTTGTCGGCTTCGGCCCGATCGAGCTCGGTGAGAATGAAGTCGGACAAGACGGGATCGAGAAGCCCCGAGATGGCCAGAATTCGGATCTGGTTGTCCGTTGCGACACCGGCCGGTTCAACGATCGGCTCGGGGTCGGACTGGGCGCTCACGGCGGGGGCCGACATCGTCAGCAACACCAAACCAACGAGAGCAAGGCCAAGTGCTCGCAGCACGGCCGTTAGTCTCCGTTGTGATGGCCGCATTCTTCGCTGCATCTCACATCCTGATCGTGGCGGGGAAAGGGGGCGTGGGAAAGACAACGGTAGGGGCATCGCTGGGTGTCGCGTCTGCTCGGAGCGGACTCGACACGTTGCTCGTCGAACTCGAAGGCCATTCGACCCTCGGCCGATCGTTCGGCCACGAGCATCTGCCCTACGAAGACCTCGACCTCACCGACGACGATCCCACCACTGTGGAAGCCGGTGGACGGCTCCGGGCGAGGCGGATCACACCCGACGATGCACTCGTCGACTACCTCACCGGGCACGGGCTACAGCGCATCTCTGGACGTCTCACCGAGAACGGCACGATCGACGTCGTCGCCACGGCTGCCCCCGGCATCCGTGATCTGTTGGCCCTCGGCAAAATCCGCCAAATCACTGCGGAAACCGGCGCTCCTGACCTGATCATCGTCGATGCTCCAGCCTCTGGCCACGCCCTCACGTTCCTCCGGGCGGCAACCGGCTTGGCCGAGGCGGGCGCCGAGGGCCCGGTGAAGGAACAAGCCGACCTCGTGGCAGCCATGCTCGCTGACGAACGCCAGGCGCGGGTGATGCTCGTAACCCTGCCGGAGGAGACGCCGGTGAGTGAGTTGATCGAGACAGCCTTCAGCCTCGAAGACGACGTTGGGATCGCGCTCGCCCCACTCGTGGTGAACTCGGTCACGCCGTCGATTCCAGGCCTTGAATCCGAGCTGAAGGCACTCGACAAGAGCCTCAAGAAGAAGTCACCGACTCTCGATCACGCCCGCTCTCGTGCCGCTCATCATCGCCTCCGCCAGGAGGCAACCCAGCGAAGCGAGATCGAACGTCTCACCACCGAACTTCCACTCCCCCGCATCGAACTCCCGCGCCTCGTGCGCGCCGGCCTAGGACGAGCCGACATCAGTGCGCTCGCCGACGCGCTCCAGAGCCAGATTGACGAACTCGACGCTCGCGGCCTGTTGGGAGATGAATCATGACGAGCTCCATCGAGAGCGCTGACGTGATCGTGTGCCTCGGCGCCGGCGGTGTCGGGAAGACCACGACCGCGGCCGCCGTGGGTGTGGCCGGCGCCTTGGCCGGACGCCGGACGGTCGTGCTGACCGTCGACCCCGCCCGCAGATTGGCCGACGCACTCGGCATCCGCGGCGATCTCGCGGGCGACACGCACACCATCGAGGGCGATTGGGATGGCGAACTGTCGGTCGCCATGCTCGATCCGGGAGCGACGTTCGACGCGTTGATTCACGAGCACGCGGCGTCGCCAGAACAGGCCGAACGCGTCCTCGAGAACCGGATCTACAAGAACCTCACCAGCAGCCTGGGAGGCACAAACGAGTACATGGCGGCAGAGAAGCTTCGGGAACTCCATCTCGACGACCGCTTTGATCTCGTCGTCATCGACACACCTCCGGCCAGCCACGCAATCGACCTGCTCGATAGCCCCGGCCGGCTGACTCGCTTCGTCGATCATCGCCTCTACCGCTCGATTCTGGCGCCGAAGAAGGGCATCTTCCGTGCGGTCAACGCGGCGACCCAACTCGCGGTTCGGATGGTCTCCAAGGTTGTCGGGAGCGACCTACTGAGTGACGTGATCGACTTCTTCGCAGCGTTCGATGGCATGGACGAGGGTTTCCGCATTCGAGCCGATGAGGTGTCGAAGCTCCTCGTCGCCGACTCCACCGCCTACGTCTTGGTGACCGCCGCTCGCCAAACCGCTCTCGCCGAATCGGCGTGGATGGTCGAGAGCTTGGCCGAGCGGTCGATCGCGCTCGAATCACTCGTCGTGAATCGCCTCACGCCCGACGTCGGTATCGGATCGTTGGACACATTGGATGCGGACCGACCTGCACTCGATCGCAATCTGTCAGAGATGCTCGAGATGCGGACGATGGAGCACGATTTGATCGCTCAGTTCGTTGCCGACCTCAAAGGCGACCCAGCCGTGATCACCGTCGACGAACAAGATCTCCCCGTCGCTGATCTGGCCGGCGTGATCGCGGTCGCCAGTGTTATCGCTGAGCAAGCCAGTGTTATCGCTGAGCAAGCGTGACCCGAACGACAACGAGCTGACGCACGACAAAGCCCAGATCAGTCTGGCTTGGTGACATGCAGGTCAGGTCTGAGGAGACCTGACGAGAGTCAGTCGTCGTCGCCTTCGTCGAGAGCCTCTTCGGCCTCTTCGACGCTCTCGGTGACCGGCACGATGCGATCGAAGCCCGTGGTGTGCAGCAGGCGCAACAAACCGGGGTTGTCACACGCCACGGCAACAGCGCCGTCGGCCTCACGGGCACGGCGGATTCCACCGATGAGGGCGCCAAGGCCAGCGGAGTCCATGAACGGAACGCTGGACAGGTCGATCAGGAGACGCTCGTGCCCAGCAAGGTTCGCGAGTGCCTCGCGAAAACCACTGACCGTGTAGGCATCCAGCTCACCCGATGGGCGACACAGGGTGTAGTTCTCGGCTTCTTCGATATGAATCTCGAGCACGGCGGGCATTCTCCAGGTTGTCGACACGAACGGGATGCGTCCGGATCGGTCGTCGGTCACGCCTCGCAACCGATCGACGGATGCTAGCGCTCAAACGAACAACGTGGACCTGCGGTTCCCGCTTGGCCCCGTTGGAGATACCCTTCCAGCTGTGACCGCAGTGCTGCTCGCCACCGATTCCGATGCGATCTTCAACGAGGTCGATGCGGCCCTAGCCAGCTCAGATACTGAGGTTTGGCGTGTTCGCAAGGGTGCCGACGTACTCCCGACCGTCCTTGCCAAGAACCCCGATCTTGTCATCCTCGATCTACAGATCGGGAACATGGGCGGGGTCGCAACATGCTTGGCTTTGCGTCAAGAAGAAGGTTTCGACCGTCTCACCGAACGGCCGATCGCTCTGCTCCTCGACCGCTCCGCCGACGTCTTCTTGGCTCGTGAAGCGGGTGCGGACGGATGGTTGGTGAAGCCGCTCGATGCGCTTCGTCTCAAGCGTCTTGCCATGCAGTTGCTCGCTGGCGAATCGGTTTTCGAGGGCGTTTCCTCAAACGGTTGAGATAGTCTCTGTGATCTCGGAAAGGTGCTCTTGGCGCCTGGATGAGCACAACACGGGTTGTGGCGCAGCTTGGCAGCGCGCCTCGTTCGGGACGAGGAGGTCGGGAGTTCAAATCTCCCCAACCCGACCACAAGATCAACGTTTGGACCTGGTTCGCCTTGCGGCCCAGGTCCTTTCGCTTTTTCGGTCGCCCTCGACGTGTCAGGCGCAGTGAGCGACCGCTACGGGCCGTCGATGTCGATCGTGCACACGAGATCGTCGCTCAATCCGACCTCGATCGCTCGAACGTCTGAGCCATCGAACGTGATCGTGCCGTTTGTACTTGTGACACCGTTGTTCGAGCTGATGCCCGAGATGTTGTAGCTCGTCACGGACACACCCGAGAAGATCTGGGCGAGTTCGTCGGCGTTCGCCGCGATGCCACAACTCGGTTTCGTGTGGTCGAAAGCGGCGTTGTAGTCGCCGGCTTGGACGTCGGCGAGAAAGTCGTTCGTGACTCCGACCGGCACCCTTGACGCCCAAAAGACCGCGGCGGAACAGCCGCCGATGAGGAGGATCGGGATGCCGATCAAGATGAGAAGGATGAGCCACACGCGGCTCTTCTTCTTGACCGGAGGCGGCCCACTGCCGGGGGCGGGCTGGTAGTAGGGCTGTTGTGCGTAGGACTGGTGTTGTGCCTGCTGCGGCGGCTGCTGATACCCCGGCTGCTGTGGCGGCGGTTGAAAGCCAGGCTGCTGCGCTGGTGGTTGCTGGAATCCAGGCTGCTGTGGCGGGGGTTGATACCCCGGTTGCTGTGGCGGTGGCTGATATGGCTGTCCTTCGGGGGTTCCCTCACTCATGGCGCCACACTAGATGCTGAGCGTGAGGGCCGTTGGTGCGCCGCTCGTGGCGCAAGAAAAGGACGTGAGCAATGAGATTCACAATGGATGCTTGGCCAGGCCTCGCTGACGGTTCGATCACGGTCACCTTCCGGCGCTGGAAACGGTGCCAGGTCGTGCTCGGCAATCAGTACCGCAGCCCGTCCGGCATGCTCGAGGTGACACGTGTCGACGAGCTTGCGGACACATCTTCAATCACGAAGGCGGACGCGAAACGGTCGGGAACCGCATCACTCGACGACCTCATCGAACGACTTGGCCCGCCAACAGCGGACACCACGCTCTACCGAGTGGAGTTCCGCAACGTTGGCGAGGATCCACGAACCGTTCTTCGCGAGACGATTCCCGATGCTGACGCGTTGGCTGAACTCGTCACGAAGCTCGATCGGCTCGACGCTCGCTCCTCGTTCGGACCGTGGACGCGCGACACGTTGCGGGTCATCGCCGCCCAGCCCGGCACTCGCGCTCCCGATCTCGCCGACGGATTTGGGCGAGAGACGAAGCCGTTCAAGCTCGACGTCCGCAAGCTCAAGGGACTGGGCCTGACCGAAAGTTTGAAGGTGGGCTACCAGCTCTCGCCTCGCGGCCAGGCGCTGCTCGATCATCTCACCGACTGATTCTGAACTCTTGACTCTTCGCTCAAATGTGCCGATCTCTACAGTGTGCAAATGATCTCTGAAGCCATCGCCGTTCTTCGGCTCCAAGGAAACGAATGGCTTCGTGGTGCCCTGATGGGTGACGAGGCGCTTGGCGAAGGTGAGATGGCCCACGCCGGCGACCTTGGCCTCTACGGCCCACAGAGCGTCGTGTGGCGGGTTCACGCTGACTCCGCGATGTTGATCGGCGGACTGCGTTCGCTGATGCTCCAAACGCTGCACCCGCTTGCGATGGCGGGCGTCGCCGAACACTCCGACTATCGAGACGATCCATGGGGCCGCCTCAACCGGACGGGCCGTTTCGTGGGTGCGACTACGTTTGGCACGACCGAGACCGCCGAGGCGTCGATCAAGATCGTGCGCCGGGTCCACACCCGAGTGCGGGGAACGGCGCCCGACGGTCGCCCCTACTCAGCAAACGATCCCCACCTTCTGCTCTGGGTGCACATCACCGAGGTCGACAGCTTCCTCCGAGCATTCGATCGCTACGGCAAAGGCAAGCTCCGAGACGCTGAGCGCGATCAGTACGTCGCCGAGATGGCAGAAGTTGCAACTCGCCTCGGTTCGGAAACACCCCCGACCACGGTGGCCGAACTGGAACAGTGCCTCGAAGACTTCCGCTCAGAGTGTGTGGCGGGCGACCAAGCCAAAGAGGCGATGCGTTTCCTGGTTGCACCGCCCGTGCCGATCTGGCTCCGCGGCAGCTATGCCATCCTGACCGCCGGCGCAGTCACGCTGCTTCCCGAGTGGGCGCGCAAAGAACTTCGACTTCCGGTTCCCCCACTGGCCGACCCGCTGCTGGTCCGCCCAGCCGCTGCCACCTTCACCCGTGCGGTCGGATGGTTGATGTCCGCCCAGTCGAACCACGCAAACATCGAAGACGATCTTCTCGCAACGATCTGACGCGGCGCCCGAGGGCGCTACGGCGTTTTCAGATCAGGGTGGATCGTCGACGTAACGCTGAGCTGCGTCTTCGAGCGAGACGCCGATCTGGTTTGCCAACGACGCAAGCCACGCAAGCACGTCGCCAGCTTCGTGCAGCTGTTCTTCATACGTGCCCTTGCGAACAGCCTGCGCCAGCTCGCCGAGCTCTTCACACAGCCAGGCGACCGTGGCAGGTATTCCCCGCTCTCGATCGGCCTCGCCGTAAAGGTCGTCCATCAGTTGTTGAAACTCAGCCAGCTGCACGGACGCAACCTAGTGCCCCGACCACGAACCTCTACGTGGTTCCGCCGGGCCCGAACGCCGCTGACTTCGTCCTCGTCACCTCTCTCACGCTCACAAGTGAGCTCCACTCCTGCGTCCTTGCCAGCAACGCCCCTGCCTCGTCGACACCATCGCGAACGTTCATGGTCCGGGCACGGTGCCGGGGGATCAGGCGCGGCTTCGATTCCGATACGACACCAGGTCGAAGGCGGAGAACAGCCACGGCAACAGCAGCGCCAGGATCAAGAACGCGATGGAGTGCGCCGGCACGAGATCAACATCGCGTGACGACCCGTCCTGGACACCGCTCGCCGTCCACTCGATCACGATGCTGAGGAGGAACGCCAAGACGACTCGACCAACAGCAGAGATCCACTCAGTTGCACCAACACCGTCTTGGCGGACGTTCACAAGAGCGACGGCGCCCGAGATCACGGCGCCCACAAACGTGACCGCAACGGCTGGGCCGGCGAGGGCCCGCCAGAATTGTGCCCACCCAGTCGTGGATGGACGATCGGAGATCTCCCACGAACGGAAGTGCGTGAAGTAGAGGTCACGAACCGGCGCAGTCATGAACAGCGCCACCGCAACACCGGCGGCGAGAGCCCACAGTGCGGCGGAGCGATCAACGCTGGCCAATAGGCCGGGTCGATCAGAGGATGGGTCAGCCTTCGGCTGCGACGAGCTCCGCGATTTGGATGGCATTCAGCGCCGCCCCCTTGCGCAAGTTGTCGCCCGAGACGAAGAGAGCAAGACCGTTGGCAACGGTCTCATCACGACGGATTCGGCCGACAAGTGAATCGTCGATGCCAGCCGACTTGAGCGGCGTTGGAACGTTGTCGAGGATCACGCCGGGCGCGGTCGAGAGCAACTCGGTTGCGCGCTCGGGGCTGATCGGGCTTGCGAACGATGCATTGATGGCAAGTGCGTGACCGGTGAACACGGGGACACGGACGCAGGTGCCGGAGACCGTGAGCTCGGGGATGCCGAGGATCTTGCGGCTCTCGACACGAAGCTTTGCTTCCTCGCTGGTTTCGCCATCGTCGACCTCGCCGCCAGCCCACGGGAGCGCATTAAATGCAATGGGCTCGACGAACAGCGATGGCTGCCCGAGGTCGACCGACGAACCGTCGAAGGTGAGGCTCCGTGCATCGCCAGCCTTTTCGACCTGCTGGGCGAGTTCTTCGACACCTGCGAGGCCGCCACCGGACACTGCCTGGTAAGTGCTGACCACCATCGAAAGAAGACCCGCTTCTTCGTGCAGCGGACGCATGGCCGGCATTGCAACCATGGTCGTGCAGTTGGGGTTGGCGATGATGCCCTTCGGGCGGGTGAGCGCATCAGCGTCGTTCACGTCGGCGACGACGAGCGGGACGTCGGGGTCGGTACGCCATGCCGATGAGTTGTCGATCACCACGGCACCAGCAGCTGCCACGATGGGAGCGAGTTCTTTCGACGTGCCGCCACCTGCGGAGAACAACGCAATATCGAGGCCCGAGTAGTCGGCGGTCGACGCGTCTTCGACGGTGATCGGCGTGCCATCGTGCTCGATGATCTGACCAGCGGAGCGAGCAGACGCGAAGAATCGCAGCTCGTCCATCTCAAAATTCCGCTCAGTGAGCAGCGTGCGCATCACGCTTCCGACTTGACCGGTGGCTCCAACGATTCCTACGCGCATGGCCCCAGGGTATTGGCGAGCACTCGCCGAGCGAAACGAGTTTCTCGTCACGCCGAAAAGTTCGGGGTTCAAGTCTCGATCGTTCTGAACGGTCGCGTTCCCGACTTGATTGGGTCAGACCCCAAACGACGGGTTGAATCCCTCAAGTCTCGATTCGCCGTCCTCGAGCGTCGAGCGCCTCAGGCTCTGTCGAGTCCGAAAGCGGTGTGGAGAAGCACGACCGCTTCTTCCGCCTTTGCGGCGTCGACCACACAACTGACCCGAATCGCCGAGGTGGAGATCATCTCGATGTTGATGCCACTGTCGGCCAGGGTCTCGAACATCGTGGCGGCGACGCCGGGGTTCGACTTCATGCCGGCACCCACGATGGACACTCGGCCGATCGATCCGTCGGTCGAAACACCCTTGGCTCCGAGCTCGGCGAGCGCGTCACTTCGCAAAATTGCCGTCGTGGCTTCGAGATCTTCGGTGGGCACTGTGAAGGAGATGTCGGTGCATCCGGCTTCGGACACGTTCTGCACGATCATGTCGACGTTGATGCCGCCGTCAGCCATCGCTCGGAACAGCTTGGCCGAGACGCCGGGGCGATCATCGACGTCGGACACGGTGACCTTCGACTCGGACAAATCGTGGGTGACGGCTCGAATGATCGGTTGTTCCACAGCGGACTCCTCTTGGACGACCAGCGTTCCGGACTCCCAGGTGAAGGCGGAACGAATATGCAGGGGGACTTGATAGTTGTGAGCGACCTCGACGGAGCGCATGGCAGGTTTTGGGCAACCCGTCGCCGTCATCTCCAAGAGCTCATCGAAGGTGATCGACGCCATCTTTGACGAGAACGGAACGACCCGAGGATCGGCACTGAACACGCCAGACACGTCGGTGTAGAGCTCACAGAGTTCGGCGTTCAGCGTGTGAGCAAGGGCGACGGCGGTGGTGTCGGAACCGCCACGGCCGAGGAACGTGACATCGCGGTCGGCCGAGACACCCTGGCTGCCAGCGACGACCGGGACCATGCCTTCGGCGAGTGCTTGTTCGACTCGATCCGGCTTGATCTCGAGGATCTTGGCGTTGCGGTGATTCGTGTCGGTCAGAAAGCCAGCTTGGCTCCCTGTGAAGGACCGGGCGGGCACATCGACGTCGGCCAGGGCCATACACATGAGTGCGCAGGCCTTGCGTTCACCGGCGGTGATGAGCATGTCCATCTCTCGACCGGGGCGCACCGACGAGACGTCTTCGGCCATCCGGAGAAGTTCGTCGGTCTCCTTCCCCATCGCAGAAATGACGAGCACGACTTGATCGCCTCGACGGCGACAACGAGCAACGTGGTCAGCAACCGTTCGCATTCGATCAGGGTCGGCGACGGAGGTTCCACCAAATTTTTGAACGACGAGAGCCATCGGTCGGACAGGTTATCGGGAGGGTGTTCGGAGGGTGCTCGTTTAATCGCCCGCGCGATCGTTAGTCTTTCCAGCCGTGGGTACCGACAAACGTGAACGCCAGAAGGCGAACCGACAGGCAAAGCTTGAGGCCGAGCGCAAGGTCGAGGATCGCCAAAATCTCCGCAGCCGGCTCATCAGTGGTTTGGTCATCTTCGGAATCGTCGTCGTTGGCATTGGACTGCTCTGGTTCGCCGGCCAAGGCGGCGACGATGAGATCGAGGCGTCGGACACCGTCGGCAACGAGTTCGAGCCGCAGGAGATCACCACCACGATTCCCCCGGTCGAGCTGGCAGCACCCGCCCCGGGCGGCGCCATCGAAGGTGCAACCGAATGCCCGGCTGAGGACGGATCCTCCGAGCGCATCACCAACTTCGCCGAAGCCCCGCCGATGTGTATCGATGAGGACACCACCTACATCGCCGAGGTCGCCACAACCCGCGGCACCTTCACCGTTGAGATGGACGCAAGTGTTGCCCCGAACACGGTCAACAACTTCGTCGTGCTCGCTCGTTATCACTTCTATGACGGTGTCCCCTTCCACCGGATCATTCCCGGTTTCGTGGTGCAGGGCGGCGACGCAGTTGGTGAACCGCTCGGCACCGGCAACCCCGGTTATGAGTTCGAGGACGAGTCACCCGAAGCAGGCGACTACCAGATTGGCTCGGTCGCGATGGCCAACAGCGGCCCGAACACCAACGGCAGCCAATTCTTCGTCGTGACCGGCGATCAGGGTGTGGCCCTGCCGCCGCTGTATTCACTCTTTGGAACGGTCACCGACGGCCTCGACATCGTCTCGGAGATCGAAGAGACCGGTTCACAAGCCACCGGTGCACCAACCGAGGAAACGATCATCGAATCGGTGACGATCACCGAGAAGTAGGCGGCTGGCTCTCGGCAACGGCGAGCCCTCCGGGGATTTACCCACCCAGGATCTTTTTTACCCGCCAGTAACTTCGCGCTACATTTCCCTGATGAGCAGCGTCGCTTCGTCCCCATCCACCACCACTCCCGAGGGCTTGACCCCGATCAACACGATCGGTGTCGTCGGCTCAGGAATCATGGGAGCGGGTATCGGCGAAGTCGCCGCCCGCGCCGGTTTCACGGTGATCTTGCGATCACGCAAGCCGGAATCTGGGGCCGAGATGATGGCCAAGCTCGGCAAGTCGCTCGATCGCCAGGTGAGCAAAGGCAAGCTCGACCAGGCCGATGCTGACGCCATTGCTGGACGAATCAGCACGTGCACCGACATCAAGGATCTCGCCGGCTGTGATCTCGTGATCGAATCGGTCGTGGAGAACCTGAACGTGAAGAAGGAACTCTTCACCGAGCTCGACGAACACCTTCCACCCCACGCGTTGATCGCAACGAACACCTCAACCCTCCCCGTGGTCGAGATGGCGATGTCCACCAACCGCCCGGGCAAGGTCTGCGGTATCCACTTCTTCAACCCGGCGCCGATGATGGCGCTGGTCGAGATCATCGAGCCGCTGACGGTCGCTCCCGAAACAATGGAGTCCGTCAAGGCCTTCGTCGCAGCGTGCGGCAAAGACGCCGTCATCGTCCAGGACCGAGCCGGCTTCATCGTGAACGCCCTGCTCTTCCCGTATCTCAACAACGCTGTTCGTATGCTCGAGCTCGGCATTGCGAGCGCCGAAGACATCGACCTGGCTATGCAAAAGGGCTGCAACTTCCCGATGGGGCCGCTCGCCCTGCTCGACCTCGTCGGCCTCGACACGTCCGTGTCGATCCTCGATGCGCTCAACTTGGAGTTCGCCGATCCGAACTATGTCCCAGTGCCCCGTCTTCGCCGCATGGTTGCGGCTGGGCTTCTTGGACGGAAGAGTGGTCGGGGCTTCTACGACTACAGCTAAGGATCAACACCGATGAGCCGTCAGCGGCGACGAAGTTGGCAATTCCAGCAACTCTCTGACTTGCCAGCTGGTGAAGACCTCATCGCGATCGGTGCCGATCTCGATCCCGAGACGCTCGTCAACGCCTATGAGTCGGGATACTTCCCGATGCCCATCGGCCGCCGCAAGCTCGGGTGGTTCTCGCCTGATCCTCGGGGCGTTTTCCTGCCTGGTGACCTTGAGGTTTCGAAGTCGCTTCGGCGCTCCAAGCGTCGCTATCGAGTCACGGTCGACACGGCCTTTCGGGCCGTGATCCGAGCATGTGCTGACCCCGGTCGGCCGCACGGTTGGATCAACGACCAGTTCATCGATGCCTATGAACGCCTCCATCATCTCGGCGTTGCTCATTCGGTCGAGGCATGGGATGACGAAGGATTGGCCGGCGGGTTGTATGGCCTGTCCATCGGCGGGTTCTTTGCCGGGGAGTCGATGTTTCATCGTCGAACCGATGCGTCAAAGGTTGCCCTCGTCCATCTCATCGACAACGTCTTGGAACTGACCCCACACAGCGGACGCCTGCTCGACGTGCAGTGGGCCACCCCACACCTCGAGTCGCTCGGCGTTCGAACCGTCTCTCGCCTCGACTACGCCCCGATGCTTCAACTTGCACTCGACCAGGGCACGCCTCCAGCCTTCTTGGATCCCCTCTCCCCTGAAACCCGGTGACATGACTTCCCAAGCCAGTTCAGACACCACCTCAACCACTCCTGAACCGGTGAAACGAGACCGACCGTGGATGATGCGGACCTACTCCGGTCACTCGACGGCGAAGGCGAGCAACGAGCTCTACCGGACGAACTTGGCGAAGGGCCAGACCGGCTTGTCGATTGCGTTCGACCTGCCGACCCAGACTGGGTACGACCCCGACCATGTGCTCGCTCGCGGCGAGGTCGGCAAAGTTGGCGTGCCGGTTTCACACCTCGGCCACATGCAGACGCTGCTCGACCAGATTCCCGTCGGCGAGATGAACACGTCGATGACGATCAACGCTCCGGCTGCGTGGTTGCTCGGCCTCTACATCGCGAACGCAAAGGCCCAGGGTGTTGATTCGACCGAGCTGCGGGGAACGACACAGAACGACATCGTGAAGGAGTACCTCAGCCGAGGTACCTACATCTTCCCGCCCGAGGCGAGCCGTCGCCTCATCGTCGACATGTTCGCGTTCTGCACGAAGAACGTTCCCAAGTGGAACCCGATGAACGTGTGTAGCTACCACCTCCAAGAGGCTGGGGCAACGCCCGTTCAAGAGATCGCCTACTCCCTTGCAACGGCGATCGACGTGCTCGATGCCGTCCGTGATTCGGGCCAGGTGAGCGAGGAACAGTTCCCGAAGGTTGTCGCCTCGGTGTCGTTCTTCGTCAACGCTGGCATTCGCTTCATCGAAGAGACCTGCAAGATGCGAGCGTTCACGGAGATGTGGGATCGCATCACCGCCGAGCGCTACGGCATCACCGATCCAAAGGCTCGACGCTTCCGTTATGGCGTCCAGGTCAACTCGCTCGGCCTGACCGAGGCGCAGCCCGAGAACAACGTGCAGCGCATCGTGTTGGAGATGCTCGCCGTCACCCTGTCGAAGGACGCTCGAGCTCGTTCGATCCAGTTGCCGGCGTGGAACGAAGCGCTCGGCCTGCCGCGGCCTTGGGATCAGCAGTGGTCGCTGCGGATCCAGCAAGTGCTCGCCTTTGAAAGCGACCTGCTCGAATACGGCGACATCTTCGAGGGCTCCCACGTCATCGAAGCCCGCACGCAAGAACTCATCGACGGCGCACAAGCCGAGCTCGATGAGGTGCTCGAGATGGGCGGAGCGTTCGCGGCGATCGAGACATTGAAGGGGCGGCTCGTGCGCTCGCACACCGAACGGCTACGTCGTATCGAACGCAACGAGATCACCGTCGTCGGCGTGAACGACTTTGCCGAGACCGCCGAGTCACCCCTCGGTGGGGCCGAGAGCATCCTGAAGGTTGACCCGGCTGTGCACGAAGAAACCGTCGCCGACGTGCAGGCTTGGCGAGAGAACCGTGATCAATCGGCTGTCGACGCGGCGCTCGCCGATCTTCGAGCTGCGGCCGAAGGCGACACCAACATCATGGAGCCGACGATCGCTCTGGCCGAAGCCGGTGGAACAACCGGCGAGTGGGCGGGCCTGCTCCGAGAGGTGTTCGGTGAGTATCGAGCCCCAACGGGCGTGGCTGCGGCAAGCGGAGCCGGTGGCGGTTCGGTTGCATTGCGAGCGATCGCCGACCGACTGCAAGCGACCGGCGATGGCCCACCTCGTCTACTCGTGGCCAAGCCCGGGCTCGACGGACACTCAAACGGTGCCGAGCAGATCGCCGTTGCCGCCCGAGATGCCGGTATGGAAGTCATCTACGAAGGCATCCGACTGACCCCTGCTCAGATTGCAGCCGTGGCCCGTGACGAAGACGTCGACGCAGTCGGCATCTCGATCCTCTCCGGCAGCCACCTCGAGCTCGTTCCCGACACGGTCGCAGCGCTGCGCGAAGCCGGTTGTGATGCACCCGTCGTAGTCGGCGGGATCATCCCCGAAGACGATCGCGCCACGCTTCTCGCCGGCGGCGCGGCTGCGGTCTACACCCCGAAGGACTTCGAGATCGGCGTGATCATCGGCGAAATCGCCGATCTCGCCCTCGCCTACCGCGGCTAACCCTCCTCGCGGCGACGGTCCCTCGCCCCACTGGCGGCCCACCGGAGCAGCCACGCACCCCACAGCCGCCACCCAGGTCTCCCCACCCCCACTGGCGGCCCACGGGAGCAGCTACGCACCCCACAGCCGCCACCCAGGTCTTGCCGCTGGAACTTCTTGCGCGGCGAGGTGACAAATCCGGCGCGCCAGGCGTGTGAGAGTCATGATCACGAGAATTCACGCCCCTGAGGAGGAGGTGTCTCGTATGGCTGATTCGACTCCAACAGACTCTCCGCACAGCGACTTCGAGGGCTTCTTCCGACGCGAATATCCGAACCTGTCAGCCCTCGCAACGATCGTCTCCGGTGATCCAGCCGTTGGTGAAGACCTCGCTCAAGAGGCGCTCACCCGAGCTCAGCGGCAGTGGTCGAAGATCTCTGGCTACGACAAGCCAGGCGCTTGGGCACGACGCGTCACGCTGAACCTTGCACTCAGTCGTCGCCGACGGATGAGCACCGAGCTCCGAACCCTCACTCGTCTCAAGAGCCAGCCTCAACGAGGCAGCGCATCATCAGAGCAGCAGGTCTTTCGGCTTCACGGCGATCCGGAGATCTGGGAGGCGGTCGCCCAACTCCCGCCGAAACAGCGCGCCGTAATCGCCTTGCACTACCTCGAAGACCGATCGGTCGCCGACATCGCTGATCTCCTCGAGATCTCCGTATCCGCTGCGACCTCGAACCTCCACAAAGCTCGAACCGCACTCGCAACGAGCCTCGCTCGATTCGCCCCCACCACCCCGACACCAACGAACGCAGCCCAGCCACACGAAGGGGAAACCCGATGAGCCAGCACCCCACTCCTGACATGCCCGACGTCGACGATCAGATCCGCTCGACCTTCAACGCACAGCTTCAATCCGAGCAAGCCCGCCTCGCAAACGGCGCCGTCGGCACAACCACCTGCGCCCCGGCGCCAACACGCCGGCCACTCGGAGCCTTCGCCTTGGCGGCGGTTCTCCTCGCTGTCGTCGTCGGCGGCATCGTGGCACTCCGGCCAAATGATGGCTCCGGAACGATCGATGCGGTCGAGACACCAAGCACCACAGCAACCACCATCGTGTCGACCACGTCCGACTCTGATTCCAACGGCGGTGATTCAAACGACGGCGACTCAAACGACGGCGACTCAAACGACGGTGATTCAAACGAGGGCGTGGCCGCACCGTCGACGACCTTCGCCCCGCCAGACGTCGAACCCGACTTCAGCCAATCGACCGAAGGCGCCATCACCACGACGACCACCGTTGACAGCGCTCCGGTTGCCGAGCCCGATGGCTACAACCACGCCAACGGCTACGCGGTCGCAGAGATCAGCACCGGAGTTGAGGATGGAGCGATCGTTGCGATCGATGTCGAGACGGGCGAGATCGCTCGAAGGTTCCTCGAATGGAACGCGCTCGAGTCCCAGGTCTCACCGCTTGAACTGCATCCGGATGGGCGCTCAGTCTTCTACTCACGCCAGTCCGACGACTTCTGGTTGAGCTGTTCGACGGCTCAACCGTTGATCTGGTGGCTCGGGCTCCGAGCCGACGGGGTCGAGGACCTGATCGGCCCCGGTCGGTCACCGTCGGTTTCTCCGGACGGATCAGAGCTGGCCTATCTCCGAGCATCGGGGTGCATCGCTGATCCGGATAATCCCGATTGGGTGGTGGCCCCGATGGACACGATCGTCATCGTCGATCTCCGCTCAGGCATCGAGCGGTCTTTCACAGTCGACGACATCACTGATCAGACCTACACCTACAGCGCTGAGGTGCTCGAGAACGAACTCGGCGGTGTGTTCTGGCTCGACGACGCAACGATCGCAACCGATGGTGCCGTCTACGACGCCGGCACGTTTGCGACCCAACCTGTGCCTCTTGGGATCGCCGACCTTGACCTCTCCCACTCTGGGTTCGTCAGCCGGGTCCATGCTGCCAGTCCAACGTCGATTCTCGTTTCGAGGCAGATGGGCGATGGCTTCGGATTCTTCGGCAACCTCACCAGAATCGACCTCGCTTCTGGCGCCTCAACATCGCTCGGCCAGTACGACGCCGGAGGCGACGAAGACGAAGTTCCGCTCCCATCAAACCTCGTCGATGTCGACCAGACCGGACGTGCCATCATCGGCTTCAGCATCACCGACGGGGTCGTCGCAGATGGTCAGCCACTGGCGATCGATCCGAGAGTTGTTGGTTCGATCACCTGGTGACGCACTCCGAAGCTGGCGAAGGGTGCCTCACGGCGGGTGATGAGCCTGCTAGATCTAAGAGACCAATCTTCTTCAGTTCGGCCCTCAGGGGCCGATGGGATCATGATGAATTCTCGACTCGCTCTCCCCGGACTCGTCACCGGTGTCCTCGGCCTTGCCGCTGGACTCGTTGCGTTCTTCGTTGAAGAACCTGTCTTCGGCGCGGTCGCAGGCCTCTTGGCCCTCGCCGCTGGTGTGTCGGGCCTCCGACTCGGTCAGCAACTCTCAGAGCAGGCCGCTGTGCAGCGTCTCGTTGAAGACGAGCTCCGGGCCGTGCGTTCTGAAGCTGAAGAGAAGGAAGAGAACCTCCGAGCTGAACTCGAAGCCGTCGCCGGCACCGAGGAAGACGAAGTTCTCAACTCTCAGACGATCGAAATGCTCACCGACCCGTCCACCGGGTTGTTCAGCGAGAGCTTCTTCAACGTTGCTCTCGAATCACGCATCGCAGCTGCTCGACGCCACTTGCGTCCCGTGGCCGTCGTGCTCCTCGAAGTCGTGTCGGGCCTGCCCGACGGCGAACCACAAGAGGCCGACGCCGAAATCGT